>NZ_KB235930.1:894-620894 GCF_000332295.1 Fortiea contorta PCC 7126 | reverse complement strand
ACAAGCCACGCCTAGTATCCATCGTTTACGGCTAGGACTACTGGGGTATCTAATCCCATTCGCTCCCCTAGCTTTCGTCCCTCAGTGTCAGTTGCGGCCTAGCAGAGCGCTTTCGCCACCGGTGTTCTTCCTGATCTCTACGCATTTCACCGCTACACCAGGAATTCCCTCTGCCCCGAACGCACTCTAGCCGTGTAGTTTCCACTGCTTTTACAAAGTTGAGCTTTGCTCTTTAACAGCAGACTTACACAGCCACCTGCGGACGCTTTACGCCCAATCATTCCGGATAACGCTTGCATCCTCCGTATTACCGCGGCTGCTGGCACGGAGTTAGCCGATGCTTATTCCTCAAGTACCGTCATTTTATTCTTCCTTGAGAAAAGAGGTTTACGACCCAAGAGCCTTCCTCCCTCACGCGGTATTGCTCCGTCAGGCTTTCGCCCATTGCGGAAAATTCCCCACTGCTGCCTCCCGTAGGAGTCTGGGCCGTGTCTCAGTCCCAGTGTGGCTGATCATCCTCTCAGACCAGCTACTGATCGTCGCCTTGGTAGGCTCTTACTCTACCAACTAGCTAATCAGACGCGAGCTCATCTTCAGGCAGCAAGCCTTTTACCTTTCGGCACATCCGGTATTAGCCACCGTTTCCAGTGGTTGTCCCCGACCTGAAGCCAGATTCTCACGCGTTACTCACCCGTCCGCCACTAAATCCGAAGATTCCGTTCGACTTGCATGTGTTAAGCATACCGCCAGCGTTCATCCTGAGCCAGGATCAAACTCTCCGTTTTGTTAACGTTCGTTTTCTTTAGCTCTTTTGGCTGTTTTACACCTAGCCTGGTGATTCTCTTTTCTGACGCAGGCTACTTGTTTTATACTAGCTTTCAAACTATAATTTTTTCATGGTTCGGCGTCCTTCCGGCGTCGCTCTTTCGCGCTTCGCTTTCAGGCACTTATTCAATATATCCAACCTCTCTTTGGTTGTCAACTCTTTTTGGAAAAATTTTTTTGAGCTAGGTTTAATCCCTGGAAACTCCTCACATTGTTGGGTTTAGGTGACAATGGTTTATGCAATGTGATGATGAAGGAGGAGTAGAAGGTGAATTTTCAGTCGGTAATAGCTGTGTTGCATGAGTTTTGGAGCGATCGCGGTTGCCTAATTGCTCAACCTTATGACATTGAGAAAGGGGCTGGAACTAAGAATCCTCACACATTTCTAAGGGCATTGGGCCCTGAACCCTGGGCTGTGGCTTATGTTGAACCATGCCGACGTCCCACAGATGGTCGTTATGGCGAGAATCCTAACCGTTTCCAACACTATTATCAGTATCAAGTTTTAATTAAGCCTTCGCCAGATAATATCCAAGAGATTTATCTTGATTCCTTAAGGGCTTTAGGTATTCGTCCTGAAGACCATGACGTCCGCTTTGTGGAGGATAACTGGGAGGACGCAACGGTGGGTGCTTGGGGTACTGGCTGGGAAGTATGGCTGGATGGGATGGAAATCACTCAATTTACCTATTTTCAGCAATGTGGAGGTATTGATTGTCGTCCCGTGTCGATTGAGATTACTTATGGGTTAGAGCGGTTAACGATGTACCTCCAGCAGGTGGAAGCAATTACAAAAATCCAGTGGACAGACGACATTACCTATGGTGACGTGTTCCTACAAAATGAAATTGAGCAGAGTACTTATAACTTTGAAGCGTCAAATCCTGAGTTGTTGCTGACACTGTTTAATTTATATGAACAGGAAGCTACACAGTTAACGGAGCGAGGGTTGGTTTTACCCAGCTTGGACTACGTAATTAAGTGTTCGCATACTTTCAATTTGCTGGATGCGCGGGGTGTAATCTCAGTCACAGAACGTACTCGGTATATTACTAGGATTCGGCATTTAGCGCGGAAGGTGGCTCATTTATATGTTGAACAAAGGGAGAAGTTAGGTTTTCCCTTGTTAAGGGAGAAATCTAGTTGAGTAGTGTTGGTAATTTACAACTTTGGCAACAGCGATAAGGAAGATGAGGAGTTTTTTAATTGATTTCTATTTTTCTAATTTGAGCATGATGATGACTTTTGAAAAATTACAAATTGGTGATTACTTTCGCATACCTGGTATCAGTTTCAGTGGTGTTTACAGGAAAGCGAGCGTTTCTCAATGTAGTCTAAACGCATTATTACAACCAATCCGACGGGGAACGCCAGTGATGTTGCTGTCTCGGAAGGAAGTTAAGGATTATTTCGCGGCAAAATATGATGATCTCAACATGCTTATGAATTTGTCTCACGCAGAAACGCACAGATGCACAAAGTGAGAAGTTTGGGAAAATTAATTTTTTAAGGGCTGAGTGTAGATGGTGGATGTAAATGCAGTTTTAGAACCGATCGCAAGTTGGTTTCATTTTCTGGGATTGCCTCATGTAATTGTACATTGGGGGCATCCGGTGATGATGGCGATCGCTATTTTTGTGCTAGGTAGTTTTGTAGGAGTGGCGGGTTGGAGGGGAAAATTACTGGAAAATCAAGATAAGGATGCTGCTGTTAAAAGTCGAATCGCTCACCGTCAGTTAGCACCGTGGCTGTTTGTATCTTTAGCAGGCGGATATATAGGCGGGGTGTTGGCTATAGTAATGCATCATCAACCAATCTTTAAAAGTCCCCATTTTTATACTGGTTCACTGGTGCTGTTATTGTTAGTAATTAACGTCATAATTGCTTTGAGTGGATTTTTTGGAAATAAAAAAGTATTACGGGCGACTCATGCTTATTTAGGAACTGTTGCGCTTTTGATTTTGTTTTACCATGCTGCACTGGGTTTAAAGTTGGGTCTATCATTTTGATAGAGTTATTTTAAAATTTGTAAGGCGTTGCATAATCTTTAACGCCTACTCAACTGTAACGCCTTCTAATTGCTCATCTGCTAACTCATATAATTGACGTAATTTTTCTAGCTTATTTTGGTCAGCTTGCCAAAAACCCCGCCCATGCGCTTCTAAGATTCTGCCGATAATATTGCGGAAAGCTTCTGGATTGGCTTGACGTAACTTTTCTGCCATTTCTGGATCTAAAGCATAAGTATCTGCGGCTTGGTCGTATACCCAATTATCTTGAAAGTCGGCGGTTGCGCCCCAACCAATTAAAGCTGTCATGCGTTGTGAAATTTCAAATGCGCCGCCAGAACCTTGACTCGCCATTGCTTGTGCCCATTTGGGGTTGACTAATTTTGTGCGGTATTCTATGCGTAATAAATCATCTAAATTACGCGGTGTTGTGTCTTTTGAGAAGCTTTCAACAAAGCTGGTAGTTATCTTTTTGTGGCTTTGTGTTTCTGCTGCTTTTTTCAAGCCGCCTGTGTTGGCGTAATATTCCTGTATATCTGTTAAACCATATTCTACAGAATCAATTTCTTGAATAATGCGATCGCTTGTTTTTAATAATGTATTCAAAACCTCCGGTCTAGCTTGACCTTTATCTCGTCTACCGTAACTAAAGACATTGCGACTTTGCCATGTATTACCTAACTCATCACCAGATTCCCAGTTACCATCTACAACTCTATCATTCACCAAAGAACCAAAATCGCCTGTAGGATTAGAAAACAATCTTGCTGATGCATTTTCTACACCTTGAGCTTTTAAATTTAAGGCATGTTTTCTAATAAAATTTTGGTCTTCTGGTTCATCAATATCAGCCGCTCGTTGAAACAAATCATCCAATAATTCGATGATATTAACAAAACTATCTCGAAAGATACCCGACAGATTTGCTAATACGTCAATTCGAGGATGTCCAATGTCAGATAGAGATTTCAATTCGTAACGAACAATTCTTCCAGTTCCTTCCTTTATTGGTTCAGCCCCTACTAACTCTAATAAAATTCCCAGTGATTCTCCCTTAGTTTTGATTGTGTCTAGTCCCCATAACATTACTGCCACAGTTTCTGGATAATTTCCATGTTCTTGTAAATGCTGAGTAATAATTTTTTGAGCGATTTCTCGCCCTCTTTCATAAGCAGCGGGTGAAGGCATTCTATAAGGATCTAAAGCATGAATATTTCTTCCTGTAGGTAAGACACCGGAACCATCTCTCAGCAAATCACCACCAGGCGTGGGTGCGATAAATTCGCCGTTCAATCCTCTTAATAAATTGGTTAATTCATCGGTAGTTTGCATCAACAAATCTGCTATTTGCTTTGCTTCTTTATTGTCTGCTTGTTTGTCCCCAAAATAAGCTGTCAAATAGCTAGCTAATTCTTCTTCGTTTGGTGGTTCTCCCAAAGTATGTAAACCAGAAGAAAACAACCGATTTTCTAATATCTGTAAATAAGTAAATAATGTTACTAAATAATCATCAAAAGCATGATTGCTAAACATTTGCATATTCTCAGGACTAAAAGCGATTCCCAGTCTTTTTGCGTCATCGAATGGGCAATCTGTTTCTAAACCAGTGTCCACAATTTTTTGACAAATAGCTGTTTTCAATAAATAATTTTTTTCTTTATCTTCCCGATACTCGGAAATTAAATCTCGCAAAGATATCAATTCTTTATATAAACCTGCACGTCCATAAGGTGGTACGTTGTGGGAAATTAATACACCATAACCACGACGTTTTGCTAGAATAGATTCAGAAGGATTATTCGCAGCGTATATATATAGATTAGGTAGATTTCCTAATAAAATATCCGACCAAGAATAACCTGTGTTACCAAGAGGAGAACCGGGCAACCATTCTACAGTTCCATGCATTCCAAAATGAACTACAGCATCAGCTTGAAATTCATTTTGTAACCATTTGTAGAAAGCAGCATATTGAGGATGAGGAGTTAAGTCGCGTTCAAACATTAACCGCATGGGGTCGCCTTGTATCCCTAGAGGCGGTTGCACACCTATCCACACGTTTCCTAATTGCAGACCACCAATTTGTAACTCATCACCGTAGGTTTTGATTCCGCTCCCAGTTAAAGATTTCCATTGTTTTTCGATGCGAGAAGTGCGGAGATATCCCAGCCATTTTTCTAAAGTTTTGGTATTAACAGTATTTTTTGTGTGTGGAGATGGGAAATTTTCCGTTTCTACATTGATTGGATAAGATTCGTCTGCTACTTTTACCCAACTAATTAACTCTTCGCCATCTTCAGGTAAATCGCCTACTGTGTATCCTTGGGCTTGTAGTGCGTGGAGAAACTTGAGGAGACTACGGGGAACATTTAATAGAGCGGCTGTACCCACGGCGCCGTAACCGGGAGGAAAACCATACAAAATGATGGCGATTTTACGTTGGGATAGCGGTTTTTGTCGTAAAGCTACCCAGCTTTTGACTCTACCAATTAATCGCTCTACCCGTTCGGGAATTATGTAAATATTTTCACCTACTAAGCCACCAAGGGGAACGGTATCAATAGCGCCGTCTAATTCTGGTAATGCATACAAGACGACACTTTGCAAGCCGCCGATACCTTGGCGTGTCCAGGAGTGGATATCTTGGATTAGCAGTGGGGCGGCGACGAAGTAAGGTACATTTTTGGCAGTGAGGATACGCTTGGCTACTTCTACTTGGCGTCCTGCTTCCATGGAACCAGCGGGGCCCCCGACAAGGGGAAAGCCGATTGTGGAGATAATTGCGTCAACTTTGACGGCTTCAGTGGAAAGTGAGGGGGTTTCAATGTTACCTTGTTGCCGTTGTTGAGTTTCGTAGTCAGTTGTCATCCAATCTCTCACGGCTACGTGTCCTTCGACACCGTTGATAAAGATGGGTACGGGAATCAGCCCTGCTTGTTCAAAACGCTTAATCAGTTGAGGGATGTATGGTTGCTTGGTGATGACATGTTTGCGATATAGCAAGATTCCGACTACTGGAGGATGGGACGAATTTTCATCTTTTTGTGTCGCTATTCTTTTTTGATACCATTGCTGATATTGACGGGGTGACTCAAAAAATCCTGGGTAGTCGGGATGAAGTAAACCCATGTTGGGGGTTTCGATTGGTTGGGGAATATCACCGACTTTTAAATCTAAGTATTTTTCTGCTAATGTCCAGAATAATGAGGCGACGTTTTCAGGGCCGCCAGCATTCCAGTAACCATAGATAATTAACCAGTTGCGTAAGTCTTGCACTTTTTGCACTGGTATGTATTTCAATAGTTTCGGGCCGATTTTTAAGAAGCTGATATAGCCAGCGAGTTTGTCTTCTTCTCGTCCGTTGCTGAATTTGTCTAGAATGAATTTAACTGGTTTGGGCATTCCTTTAGGCTTGTCGCCGATAGCAAAGTTGCCTAGTTTGGTTAAACTCATCAGTTCTAGGGCTGACTCAAATACGAGACGGATGGGAATTTGAGTGATGCGATCGCGCAGCCACAAAACTTGGTCATAATCAAATAGTAAGCTGCCGAAAAATACGTCAGCACTTTCGAGTGCTGCAGCTACTTCCTGGGGCGTGGTGGTAATATTGCGATCGCTAAATACCCGAATATCCAACTCAGGACAGCGAGAATTAGCCAAAAAAGCTGCTTTCCTGTACAATTCAGTGTTGAATGATTCAAACCCAGCAATCAAGACGATGCGTTTCATGCTCGTAAGCTAAGAAATATTTCTTTACTTTGATCTTAAACCTGCTATCCGGCTGATTGACAAAACATCTACCAATAGTTGGGAAGTTTTAGTACTGGGGAAAAATACACCAAGCACAGGAACAATACTGAGTTAAAGTAATTCTACTGATTGAGGAAAAAATATTACCGTAACACAAGTTGTATTTTATACTGTTAATGTTTATGGTAGTCTAGCTACTAAAAATTTTAAACTACTATAAGAATGAGTAGAGGACGAACAAATGAAATTTGGAATTGATATTGGACATAATTGTCCCCCAGATACAGGAGCTAGAGGACTCAAATTTGAAGATAATTTAACTTTAGATGTAGGCAATAGAGTAATAGCAAAATTAAAAGCTTTAGGCAACGAAGTTGTAACCTGCAAACCAGATAAAGCTAGTACAGTACGCGATTCTCTTTCTAAAAGATGCGAAAAAGCTAACGCTAGCAAAGTTGATGTATTTGTCTCAATTCATTTTAACAGCTTTAACAAGCAAGCTAATGGGACAGAGGTCTTTGCTATTGGCGAGAATAGCCGAAAAATTGCTAAACCTGTATTAGATGAAATCGTCAAGTTAGGCTTTTTTAATCGTGGTGTAAAGAGTGGTTCTCACTTGTTTGTGTTGCGAAATACAGACATGCCTGCGATTTTAATTGAAGGTTGTTTTATTGATTCACAGAAAGATATTAGTCTGCTCAATGAAGAAAGTCTAGCTAATGCGATTGTTAAAGGTTTGACAGGTAAATTACCTTCTGCGCCTGTAGTTCCTGTACCAGATGAGGAAGATAATGCAGATACGACTATACTCAGGTTGCAAAAAGCTTTAAATAGACTGAAGATCACCGATAGAAATGGTAAGCCACTCCAAGAAGATAACTTATCTGGTATTTCCACAAAAACAGCAGTCGAAAAGTTTCAAGTTATTGCGGGAATTCCAGTGACGGGATCTGGTGATAAAGCTACGTGGGATGCAATCAATTTGATTTTAGCCAAACGTGTTATTAGACCAAATCACGCTGGTGGGCCAGTCATTAGATACTTAGAACATCGTCTTGGTGCTCAAATAGATGGTGTCTATGATCCACAATTGGAAGCAAGAGTTAAGACTTTTCAAAAACAGAATGGCTTAGTTGATGATGGTATTATTGGTAATCTTTCTTGGCAAAGATTAATTGGCTAGTTATTACCAAAATTAAGCTGGATGAAATTGTCAATTAATCATGTAAATATACCAATTCATGATGATTGACAATTTTATGTAAAAATCTAGTTCAGTTAAACTCAAAGTGCGTTGTATGAATATTGGATGAAAACGTCTGTACAGACAAAGAATAAATAGTGGGGAGAAACGATGGCTTTTGATGTTAGTATTCTAAAGTTACCAGTGTTAAAATTTGGCTCTGAAGGGGCTACAGTTGTTGCTTGGCAAAGTTTTTTGTTGGATGCTGAATTTTTAGCCGGAGTGGCTGATGGCGACTTTGGTAAACAAACTGAAGCAGCGACTATTAGCTATCAACAAAGAAATAATTTGACAGCTGATGGAATTGTTACTAATTTGACCTATGCTAAAGCTTTAAATCAAGGTCTGATTTTTAAACTTCCTAATCTATCTGCTAAAACTTTGCTTGCTTATCTCCGTTTTGGTGAAGCGGAAGTAAAAGATTTACAAGCAGTTATTAATCGGGTTGGACAACTGAATCCATTTTTAAAAATAGATGGTGATTTTGGCCCCGCAAGCATTAAAGGATTGGGCGAAGCATATAAAAAAAGAGATGTAAGACTGCGTGAAGAAGTAGAAAATTCGCTGAGTAATATCACTAAACAGAAACTGGGAGAAGATTTGATCCCAGCTATGGATATTGTAAATAATTATGCCAAAATTCAGAGATTTCGCCTCAGCGGTGCTCATTGGATTGATAATTTTCCTACAAGCAGATTGATTGCTGATTTAACTTCACCATTTCGGCAAAAAGTAGAAGCATTTCAAAAAGCGCTGATTGATGCTGGATGTCAAGTCATTGTCAGTGCTACTCATCGGCCTAAAGAACGGGCTTATCTGATGCATTATGCTGCTAGAATTAGTCGCCAAGAGATTGCACCGAGATTTGTACCAGCGATGGCTGGAGTAGATATTGAGTGGGAGCATTATACTAATGCTGGTTCGTTACAAGGCGTCAAAGAAATGGTGGAGGCTTATGGTATTGGGGGTAATCCTGTAGCTTTAAATTCTCGCCACACTCAAAAACTCGCTATTGATTGGAATGTGACTTGGAAGGGAACAATTAATATTAGGGATGCTAACGGAAAAGTTGTTACGATAAGCGATCCACCGAATGCTGCTTTGAATCAACCTCTATGGACTGTAGGTAGTACCTATGGAGTTTATAAACTGAGGAATGATCCTCCCCATTGGTCAGTTGATGGTTATTAATTTTAGCCGCGATCGCGTTCCAATAAAAGCATCATTACCAAGCTTAACAGTAGTTGTTCGGCTTCGCGATCGCTCACTTGAGAGACCGCTTTAATCATGAATCTCCGGGAGAGAAAAGACGGAATCTTTTCTAATCTCATCACAACTGTACCATCAGTCCGACTGGCTAAGTAAACTGGGTTGAAGACATAACCAGTAAATATACTCAAAACTGGTATTTCTGCAAATAAAGCGTCTGCAACTTTCACCCAAGGATTTTTTTCCTGGATGCTGAGAGTGCTATCATCACCATCAAATATGTCATAACGAGCGCGCCAAAGCGATCGCAATCCTCGCCGTTTTACTCCCCCAAGATAGTTTCCTTGGCTGTCCGTGAAGTCATAGCGAGCGGAAAAATCAATAATTCGATCAGCTTTAATATAATACAGAGGGCGAGTTTGCTCGATATCTGCAAATACGGTGATGGCTTCTTTGAGTTTAAAAAGTTTCTGCTTAACGTGAAAAATCAAGTTCCCTTGATGATCCACAATAGATATTTGGGGCGCTAGTGTCCAAAGTTTGAAGGTGAGTTCGAGAGGATACTGCATAAGTTTACAAAAGTGTCAAAATTTTCTACCTTATTAATCCCGTTGCTGGGAGTCAAGTATCATAATCTACATTTGGCACTTTGTCACTTAATATACATATTTACAGCTTGGCGTTGTGGATTGGACGTAAAATTTTACGTCTCTACATCTAAATTTATATAGAGATTCACCAACGCCGATTTGCAGATTAATTTAATTATTTTTGAAAAATATCTCCTAAGCTAGATTCGCAAAAACACAACTTTAGCTTAGTAGTGATTGGGTAGATGATTCGCAAGCAAACATGCCTAATTTGACGAAGCGATCGCATTTTCTCAAAATTGCTATCACACTTTTACTTTCCCTTAGCAGCTTTGGTGTTGTTGGGGGAAGTTTTTTTCTGAGGAAAGCTTTCAGTAACTCCAATTCACCTGACATAATCAACGCTGTTTCCGAATATCATCAAATCCGTGAAAACCTTAGAGCTAATAACTACCCACGAAAACATTTTCCTAGTCAAATTCCCGCAGATGCTGAAGATGTTAACCTTGCTTATTCTCCCAGCACAGCAATGGGTAATAGTTTTTTGCAAGTTAAATGGAAACAATCACCAGAAAAGCTCAAAAATTTACATTTACAATATCGGAAAATCGCTAAACATAAATATAAAGGTGGTAATACTAATGACCACGCTAACTTATCTGATGGTGTACCGACAACTTTTTTCTATACAAATAACGCAGCCGCGTCTTTCCCTTCTGACTATGAAATATTAGTATTAGATGCCCAAGATAGAGGTAGCTCTGGTTTCAAGTGGAGTCATGGCGAAAGCTACGGGGTAGCAATTAACGATTCTGCTACGGAAATAGTTTATTGGTGGGAAAAGTGGTAGTTGGTCGTTTGTAATTAGAGGTAGCTCCTCGACTTTTTAAACAAGTCGAGGAGCTGGGTATCAGGTATGATGAAAGTGCGATCGCTCTGATAATTTACTCTTGGCGAATTTTTGCTAATGCTAATGGTAATCTGAATTCTGCAGATGCATTTGCTTCCAACGGTTGAATCTCCCGCGTCGAACTTCTGAGATATTCACCATCATGGATAGGAGATACCGCCCGCATTTGGTGTGTGATACTGTAATAGCGGTGAATTTGTTGATATTGCCGTCGTTCTTGCAGGCTTTCGTTAGCAATTTTTTTCCGCAGTTTAATAATGCCATCTAAAACCGCTTCTGGTCTGGGTGGACATCCAGGAATATAAACATCAACTGGAATCAATTTATCTACACCGCGCACCGTCGAGGGAGAATCCACGCTGAACATTCCCCCAGTAATTGTACATGCTCCCATAGCAATGACATATTTGGGTTCTGGCATTTGCTCAAAAAGTCGCACCAAATTCGGTGCATACTTCATAGTGATAGTTCCTGCTGTAATCAGCAAGTCTGCTTGACGGGGAGTCGCACGGGGAATCATTCCCAATCGCTCTAAATCAAAGCGGGATGCATAAGCAGCGATAAACTCAACATAGCAGCAAGCTGTACCAAACATCAAGGGATACAGACTCGACATTTTCACCCAGTTATAAAGGTCATCTACTGTGGTGAGAATAATATTTTCTGACAGTTGCTGTGTTACTTGTGGACGTTCCACAGGATTAATTATAGAATTCGTCATGGGTTGAATACCCCCAAATTTGAAATCAGTTATCAAAGGATGATTTTTGTCGCTTTCCATCTTTGGTAGCGTCCAATAAATCCAGTTTCTGACGAATTCCCCAACAGCACCAGTAAAGATAAAGGTTTTAAGGTGCTAACTTAAACCTTATCACCTAAAAAACAACTGTCTTCCCTGGTAAACTCATGGAATTGCCCAAGCAAAGACGCAAGCGTGGTGTTGTTCTCAGTCTCCCAGGATGGCGTAAGCTCCAAGCAGCTAGACATCAAACGGAAATAATAGAAAATGATGGTGTCAGGTTTACCCTAGAGGAACTGAGTTACCGCACTCAGTTAGCCCCTTTTACCGTTTCTAAGGTTTTAGCGCAAGCAGAAGGAGTTGATAAGCAGTCTCTAGAGTACTTTTTTAGAGCTTTTGGTTTAAGTTTAACGCCGAGTGACTACATCAGAGCAGGGGAACAGGGAGGAGGGGAAAAACTTACCCCTACTAAAACTGATTGGGGAGAAGCTGTCGATGTCTCAATTTTTTTTGGACGCACACAGGAAGTTACTCAGTTAGAATCCTGGATTATCAATGATGGTTGTCGGTTGGTTGCGCTGTTGGGGATGGGTGGAATTGGGAAAACTTGTTTAGCGGTGAAATTGGCACAGGAAATCCAAGCGCAGTTTGAGTTTGTTGTGTGGCGTAGTCTCCGCAATAGCCCGCCGTTGAGGGAATTGCTGGCAAATCTGCTACAATTCTTTGCTAGTGGTCAACCTGTGAATTTATCAGAAAATATTGGGACTCTGATTTCTCAGGTGATGACACATCTGCGATCGCACCGTTGCCTGATTATATTAGATAATGCAGAATCAATCTTGGTTAGTGGTGAGCAATCTGGACGCTATCAAGCTGGGTATGAAAATTACAGTCA
This sequence comes from Fortiea contorta PCC 7126, assembly GCF_000332295.1. Classification (GTDB taxonomy): domain Bacteria; phylum Cyanobacteriota; class Cyanobacteriia; order Cyanobacteriales; family Nostocaceae; genus Fortiea; species Fortiea contorta. The sequence continues at coordinate 608,724 of NZ_KB235930.1, read as the reverse complement.
ATTTTGGCAGCAGTTGGGAGAAATCGCCCATCAAAGTTGTCTGGTATTAACCAGTCGAGAGCAACCCCCCGAAATAGCTGTTTTAGCGGGGGAAACTTTACCAGTACGCTCGTGGCAAATTGGCGGTTTAAGTGCGATCGCTGCTTTAAAATTAGTTAGAACCAAAAGTTTTTTTGCCGGTGGTGATGCAGATTGGCAAAATCTCATTCAACACTACGCAGGTAATCCCCTCGCACTCAAGATTGTTGCTACCACCATTCAAGAATTATTTGCTGGTAACATCAATGCATTTCTCAACCACGGTTCCACAGTTTTTGGCAGTATCAACGACTTACTAGGGCAGCAGTTTCACCGCATTTCCCCATTAGAAAAAGATTTGATGTACTGGTTAGCAATGAATCGAGAGGCAGTGACTCTCGCAGAATTATCCAGTGATTTGATTTTACCAGGATCATCAATGCCATTACTGGAAGCTTTAGAATCTCTGAGTCGGCGCAGTCTCATTGAAAAAACATCAGTTCCAGATGCTTGTGTATATTTCACCCTCCAACCAGTGGTCATGGAATATGTTACCAATCAGTTAATTCAGCAGGTAAGTGCAGAAATTCTCAGAAAAACACGTGACAATTTGAGCATCTGCAATAGCCACGCTTTGATCAAAGCTACTGCCAAAGATTACATCCGCATTGCCCAAACCAAGCTAATTCTACAACCTTTAATTGCCAACTTACTGCAAAATCTACGAACTGAGCAAGCAATAACGATTCATCTCACACAGATTTTACAACAATTCCGTAGAGGTAAGAAAGCACTGCCTTTAGAACCAGGATATTTAGGCGGTAATATTCTCAATCTCCTGTGTTATCTACAAATCGACTTGACAGGTTATGACTTTTCTTACCTCACCATTCGCCAAGCTTATCTCCAAGATACTCCCTTGAATCGAGTCAACTTTACTCACGCAGATTTTTCTCAATGTATTTTTGCTAAAACCTTTTCCACAATCATTTCTGTAGCGTTTCATCCAAATGGTCAAACTTTAGCAACAGCCCATTTAGACGGCTATTTTCGTTTGTGGGATCTCGCCACTGGACAACAGTTACTTGAGAGTCAAGGACACATCGGGTTTATCTGGTGTATTGCTTTCAGTGCCGATGGTACTATCTTAGCGACTGCCGGGCAAGACAAAACAATTCAAATTTGGGAAACTATTACCGGAAAATGTCTCCAAACTCTACAAGGACATACTGACGGTGTAATTTGCCTCAGATTTACCCGCGATGGTAAAAACTTGATCAGCAGTAGCAGTGATACTAGCATCAGGCTCTGGAATCTGAGTTTAGGGTCATGCACTCAAGTATGGCATGGACACAGCCGCAAAGTTTGGTCTGTGGCGTTGCATCCCCAACAACAGATACTCGCCAGTGGTAGTGAAGATAATACTATCAGGCTTTGGGATCTGACTACAGGTGCTCATATCAAAACCCTACCAGGACACCAAGACTGGATCAAGTCGATTGCTTTTTCTGCTTCTGGGGTATTAGCTAGCGGTAGCTTAGACAAAACCATTCGCTTGTGGGATGTAGAAAATAAAGTTTGTATTGGTGTGTTAGCTGGACATTTGCATGGGATACTAGCGATCGCCTTTGTCGGTGATAGCGACATCCTCGCCAGTTGTGGGGTAGATTGCACAATTCGTCTTTGGGATATCACCACCAAACAATGCCTCAAAACCCTACAAGGACATCTTAATTCCATTGATGCGATCGCTGCTCACCCCCAAGGAACTATCCTCGCCACTGGTGGAGATGACTTTTCTCTCAGGTTATGGGATATCACTACAGGCGAATGTATCAGAACACTCCAGGGAAGGAATAACTGGATACAATCTGTTGCTTACAGTCCCACCGCCCATGACGCTGAAGACCTCATCGCCAGCGGTAGTGCAGACGGAACAGTCAGACTCTGGACAAAAAATAGTGAATGTCGCATCTTATACGGACACAAAGATTTAATTTTTGCTGTCGCCTTTCATCCACAGCGTCCCATCCTGGCCAGCAGCAGTAGTGATCAAACAATTAGGCTGTGGGATGTGACCACAGGCAAGTGTATCAAAATTTTACCAGGACACAACGGAGCAGTCACCGGCATCGCTTTCAGCCCAGACGGTCGGCTCTTAACCAGCAGCGGCTATGACTGCACAATTAGACTCTGGGACAGTTTTACAGGTAGACTTCTAGACAAATTCCCCGTACATCTGGGCATGTCAGTTGCCTTTAGTCCAGATGGTACAAAAATAGCATCTGGTGGCTTCGACGACACCATCAACATCTGGGACATTCACAGCCACCAATGTTATCAAACCTTAACAGGACATCAAAATTGGGTTTGGTGGGTAGCTTGGAGTCCCGACAACCGCACCCTCGCCACTGGCGGCACCATTGAAGGCATGATCAGATTATGGGATGTAGAAACGGGTGAGTGTCTGCGAATTATTTCAGCCCATCAAGACATGCTGTGGGCGATCGCCTTCAGCCCCGATGGTAAAATCATCGCCAGTAGTAGCAGTGACACCACAATCAAACTGTGGACTGTCGTCGATGGTGAATGCATTGCCACTCTCCCAGGACATCATACCTGGATCATGTCCTTAGCTTTCAGTCCAGACGGTCAAACCCTCATCGCCGGCGACACCTACGCAACCATTAAACTTTGGGATCTCCACACCAAAAAATGCATTAACACCCTCAAAGCCGAACACATTTACGAACAAATGAACATTCATCAAGCCACAGGCTTGACATCAGCGCAAAAATCTGCGTTACTAACGCTCGGTGCCGTCGAATAGTTCATTAAACAAGATTGCAAAAGTACCTTTTCTACTCTCTGTTCCCTGTTAAGAGTTCCCTGTTCCCGACTTCTGCAAGAAGTCTATTGACAGCCGCAAGCAACCCTTTCCCCTCCAGTGCGTAGTTTGGACAATCCCCATTCGCGTTACACTTCATTGCAAAATAAAAACAAGTTGAAACAACATGATAAGTTCTAGTGATGTGAGGAAACAGCACAATGTTAGGAAAGGAGAACTCAGTCGTAATGGAATCAAACGTACTCAAGGGTGCTAGTGTAGCGAGCGCAGCCAACGATGATTTTAGCGAATATGTTGCCCATCTACAGCTACACATGACTCTGCAAGCTCGCAATCTGGTTCCACCCCTCAAGCAAATTCAAGAAGGTAGTCGAGAACAATTACTGCATCAAACTCAAGCTAACTTTGAAAAGCTAATTTCTCGACAAGGGCTTTAGAGTACATAAATATTTATATAATTTCACATAAAATAAAAGCAGGCTAGGTTAAATAAACACAAAAATAGTGTATTCTTAAAGCCTGCTTTTTTTCGTGCTATTCAGTAATAGGTGACAAAAATCACTCTTTAGGAACAATAGCAGACAGCGGAAACCAGCTAAAATGGATATGGCAACGACTACTCAAAAAGAGCAGTTAGTTGAAAGCTAGATGGCGGCTCGAATTAAAATGACTTCATTACTTCCCAGAAATCTCAGCGTTGTCATCCGACCAGCCCAATATCGGGATCTGGATGGCATCGAGCGCTTAACTCAAGAGTCATTTGCAGCCCTCACTCCTCAGGGAGTCTGCTTTATCAAGCGCCAAATGCAATGGTTGCACCGCTGGTATGGGTTCATCAAATGCTTAAGTTGGTTCCCCAACCCGCTGCAATATTTATTCTGTTCCTACGTAGCAGAGCAGGGGCGGATGCTGCTAGGAATGATTCAAGTCTCCCCGTTCAACCGCACACGCAGCACTTGGCGCATTGACCGCGTCCTCCTAGATCGTGGCGTTGATAAACAAGGAATCGGCTCCCAATTGATGCGTCACTGCTTTGAGTCGATTTTAGAAGCCCGCACTTGGATATTAGAAGTAAACGTCAGTGACCTCGAAGCGTTAGCATTATATCGGCAAAATGGATTCCAACGTCTGGCAGAAATGACCTATTGGGAAATTACTTCCGAATTGTTGTCAGAATTGGCACAGGGAGAACCAGACCTACCGAACTTATTACCTGTCAGCAACGCCGATGCTCAGTTACTCTATCAACTAGATACCGCATCCATGCCGCCTCTGGTACGTCAGGTATTTGATCGCAATACCCGCGACTTCAAAACCAGTCTGTTCGGTGTTTTAACAGATGCGGTGAAACAGTGGGTCACAAAAACAGAAGTAGTCAGCGGCTACGTATTTGAACCCCAACGCAAAGCAGCCATCGGACATTTCCAGGTGCAACTAGACCGCAAAGGCATTGCTCCCCATGTAGCAACGCTGACAGTCCACCCTGCCTACACCTGGCTCTATCCAGAACTATTATCCCAACTAGCTCGCATTGCTCAAGATTTTCCTCAACAAAGTTTACAACTAGCCTCCTCCGACTTTCAGCCAGAAAGAGAAGAGTATTTAGAAAGGATTGGGGCTAATCGCATTGAACATACCCTGATCATGTCCCGTTCAGTTTGGCACAAGTTGCGAGAATCTAAATTCGTCTCTCTAGAAGGAATTCAATGGCCTGAAGTCTTACAAGGTCTACAACCAGCACGCAAACCAATTCCTGGCGGGATGTCATGGGTGCAGCAAGTACAACAACTGCAACAGCAATCAACCGATAGACAGACGCCAAATAAATCAGAATCTGCTAACTTTGGGTGTAAAAACTGTAACCTGGAAGCATCTTGCGAACCAGATGCAGATGCACAGCAGGAGCAGTAGTGTGACAACCCCCGAGCAACCAAAACAGTTGATTTCAGCCCTAGGACTAGATTTCGGTCGCAAGCGCATTGGTGTAGCAGGATGCGATCGGACAGGTTTAATTGCTACAGGAATCACTACAATTGAGAGAGCATCTTTTGTCCAAGATGTCGAGCGTTTACGACAGCTAGTCCAAGAGCGTCAAGTAGAAGTGATAGTCATGGGCTTACCCTACTCAATGGATGGCTCCGTTGGCTTTCAAGCTCGTCAAGTGCAAAAATTTGCCACTAGACTGGCTCAAGCCCTAGCACTACCCGTGGAATATGTCGATGAGCGCTTAACTTCATTACAAGCAGAGCAGTTGCTCAGAGATGAAAACCGCTCTCCCTCGCGTCACAAAGCCCTAATTGACCGCAAAGCCGCAGCTCTAATTTTGCAACAATGGCTAGATGCTCGCAGAGCTAAATCCCGCAGTCCAGCCGTAGCTAGCGAGTATTGATACTTTTAACATGATATTCTGAAAACTATTCCCCAGCAGTTGTATCTAACTCTCAAGCTATTTGTTTAACAGCATTTGTTATGAAATAGTTAAGCGATTGACAACTTGGCTGGCATTTATAAAGTCCTAAAATTCGGCTATGTTTTCCTCTCAATTCCCTGAAGAAAATGATCATGCTCATGCCGGTTCGATAACTTTGACAGACGACAAAGGGCGAACCCTCGAATGTTATATTGAGCATTCCTTAGCAGTGGATGGACAAGAATATGTCTTACTCCTACCTGTTGATTCACCTGTAGAAATTTTTGCTTGGCAAGGTGAAGATGAAGAAGAAGAAGCAGTGCTCGTAGAAGATGACGACACTATTGATAAAATTTTTGGTACCGCTCAAGCGGTTTTATCAGAGCAGAATCTGGTTTTGAAGAATACAGCTTATGCGCTGACAGTCGCAGGTGATTTACCACCAGTGGAAGAATCAGAACTCTTCACCTTAGAAATCGAAGATGAAGAAGCAGATTTAGAACCAGAGCAATTACAACTACTCGCCAGTTTCTATGACGAAGAACAAGAGTATGCAATTTATACACCCCTCGACCCACTGCTATTTTTTGCCCGCACATCAAAAAATGGTTTACCTGAATTGCTGTCTCCAGAAGAGTTTCGTAAAGTACAACCATTATTAGAAGAACATCTTTTTAATGAGGTTGAATAACATTAAAAATTAAAAATTAAAATGTAACATTTTTAAATTTTTAATTATAATCACAAACAAGATCGACCCTTTTGTATTGGTGACAATTTAAGCTGACACTGCAGCGGACTAATAAAATTATGTCCGCTAAAACAGATGTTTTGCCGAATTTGGGAACAGGGAATGAAGCTATGAGGATTATCCCCGCTCCTCAAACACAGCTTGGCTGATGGGGAGATAAGATTGTGCGTGGCGCTGAAAATCCCTGTAGAGGCGTAAAATTTTTACGTCTCTACAACACCCAAACTTCTGTTGACTCTTATTTTTTAACTATGACCTGGAACAACCTCCTACAGCCAGATTTGATTTTGCAAGGCTCAGTTTTGACTTTAACACCGGATATTATTCGTCAATATGAGCTAAGAGGGTTGGTGTTAGACGTGGATGAAACTCTAGTACCGATTACAGTGGGAGCAGTGTCACCAGAACTCCGACAATGGGTAGAGCAAATTCGGTCATGCACTGCATTATGGTTGGTGAGTAATAACCTTAGTGAAGCCCGCATCGGTGGAATTGCCCGATCGCTAAATCTACCATACTACCTAGGCGCAGCTAAACCCTCACGGCGCAAAATCAGAGCTGCACTCAGAGCAATGGACTTACCAGTTCATCAAGTAGCGATGGTGGGCGATCGCTTATTTACCGATGTCCTAGCTGGTAATCGTCTAGGGATGTTCACTATCCTAGTCGAGCCAATTATCCATCCTGACGCTGTGTTGCGCTCCCATCCCATCCGTAATTTTGAAGTTTTGGTATCTGAAGTATTAGGAGCCACAATCACCCCTAAACACAAGAAAATTCGCAAAAAGTAACAAATCCTCAGAAAAGTAAATCTAAAGAAATAATTAAGAAATCTTTGTTGGGGACAAAAATCGGGGATCATAAGTATTAATAACATGGAGTCAGCTAAATAAAGACTCTAGCCCATAAAAAGTAAGCATAAATCCGTAGAGCGTCAGCCCTCACATATAGAGGAACTGGCGCTTTACAATTTCAAATGACCAATGACCAAAACAATCGTCGTCAAAATCGGTACATCTAGCCTGACTCAACCAGAAACCGGACAACTAGCGCTTTCCACCATCGCTACCTTGGCAGAAACACTCTCAGCTTTAAGACAACAACGCCATCGGGTGATTTTGGTTTCTTCCGGTGCGGTGGGGGTTGGTTGTGCGCGATTGGGCTTGAGTGAACGCCCCAAAGCCATCGCCCTCAAACAAGCGGTAGCTGCAGTCGGACAAGGAAGATTAATGCGGATATACGACGATTTATTTACCATCCTCCAACAGCCAATCGCCCAAGTTCTATTGACACGTAGCGATTTAGTACAGCGTAGCCGCTACCTCAACATCAACAACACCTTTCAAGAACTGCTGGGAATGGGAGTAATTCCCGTGGTGAATGAAAATGATACGGTGGCAGTGGAGGAATTGAAATTTGGTGATAATGACACTCTCTCTGCCTTAGTTGCTAGCTTAGTAGAAGCAGATTGGCTATTTTTGCTCACCGATGTAGACAGGCTCTACTCTGCAGATCCCCGTTCAGTACCCGACGCTAAACCAATTTCTTTGGTGAGTAACATTAAAGAACTAGCACAATTACAAATTCAAACAGGTGGTCAAGGTTCCCAATGGGGTACAGGCGGTATGGTGACGAAAATTTCCGCTGCGAGAATTGCCACCGCTGCCGGAGTGCGTACCGTAATTACCGAAGGTAAATTTCCCAAAAATATAGAAAAAATATTACAAGGTGAACCATTAGGAACACACTTCGCACCGCAACCAGAACCGACATCAGCCCGGAAACGCTGGATAGCTTATGGTCTTGTCCCAGCGGGAAAACTATATTTGGATGTGGGTGCGATCGCTGCCATTTCCCAAGGCGGAAAATCACTGTTAGCAGCGGGTATCAAATTAGTCGAAGGAGAATTTGACCCGCAAGCAGCCGTGCAATTATGCGACACCAACGGTCACGAAATCGCTAGAGGATTGGTAAATTACAGCAGTGGTGAACTGCAAAAAATTCGGGGTTGTCACTCGCGGGAAATTTCTACAATTTTAGGCTACGCAGGTGTAGAAACCGTGGTTCACCGGGATAATTTAGTTTTGACTTAGATGCAGCTATATTTTATTTTTGATCGTATTCGGTTAACCACACAAGGAATATCAATATCTGTGATATGCGGATATGCGAAAATAAACCCTATATGGTAGATATCCCTAGATGCGGGAATTCAGTCATGATAATTACGGGTAATCTTCTATATATGAAGTAGTATTAACAACAAATAGTTAACGTTGTTTCTACTTAATGAATAAACGTTTACCTTTAGAACCTACATGGATCTTAGCAATTTACCACAGCCTCTTAGGTCTTTTCTAGTTGGAGCTATAACGATAGCTGTAGCTGCTGCTGCTGTTTACCAATTGAGTAAAATTATAAACACATCTCCTCCCACAGAACCAACACCAAAAGACTCCAGTAGTATAAAAGTTAGTGTTTATGCTCAGGGTACTCAAGCTCCTGTAGTTGGAGCAAAAGTAATCTTAGAATCTGAAGGCGGTTCTGATACAGATACAACTGATAATTTAGGTTCCTTTCGAGTTCAAATACCTACTACGGATTTTGTCAGAATTCGCATCTCTAAAGAGGGTTGTGAACCTTATGACCAAAACTTAAATCTCAAAAGTAACCCTAATAGACCTAAACCAATTTATTTAAATTGCTCATTTAATCGTACACCCAACCAATCTCCAACTTCAGGTAATACAAACAAACCGAATTTAGATATTGCAGTGGCTTGGGGAAATGTGAATGACTACTTTGTCGTAGAGGACGTAAAAATAGAGAAAAATTATGGTCTTAAACAATTAGTTTTTATTGCTGAAGCTAGAAGTAACCTTAGTATATCTAATATTACGGCTAAACTGTATGACTTACAAAGAGTCCAATCTGACACTCGGCAATTAAACTTCTCACCTGCTCTAACTCCCTACCCTGAACCTTGGACTCAGGGTGAGCGTCGTAGAGCTACTCTTATTTTAGAGCCTAGCAGTTCTAAAACGATATCTAAAGTGGAGCTAAAGGTCAACGAATGAATCAGTTTGCAAAGTTTGCAACGCCTCTATTCAATATCTCTTACCCTCTTATCCCTACATTAACACTGCCAAAAATATAGTTCTTCTTTGCACCGTGAATAGACTACGCTGGCTCCTTCTGAAAACCAGCCTGAACGAAATGTTGGTCAAAGGTATAAGCAGTTTCAATACCATGTTTTTGCATCACCATAAAAGAGATACAATCAGTGAGAGAATAGCCCTTATCTTGATGCTGCTGAAAATATGCCCAACCAACATAGAACAGCACTTCATCAACGTGAACAAATTGGACAGAAGGACTTAACAAAAGAAGATTACCAACTTGTACTGCTTTGGCATGATGATTACGACTGTTGAAATAAGTTACAACTTCATCAAAAATATAGGAAGTTGTCACAAATGCTGGTGAGGCAGTAATTACCTGATGCCAATGAGTTTGCGCTACCTGATGATTTTGATCGTTTGCTAATTCCAGAGCTAGAAGATAGCTGGTATCGAGAAAAATCTTACGGGTTGGCATACAGATAGCGATCGTGATTAATAGAAGCGTCTTCTACCAGATCAGTAATGGGTTCTTGACCTAATTGAAGAATCGGATCTCCCTCAAAAATTGGTAAAACGAGCAGAATTCCCTGTTGGTTGTGGATTTCTATTTCTCGAACACCTTCGAGAAGTTGTTTAGGAATTAGCGCTCCTTGCTCGGTCACAATTACTCTCATCGGTTTTTTCCAACTTGTTCGCTTATTCTATCCAAATATCACTCGAAGATAGTCCTAGTACTCAAGATTATCCCGCAGAAAAAATTGAATCTTCAGCTTCAAACCCAAAGATATCGCTGTTGACAAGACAATGCAAATGCATTACCTTGTAGAATGCAGTTTAACCAACAGGCTAAGACATCGCTATGGTTGCAAAACTAGCCTTATGTTCTGAATCTACTCTTACTGATCGTTATCAGACTACAATCCCTGAGCCTGTTCGCAAAGTCCTCGGTTTAAATAAGCGTGATAAAATCTGCTACACCATCGAGTCTGACGGTCAGGTAGTGATTTCTCGCGCCCAAGAGCAGGAGAGCGATCCTATTTTGGCAAAGTTTCTGAATTTCTTAGCACAAGATATGGAAAAACATCCTCAGCACATACAAGCAATTAGCTCTGGTTTAGTTAACCGCGTTCAGTCCTTGGTGTCTGAGGTTGATATTAATCTTGATGCATCACTCTTGGACGAGGATGAATAACTTTGTCTGTAGATCAACCATTGGTAATTAATGGGTGGAACATCTTTGCCCATTCTCTCTTTCTCAACCAATTTGAAGAACTGCTGATGCAGGTTGAAGATTTGCGTCAGAAGTATCCTGACGAGTACAAGAAGAAAAACGCCACAAAGCGTCTAGCTGCTATAGCAAAGCTGGCATTTGATATTATTCCTCAAGATCCCACACGTAGTGAATATCGCCTAGGTAATACACTGGGAAATGAGTACAAGCACTGGTTTAGGGCTAAATTTTTTCAGCAGTACCGACTGTTTTTTCGGTATCATCAAGAAAGCAAAATTATTGTCTTCGCTTCGGTGAATGATGAGAACACTAAGCGAGCCTATGACAGCAATACAGATGCTTATCGAGTTTTTCAGAAAATGCTGGAAAGAGGTCATCCTCCAGACAATTGGCATGATTTGCTCCAAGTGACAAAAGCTACAACAAATCGTTTGGAAAAAGCAGCCAACACAGAAATTTGATTGGCTATTTTTACTGGCTGCAAAACTACCCAAACCAGGGAGACATACAAAGCAAAACATCATCACAAACAACTAATCTCTGCCAACGCCACCGCCCCCCACAACGGCGCATCATCACCCAGCGCCGCCGGCACAACTGCAAAATCCACCTCTGGTAGAGCCGTCTCCCGCGCTGTCTTCTGCACCACTTCCCACCAGCGATTTCCCGCCTTGGTCACGCTCCCACCCAAAACAAACAACTGGGGATTGATCAAATTCGCTACATTCCCAATCCCCACGCCCAACGCCCAAGCGCCCCGATATAGAACCTCTTGCGCTAACTCGTCTCCCAAAGTCGCCGCTTCACTCACTACTTTTCCTGTTACCAATGGCAAATTATTTCCCACCAAAGTACTGAAAATTTCGCTGCTGTGGGGGTGATTTTCTAACCTCTGCCGCACATCCTGCGCCATATAAGGGCCAGAAGCTAGCCTTTCCACGCAACCCCGCTTGCGGCACAAACACACAGGCCCGGTAGGGTCTACAACCATGTGCCCAATTTCACCAGCCATCCCTCCTGCACCCCGCCAAGGCTGATTATTGAGAATCCAGCCCCCGCCCACGCCAGTGCTGACGGTAATGTAGAATAGGCTATTATGGCCTTGAGCAGCGCCAAAGTGGTGTTCACCTAAAGCAGCCACGTTAGCGTCATTGTCTACACTGACGGGAACACCAAATTCTTGCGCTAGCAAATCTTTGAGGGGGATATTTTCCCAGCCAGAAACATGATGGGAAAGTCGCACTGTTCCGGTGGTGGCGTCTACCGGGCCGCCGAAGCTCACACCAATCATCGCGGGTTTTTGTCCTGGTAGGAGCGAATGAATTAGCGATCGCATGATCTCTAAATCAGTCTGAGCATCTGCATTCGTTGGCGACAACCGCCGTTCATACCCCAGCCAATTCCGGGAACCCTGCTCTACCAACGCCGCCGCCAGCTTCGTACCGCCAAAATCCAGCGCGATGATTAATGACATAACTAAAGGCTCACTCCCCATTTATTGACTATAATATGTAACTATTGAGAAATTTTATTGATTGTATTGGCAAGTGCAATGCTTGTTTTAGCTATTGATCCCCGTTTATTAACTTCAATGCAAATAGTATACTGTTAACTGTACTGACGACTGTGTTTGTTGTTCATAGACTCCTGCAAAATATTCTTTTGTGGAGTAAAATCAAGTCTCTACTGGAAAATGTGTGGCGATCGCTAATTTGACTGATATTTTTTTGACAATAAAATGAGAAATATTTGCAACTTGCAGACAAAATTAACGGCACTAAAAATACATCTTCCTACAGAAGACGTAGCACTCACTGTGACGGTGATACACCGCAAAATTCAAAATTTAGCAGTTGCTCTTGAGAAAAGATTACAGAATTTGACTCTCAAAGCAGATTACCCAGAAGTAGCAAAACACCTAGCCACCATCAGAGTAAGACTTCAAGCTGTTACTTTGATCAGAAAAACGCAAGTAATTAATACTTATAAAGATGATTTACTTGGTGACACTTATCCTACCATGATTTGTGAGAGTAACATCAATTACGTTCATCTCTCATCCCTTGTTGCTGATCAAGATACATTACGCCATCAAATCCTCGTGAATATGTTGTTATCAAGACGGAAAATTATTAAATCGTTAAATTACAGTAGATACAAAATTAACTATTACGGTACGCAGTCATCTTTAAGAAGCTAGCTTTTTACTCTGAAAAAAATTAATTAACCGGAAGAGCGCTTATTAAGAATGAATGTTATGAAGTGGCTACCTGGTGACAACCAGCAAATTTTTTCTGTTCGTTGCGTTCATGGTAAGAAATTGTAGCTGTAAACACAATTTTAATGCCTCATACATTTGTCTACGAAAAATATACATGAGTACAACTAAATGAATACTTTTTTCTGTTCCGATCATTCCCGACAAATACGAGAAGATATTGTTGGTAGCGCCACTAACTATGAAACCTATATTTTAATAGAATGTCCACCGCCTTGGACTTCAGAAGCCTTTAATTCTCGATGGGTACCGCCTAATTTAAAAAATTTAGTTGCAGAAACAAACCGTGCTAAATTACCAATTAGATTTCTGTTAATTGCTAACGAACAATCACACAAAACCGACCAGACAACTATATTAATTTATCAAAAACAAACAGGGCTGAGTAACGGTTATCAAAAGCGTGAATTTCAGTTAGCGAATATTGAAAAAGTAGCTGACTTCTTGAAAAAGTTTGTTTGGGATACAGTATCTCATTGGGAAATCGCCAGTAATTTCACTAGAGATATCTTAATCTGTACTCACGGTAGCCATGATAAATGCTGTGCTAAATATGGTAATTCCTTTTATTTCCAAGCTACAGACACAGTTGAAAACCTTGGTTTAGACCATGTGCGAATTTGGCGGTCTAGCCATTTTGGCGGTCATAGATTCGCACCAACAGCGATAGACTTACCAGAAGGGAGATATTACGGCGCTCTCAATCAAGATTCTTTCCGCTCAATATTGACAAAAACTGGCGATATTCAGTGCTTTAATCAAGTTTATCGAGGCTGGGGAATTCTGCCAACAGCAATGCAGATTTTAGAAAAAGAATTAATCTTGCGCTACGGATGGGATTGGTTGAACTACAAAGTAGCTTACAAAATTGTTGAGCAAAGTTTAGATAATCAGACAATGCTAGTTGAGTTAACTTTTGAAAACTCCGCTGGTTCCTTGTGTGCTTATCAGGCAAAACTGGTTAAAGACGAAAATAAAACTCTAGAAGTCAAGAGTTCATGTAATGCCGAAACAGCGTCAGTAGTAATAAAATACGCTGTAGATAGTATGTGGTTGACTTCAAAAAAGGTTGTGAGTTATAGCTTGTAATACCAATTTTTAAAAATAATTTTGTTTTCTGCTATCTGTGGAGACGTAAAATTTTACGTCTCTACATTAGAGTATTAAAGAAAAGCCATTAAACATGTCTTTCCCTAGCTCCTAATCCCTAATCCCTAACCCTTTCTCAATCACTAAGTTCCCAACATTTGCAAACTGTGTAAAGTGGCGTACATTCCTCCTTGCTGGAGTAATTCCTCATGGCTTCCTGCTTCAATTAATTCGCCTCGCTTCAAGACAAAAATACGATCAACATTGCGAATTGTCGATAAGCGGTGAGCAATAATAATAGCGGTGCGTTTTACTAAAAGCCGATTCAAAGAGTCTTGAATTAACGCCTCAGTTCCCACATCTAAACTAGCTGTAGCTTCATCTAATACCAAAATTTGAGGATTACGAATAGCAGCTCTTGCAAAAGCTAAAAGTTGTTTTTGACCACTAGAAATATTTGTACCGCGTTCTCGCAACTGAGTGTTGTAACCTTGTGGTAATTGTTCAATAAATTGATCAACATTAGTGATTTGAGCAGCTTGTTGCACTTCTTCAATCGTGTAATTATCTCCCAAACTAATGTTGCTTTTCACATCACCAGCAAAAACAAAGCCTTCTTGCAAAATCACAGCTAAATATCGCCGCAGTTCAGCTTGCGGTAAATCTTTAATATCTACACCATCGATGAGAATGCGTCCTTGAGTCGGCTCATAAAGACGACACAGCAGGCGAATAATAGAACTTTTTCCAGCGCCTGTCGGCCCAACTAAGGCGATTTTTTCACCTGGATGAATCACAAAATCTAAATCTTTGATGACATAATCATCGTCTTTGTAGGCGAACCAGACATGTTCAAAACGAATTTCGCCTAGTTGAGGAGGAAGGTTGAGATTGAGTGATTCTAAGCTAGCGATTACCTCATCGATGTAACCGAATTCTGTGTCAAATTGAGAAAAAGGTGAAGTAATAACTTTAGGTGCGTCTCGGATTTCGATTGGTTCATCCAAAATATTAATTACTCGTTCGATCGCCGTGAATCCAGATTGAATTACGGTGAATTTTTCGGCAAAGTTGCGTAAGGGTTCAAATAGTTGTTGAGCATAAAGAATAAATGCCGATAAAATCCCAAAAGTCAGACTTTTTTGCAATAGTAACCAACCACCCAACCATAATACACCAGCGATCGCTATCAAACTAATCCACTCTAAAATAGCGGAAACAGCGGAATCATAAAAAATGGTTCTATCTAGTTGTTTGGTACATCTGACATTTGTGGCGCGAAACAAGTCAGCGTTGAATTTTTCCCGACGGAACAACTGGACTATATTCATCCCCACCAGATTTTCTTGTAGCTGGGAATTGAGAATTGAAAGTTCTTCCCTGGCTTTATAATTCGCTTGGCGGTACTGCTTCTGCAAATAAACAGTGACAATACTAATTGGTAATATCATCAACAGCAGCAAACTTGCAAGTTGCCATTGCAGAGAAAACATCAAACAGATAATTACCAGCATCACCACTAAATCAGAGACAATACCGATCGCCCCTGTGGAGAATACATCTCCCAAAGCTTCCACATCATTGGTGAGCCTAGTAATTAATTTACCTACTGGCGTGCGGTCAAAAAAGCGCACCGCCAAAGATGTAACATGGCGAAATAAATCTTGACGAATTGCAGCGGTGATTTTTTGTCCGAGTTTCTGGACTAAATAACCTTGAAAACCCACTAATATCAAACGTACGCAAATAGCTAATAGCAGTAATCCTTCCAGAATGTTTAACCCTTGCATTAAAGGGCGATCGCGCAAAAAACCATAGATTCCCGGTTCTTGGCGAATCAGCGAGATTACTTGTCCAATTAGCAGCGGTTGTACGGAACTAGCTAAAGCGATAGGTATCAGCAATAACATTGACAAAGCTAGTAGCCCGCGATAAGGACGGGCGTAAGGTACCAGCCGTAAAAACAACCGCCAGTCATTTTCACGCCGACGGTGTTCTGTATCAGATTTGGTTAGGGATGGGTAGGTGCTCATAGAAGAGCATTATATTAATTTTTGCCATCCATACCATGATTATTTGGGATGAATGTGTGTTTTTAAACCCCACACTCACCCCCATGCACTAACTACGTGTAGCTTCCAGAATGCGAGAAAAATAGAAGCGAGTGCGAGTCATCGATTGTCTTTGCACAGAAAAGCCATTACTTTCTAAGATTTTTACCACATCAGCTTCACGATGCAGGTAGGCGCGAGTCGCTTTACTTGGGCCAGGGAAAAAACTACCGATTTTTTTAAGTAAACTTAGAGCACAAGTCTTGGGTGCAAAACTCAGTATTATCCTGGATTGCGCTAAAGAACAAAGATGGGAAATCATCTCATCGGCTTTGTCTTGGGGATAGTGGATGAGAACATCCAGACAAATCACCGTGTGGTAATTACCCGTCAGCGATTCTAAATCTTGTACAGCAAATGTGGGATTTTCACCATTTCCCAAAGTTTTTAAAGCCCTATCCTTGGCTTCCATCACCATTTTCTCAGAAATATCACTCGCATATACCTTGGCGCCATCAGTCGCCAAAGGAATACTAAGACTACCTACACCACACCCAGCATCACAGATTGATAACTCTGATAAATTTTGATCAGCTTTCAGCCAGCCGATTACTGTATCCACAGTTTGCTGATGTCCATTGCGGATGTCTAACTGGACTTTGTTGACTTCGCCATCACCATAAATCCGCCGCCAGCGGTCAAACCCTGTGGAATTAAAATATTCACGAACTATCGTTTTATCGTCGGCTGCGTTCATAACATTTGCTCGTCAAGGGTTCCCGATCCTTAAAATTATCATTGATGGGAACCACCGGGAACGCTTTTGTTTAGAGATTTTTCCAAATAATCTTTTACGCCCAGACTTCGTTGAGATATTGTGGAGGTTTTTCAAAGAAAAAATCGCCCGAAATCAAGAAACGATCGCCCGAATTCAAGAAACGATCGCCCGAAATCAAGAAACAATCGCCCGAATTCAAGAAACAATCGCCCGAATTCAAGAAACAATCGCCCGAATTCAAGAAACAATCGCCCGAATTCAAGAAACGTCCCCCCGAATTCAAGGAAAGACCCCCCGAAATCGAGAAGCGATCGCCCGAATTCAATAAACTATACTCTAGGCTTCTTGCATAAATATACGTAGGGTGCGTTACGCTGCGCGTCTACACCCTTCACCCTTCACCCTTCACCCTTCAGTTGTTTGTGCTACATTTGTAATCGAATAGTAATCAAATTGCAAAACTGTGGTTTAGGTTCTGTATACCTAACTGGTGCGCTAGCCTTTGGTCTAATTGCGTATACCGTCGAGCAATCCGTACTATTTCACCGTTTGATTAGCTCAGTGGTAGAGCGTCCGAGTTGTTCGGTTGGACGTAGGTTCAAATCCTACATCAAACTCCCCATGAAAGTTAGCTCATTGGTAGAGCGATCGACTGTTAATCGATTTGTTGTAGGTTCGATTCCTACACTTTCCACCAACCCTGTCCGGGTTAAAGGACACTACCTGAGGGTGGTAGCTAATACAAATTAAGTGGTACGGGAGAAATCCCCAGACGGTTCGAGTCCGTTAATACAAAACTCTGCAATGTTTGTGTTTTGCTATAAGTCATCACTTGGTGATGTGCTGTAGCAGCAGTTTCGGGGCCAGCGCGAGTCTACTTTTCTCTAACTTGAGTATGTCCATGCGGTTGACTAATCTGGTTTCTCCGCGAGATTCTAGAACGGTGAACTGAACAGCATATGTGAGTACTGTTTTTGGGATGGCGATCGCCTCCGGGTAATCTCAAACTCAAATCAGTCTCTTTATCCAGTTAAAGAAACTAGACCGTCCGCACCAAAACTGTTCAAACCTCACACTTGCAGAGTTTTTAAATTTAATGTAGTATATGTAATATAAATTCCCAACTATGGCAAAATTTGATAGCCAACTACAAACCTTCCAGGCTGCAAATCGCCAAGAATGGCGAGAATGGTTGGCGCAAAACCATAATTCTTCTCAGGGTGTATGGTTGATATACTACAAAATCAAAAGTGGTAAACCAAGTATAAAATATAGCGAAGCTGTCAAAGAAGCCTTATGTTTTGGTTGGATTGACAGTAAAGTCAAATCCCTAGATCAAGACAGTTACATGCAAATATTTACCCCCCGAAAACCGAAAAGCGTCTGGTCAAAATTAAACAAACAATATATTACCGAACTCATAGAACAAGACTTAATGACCGAAGCAGGTTTGACAAAAATTACAACTGCTAAACAAGACGGTTCCTGGACTAGTTTAGATGCTATTGAAGCGTTAATTATTCCCTCAGACTTAGCACAAGCCTTAGCAAATAATGAAATTGCCAATAAATACTTTACCGCCTTGAGTAACTCATCTAAAAAAAATATTCTTTTTTGGATTGAAAGTGCAAAACGTCCAGAGACAAGACGCAAGCGCATTGAAAAAACTATTATTTCAGCCGCACAAAATCAAAATCCAATCGCTGGTGGATGGTAATTTAGCATCATACGTACAAAATTTATATGTAGAAATTTATTATGTGGAAAAACTTTTACATTAAACCTCATGAAATAGGCATTTTATATCATCGCAGTGATTTTGAGAAAATCTTGCAACCCGGTAATTACAATTATTTTGGTCGTCATTGGCAAATAAAAATATTTGACCTCAACCAACCAGAAGCCAAAATAGAAAACCTAGAACTTTTACTGCGAAATCACAGCGCCGAATTACAACCATATTTATTAGTTGTTCGGACAACATTCAATCAAGTCGCCATAGTCCGCAACGGTCAAAATTGGGTGAGCATTCCCCCTAATCAACTGCGGGTTTTTTGGCGTGGTTTTATTGAAATAGAAGCGCATATCTTCGACTTAGAAACAGATTTAGAACTACCTGTCGCCTACCTGCAACAATTGCGAGGTATAGCTATCAACGGACTAAAAAAGTTTCAAATTTCCGAATATGAAATTGGCTTGCTGTATGTACAAAATAATTTTGTCCGTCCTCTAGAACCAGGAGAATATGCATTCTGGAGTATTAATCGCGATGTGATGGTGCGGACTCTCAGCCGCATCATCCCTAACCCAGATTTCCCCTTAGAAGACGTGCTGATTGAGCGACACCCCGATTTTGTCGCCGCTTATTGCGAAATCGTACAACTACTGAATCAACAAGTAGCAATTGTCCGTTATCAAGGTAAAATTATTTCTATCCTCCCGCCTAATAGCCGGAAACTATTTTGGCAAGGTGTGGAAGTTGAAGTCATAGATATCAGCACTGATGCTAAATTATCGCCCCGTCTGATTGCAGAGTTAGTATCCGGTTCCCCAGAAGCACTTTCTTTGAGCCGCAACTCTTTGCATATTCGGGAAGTATCACCACAGCACATGGGGCTAGTGTATGTCAACCAAGAATTTCAAACCCAACTCCAGCCAGGGTTACATGCTTGGTGGGTGTTTGGGCGTTCTTGGCAAACTGAAGCAGTAGACTTGCGACTGCAAACTTTAGAAGTATCTGGTCAAGACATCCTTTCTAAGGATAAAGTACCTCTGCGGTTAAATTTAACTGCAGGTTTCCGAATCCTCGACCCACTCAGAGCTAAAAATGGGTTATCTGATGTTACTAGTTTCTTGTACAAAGAAGCTCAATTTGCCTTACGTGGTGCAGTCGGTGAACGCACCCTAGATGGATTATTGGAGGATAAAGGAGCTATTGACAGCAGTGTCGGTGAATACATTCGCCAAAAAACCGCAGACTACGGAATTGAAATCGACTCAGTAGGGGTGAAAGACATTATTCTTCCTGGTGAGATTAAGACCATCTTGAGCAAGGTTGTAGAAGCCGAAAAAGCCGCCCAAGCTAACGTAGTCCGTCGCCGTGAAGAGACTGCTGCGACTCGCAGTATGTTAAACACCGCTAAAGTGATGGAAGATAACCCCGTAGCTTTGCGTTTGAAGGAATTGGAAGTATTAGAGCGGATTGCTGAGAAGATAGATCGAATTCAAGTTAACGGTAGCTTGGATAGTATTTTGACCGAGTTGATTCGCATTAATAGCTGATGAGGAAGATTAGGTTTGTTATTTGTCATAAAATAACAAATATAAATAATTGGCTCAACAAATCCTTTGGAGGGGCACGGCATTTGCAATTTTACTAACACCGTGCCCTCAATCTTATGAAGCTAGGGCTACTTCTACCAACTCTTGTAGTTCGCCATTTTGGTACATTTCAATCAGGACATCTGAACCGCCGATGAATTCGCCATTGATATAGACTTGGGGAATTGTCGGCCAGTTAGAATATTCTTTGATTCCCTGACGAATTTCTTGGTCTGAGAGGACATCATAAGTCTCGAAGGGGACACCTAGTGTGTTGAGAATCTGCACCACATTGTTAGAAAATCCACACTGGGGCATTAATTTGTTTCCCTTCATGAAAACAAAAATTTTGTTCTGCTGTACCAAATTATCAATTTTCTCTTTAAGTTCTGGCGTCATGGTTTTTGTATCCTAATTTTGCTTTGATAGTCAACGGTCAGGATTTTAGCTGTGGACTTGAAACTAGTAGCTTTAAGAGGCGGCTGTTGTCTGCCAAGCTTCAGGGGTATAGGTTTTTACTGCCAAGGCGTGGATGGCTTCGGTTGACATCGCTTCTTGCAACGCGCCATAAACTAACTGATGTTGTTGCACCAGCCTTTTACCGGCAAACTGCGATGAAACGACTGTCACCTGATAATGATCACCGCCACCAGTCAAGTCCTGTACCTGAACTTGAGCATCTGGCAGTTCCGCTATGATCATTGCCTCAACCTGTTGCGGACTAATCATCGCAATTCCTGAAAAAACTTCTTTTCTATTAATAACAGATACAGATATGCAGGATCTGCCTTTGCCAGTTGTAAGTTTTGGCAAGGCGAGTGTGAGGAGCGAGGAATGTTGCTGAACTGGGTTATTTTTGGGATGAGGAAGATGAGCCACTACCAGCTTGTCGGGGATAAGGGGTATCGACAAAACCTAACTCAAATAGTTGTTGATAAGCTTTCTTGCCCAAATCCCGTGTTGGGTTTTGACTTTTGATAATTTGAATGAGTAGCGGTACCGCTAATTCTGGCTGGTTTTGCGCTCTATGCACTAATGCTAGGCGATAGGTGCTTTCATCTCTGAGTTGGGCAGTATCTAGCGCTTTTTTGCGCTGAGAGTCAGAAACTTTGATATCAATTCCCGAAAAACTGGAGTTCAAATCTTGATAAAAATTAGATAGCTGGTTAAAAACTTGACGTGCTTCTTGTAATTTCTTCGCTGCTACATCATATTTTTGACCAGAAACCGCGTCTTCTGCTTCTTTTAAAAGTCTATTGCCGCTATCAATGCTTAACAGGCTATTATTTGGCGCAATGGGCACATTATTAGGATTGTTGGGATTAACGGGTTGTTGTGGTTGAGTGCTTGGTGGTTTTTGTGCTTGAGCTTGAATAGGTGATAGCAGACTTAAGGCTGCTATGAGTGATAAAGACGTGAAGCGTATCCAGGGAACTGCTGCTATTGGGTTCATAGGATTAATTAGTGCGACAAATATACAGGAAATAAATCGAAACTTCGGGTATCTTAACTCTGTTTTCGTTTTTGATAAAGCAAAGGAAGATGTCAAGTTTCTCTGAATTTAGACTGAAAATTAGTTTAATTGAGTTCCCATAGCTGGATATAGGTGTTTGGGGTGATTTTGTCATGGGCCTTGGGCATGGGATATTAGTTATTTCTCCCTTATCTCTCCACACTCCCCGTTCCCTGTTCCCCATTCCCTATCCCCTATCCCTAATCCCCAATCCCTAATTCCTAATCCCTGTTCCCTGTTCCCTCTACTTATCAAAGATAAGCGATACTAATTCTGATGATTTGTGGAAAACGGGTATGTCAGGCGATCGCTTGGGCTTAATTTTACAACGCGGTGGTGAAGAGTTGATTTTAGAAAAGGTGAGCGATCGCTTTACTGTGCGTCTAACCCTTGACTTGACATCTGAGCAATTATCCCAGATAAACTGGGGTGTTTGGCAATGCACTATTGCCAATGCCAAGATTCAACTGTTTAAGGTTGCAGCCGAGCAGTTAGAAGTAGCGATGTCTCAAGCTCGTGCTGACGAGAATGTGGCTTTTGCTAGTCATGTTTATACCATCAAGGGTAATCCTGGGACTTTTGTTTATCTCCACGATCAAATCACAATTCAATTTGCGGCGGGGGTAGACGGTGTAAGAATTGATGCGATCGCATCTCCATTTCACCTCGTTCTCGATCAACCAGTCCTCGGTCTACCCAACACTTTCGTCTTTCTCGTCACTAAACAAGCCACAACCAATCCCATCAAAATTGCTAATCATCTCCAAGCACTCCCAGAAGTTTTAGCTGTGGAGCCTAACATTCTCGTGCAAACTGAACCACACTACAAACCCCGCGATCTCCTATATCCCCAGCAATGGTATCTCAACCACAACGGCGGGAATCAATTAGCTCCAGGTTCTCACATTTCCGTCGAGAAAGCTTGGGATATCACTCGCGGTGTGCGTTCTGTGGTAGTAGCGGTGGTAGATGATTCCTTTGATTTGAACCATCCAGATTTTCAAGGGAGGGGAAAAATTGTCGCTCCCAGAGACTTGAAAAACAATGACTTTTTACCCTTACCCGACGATAACGATGCTAGTCATGGTACAGCTTGTGCAGGAATAGCGATCGCCGAAGAAAACGCTACGGGAATTGTCGGAGTCGCCCCCGGTTGTGCATTAATGCCAATTCGTACCACTGGGTTTTTAGATGATGAATCTATAGAAGATATCTTCAACTGGGCGATCGAAAAAGGTGCAAGTGTCATTTCTTGCAGTTGGGGAGCATCAGCAGTTTACTTTCCCCTATCCTTGCGTCAACGCGCTGCTCTCACCCGCGCTGCTACCCAAGGGCGCAAAGGTAAGGGTTGCGTGATTTTGTTTGCAGCCGGAAATGCTAACCGCCCCATTAATGGTGTGGTGAATGAGCGCAATTGGCCGCAAAATTTGCTATCTGGGAATACAGAATGGTTAAGTGGTTTCACCATACATACAGATGTGATTGCCGTAGCCGCTTCCACCAGTTTGAATAAAAAAGCAGCTTACAGTAACTGGGGAACCAATATTGCTTTATGTGCCCCAAGTAACAACGCCCCACCAGGAATGTGGTTTCAAGATGCAGGTTTTATGCAGACACAACCAGCGATCGCCTCATACCAAGCTGGATTAGGAATGCTCACCACAGACCAAATAGGCGCCGCCGGCTATGAATCAGGTAACTTTACCAGCAACTTTGGCGGTACTTCCAGCGCCACTCCCGTAGTTGCAGGCGTCGCCGCCCTGATTTTATCAGCCAATCCCGACTTAACCGCAGCCCAAGTAAAAAAAATTCTCCAAGAAACCGCTGATAAAATCATCGATGTCAATCCAGATCCGCAACTCGGATTACGCGCCGGGACTTATGATGCTAAAGGTCATTCTCAGTGGTTTGGTTATGGCAAAGTGAATGCAGCTAAAGCAGTGCAAGCAGCCTCACAACTACGTGCAGTTGCATCAAGTGGCACAAAACAAATCAGTGGTAAGAACGAAACACAGATAGCAATTCCAGACAATAATCGACAAGGAATCAAAAGCGCGATCGCTATTTCCGATACTGGTACTATCCAAAATCTCCAAATCACAGTCAACATCACCCACGATTTTTTAGGTGATTTAGAAATTTATTTAATAGCCCCCAACAATCAACAAGTATTATTGCAGAATCGCACCCTAGGACGCCGCACCACCTTACAAACAACCTACACAGTGCGATCGCAACCATCCCTCAAACAGCTACTATCCCTACCAGCCAAAGGTCGCTGGCAATTATGGCTCATTGACTATGCACCGCAAGATATCGGTAAACTCAATAGCTGGGAATTAACCATAGAAACCTAATGAAGGATGAAGGATGAAGTATGAAGTATGAAGGCTGAAGTATGAACATGTAGGTTATACCATTTTCTGAAATCCTATGAGAAAAAACCTCCGCGCACCTTAGCGCCAACCTCAGCGTACCTTAGCGTTCCAAAAATCGGCGTTGCTGAATCAAGGGATGAAAATTAAAAATTAAATCTCTCAAGCTCTTACTCTCTGCGACTCTGCAACTCTGCGTGAGACAAATTCATACCCCCAATCAGCAATGCCCAAAAATTTCATATTTTGCACAACTGCAACAAAATGGCTGAAAATAACCAAATCAAGAATTAGGAATTTCCGCAAACGCATGAGTAGTAATTCCTGATTCTTGATGGCTCAATTGTTGCAAAACCTTGGTTAAGTCACCAGTCAAGCGTTGAGCATCTTGTTTCATACAGCCATTGGTATAGTCTGCAACCTTGATCGACGGTGCAATTTGAATCATGACATCCGTACCCCAGGTAGGATAACTTTGGCTGTAATTAATGCTGATAGGGATAATTTTCACCCCCAGTCCAGGCTGACTAAATTCTGCACTCAACGCCAGACGCCCAATTCCCGGTTTTAGCGGATGAACTTCACCATCACGATAAATGTCACCTTCCGGAAAAATTACCAAAGTTTTCCTCTGCAGCAGCAAATCAACCCCATGTCGCAGAGTAGTAATTGATGGACGTTTAGGATCTACAGGAAATCCACCCAATCGCTGTACAAACCAGCCTTGTAGCCCCTGACATTCAGTAACAGTCACCATAAACCGCAAATCTTTTGCCATCCTACAACCCATAGCCACATAAGGTACGAGTAAAGCATCCCAACGCGACCGATGGGTAGGCGCCAGAATTATAGGGCCAGATTGAGGAATATTTTCTTGTCCGACAATTTTAATATTGTCAAAGAAAAATGGTAGGAGAAAATGACGTCCCAATATATACGCCAGAGGGCCTATCCAAGGCGAAACCCGCGAGGTAGTATGAACCACCTGAGTATTTGCTGAGGTATTCGCTAATTTTCGCTGGCGGTTACTGTCGGCAGAGTAAAATTCCATGATGACGGTCGCTGCTGAATGTCCGGTAAAATATGATGAAATCTTCATTAGTTCCACCGTAGATTTTCTTCAGTGACTTGTGTCTTACCAACTGGACAGTTTGACCTCTGTCTGCTAAGTGCGCTTTCTTCGGGTAGCAAACCAAGCTTGTAACTGCTGACGACAAACAGACTCTAAAACGCCCCCAATCACGCTCAGGCGATGATTTGAAGCAGCACTATCAGGGATGTTGTCAACCGTACGAATTGCGCCAGTTTTTGTATCGTCCACCCCGTAGACCAACAAGCCGATACGGGACTGAACGATCGCACCTGCACACATCGGACAAGGTTCTAAAGTTACATAGAGAGTGCAATCATGCAGACGCCAACTCTGTAAACTTTGAGCAGCAGCCCTCAAAGCGATAATTTCCGCATGAGCCGTAGGGTCTTGGTCGCGTTCTTTCCTATTTTCACCTTCCGCAAGCAAATTACCCGCTGCATCAATAATCACTGCACCCACAGGAACTTCACCAGCATCACCCGCAGCCTGCGCCAGTTCCACAGCCCGACTCATCCATTTTCTGTGCGTGAGATATTCTGGTGACATGGGGAATGGGAGAGAGAAAGGAAGCAAAAAGAATAACCAATCACAAACTAGATAATTTTATGAAAAAAAGGGGCAAACTATGCATACTTCCAGCCCTGAATAAACGATGCTCAAAAAACTGCTGCTAACTGTATTGGCGTTGCCTGTTTCTGTATTAACCCATAATTCTCCAGCTCATGCTTTACCAGGACAGAGTACAGAAGAAGTTACTACCTGGATTCAAGCTCATCCCACATTACGCCCCGGACGTGGAGAACAATTATTCGTCCAAAAGAGCGATACAGCAGCTCAAAGGTTTACATTTTTGGCGTCGGTATTAGCTCCGGGGAAAGTGGAATTTGCTAAAGACCGGAGCCGAATTCGTTCTGAACGCTTGACTATGTATGATGCCATTAACGGCATGACACTTGCTCGCTTGCAAGAGTCTTTGCGGATAATTTATGGGTTAGATATCTATCAAGATTTTAATCGCGCTCAACTGCTATATGAGTATCCCAACCAGAGCGTAGTTAACGCCGCCCGTTTTGCCAAAAATCCCCTGAAAGAAGCCTTGCGGGGCGAATTGCGAGTAGGCGATCGCTATGCTTACTGGGTGGAAATTGCTCAACCCAAAAACGGAAAAGCTCTCACAGGACAAATTACAGTTTTGCTCAAAAACGACTTAGACAAGTTGACAGCAGAATTGAAAAATCGGTAATTTGCCAAGAATCATTCGATTACTGAAGTTTGATCGCCTTTTTTGACGCCGAATTTCCGCTCGTTCTAGTACGCCAAGGCACAAATTAAGCAACCGTTACAAATCTATGAAAAGCTGAATATACAAGTTTATTGGTTTCATCCTTCATACTTCAGACTTCATCCTTCATACTTCATCCTTCATCCTTCCTGCTGATCAGTTGAGCAATAAAAAAACCCTCATAGTAATCTAAGAGGGTAGTTAATGGTAGGCGCATTACGAGCTTTTAGATAATATCGGCTTTTACTTTCCGAGTGGAGCCATGTTGGCACGAATGCTCAAAATATAGCGAATCTCATAAATCAACTGACCAGCGACAAATAACAATGAACAAAAAACTAACCTGGATAATTTGGGGATTGAGTGCTTCTTGCTTGAGTTTGCCTGTATTCGGTGCAGCTTTGCAAACTTCTTTAGGAACTAATGGTATTGATGCGCTGAGGTTACATCAAGCTCCTTATAATTTGAGTGGTCGCAAAATAGCCATTGGTCAGGTAGAAATTGGTCGCCCAGGGATGTTTGGCTGGGACAAGGCGGTATCTAAAAATCGTGCTATTTCCTTGGCTGGAGTGTTTTTGCGGAATAACCCAGCTAAATCGAATAGTGGTGTTGACTCCCACGCTTACAATGTTGCTGGCGTCATGGTAAGTCGAGACAAAGCTTTACCGGGAGTAGCACCGAACGCAAGGCTATATTCTTCTGCTGTTGGCTCTATTAAAAATATGGGTCAGCCGGAAGAATGTTTATCAACGCAACATGTAGCGATGCAAAACGGGGGTGATATTCGGGCGATTAACTTCAGCTTTGGCGAACCCTTAAACCGCGATCCCCGTCCAGAGGCTGTTTTAGATGGTAATGCTTTACTAACACAGTGCATCGACTGGTCTAGCCGTGTGCACAATGTTGTGTATGCGATCGCAGGTAATCAAGGCAAAGGTGGTATTCCCATTCCCACAGATAACTATAACGCCATCAACGTAGCTTTTTCATCCCGTCGGGGAGGCGTTTTTAATAAAGTTGATGTGTCTAACCTAGCTGGCTCTATCGAGGGAGTCACTGGGAGATTAGCAGGGAAAGAATTCAATAGTGACGGGCGTCGCGCCGTGGGGATAGTTGCGCCAGGAAGCAACATTTCTTTGCTGAATCCAGACGGCAGACTCAATAAAGTTACAGGTACGAGTTTCGCTGCGCCTCATGTTACAGCTACCGTTGCCTTATTACAAGAATTGGGTGATACAAAACTGCGAACAAAACAAGCGAATTGGAGTATTGATTCTCGCCGTCATCAAGTGATGAAAGCAATATTGCTCAATTCTGCAGACAAAATCCAAGATATGGGTGATGGTTTGCGGTTGGGAATGACGCGGACAATGATTGATAAACAAAATCAAAGCTGGCTGGATTCCGAAGCTTACAAAGATTCCAAAATTCCCTTAGATTCGCAAATGGGAGCAGGTCATTTAAACGCATTTCGAGCTTATCAGCAATTTAATGCTGGTCAATGGCAACCGTCCCAACCAGTGTCTGCTCTTGGTTGGGATTATCGCACAGTTGATGCCGCTTCATCTGCGGAATATATTTTCGCCCACCCTTTACGGGAAAAGAGCTTTGTTGCCATTACCTTAACTTGGGATCGGCTGGTAGAACTCAACGATCGCAATCAAAATCAGCTCTATGATGTGGAAGAGAATTTTAGCGATCGCGGTTTGAATAACCTTGACCTTTATCTAGTCAAAGCCGACGCTAAAAATTTAGAGGAAGCTACTGTTTGTAACTCAATTAGCGAAATTGATAACGTAGAACATATTTTTTGTCCCATTCCAGCTACAGGAAAATATAAAATCCGCGTCCACTATCGTCAAAAGGTCAATGAAGCCACTCAACCCTACGCTTTAGCTTGGTGGACTGTTCCTGCGAATTGAAACTTAATTCGTTATTGGTAAGTATCTAAACACAATTAATTACACACATTATTTTTCCGTTCCCTGTTCTCTGTTCGCTGTTCCCTAGTCCCTGTTCCCTAGCCCCTGCTTTCACGAATGGATTAAATTTTGTGCAACTACCTATCATTCTTTCTCACAACTCCTGCACAGAATGTCTCACCAAATCATTAGATTTAATTATCGACTCCATTACCATAAAAGGCTATTTTTTAGTAGTTTCGTAGCTTAAAATACATTAAAAACCCATTAACTAAAAGATTTTCAAACTTATTGCCTATTGCCTATTCCCTATCGCCTAACATATAAGTTCTGTTTAATTCCTGCAATTTATTTACCGTTACAAAAACTGTAACCGCCAGACTTTGAGAGAGCGGTAAATGTCATAGTTGACCGAAGAAAGGATGTAGACGCTTCCTCGGCTTGCCGCAGGCTAGGATGAAGGATAAAGGATGAAGGATAAAGTGAAAATTGGTACAAGCCTCGCCCATCATGGGCGAAAAAATCAAATATGGGTGGGGTAACTTCATACTTCATACTTCATACTTCAGCCTTTAGTTAACATCTGATACGCGATGAACGTCAATCTTGACCAACAGCAAAACAATCTATGGCAAGTGAGGTGGCTGCATGAACGAGCACAAATGGAGTGAAGAGAGAGAAAATTTCTTGCAAAGACGTTACGCTGTGCGTCTGGGACGACGTTACGCCTTAGCCGCCGCAGGTGTGATGCTACTGGGTGTCTTAGGCTGTTCTCAGGTTAATAGTAGTACGAGTGCCTTAGCTCAATCTCGTTCACCAGAAACGGAAACTTCTTTACCTAAAAAAACAGCTATGTCTGATACAAAAATTGTTGACGCTAGCAATAAATTTGGTTTCAAACTATTTTCGGAAGTTCGGAAAAATGACAGCGGTGAAACCAACTCTTTCATCTCACCTTCAAGTGTAGCGATCGCTCTAGCTATGACCTACAATGGCGCTAGCGGTTCTACACAACAAGCAATGGCGAAAACCCTCGAATTACAGGGTATTAGCCTCCCAGAAATCAACTCTGCTTACGCCGCATTCAAGACTGTTTTAGAAAATCCTGATCCACAAATTCAACTGACTATTGCTAACTCCCTTTGGGCAGATAAAGATGCTAGCTTCCGTCCAGATTTCTTGCAAAAAGCTCAGGAATTTTATAAAGCTCAAGTAACCACTTTAAATTTCCAAGATGCCGCAGCACCTAACATTATTAATAAATGGGTGAGTGACAATACACAAGGCAAAATTGATAAAATAGTCGGCACACTCGACCCAGAGCAAGTGCTGTTTTTAATTAATGCTATATATTTTAAAGGTCAATGGACTGATAAATTTGACAAGAAACAAACTGCTAACTACCCTTTTAACACCACTTCCGGACAACAGAAACAGCAGCAGATGATGTCACAAAATGGTGAATATCTGTACCATGAAAATGATAAATTTCAGGCAGTTAGTTTACCATACGGCAAAGATGGCAAAATCAGTTTCTATATCTTTTTACCCAAACAAAACTCTAATCTCCAAGCCTTTGAGCAAAGCTTGAATTCTGAAAACTGGGAAAAATGGATGACTCAATTCAGAAAACGGGACGGTTTTATTCGCTTACCTCGGTTTAAAACCGATTATGAAGTTACACTCAATGATGCCTTGAAAGCTTTAGGCATGGAAGAAGCTTTTAGTAGTAAAGCTAATTTTTCTGGTATGGGTAAAAATTTAGCTATCAGCGAAGTTAAACACAAAACTTTTGTCGAAGTAAACGAAGAAGGCACAGAAGCAGCAGCAGCTACATCAGTGGGGATAGTAGCGACATCTTTGCGAGAAAAACCACAACCATTTAGAATGATTGTTGATCGTCCCTTCTTCTGTGCCATTCGCGATCACCAAACAGGTAGTATTCTCTTCATGGGTTCAATTGTTGACCCGCAATGATTGTGCTTTTTGTATTATGGCGATGTCGCCTCGGAAATACTCAAGGAATTTTTGGCTTCGGTGGTTACAGATTCCACAGCAACAGCGGGTGTGGTTATATCTTCGGTACCTTCCAGGGTTTGGTTACTCTCTGCTATGGGACGCAGGGCGCTTAAAGCAGTTTTAATCACAACTGCAGTCGGTACCGCCACAATCACACCCAACAACCCGCCAATTCTGGCACCAGTCAAGACAGAAATCACTACCCAAACAGGATTCAAGCCAGTAAAACTGCCTAAAATGCGCGGTGCAATTAAATTTTCGAGAATTTGCTGCACAATCACCGCCGCCATCAATACTCTCGCCCCCATCCAGAAATCTTGCAATGACACTAACAAGGTAGTCAGGGCGATACCAACAGAACCACCAAAGGGAACCAGGGCCATAATCCCAATTGTTAAGCCAAAGAGTAAGCCGAAGGGTACCTTGAGCCACAAAAATGTGGGAATTAAGGCTGAGGCGATGCAGGTAGCTAAGATTAGTTGGGTGATAAAGAAATTTTGAAAGCTGAGGCGTAGGGTTTTGGAGAAAGGATCTCGAAATCGAGAGGGAAGCCATTCTACAAGACTTTGCCAAAGTTCGCCGCCATGCTGTAAAAGATAGAAAGTCAAAATCATCGTCAACACGAAGTCTAGCAGGCTAGTGACGGTGACTACAGCCAAATTTAAAACTTGTCCAGCGATCGCTTGTAGTTGTCCCTTGACGCGATCGTTGATTTGTGACACCAAAGCATCAAGATTGATTGGTAGACCGAAAACTTCTACTTTCTCATTTAACATCATTAACTGAGAGCGCCCAGAGTCAATTAACTCTGGGATGCGGGCTACTAGTTGCTGCGCTTGGGTCAGGGCTAGAGGAAAAAGAGTCACGCCCAAGGCCAACAAAATCGATAGAGCCAATAAAAACACTAAAATAGCGATCGGCTCTCGCCTCGCACCGTGGCGCTCCATCCAGCTAACAGGGTAGTTGAGCAGAAAAGCTAGGACTGAAGCTCCGACTAAAATGACTATCAGAGAATGAAAATAATTAAAAATCGCCGAAATCGCCCAACCATTGAGAACTAGCAGGGGGATAAAAAGTGCGATCGCGCCGATGCGTGCGATGGGTGTTAGTGTCTCCCACCAGTCGAATAGCTTGCGTGTCTGCATCTTTAGCCGGTTACGGGATAGAACTGAATAAAATCCTGTCTCAAAGCTTATTATCTCTGATTACTCTGCTTTCATTCATCCTTCTCACTATGGAAAATCTACCACCATCTGACAATTCATCTCCACCAAGTGATGGGAATAATTACCAATCTTCCATCCCCAAAACTCAACTGCTTCTATATCTAATTCCCATCATTGGTTTCTTCCCCTCTTTGTGGACACTATACCGCCGTCAAGGCAGTCGGGAACAAATGGCGGTGAGTCGTCTGTCTATTACTTTGGCGTTTACTTGGCTTTTAGGATACCTGTTGTTCACAACCGGGGCTGAAAATGCAGAATTTTTGGCATTGCGTTTACTCATTCTCAACAGTTTGTTCACCTCTGGTTACTTTTTAGTGAGTCTCTGGTTAATTTTTCGCCTCATTCAGGGCAAGTCTAAACGTTTACCAGGATTGAGTAATTTTGCCGAGCGGATGTTTAGCAAGCACCTATCATAAAGACTCTCAACGGCCAAACCACGGCGCGGTTCCCAATCAGAGTAGAAAATTACTTACTCCCACAAGTCTGAGTGTCAATAGCATAAAAAAGCAAAATTTTTCCGTATTCCCGTGCTATTACCTTGTAGATAAAGTAGGTTCATATTTCCCTCTCAGGTTGATTCAGTATAATCACCGAAATTATCGCCTATGACAGATGTTTTACCGATAGATATGGTCAAACCAGTTTATTGTTGTCATACTGCTATAAAACAGTATGGAAACTGCGGCCAAAAAACTAAAAGACTGCTATAAGTGTTGTGGTTGACGCGACAACAAAAAAGTTAGCGCTAATAATTAAGAATTGGCTATCACGATTTGATTTGTCTCCATATCTAACAAAATTACCGAATTTGCTCAGTAAGTGTGAGGGAGTCTGTGACCATTCAAAGAACTTCAGCAGAAGACAACCAATCGGCAAAAGCGCCCAACTCTGGCGATAAAAATTCTGCTAATGCTAAAGCTGGACGTTGGCTATGGTTTTGGGTAGGGATGGGCGGTATTGCAATGGTTTCGGCAATGGCGGGGGCGCTGTTGGCGGTTTCTCTGACTAGTACGCCGCTGCAGCAAGCTCAACTCAGTCCCCAAGAAGAAGCGGTATTTGATAGCGATCGCATCGCTGGCGGTGGTTTACGATTTTCTCAATTAACTCGCCCTGTGAATCTCTTGGTGATGGGAATGAGTGTGTTACCACCTGATATCCAAAACCCTCCCGCAGAAACCAAAAATCTCCGCTATTTACCCCAGTTAAACTCCTTTGATGGTCTTGCTGATGTCATGCTCTTGGTCAAATTTGACCCAGAGACAAAAAAGATGGTCATGCTCTCGATTCCTAGAGACACTCGCACAGACATAGAGGGACATGGAGTTAAAAAAATTAATGCCGCTAATTTGGAAGGTGGGCCAGCTTTAACTGCTAAAACTGTTAGTAACCTCCTAGGTGGAGCGGGAATTGACCGCTATGTCCGCATTAATGTTTTGGGTGTGGCTAAACTCATTGATGCTTTGGGTGGTGTGACTGTTTATGTCCCCAAAGATATGAAGTATCAAGATGATTCTCAACATTTATACATCAATTTGAAGGCAGGTAAGCAACATCTCAAGGGCGAACAGGCGATGCAATTACTGCGTTTTCGCCACGACGAACTAGGAGATATCGGCCGGGTGCAGCGGCAACAAATGGTGATTCGTGCTTTGATGGAACAAAGCCTCAATCCCGCTACTGTTGCGAAATTACCGCAAATTTTAGATGTAGTTAAGGAACATATTGATACTAACTTGACAGTTGAGGAGCTAGTTGCACTCGTGGGTTTTGGTGTGCGGACAAATCGTGCCAATACACAAATGTTAATGCTTCCTGGTCGCTTTAGCGAGAAGCGTGAGTATGATGCTAGCTATTGGTTGCCGAATAAAGACAGTATTGCTAAATTGATGGCGCAGCACTTTGGGCTGGAATCACCAAATCTACAAGAAGCTTCAGAACCCGGCGCTTTACGGATAGCAATCCAAGATAGCACAGGTAGCGATCGCTCTACGCTTCGACCTTTAATTAGAAGCTTGGAAAAAGCCGGATATCGTAATGTCTACATCGCTCAAGCATGGGGTGAACCTCTAGACGTCACCCATATCGTCGCGCAACAAGGCGACGGTAACAGCGCTGAATCCATTCGCCAAAGTTTAGGTTTTGGGGAAGTGAGGGTAGAAAGTACGGGAAATCTTGGCTCAGATGTCAGCATCCAAGTAGGTAAAGATTGGTTGCGACAAAAAGAAATTCTCGATAAATCTAGAAAACTTTAAACAAAAAGGCGTGAGGTTTGTTTCACGCCTTTATTTTATTTCATTAATTTTGAATTTTGAATTGATAATTTTCAATTGCAGCACAGCGACAGTCATCTATATCTACCAGTTATCTGCTGTACCTTTTTTGTAAGGGTCGCCCATAAATGGTTGCATACCAGTTGCTGGATAAGCATCGTCAGTAGGGCCGAATATCCGCATTGCTGCTTCAGAAATATATTGAGTGATGCTAGCGATAATTCGAGAGATAGCCATAATCTTAAACTCCCATTTTTTAGCCGCTATTAATGGCGATATTTATAATTTAGTGCGCTTTTCTCTTTGAATTCAGATTCTCAATATATCGATAATCTCTGCAATGTTTATTCAGATATGTTTGCAATACTTTAACTTTTTTTGACACTCTACTTTCCACTTTGATTATATTTGAAAACCAGCTGATCCGCATGATGAATTAGAATTAAGCTATGTTAATTTGCAAGTTTTCTTCCCTAATCAAAATTTTCAGCAAAGCCACTACACCAGTTTGAGTAGAAACTGCCTCACCATCCCATTGACCATCGGCTGTATATTTACCTTGAGTGTAGAGATTAGTTCCTGACCACAGATAAGGAGTCAGCACCTCTGGATGATACTGTCTATAACCAAAACCGTTGTATCTCTCCAATTGCCACAGTTGAGCTGCTAAACTCCAATCTTTAACTTTGTCGAAATCCTTGAGTGTCAAAGCATCAATTGCGCTTTCCTCCCAAGTGTATCCTACTTGCCAGCCATTGATCGGCGCTTGAGCGGGTCTAGCTACTGGTATATTGACTGTACGTTTTTTGAGTGAGTCACCGTTGTGCAAATGTCTCGTAAATTTCAAGGTTGATTCCATATTGTGAATCACGGCGATGAAGTACCAAGGAACGTTGATTGTTTTTTGCACACCTAGATAACGAGGTCGATTTGAGGAGATTGTCGCCACTATCTCTTGAATTTGATTGACATTTTCTGGCTTGATAATGCAACTATTCCACAGTTGTTGATATTCCGATTTGAGGTCACGCAGGCGGAGAGATGTTTGTGTTGTCATTTTGACTTCAGTAATAACACTATATTTTGGGAGATGATGGCGCTAACTTCATTTTTTATTCGCAAAATTCAGTATTTTTGAATTACAAGCTAGTTGCCAATGCTACTTTTATTGAATAATATTATATGTAAACAATTTTCAGACGACAATGTAAACTTTTTATACAAAAATAGTTGCTTGGCTTAAACAGTTTCTCAGCTATAGCGGGGATTTTTAGTATTTACTTAAGTCCTTTTACTTAAATGTTTATAGATTTTATACAATTTGTCTTTAAAGTTTAATAAACAGGACAATACCACCCCAAAAACCCAGTACTGAGACTATCGTATAATTGTGTATGTAAGTAATATCTTTGTTAAGAGTTTATATCTAAGGATATAACTTTAAACAGAATCAATCTACACAATTTTATCTGTACATACTTAGCAAATAACTCGACACAGGCAGGTGCAACATGAGACTACAAGATTTTCTAGGGACACAGACTAAATGGAATTTTGAAGCCGTCGCCGATGACGCAGATTTAACTCGTCAGATCCAACTTCAATTAATTAACTTGGGTTTGTTAGAACCTCCAGCCGATGGGAGATTTGGCCCTATCTCCGCAGCGGCTCTCAAAAAGTTTCAAGAAATCACCAAAAGTGGGGAACCTGACTTTTTAGGCCCAATCACAGCGAAAAATCTCATTGAAACCAAACCAGATGAAATACCTCAACCTCCATTAAAACTTGGCAATGACATTGCCAGTCGGATTGTGAAATACATGCAGGCAAAAGACTATCAAGTATTCTCTAGGTCTAGAGAATACAACATTGTTTATGTTGAGGGGATGAGTGGAGATTGGACTCTCAACGGAGATAGAGCTAATGAATTCAATGATCGACGGATTGTTATTG
Source organism: Fortiea contorta PCC 7126 (assembly GCF_000332295.1). Lineage (GTDB taxonomy): Bacteria > Cyanobacteriota > Cyanobacteriia > Cyanobacteriales > Nostocaceae > Fortiea > Fortiea contorta. The sequence continues at coordinate 573,174 of NZ_KB235930.1, read as the reverse complement.
AAGTCGTAGAAGGCGTGCCCAAAATTGTCGATCACTGGCAAGCAACTACAGAACCAGGTAGATTCTACACGATCAATCCCATGAATCCCAAAGGAGCAGCCAGAATTAAATTTGATCAATACAAATCTTGGCGAGTAGGATTCCACGGTAACGCCGATCGTCACGAAGCATTAATACAAGTTGCACCCATCACAGTTCATCGAGATTTCAATGAAGACTTTAAACGCACAGGAGACAAACTAGATACTGGTCTGTTCATGGTAAATCAACACTGGGGCTATGATGCTCCAGCCAACGATATCAAAAACGCCAGTGCTGGTTGTTTGGTGGGGCGCACACGACAAGGACATCGAGAATTTATGGCGATTATTAAACAAGACCGTCGCTATCAAACCAATGACGAATATATTTTCTACACCACAGTTATTCCAGGAGACGATTTAGTTAAGTCTTTCCCTGGATAGGGGCTAGGGAGTAGGGGCTAGGGAATGATAAAAACCTCTTTTCCTAACCCCTTTCCCCTTTCCTCAAATTAGTATTAAATAATATCTCAATATTAAATTGGTGCGCCCCTGTAAAAAGCTGACGGGACGCCAGTTCGACTTATTTTAGCCTCCTAATTCTCGCAGCAAGGCTTCGACTCTAGCGACGCCATCTTGATCATTTCGTCGTTGGTATAAGTCACGGGCTTTTGCTAATAAGTTACCTGCTTGCTTAGTTTGGCGTCTTTGTTTGTACATAGAAGCCATTAACTCATAAGTTTGGGCGTTGTTTCGATCTAAATTAATTGCTTGTTCATAAGCCCACATTGCTGCTTCATAATCTCCCATGCGGGCTTGCATAACGCCCAATCCTAAATACGCATTAGTGTTGTTGCGGTTTAGCTGTATGGCTCGGCGATAGGCTTCTTTGGCTCCTGGGGTGTCTCCCAAATTGCCTTTGATGTAGCCGACAGCGTAATAAAATTCACCATTATTAGGGTTAAGAGCGAGAGCGCGACGATAGGCTGCTAGCGCTGCTGGAAAATTACCTTGTTGAGCGTATAAATAGCCGATCCCAGAATGAATTTTAGCGTTTTTAGGATCGAGACTAGTTGCTTGTTGATAAACTGCGATCGCCCCATTATAGTCACCCGCATCCACTAGTCTTCTTCCTTGTTCCAGCAGTTGCGTTAGCTCTGGGTTTCTCGCTTGTGCAACCAACACCTGCGCTTCAGCTATTGCGGGCATAGTGGCAACAAAACATCCTGATAAAAGAACACTAACTATGAATACAGTCTGTTTGTACACAGTAAATTTCCTGAACTTTGTAGGGAACTTTTTTTGTACATTAAATCAAAAATGTTGACTTTTGAAAACTGTATTTACGCACTTTTATAAAATATTAATAGTATGTTAATAGTAACTGCGTAGTTATCACTACAAAACCGCATTTATACTGAACATCAAAGTATTAATTAAGAAGAGTTAAGTATATCTTCTCAATATATAATTAATCCAAAGTTAGCTAATAAATTAGATAAATTATCAAAATAAATGATAATCATAGGGTTCACCAATTGCATGAGTTACGCGCTCTAATACCCTACAGGGTAAATAAAGCATTCATGACGAATCTATTAAAGGCTTAATCTACAAGTTTATTTATTTCATAATTCATACTTCATAATTCATACTTCATAAGAGATGTTGTGAGCCAACATCTCTATTTTGCTAAATTTCTACTACAGCTTTAAGCAAATTTAAATCATAAGGACGTTCTGTATCATCCTCACCTAAATACTCACCATTTTGAATTTCCAAAATTACCAGCGGAATATGTCCAGGATTTTCTACCTTGTGGAGTGTAGCTGCAGGAACATAAGTTGATTCGTTACGATTGAGTAAAATTTCTTCATCTCCACAAGTCACCTTCGCAACTCCTGCGACCACAACCCAATGCTCATGACGATGGTAATGTATTTGTGGTTTGATGCCGTGTCTAGGCTTAATTTCCACTCGACTAATTCTATAACCTTCGCCTTCTTCGATGACATCAACATTACCCCAATATCTTGCACCACCATGTGACAAAGGTAGAGGATTATTCTCATTTTGAGTCATAACAAATTTCCCCAAACAGATGACTATTACTATCGTTCAGTAATTTAACTCAAACTAGATGAAGTTGGGGTGAAGCTCGCGGAATTTGTCAACTTGTCTTACTCCCTATTTTCCTGTGTACTGAATCCGATAAATGCGGTTATTAGCTTCTTCTGTGACTAAGAGACTACCATCAGGTAACACTAATAAACCTACAGGTCTTCCCCAGGTAGTAGGTACAGATGGATTCAGCAGAAATCCGGTGAGAAAATCTTCATAATAGTTAGGCGATCGCCCTTGAGCATCGAAGGGAACAAACACAACCTTGTAACCAGTACCGCGATCGCGGTTCCAAGAACCACGAAAAGCCACAAAAGCACCATGACGATATTTGGCGGGAAATGTATTACCGTCATAAAACTGCAAACCCAAAGCGGCTGAGTGCGCTTGAAACAACACATCGGGAGTGCGGGTACGAGCTACCAAATCCGGGCGTTTACTTCTATTATTTGTCTTTTGGCGTGGGTCGAGGTTGCTTGGTGTTAAATAAGCATAAGGCCAACCGTAAAATTCCCCTTGGCGAATGCGTGTAAGGTAGTCTGGTACTAAGTCATCACCGATACCATCCCTCTCGTTAACGGTAGTATAAAGTTCTTTTGTGACGGGGTGAAAATCTAACCCGACTGGGTTACGCAAGCCAGCAGCGAAAGTTTGCACCTGGGAGCCATCCAAATTCATCTGCTGTACAGAAGCCCGTGGTAGCGGTTCTTCGCTGACGTTGCTTTGGGAACCAACAGAAACATATAGTTTGTTACCATCGGGTGATACAACTACGTTCCGCGTCCAGTGTTGGTTATAGCCACCACCAGGTAGATTGGCAATTTTTTTACCAGTACCACTGAGTTGCTGTTGACCTTTAGTGTAAGGAAATTGTAAAACCGCGTCAGTGTTACCTAGAAAAAAGGCATTACTGGAAAAAGCCATCCCAAAGGGAATATTCAGCCCATTAACTTCACTTGCGAAAATCTGACGCACATCAGCCACCCCATCCCCGTTACTGTCACGCAACAAACGAATCCGGTTTTGTCTAGTTTCTGTCACCAACACGTCACCGCTAGGGGTTAAAGCTAACCAGCGTGGCGCATCTAAACCTTCAGCAAACACATTGACTGTAAACCCTGGCGGTACTCGCAACACCGGGTTAGCAGGAATTGACACCACATCTGGCGATTTAGAAGCACTTTCTGTCGCAAAAGGTGCGGGTAAATTTTTTAAATTGATGCGGATTGGTGTAGGTGAAAGTGGTTCAGTACGGATAATGTTTTTTTGCTGTGTAGAATTCTGCGCTACTTGGGGTGATGATGCAGGATTATTCCAGGAAGCGCTAGTCTGACTACAAGCTGCTGTGGTAAATAACAAGCCCCACATCAGAAAATGCCTAGAGATGTTCATAAAAGCAAGATTTATACACAATTTTCTTACTTTAAACTTTAGTTTGAATAATTGTCGCCAGCCGCAAGTGCGATTTTGATTAACTATACAATCCGGTTGTACAGATGATGCATGATGCAAATAACAAATCTTTATTTGCATCGCTCTATTTATAGTTGCTCAATCGCAAATAAGCTGTTTTCTATTGATTTTTGCACATCTGGAGTGACATTACTAGCGCCTTTAAGGCAATTCATGAGTAATTGGTTATCATCCCAGTACTGCTGCAAACGCGGCCACTCTTCTGGAGTGAATAACCAAACTTGACCAATTTGGCGATCATTAATCAGCAAATTCCGCAATTTTTCAATCCAAATTTCTCCGTTAGTTAACCACCAAATTTTTAATGCTTCTCTACCTTGATTCGCTGAAGGTAAAAGATTTTTAATATCTTGTAGCGCTGTTTGTAAAGATGGTTGCTCTTTTAATAAATGCTCAAGATCAAGAGCTAGATTGAGAGCTATGAACCGTTGAAAAAAGATATCAGCAGTTATAGCTAAACTCACAGATAAAGCGTGAGTCAGTGCTAAATCTAGCGCTAAATCAACAGCGAGATTACTAGCAATTTGATGGTCTAAAGATATAGCTAAACTTTGGTTACAGGCTAAAGGATGTTCTGGGGGTAGAGCTAAAGTAAAATAAAATGCGCGGACACTAGCTGGATGATGAGGTGCATTGACCGCTGAAGTTTTACGGGATATCCAATGCAAAAAGTTTTTTAACTTGGCATCATTGTTAACAGCAGCATTTATTTTTTGCTTCATTAATTTTAATAATTCATCCGCAGGATGCAAAATTTCCACACTTAATAAAAAAACTTCTCGCCAACGTTTTTCATTTAAGTGATTGACTAATTCTGACAATGTTTCTGTACTAGCATGAGCGACAATTTCTCTAGCAGTAAAGTACTCTTGAAAAGTCAAATGGGAAAACGAGTAAATTCCTCTAGCTCGTTCAATTAATAACCCATGTTGAGCCTCTATCGCCTTTAAGATGGAGACACTTTCTAAATCTAAAGCATCTGCATCAGTAGTTGCATTAGGTAAATGTCGTAGATAATCAGTAATAAGTTGTCGCATTTTCGCTTCCGGTAGCAAGTAATCTCCTTGAGCAAAGGTAATTGCAGCAATGCGACTCAGAAGTTTAATTTTCTGCAATAATGACAAATCACGATACGCTTGATCTCGTTTAATTCCCCTAGCTTCATCCCAGCGTACTAGTAATAGTTCTAATCCTTTTCTATATAGCTCAGAGCGAGCAACAGGAAAATCTTCTATAAATTGAAACAACAAACACGTCAGATTGAGTAAAATTGGTGTGGTTGCTAACTCCAGAAACTGCCGATTTTCAGCTAAATCTAGTTTTTGCATGAACTTCTGCGCTAAAGCTCTAGCTTCTGTATGCGAATTTTTCGCAACTGTCAAAAACCATTTTTGAGCGAAAGCAGCAATTTGTGTTTTAGTAAAATCGGCAATTTCTACTTCAGTGAAACCATAAAATTTGTAACTTTGAGCAGCGATACGACAAGTAATAACTACCCTAGTTCTATAAAAATTATCCAGAAAATAACGAATACTTTTAATTACTTCGTCGCAATCTTCGCCGGCAACTTCATCTAATCCATCAAGTAAAATTAGGGCTTTGCCATGAGATAATACTGTGATTAGTTCTTGTTCAGTAATACCAAAATTAGCGAAACTTTCATAAATATAACTGAATAAATTAATTTGACTACGCCCTTTAGTATCATCAGTAAAATTTTTCAGAGTTATAAAAATTGGCAAGCAATCTGGTTGAAAAAATCCTTGATTGCAACTAATAGCAATTGATTGCAAAAATGTAGTCTTCCCAGCGCCGGGTTTTCCCAGCAGCATCAACTTAGAATATTGGACGAAGGCTTCGATTCCCCAAACTCTTTTTTGCCGGATTTTACCTAGACCGAATCTGTCAGATTCACTAGCATCATAATTTAGGCGATTTGTATTTTCTACCCATCTTTTGCTCGTCATTTCTTCGAGAATATTGACATCAATATAAAGGTCGTTTAATTCGATGGGTTGAGCAATATCTAAAAGATGTAAACTTCCACATTGGGATTGGATTTTATCATAGTGAGCAGCCCGCAATTTTTGGACTACAGCATCGATATCGAAAAGTTGATGAGTAGGGTTTTCTGTTGGTTCTGTAGATATCGATTCATTGATAGCGGGTTTTTGTGAAATTTCCGACGGGTCTAACTCTAAGATAAAACAAATCTCGTTGAAAGCTTGGCGGTCAATCGGTTTCCCAGTGAAGAACTTCCAAATAGGCTGACGAGTTTCTAAACCTACCGCACTGGCTAGATATTCTTGCGTCCAGCCTTTACGTTTAAAAGCTTGTTTAGCTTTTCTAATCCCCTCACTTGATGCTTGCAACGATCTTTTTGCCATTCGCCTAAACTTTATATTTATATGAGTAAACTTTTGTTCTTAGAAAAAATTTTCTAGCTCAGATGCTGGTAATGGACGACTTAATAAAGCACCTTGTACTGCGTCACAGTTATTTTCCCGGAGAAAAGATAGTTCTGCTTCTGTCTCTACGCCTTCAGCAACTATCTCCAGTTTGAGGCGATGACACATTTTAATCAAGGATTTAGTAATTTCTGATTTTTCTGAGTTGCTAGTTATATTATGAATAAAATATCGTCCAATTTTCAAGGTGTTAATTGGTAATTCTTGCAGATTAGCCAAGGAAGAATAACCCATGCCAAATTCATCAATTGTGATTTTCACCCCTAGGGATTGTAATTTAGTCATGGTGGTGACAGCACTGTTAATATCTTGCATAACCACACTTTCATTCAGTTCTATACCTATATCTTGCGGCGCTAAATTATAGCTTTCCAAGAGTTGTGTTACTTGTTGAAAAAAGTTTGGTTGATTAAATAAATGCCCTGAAACATTAATATTAATAGTTAAGGCAAACAATCTAGCATAGTGACGCCAAATATTAATTTGTTGGCAGACATTCTCTAAAATCCAGTTATTAATTGGAACAATTAGACCTGCTGCTTCGGCTATAGGACTGAACTCTGAGAAATTTACTAAACCTAATTCAGGATTTAGCCAACCTAATAAATTTTCTGCTGCAATTATTTTACCAGAAGCAATATCTATAATTGGTTGATAAGATAACTCAAATTCTTGGAATTTCTTTTCTTGGACAATTCGAGATAAATTCATTTCTAATAACTGCATTCTTGGCGATAATGTCTTCAATGCAGTTTGAGTGGTTAATAAATATTTTTTTAAGGTAGCTTGTTTTTCCAGACGATTCATAATCGCGCTCAATAATTCTGCCCGCGTAAAGGGCTTGGTGAGATAGTCATCTGCACCCATATCCATTCCTTGGCGAAAGTCAGATTTAGCGGATTTAGCAGTCAGAAAAATGAAAGGAATGGTTGCGGTGATTGGGTCTTGTCGTAAGGTTGATAAAACTCGATAGCCATCAATTTCTGGCATCATCACGTCGCATAAAATTAAATCGGGAAATTCTGAAAATGCTAAATTTACTCCGATTTGTCCATTAGGGGCGGCTATCGTATCAAAATTTTCGGCTTCAAGTAAATCTAAAAGGTTTTCTCTGACTAATTCTTCATCTTCAATTACTAAAATTTTTGTCATAAACTCCACTAGTTCTTATTAATTATTGATTAAAAAATCATATTTGATAAATAAATTTATTGCCTTTGTCGATGAATAGGTTGTCAATTAAATTTGGTTGCTATACTCTTATATGCTGATGCAGCGGGAGAATGACTGTAAATGTTGTGCCAACTCCCAATTGGCTGACGACATAAATTTCACCTTGGTGGATATCAACACAGTTTTTGACTATTGCTAGTCCTAATCCTGTACCTAAAATATTACCGACGTTTTGAGCGCGATGAAATGATTCAAATAGATGGGGTATGTCTTCTGGAGGAATACCGATTCCCTGGTCTTGAATTGCAAATACTGCTTGTTCTTGTTGGCAACTGAGAGTTAGCTGGATTGTGCTATTCGCTGGGGAATACTTGATGGCATTCGAGAGTAAGTTACTCAGAATGTGTCCAAGTAATTTCTCATCCATGTTACATGGTATTGATGGAAATTCACTAGTAAAAATAATTGAATGTTGATAATTCAGATCCAATTCCACATCTGCGACTAGACGATGACAATATTCAATTAAATCTATAGATCTCGGTCTATACTCTAGTATTCCTGCTTCGGCTTTGCCAATAAACAGAATATCATTTAACATTTCTGTCATGCGTTTGACGGCGGTTTGAATGCGATGGAGGTGCGTGCGTTGTTTTTCCTCTGTCCATTTGTGGCGGTAGTGTTCTAATAACTCTGAAGAAGACAGAATTGTGCTTAATGGGGTGCGAAATTCATGGGAAATCATGGAAATAAAGCGGGATTTGAGTTCATTTAGTTCTTTTTCTTTTTCTAGTGCTATTCTTAGTTCTGCTTCTAATTGTTTGCGTTCTGTGATATCGGTTTGAATGCCTATGTAGTGAGTGAGTTCACCATTACAATCGCAAACAGGAGAAATATTTAACTGATTCCAAAACAAGCTGCCATCTTTACGGTAATTGCGTAAAATCACTGTGCAAGCTTGTCCTGTTTCCATGGCAATACGGAGATGTTTGATCCCTGGTTGGTTGATATCACCGTGTTGCAAAAAACGGCAGTTATGCCCAATTACTTCTGCAGCCGAGTAACCAGTCATGAGCTCAAAAGCGGGATTAACGTAGATAATTGGTTCGTCGGGCATGGTAACATCAGAAATTACAATGCCATTGTTACTGGCAGCGATCGCCCGATCGCGCAGCCACAAATCTGACTCTGCTTGCTTGCGCTGGCTAATGTCAGTATGGATACACACTGTACCAATAATTTTACCAGCTACATCTTTAATTGCGTCAGCACTGAGGTAAATTTGAATAACTCTACCACTAAGCGATCGCATTGCAACTTCACCTCGCCATGATTTCCCCTTAAGTACTGCATTACATATGTTGTTATACTCTTGGGGTTGCTGAAAAATCGCTGCTGTGCCGCCAGATGTTTGTAATTCCTCTAAGGTATAACCGTATAATTCCACAAACGCTGGATTCAGGTAAATACTTTCACCTTGAGCATCAGCCATAGTAATCGCATCACTAGTACTGTTGATGGCTTTGCGAAAGCGTAACAAAGACTCTTCTGATGATTTGCGAGCGGTGATATCTCGATCCATACCGCGATAGCCACGAAATTGACCTTCAACATCAAAAATGGGGACGCCGCTAGTTTCTAAAACTACTAAATGACCATCTCGATGAATGTTAATATTTTCTAGACATTTAAATGGTTGTCTAGCGGCGGCTACGGACACAAAAAATTGATGGACACGTTCAGCTTCTGTCGCCGGCATCAAATCATAGGGGGTTTTACCGACAATTTCTTGTGGTGTGTAACCCAAGATTTCTGTAACTTTGGGACTAGCATAGGTATAAATCACATTTTCATCTACTTCCCAGACCCAATCGCTAGTAGCTTCTACTAAGTTACGGAACCGTTCTTCACTTTGTTTGAGTGCTTCTTCAGTCAGCTTGCGCTTAATACCGATGGCAATTTCATCAGCAGCAATTCTTAGGGCGTCTAGAGTTGATTGTGTCAGCGTTTGCCGAGAAAACATGGCTATCACGCCTAGCATTTCTCCTTCGACAATTAGGGGATAGCCTGCAAAAGCAATCATGCTTTCTTGTTGTGCCCATTCTTTATTACTAATTCGTGGATCGTGCAATACTGAATTAGTTAAATGGGGCTTTCCTTCAGCGGCGATTAAACCAATTTTGTATTGACCGACGGCTATCCGACTATGCTGTCCATCAATATGAGTATATATTCCCGAACTGACTTGTAATTCCAGGACATTTGTTTGTTTGTTCAACATCCAAATCCGAGCGAAAGCGGCGTCAAGATGCTGCACTAAGGCTTGTGTGCAGCCACGCATCATGTTTTCTAAAGAATGACTCTGGGTGAGGATACGATCAACATGGGTGCGAAAATCTGCTAACCGTACCCGTTCTGCTAAAGCTTCTTCTACAGATACGCGATCATGAATATCTGTGTTTGTGCCAAACCAATTGAGAATATTTCCTTTTTGGTCGCGCCGAGCCATAGCACGAATTAAATGCCAACGATAGGTGTTGTCAGTTCTTCTGAGCCAGCGACACTCTACTTCATAAAGTTCTCCGGTAGCTAAGGATTTTTGCCAGGTGTCGAGAACTCTGGGTAAATCTTCTGGATGAGTCCATTGCTCCCATTTCCAGCCTAAAATCTCTGCTTGTGAACAAGCAAAGTAGTCCAGTACTCGCTGGTTAACATATTCAAGGTCGCCATTTGCTTTAGCAATCCAGACTTGTTGCGGGATGGATTCAGCTAAGAAACGAAAGCGAGCTGTCGTGTTTTCTAATTCCCCTTGGGTTTGTTGGCTATATTCTAGTTTTGTGGCGGAAATGTTTTCTTCAATCGAACCTACTAGATTAGCTTGTGATTCTAATTCTAGTAACTGAGTGATACACTCACCTGTGACAGTACCGATAATTAAATTTTGCTCATCGACAACTGGTAAAAGAGCTAATTGATGCTGTTGTACCAATGATATGACTAATTGAACATTTTCTAATTCAAACAATTTGAGCGAGATGTTTGAGATATGCATGACTTCGCATATTTTAGCTGTTTCTAAATCCACCCCATCTGCTACCAACCTGACCACATCTCGCTCTGTTAACCACCCCATCACCTGGGATTTGGAGCCGATTAAGACGCTTTTACCCCATTTTGCCATGAGTGCGATCGCTACCAAAACTTTTGTTTCCGGCTCAACCGTCAACGGCGAAAAGTCAATCATTGACTTTAAGCAACTTAACCAAAGAAGCGGAGGAAAAGCTTGCATAGATATGGGAAATAAAGAATAAAGAAGCTATTGAATTTGTAACTCGTATGCTGACATTAATAGGGGTAAAGAGTCAACTCAAGGCTGAAGTCTGAAGTCTGAAGTCTGAAGTCTGAAGTCTGAAGTCTGAAGGCTGAAGTCTGAAGTCTGAAGTCTGAAGTCTGAGGTATGAAGTCTGAAGGCTGAAGTCTGAGGTATGAGGTATGAGATATGAAGTCTGAAGTATGAGGTCTGAGGTCTGAGGTCTGAGGTCTGAGGTCTGAGGTCTGAGGTCTGAAGTATGAAATTACCCCACCCATAAAGCGAAAAGTTGAGCCAGTGTTGGGGTGAGGCAGCGCGGTCTTGGGGGTTTCCCCCATGAGCGACTGCCGAAAGGGTTTCCCGACTTGAAACAACTGGCGTTGCGCGTCCGGGTTTCCCGGCGCAAAACTTTTCAAGACAGGGATAGGGCTTGAACTAAGGAAAAAAAGTTTGATTTTTTCGCCCACGAGGGTTGTTGGGGCTCGTCCCCCCCTCATACGTGTCAACTTAAGCGAGAAATGGCTTATCTGTTGGCTTCCACACCCGCCCAGAACTGAAGTTCAAGGCTAATAACTAAAGTCTACTGAAGTAGACTAGGGATTTGTGAGAATTTTAAGTCATCTTTAGATGACTTTTGCTATGAGACTCAGAATTCATTCTGAGGCGGGACAAGGGTTTCACGTTAAGTTGATCCGTATGGGCTTGTCCCCCACTTCTCACAAGTGACATGTTTCAGCTTTCAACCCTGTTCCCTGTTCCCTGTTCCCTATTCCCTGCTATATATTTAAGGCTGCACCATTACCCGCCGTTCACCGTAACGCAAGAGTCTTTCAATAGTTACTAAACGGTGTTCCCAAACTCTGACTTGATAGGGATTCTCTAATGCTTCTTCGCGCATCCATCCCCTAAACAACGCTTGGAATCTAGTTAAAGAGGCTCTCGCTGAGATTAAGTGACTAGCAGAAGGAGAACTAGCGAGTTGATTTAAAGCTTTTTGGAGAACATCGGCTTGAATATTAAAGTCGGAAATTGTGGTAGGAGACATCCGCATTTGGTCGTTTTGCAACATAAATTTCCATTCGTTTTGCAGAGCTGCATAACGAATAGCAGCGGTGGGAAAAGGTTGACGGTGGGGAATTGGTTCGCTGGTTGTCTGCGGTACTCTACCTTGAGTATTGCTAAATAGTTTTTGGAGTTCGTTGTTTAAATTTTCAGCCGCAAAGAGTGCATAACCGCTCACAGGTAAGTCTCTCACTAATTGCAGTTGGTCAAATGCACCCACAGTTGGTAAGGAAAGCAGGCGAATTCCTGGAACTAACAAAGTCGCGCCCAATTGCTTAGAAGCAATCCAAGGTTGGGCTAGTCGTTGGAAACGCGGGGTATCCAGAGCATAGGTCATGGGCACGATTAAATCTATATCTCCTCGCCGTGCCCAAACTTCCCAGTGTTGTTGAATTTTTTGGATGCGTTCTATTTCTGGGAGAGGGAAGACGGCTACTGATAGTATCAGGTTTGAGCGCTTTTTGCGTAACTGCTGTGCAACTTCCGCGACAAAGCTATCTACTTGCTCGGTGCGAAATGCTGTCCATTTTTGCCACATTTCGCGATCGCTAGGAGCAATATTCACCGGATCTACGCCAGTCTGTTGCAGAAACTTTTCTCTAGCCGCTCGACCATAACCATAAGTTCTACCGGCGGCTGGGTCTTGGAAGGGATAGCGGATGTAATCTAGCTGCAGACCGTCTACCTGATAGCGGGTGACGATTTCTTCATAGAGTTTGAGTAGGTATTGTCGCAGTTGGGGATTAGCTGGGTCAAAAAATGGCTTAGTTTGACCGACGGGAATGACGTTACCACGGTTATCATAATTTGCCCAATCGGGGTTAGCCGCTAGCACTGGCCCTGGATAATTGGGGTCAATGTTGATCACTTCGTTGTGACGCTGATTCCCGGCTGCAAAAGCCCAAACCCAAGCGTGAATCTCCATACCCCTGGCGTGGGCTAATTTCACTCCCGATGCGAGGGGATCCCAGCCACGAATCAAGGGGTTTTGTTGGGGTGCAACTTGGCTGGGATAAATGGGATAACTGGCGTTGACGGTTTCAAAAAAGACTGTGTTGATTCCCGCTTGCGCTAACCGATCAAAAATTTCCGCAAGCCCCGCTTCGCTACCAGCCCGCACAATTGTTCCTCTGTCTAACCACACTGAGCGGATTTCTGGCTGGGCTAATCTGCGGTCTAGGGGAAATTGTTTCCATAAACTAGATTTGGCGGTGAGCCATTGCTGACGCGCTAGGGCGTAGTTTTTTTGGTTAATTAGCTGGGGTAAGTTTTTGGCGATCGTTCTGGCTTGCGCTAGGGCTTGTTCTGTGCTGGTTACGCCCACACCTGTGCGGCTGGAAATTAACTCTGAGTGTTGCACCTTGAGTGTACGGGGGGTTATGGTGGCAACTTCACCGCTACTAGAGGCGGTCACAGCAGCCGCTAAATGAGCGCTTTCCACCCGACCAATGAGATTTTCTAGCTCTTGTTGGAGGGCGATCGCTTCTTTGTTATCGATGGGTGCGCTGGAGTTGGGGAGGACATCTAGGCGTACTGTTTGTTCTAGTTGGTCGATGGCTTCTGGCGATCGCGGGGTAATCTCTCTAATTGGGGGTCTGGGTTGGGGTGCGGTGGCGGTGAGGGGAGGTTTAGATGGAGGTGAAAAGGTGTTATTGTCTCTGGCTATTTCGCCATTTTTCCCAGCTTCCGCCAGTACTGGTAGGGAGGTTGTACAGTCCGGGGAACCGCCAGCTATTTTTTTCTGGTTGTTTGTCAAACTACCCTGATGATAGTTGAGGGCAGTTTTTAACCATGCATTATCTAGATCTGCTGCAGAGGCTGTATCTACCCCCCAGCGCCAACCGAATAAGGTGGAACGTTCGCTAGTGACGACGGCTGCGGGGCTATCTTGGGAGTTCCAAATAGCTACAGCTTGACTAGAACCACTGTCAGGAATCAGCACACCACCTCGTACTGTACCAAAAAGTGCTTTTTGGTTAGCCCAGTTCTCTGTTTTGATTTTGGGTGGTTGTAGTTGTTGGGTTTCGTTCAAACTGAATCCCCAATAACCGCCGATGAGGTTGCGTAATAACTGACGGACGCCCGGAGCGGAGAGACTACCTACGGGGCCGCTAGCAATTAACCGCCCGCCTTTACTCATCCATTCTTCCAGAGCGATCGCTTGGGCTGGTGTCAATGTCTCGATGTTGGGCAAAAATAATACTCGGCGATCGCCCCAATCAGCGACACTATTCACATTCGCCAGGGGAATCACACAATATTTCACTCCAGCAGCTTGTAAGCGGCTGGTAATTCCTGCCCATTGATTAGCATTTTCTTGGCTGTGGACTATGGTTAATTGCGGTTCTTCTTCTGCCGCCGTTGCTGGTAATATGCTCAAAATATTACCAGTGAAAATTTGCCAAGTAAAAATGAATAATCCCGCTTGTTTAATTTTTAATTTAACAGTTTTCTTGGTTTTTTTCTGATTTTTCACCACTTGCTCCCCACTTAATAAATAGTTGATTAATTTGTCATTAATTGACAAAAAAAACTCACCAATAACCACCAATTAACTCAATCTGTGCCTCTATCTTTAAGCAATACAAGCACTGATTAATTCTGTAATTCCCGAAACTGGCAAGATTTTTGTCTCCAATTGTTGAGCTACATCCTCAATACTCATATCATCTAAAAATATCAATTCGCCATGTTTAAGCATGACATTTGGTAATAAAATCCCCTCACCTAAATCTTGCCCTTTTAAGTTTAAAATTAAATCATGTCCAGTTAATAAACCGGTAACACTAATATTTTGTCCCCAATAATCGCTAGACAAAGCCCGCATATTGATTTCTAACCCGTCTACAGCATTTAATCGCTGCAATATCGGTTGAAATGCTGTTTCAACTGCATTCCCCACCACCCAAGTCAATTTTTTCTGAGGATATATTTTGGGTGGGAGTAATTCAGCCGCAGTGGTTGCAAATTGTTTGAGAAATAAGCGAATCGAACCCACACCGTTATCGATTTGGGGATATTCTTCATATTCCGATTCGCTAGGTAAATCTTCCCCTGCAATTAAAAACCATTCATCTGCTAACCAAACAACGTTGGAATCAAATTTTTGGCGAAATTCTTGTGATAGCGATCGCACCTGATCAATTACTTCTTGGGCTTTTTTTCTTGACACTGGTTTCAGTTCATCTACTGCTAACCGAAATCTCGTCAAACCTACTGGTACCACCGCCACAGACGCCACGGTGGGCATTTCTTCTGTATAAAATGACGCTAAATCTCGCAGCGTTTGTTCCAAATGTTCGCCATCATTTATACCAGGACAAACAACTACTTGCGCGTGAATTTGCAAGCGTCTTTCTTGAAACCACTTGATTTGTGACAATATCTTTCCCGCACGGGGATTTTTTAACAGCTTAATTCTGACTTCAGGTTCCGTAGCATGAACAGATACATATAAAGGAGAAAGGCGCATTTGTTCGATGCGTTGCCATTCTTTTTCTGGTAAATTGGTTAGAGTCAAATAAGAGCCATATAAAAAACTCAGACGATAATCGTCATCTTTTAAATACAGGCTGGAGCGTTTACCTGGGGGTTGTTGGTCGATAAAACAAAATGGACAGTGATTGTTACACTGAATTAGCCCATCAAATAGAGCGGTTTCAAATTCTAGGCCTAAATCTTCATCGTAATCTTTCTCGATTTCTACGTGATGGATTTTACCTGTAGCATCTAAAACTTCTAATTCTAAAATTTCATCAGCGCATAAAAATTGGTAATCAATTAAATCGCGGGGACGTGTACCATTGATAGCCACAAGTGCATCCCCCGCCTCAAACCCAATTTCAGCGGCTATAGAATCAGGAAATACTCTAGAAATCCGGGCAGGAAGAATAGCAGCCATGAATCAAAAGCTAAAATCCACTAATAGTCACTATTTATGACTATAGACTATTGCAGAGTAGCATTGAGACTCAGTGACCCATAGATTTTTGTTGTAGAGATATCGTTGGAGACACGCCTCACTACCAATTCATCAAAATTCTGGTGTTATTCTCGCCAACCTGCAGCGATCGCTAACAAAATAGCCGAGCCAAATGCTAACCTATACCAAACAAAAATCAAAGTATTTTTTGTTTGTAAATATCTGATCAAAAAAGCAATTGATATATAGGAAAAAATAAAGGTGGAAATAATCCCTATAATTAACAACACCAAAATATTATCTGGTAAGTCGTGGGCTTGAAATGATTTAAATATTTTCAGACTTTTATAAAGAGTAGCAATAGTTAAAGTGGGAAAACCTAACAAAAATGAAAACTTTGCTGCTGTATCCCGCTCTAATCCTAAAAATAAAGCAGTTGTTAACGTTGAACCCGAGCGAGAAACCCCAGGAATTAAAGCCAGAGTTTGTCCCAATCCTACTAAAATTCCGTCTTTAATTTGCAATGAATTAAAATTTCTTTTTCGGCTGCCAATTTTTTCTGCCAAACCTAATAAAAGCGCCATTATTATTGACATAATGGCAATAATTAAAGGACTTTCCGGTAAAATATCTTTCAAAGCAAAGCCTACAAGTAATGCAGGCATCGTCCCGACAGCAATACCTACAAGAATTTTCCATTCTTCTCTTTCCCAGTCTCGCTCTTTCAGGGCTGTCAATCCTCCCTTAACTACCCCATAAATCAAAGACCAAAAATACCAAACAATGGCGATAACACTACCAAATTGAATTGCATCAACAAAATCTTTAGAGCCTAAGTCTTTCCAACCAAATACCTTAGTAACAATCAGCAGATGTGCAGTACTACTAATGGGCAAAAATTCTGTAATTCCTTGAACAATACCTAAAATAAAAGCTTGAATATATTCCATATTTAGTTAATACCTTGCTCCAGTTGTGAACATGATTTAATTGCATACACTCTCCATAGCACCCACTCTGTAGAAAAACTAATTCTCCAGATTAATCACACAACTTAATACCAATTCCCTTGTGGAGACGCAGCGCGGCTAAGTCTCTACATTAATGTGAAATTGTATAAGCCGCTGACTATGCTCTTACATCTACTTAAATAAGTCAACGCAATTTTAGCGATTTATAAAACTTTAATATTTCCCAGAGCGATAACGATTCACTTTTTCCCCTGAAGTTTTACCTTCTGCTTGGTGTCGTTCCTCATCAACGGCAGATTACACACAGGTTCCATCATATTTAAAACTTGCTTAAGTGTCATCTCGGCTTTGTAAAGGTAATTCATCAAAGGCTCACAGAGCCTTGTCACCTCTTACCCGTAGCCAAAAAATCCATCAACTCTTTACCCGCCATAGTATAATGTCAATGCCCCAGGGGGGGATTTTAAAGTGTGATATCTTAAATAAAATAAAGTTAAGTAACAAATATTAAAATTTTGATTAATAATACTTTGTCATCCTACAGTGTTTCTACCAGCTCTATAGCTAGCGATCGAGCGGCGACAGAGAACAAACAAAGAACCATTAGGGAGTTAGAGTCCACACTCACTTCCTCGCCCTCATTGCCAATTTCTTTATCTGCTAGCAAAACATGGTTAGTATTTGCCACAGCAGTATTTCTGGTGACAGTACCAGTGTTTATCGAAGCACCATTAGTGCGATCGCAACCAATAGCCTGTGTTGCAATCACCGGATTTTGGGTGTGGCTAAGTTTCAATTTGATGACACGCCCGCAAACATACCTCTGGGGAGATTTACTCTTTGGGTTTAGCTGGAGTTGGCTAGCAGGTGCAATTTATTGGGGCTGGTTGCGTTGGGAACCGTTATGGCACCTACCCATAGAATCAATAGGTTTACCGCTGGCTTTTTGGTGTCTGGCTAAAAATTGGGGCAAGGTAGGTAACTGGTTTTATTTAGGATCCTTACTGGGTACAGCCTTAACCGATGTTTATTTTTATTTGGTAAACTTAATGCCCTACTGGCGACAAATCATGCGGGTGGAACCAGAAGCCGCTATCCCAGTACTCAAACACGCCCTCATCCAAGTAGATACTCCGTGGGGGATGGCTTGGGCAATAATTCTCGCTTTAGTGCTACTCACCATTGGACTTTTGCCTTTAGGTAGAAAGCAACGCCACTGGTACGCCTTCAGTGGCGCAGTTTTGAGTACAATTTTGGTAGATAGCCTCTTCTTTCTAGCTGCGGTTATTGCCTGAGGATTGAAAGCCACAGACAACGCCATCTCTCAAAAATTTTCATAAAAATCCAGCCCGCCCCAGCAACAGCAAATATTGTGCATATTAATACGCTGTATATTAGTTTCTGATGACTGCTGTGTGTTGATTAGGCAAACAGCTTCTGTCCTTGGTATGCTCACAAATAACCACCGACATCTGTAGGCTTAAAACTTTTATTTGCAATTTGATCAAAAGAGGGAGAAAAATCGTGAAAGGATTGGTGCGTTTATTAACAGTGTTTAGTTTGTTGCTTGGTTGCTGGGGATGGCTGGGAAGCACTCAAATAGCTCAAGCAGCTAGTTTCCGTAGTCTGACTTTACCTCAAGTCCCTGTTTTGGCAGTTGGACAGAACCGAGCAGACGCCAAGCTAGGTACGGAATTCGGCAAGAAAATTGATTTGAATAATACCAACGTCCGCGCTTTCCAACAGTATCCAGGGCTATATCCGACTCTTGCTAAGGTAATCATCAAAAATGCTCCTTACAAGAATCTGGAAGACGTCCTAGATATTCCAGGATTGAGCGAACGACAAAAACAAACTCTGCAAGCCAATTTCGACCACTTCACCGTCACCGACTTAGAACCTGCTTTCAACGAAGGAGACGATCGCTTTAACAATGGTATTTACAGATAACTGTATTACCTAGCGACTCATCCTGAGAGGGTGTCTCAACAGTGGTTGGTGATGTATCAAATATTAAAGATACCCCCCAACCACTACGAATTAATATTAACTGTGAGCGATCAAAATATTCCGAGTCAATTTGATGTTTTAGTAGTCGGTGCTGGCGCCGCTGGACTTTACACAGCGCTGTGTCTACCAGAATCTTTAAGTGTCGGCTTGATTACTAAAGAAACAGTAGCTTTATCGGCGAGCGATTGGGCCCAAGGCGGTATTGCGGCGGCGATCGCCCCAGAAGATTCCCCATCTCTACACATTGAAGATACAATCCGTGCAGGTGCAGGTTTGTGTGACCTCGAAGCTGTAGAATTCCTCGCCCAACAAGCTCCCAGCTGTATCAAATCTTTAGTTAACTTGGGTGTAGCTTTTGACCGTAACGGTCAAACTTTAGCCCTGACATTAGAAGCGGCTCATTCTCGCCATCGCGTCCTCCACGCCGCCGACACCACCGGGCGCGAAGTTACTACCACTCTCACCGCCCAAGTCCTACGCCGCCCGAATATTCAAGTGATCCAGCAAGCTTTAGCACTGAGTTTGTGGATCGACCCCCACAGTCGGCGCTGTCGGGGAATTAGTCTTTTTTATCACGGTAAAATTACTTGGCTCAAAGCAGATGCGGTAGTATTAGCTACTGGTGGCGGTGGTCAAGTGTTTGCCCAAACTACTAACCCAGCGGTGAGTACGGGTGATGGAGTGGCGATCGCTTATCGCGCCGGCGCCATTCTCCGTGACTTGGAATTTGTCCAATTTCACCCTACAGCCCTCACCAAACCAGGCGCAGATCGCTTTCTCATCAGTGAAGCTGTGCGCGGTGAAGGTGCTCACCTGATCGACAACGAGGGGCGGCGTTTTGCTTTTGACTACCACCCCAGCGGTGAACTTGCGCCACGAGATGTAGTCAGCCGAGCAATTTTTAGCCATTTGCAGCGCACTGCTGCTGATTTAGCTACAGCACATGTGTGGTTGGATATGCGCCCCATCCCCCCAGACAAAATTCGTCATCGTTTTCCTAATATTGTCAAGGTTTGCCAATCTTGGGGTATTGATGTCTTTCAGGAACCAATACCAGTGGCTCCTGCGGCTCATTATTGGATGGGTGGAATCGCTACAGATTTGCACAATCACACCAATATTCCTGGTTTGTATGCAGTGGGAGAAACCGCTAGCACTGGCGTACATGGAGCCAATCGTTTAGCGAGTAATTCGCTGCTGGAATGTATTGTTTTTGGCGCGCAGATGGCTCATGTTCAGGATGAAATCACCACTCATCAAGATGAAGTATCAGAATTCACCGCCGAGCCTTTGACTTTCTCCATGGATAGCCATGAATGGCAAAACCAACAAAATCAACTCGAAGCACTACGCCAGAAGTTACCACGCCTAGTGTGGCAAAGTGCGGGTATTTGTCGCCAGCAGTCAGGTTTGGAAACAGCGATCGCTACTATTGCAACTTGGCAACAAGACTTTGCTGCTTTACCTTTGAGTCAATTTTTACTATCCTTAAATCCTCCCACACCAGTAACTCTGGAACTGCCAGATGTTGAACCTCATCTGCGACTCTGGGCAGAAACTCGCAATCTACTCGACATCGCCGCTTTAATTCTCAAAAGTGCTGCTTTGAGAACCGAAAGCCGGGGTGGACACTACCGCCTAGACTATCCCCAATCCCATGCAGATTGGCAAGCCCACACCCTTGTCCAAGATCATCACTGGTGGAAGTCCCCAGTATCAATGTAGATACTCAATGGACGAAAATAATCACAAAATCCAGTGAGGGACGAGGGCGAGAATTACTTAACTAACTAGTGAGTACAAATCGATGAAAAGCTTCATCTACAAGCTTCTTAATTTCAGACTTCAGACTTCATACTTCATACTTCACACTTCAGCCAGTTGTACTAGCTCAACGAGTCCCACTACCGTGTTGACTGTCCGGCCCGCCATAATTCGGTGGCACATATACGCCTTCTACACCATGGTTTTTAGCCTTCAGCGCAGTAGATTTTGGGCTAACACTATGGCTCCAGCTTTTCGTATTGAAAATATTCAGCTTCTCCGTAGAAAACACTAGCTTAGGTATTATTAAGTAGGCACTGATACATAAAATCACCGCGCTAGTAATCTGACAGTTAATTTTTGTTAATCTAGGTAAATGCCCTATTTCGGATTTCATAAAAAATATTTTGTATCTCCAGTAGTTATACTCGATTTTCTCAGAAAATATTAAGTTTTTATTAAATTTTTCCATAGTATCTTCAGTATATTCCTAAGAATGCTGTTTCCTCACTGATCAGCACTCACCTCAAAGACGTAAATACTTTTTATATTCCACAGATAAACTACGGCTGTATTTTCGACATCAGCCTGAAGTTAGAAATTTTTAACCCAGATTCCGCTTTAGCTACCTACCAATCAAAAATGAAGTAAGAATTTTAACAATTACTTTATATGGGCTAGTGTCGTCTTATATATAAATACCATGACTTCCACATTGACAATTAATAATAAATATGTATATTAAAAAATACCGATTTTGTAAAAGCACAGCAATGCTCATTGGTATCAACTTAAGAAGATAAAGCCCAAATTTGTTGGGTGTAAGCGTCAATCTCTTGATGGCCCTTACACCTGGTTTTGACTAATCCAAGCAGCTTTTAACTTTCCAGAAGATAAGGAACAGCCACAGATGCATCACCACGGAGAACAGCTTGGGAAAAATGGTATAAACAACGCTCATACCATTACCGTAGAAATTCCCGCTAAGGGCTGATTCAATGCGATCGCAGTTTTTCTCGTCCTTACCCGAACATAATCCTAGTGGTTTAAAGCTTGTTGGTGATACCAATTCACGAAAAAGTTGATACAGATAGATTTTTCGTAGGGGCACGGAGGGGCACGGCACTGTTCATTGGTGTCAACTTAAGCTAAAACCTTTGTCCCCCAGGCGTTTTACCCCACCCCTTAATCCCCTCCCCTTGGCAAGGGGAGGGGAGGTTTTGCGCCAGCAAAGCCGGGGTGGGGTAATGCGGATTGTCATGGTAAGTGAGTGAATCCAAAATCGAGTTTTGACAAGGGTTTCACGTTAAATTGACACGTATGAGCACTGTTCCCTACCAACGTGTTTGTATCATTATTAACGTGAAATGGTATGACAACAATGAAAAAATTAAATCTCTTGCAAAAGTACCTTTTCTACTCTCTGTTAAGAGTTCCCTGTTCCCGACTTCTGCAAGAAGTCTATTCTTTTTCTATTTGTTCAATCGGCCGTGCTGGTATATCTTTTTGCTGCTGCAGATCTGGATTTCCTTTTCGCGCCGGACATTTTGTACTCATGATGTATCACTAAGAACATCAACCAAGACGTTCTCGGTGATACATCCTATGGTTCCTTTTCGCTCAAGTTGACACCAATGAGCATTGCTGCGCCTTTACAAAATATATGATTTTCTCACCATCCCCTACACTCCCCATCACCCCATTTCCCAATACTAAATCTTCCCAAACCTGCGTTCTCGCTGCTGATAAGCACACAAGGCGCGGTGAAATTCAGCGCGATTAAAATCAGGCCATAAAGCATCAGTGATATAAATTTCCCCATAAGCCATTTGCCACAATAGGAAATTAGAAAGACGCATTTCACCGCTAGTCCGGATTAACAAATCTGGATCAGCAATTCCAGCAGTGTAGAGGTGGCTCTCAAACACTGCTTCGTCAATTTCATGGGGTTGTAATTTTCCCTGCTGGACTTGTTCAGCAATAGCTCGACAAGCCTGGAGAATCTCCTGTCGCCCACCGTAATTTGTCGCCACAGTGAATCGGATACCGCGATTTTTCTGGGTTTCCTCAATAGAACGGGAGATTTCTGCTTGCAAAACAGGCGGTAAAGCTTGCAAATTGCCCACAAATCGAATTTGCACATTTTCTTTGACCATTTCTCGCAGTTCTTGGCGCAAAACTCTTTGAAATAGAGTCATCAAAAAATCTACTTCTTCCTGGGGTCTTTTCCAGTTTTCTGTCGAAAAAGCATAAGCCGTCAGCGCTTGAATTCCCCAGTCTCGGCTACAGCGCAGCAAATCCTTGAGCGCATCTACACCAGCCTTATGACCCATGATTCGGGGCAAACCTTGACGTTTAGCCCACCGACCATTACCATCCATAATCACTGCAACGTGCTGGGGTAATAATTCACGTTTCAAATCAGAGGGTAAATCTTGGAGTTGAGTTTGTTGTACTGTCATTTTTTATCCCGAGAAGCAGTCGATGGTAATCGGAGTAAACGTGAAGCTAATGTTAGTCCCTTCTCACCTATCTGACGAGCCAAACTTAATAAACCAGGAGCAACAGCCTCCCGATCCACTGTTGGGGACAATTGAGCCTCTAATGACTCTTTCAGCTTCCTAATCGTCAGTGGTCTATTTAAGATTCCGCGTTCCGCTAGAGAAATAGAACCCGTTTCTTCTGATACAACTACACAAATACAATTTTCGACCCGCTCAGTAATTCCCATGGCGGCCCGATGGCGTGTACCCAACTGGCGCGAGGCTGTGCGACCCGAAAGTGGTAAAATTATACCCGATGCCACGATCCGGGAACCACGGATCAAAGTCGCTCCATCGTGTAACAAAGTTTTTGGTTGAAAAATTGTTTGTATTAGTTCCTTAGAAACTTCAGCATTCAGCTTAACTCCTGGGACGGAAAAATCCCGCTCGTCAATCGGCCCCGTAGTTTCCAAAATCAGTAAAGCTCCAATCCGGTTTTTAGACAGTTCTTTCACTGCCTCCACAATTTCATCAATTACACTATAAGATTTAGGGACTGCCAGACTAGATGGTTGAAACAACTGGCGAAACTCACCACGACCCAACTGCTCTAAAAATCGGCGAAACTCTGACTGGAGAGCCACCGCCATAGCCACAGCACAGCCAATAACTAATTTTTCTAATACAAAATTTAATAATGGTAGCCCCAATCTATTACTGAGTGCTGAAGCTAACATCAATACGATAAAACCTCGCACCATCCACAGTGTCCGGCGCTCACTAATAATCACCAGTATCATGTACGTCAGCGCCAACACCAACACAATATCCAGAGTCCCAAGCAGCAAGGACTGCGACCATCCCGGGTTTGTCAGCCATTGCTTCCACCAATCTCTCATGACATCTGGATTACTACTCTGCCTCTAATACTTTGGGTCATTTGTCAAGAGTCAAGAATCAAAACATTAGACTGTTGACTGTTGACTTTTGACCGAAAAATGAAGAATGAAGTGAGAAATTGGTACAGAGCAATTCCCAAAAAAGGGGCAAAAAAGATAGTTTTTTCCTTTTTTCGCTTTATGAATGTGTGAATTTCATACTTCATACTTCATATTTCATACATGAGATGACTAAACCTTTAGTCTCTCTGGTAGGCAATCTTGTTGAATCAAATCTTCATAAGTTTCGCGCCGCAAAATTAAATTTGCTTCGCCATTCCCTACTACAACTGCCGCCGGTCGGGCTAGGCGATTGTAGTTAGATGCCATACTGTAATTGTAAGCACCAGTTCCCATAACTACGAGAATATCCCCTGGTTTAATTTCTGGCAGCTGGGCATTTTTAATCAAAATATCCCCCGATTCACAATGCTTACCAGCAATTGTGACAGTTTGTGTGATGGGAGCCGAGATCCGGTTAGCAACCACAGATCGGTAAACTGATTGGTAAGTGATTGGACGCGGATTGTCTGACATCCCGCCATCAACTGCTACGTAAGTACGTATTCCGGGAATCACTTTCGATGAACCAATAGTATAGGCAGTAACGCAGGCTGTGGCAATTAGCGATCGCCCAGGTTCAGCCAATAACTTTGGTAATGGTAAATTTTCTGAAGCACAAGTCTCTTGAATTACTTCACAAATTGCCTTCACCCATTCTGTGATGCTGGGGGGATCGTCGGACTCTACATATCTAATTCCTAAACCACCACCAACATTCAACTCAGTCAGTTGTAAGCCATGCTGGGTCGCTTGCTTGAACCACTGTACCATTACTACCGCTAAATCCCGATGGGGCTGGCGCTCAAAAATTTGCGAACCAATATGAGCATGTAACCCTACACAATTGAGAGCAGATTGCTTACTGATAAAAGTAAACAATTCCTCTAGCTGATTGGGATCAAAACCAAATTTACTATCTAGTTGTCCCGTACGGATATATTCGTGCGTGTGACATTCAATACCTGGAGTTAACCGCAACATAATTCTGGTGGGGTGGCTTTTTTCCCTCTCCTCCACTATCTCCACCAGAGTCTTTAACTCGTACCAGTTATCCACCACAATCGTGCAACCAGATTCTATAGCCAGAATTAGTTCGGCACGAGATTTGTTATTGTTATGGAGGTAAATTTTCTCAGGGCTGACACCCGCTTGCAGCGCTGTGTAAAGTTCCCCGCCTGATGCTACATCTATTCCTAATCCTTCCGATGCAGCGATCGCGCAAATTGCTAGACAATTCCATGCTTTTGAAGCATACAGCACTTGAGATGCGCCTGGATAATATTTCTGGAAAGCGTCTCGATACTGCTGACAAGCTAAACGCAGAGTGGTTTCATCTAAAATGTACAAAGGAGAGCCAAATTGTTGAACTAGAGTTGTGACATCACATCCTCCAATTTCCAGGCAATCATTACCGTTGACTTTAGCAGTCAGAGGTAACATCTCCTGGTTTGGCGAAAGATTTGCATTTGTGCTGCGGTTTTGAGGTAAATATTGACCACCAACATGTTGAACCCCAAGGGGGTGAGTCGATACCATATCTTAGAATTGTTCTCGCTGTGCTTATGGAAATTTTATTTGGGTGTGAGTATGTCTCCCGTTTCCCAGTTTACAAAGGCTTTGTCATCTTAATTCAATAATTGTGATTTCATTGGACTTAGAAATTCAATCCCTAACTCAAGAGCATTTAAATGTAATTGTGGAATTAGACCAAGCCTGTTTTGGTGGCTTATGGACAATAGATGCTTATAAACGAGAGTTGGACAGTCCTAACAGCGATTTTTTGGGTTTATTTTCCCCGCTGTCTAGTTCGCAACTTTTAGGAATGGGTTGCTTTTGGTCAATTTTAGAAGAAGCCCATATCACAATTTTGGCAATTCATCCCCAATATCATCGTCAAGGTTTAGGACAGGCTCTACTGTATTCCCTGCTAAAAACAGCCAGCGATCGCGGCTTGGAACGAGCTACCCTCGAAGTCCGAGTTTCCAACCAGCCGGCTATATCCTTATACCAAAAATTTGGCTTTAAAACAGCTGGACGCCGCCGGGGTTATTACCAAGATAACGGCGAAGATGCTCTAGTTCTCTGGCTTTCTGACCTGCAAAAGCCAGATTTTCAGTCAACTTTGCAACAATGGCAGCAAATTCTCGGCGATCGCCTGATTCAATCCTAATTCTGGCTCGCTGAAAAAGTCTTCTAGCCCAGGTAGGGAATAGGAAGGGTGGGAGGTGTGGGAGGTGTGGGAGGTGTGGGAGGAATTACCAATTACCAATTACCAATTACCAATTACCAATTACCAATTACCCACACTCAAAATATGACAATTATTAATTTAAAAGAAAATATTCATTTAAATAACCTATGTTACAAAATTGTTATTGATTTTAGCGTAAACATATGGTAATAATGGATGTTTGGAAGTGATTTAAGAAAGTCTAAATTCTGGTGGTTTTTCGCGTGTAGCCAATCCTGGAAACCCAGAAGAATAGACACTCATCAGCACGGCATCCACACAAAAATAATAAATATTTACAAATAGCGCAATCAATTTGAGTGACAAAGCGTGGCAGTTTGTAATCTTTATACAGACATCCAAAACTTAAGCCTGTGCTAAAATCAGCGTACCGGCACGACGCAGGTGATGGGAAAAATGCCATGTTTGAACGCTTCACAGAAAAAGCCATTAAGGTAATCATGCTGGCCCAAGAAGAGGCCCGCCGTTTAGGTCACAATTTCGTCGGCACTGAACAGATCCTCCTGGGTCTGATTGGTGAAGGGACGGGAGTAGCGGCCAAAGTTCTCAAATCAATGGGTGTCAATCTCAAAGACGCTCGAATTGAGGTAGAAAAAATCATAGGCCGAGGTTCTGGCTTTGTCGCCGTGGAAATTCCGTTTACGCCACGGGCAAAGCGAGTTCTGGAACTATCTTTAGAAGAAGCGCGCCAATTAGGCCATAACTACATTGGTACCGAGCATCTGTTGTTGGGCCTGATCCGGGAAGGGGAAGGTGTAGCAGCCAGAGTGCTAGAAAACCTCGGCGTGGATCTATCTAAGGTAAGAACCCAGGTCATCCGGATGCTGGGAGAAACAGCAGAAGTTTCCGCGACCGGCCAATCAGGACGTACCAAAACTCCAACCTTGGATGAATTTGGCTCCAACCTGACCCAAATGGCCACAGATAACAAACTCGATCCAGTGGTGGGACGCGCCAAAGAAATCGAGCGAGTAATTCAGATTTTGGGTCGCCGGACAAAAAATAACCCAGTGCTGATTGGTGAACCAGGGGTTGGTAAAACAGCGATCGCTGAAGGTCTAGCGTCGCGGATTGCTAACAAAGATGTCCCCGACATCCTGGAAGATAAGCGCGTAGTCACACTGGACATCGGCTTGCTCGTAGCAGGTACCAAGTACCGGGGTGAATTTGAAGAACGTCTCAAGAAAATCATGGATGAAATCCGCTCGGCGGGTAACGTGATTCTCGTGATTGACGAAGTGCACACCCTAATTGGTGCTGGTGCGGCGGAAGGCGCCATCGACGCAGCGAACATCCTCAAGCCAGCCTTGGCCAGAGGAGAACTCCAGTGCATCGGCGCCACAACCTTAGATGAATACCGCAAGCACATCGAGCGGGATGCAGCCCTAGAGCGCCGCTTCCAGCCTGTAATGGTGGGTGAACCTACAGTAGACGAAACAATCGAGATTTTGCACGGGCTGCGTGAGCGCTATGAGCAACACCACAAGCTAAGAATCTCTGATGAAGCATTGGTAGCAGCGGCGAAATTATCAGACCGTTACATTAGCGATCGCTTTCTTCCAGATAAAGCCATCGACTTGGTTGACGAAGCTGGTTCCCGCGTCCGCCTAATTAACTCCCAATTACCCCCCGCAGCCAAAGAACTAGACAAAGAACTGCGCCAAATCTTGAAAGAAAAAGATGATGCAGTCCGTTCTCAAGACTTTGATCGCGCCGGGGAATTACGCGATCGGGAGATGGAAATCAAAGCGGAAATTAGAGCGATCGCCCAAAGCAAAACCAACGGTGCTGGTGGTGATGGAATCGAACCAGTAGTCACCGAAGAAGACATCGCTCACATCGTCGCTTCCTGGACAGGCGTACCAGTGAATAAACTCACAGAGTCCGAATCCGAGAAGTTGCTCCACATGGAAGACACCTTGCACCAGCGCCTAATTGGTCAAGAAGACGCTGTAAAAGCAGTTTCCAGAGCAATTCGCCGCGCTCGTGTCGGTTTGAAAAATCCCAATCGACCCATCGCCAGCTTTGTCTTCTCCGGGCCGACCGGCGTTGGTAAAACTGAGTTGGCTAAATCCTTGGCTTCTTACTTCTTCGGTTCCGAAGAAGCAATGATCCGCCTGGATATGTCGGAATATATGGAGCGTCACACCGTCAGCAAACTGATCGGTTCACCTCCTGGTTATGTTGGTTATAACGAAGGTGGTCAGTTGACCGAAGCCGTGCGGCGCCGTCCTTACACCGTGGTGCTATTCGACGAAATCGAAAAAGCGCACCCCGATGTATTCAACATGCTGCTGCAAATTTTGGAAGACGGGCGGTTAACCGATGCGAAAGGTCGCACGGTGGACTTCAAAAACACCTTGCTGATTTTAACCTCCAATATTGGTTCTAAGGTAATTGAAAAAGGCGGTAGCGGTATCGGTTTTGAATTCGCCGAAGACGCCAGCGAATCTCAATACAACCGCATTCGCTCATTGGTGAACGAAGAACTCAAGCAATACTTCCGTCCAGAGTTCCTCAACCGACTAGACGAGATTATCGTCTTCCGTCAGTTGAGCAAGGCTGAAGTCACACAAATCGCCGAGATCATGCTCAAAGAAGTCTTTGGTCGCCTAACAGAAAAAGGTATCACCTTAGAAGTTAGCGATCGCTTCAAAGACCGATTGATCACAGAAGGTTACAGCCCCAGCTATGGTGCGCGTCCCTTACGTCGAGCGATTATGCGCCTATTAGAAGATAGCCTTGCAGAAGAGATTCTCTCTGGTCGCATTAAAGATGGTGACATCGCCTATGTTGATGTCGATGAAGCCGGTAATGTGAATGTTACTGCTCGACAAAACCGCGAATTGTTACCCCAAGGCGTTGAATAAAATTTAAAATTTGGGATTTAAATCTCGAATAAAAAATGCGAAAACGGTAGAGTGATTTCACCCTCTACCGTTTTTTTGTTTAGGGAACAGGGAACAGGGGATAGGGTTGAAAAAGGCGATGAACCTCTAACCCCATTTCACGAAATTATTGATACACTCACTTTTCTTGCATCCCCTGCATCCCCTGCATCAAGAGCTTGCCCATGCATCAATCTTAAAGTGAAACGGTATAACCCCTAACTCCTAACCTCTAGCCCCTAACCCCTAACCCCTTCTTCAACTCAATCTCGATACCGTAATCTGAATTATTACTGAGAAAAGGGTGAGAAATAGCTGGCAAATTCTTGAATATTTCTCAGCCAAGCTTTATTTTTTCATCACTTAGGAGCTGGTACCTACCGCGATACTAAGACCAGTTCACACGCAGCAATTTCAGCAATTATGCAGCAAGCGTCTCATCCCACAGTCATCCTGGGTGGTGGCTTCGCTGGACTGTTTACAGCTTTACATTTAAGCCAGCAAAATTATTCCCATCCCATCATTCTAATTGAACAGCGCGATCGCTTCAGTTTCAAGCCGTTGTTGTATGAGTTACTCAGCGGTGAATTACAAAGTCAACAGGTTTATCCCCGCTATCAAGAACTGTTAGCTGGTAGTCGTGTCACCTTTGTGCAAGACAGGGTAACATCAATCGATCTACCACAACACAGAGTGGAGTTAGCCTCTGGGAAGATTTTTGACTACAGCAACTTAGTTTTAGCACTAGGTAGCCAAACAACCTATTTTCATACTCCAGGTGCGGCAGAATATGCCTTACCATTTACATCTGGAGAACAAGCGATCGCTCTGCGAAAACACCTCCGCTACAAATTGTATCAAGCCATCCAAACTACAGATTCCCAGCACCGTCAACAACTGCTGAGTATTGCCATCATTGGAGCAGGCCCAGCTGGCATTGAACTAGCCTGTACACTAGCAGATTTATTGCCCATTTGGTACGACGAATTAGGCGGGGATGCTAATGAAATTCGGGTGATTCTCGTCAACCGCAGTCGAGAAATCCTCAAAGGAGATGTGAATAGCCATCTGCGTTGTACAGTCCAGCGGGCTTGCAAAAATCGGGTAATACCTGTAGATTTTCTATTTGATGCTGCTGTCACCAAAATTGAGTCAGACAGCGTGGAGTATCGACAAAATGAGCAAACAAAGGTTTTCCGGACGGGAACAATTGCTTGGACTGCTGGTACCGCGCCCCATCCCTTGTTGATGCAGTTACCAGTAGCGAATCAGCGCGGGCGAGTAGTAGTGACACCGACAATGCAGATAGCTGATTTTCCGGAAGTCTTTGTCGCTGGAGATTGTGCTGTCAATCAAGAAAATCCCCAACCACCGACAGCACAAGTTGCTTATCAACAAGGAATAGCGATCGCTCATAATCTCCAACGGATGCGAGAAAAAAAACCCACTCAACCAACGCAAATCCAAATGCGGGGTACATTGATGAAACTGGGACTTAATGAAGGCGTTGCTAATCTATTTAATAAAGTCCAAATCAAAGGACAACCAGGACATTTAATCCGAGAAGCAGCATATTTACAATTATTACCAAACCCAGCACGTAACCTGAAAGTGACAACCGAGTGGTTAACTGACGAATTATTCCATCGCCATCGCCCCTTTTCTCATATGCAACTCGGACAAACGCCCTTTCTTCCTGGAGTTGCAACTGTAGCTGCAGTATTGCTTTTGGCTACTCCCCTCGCTTGGCGTGCTGCTCAACCTGGACAATTTCAACAAAACTTCGGTTGGACGGGTATTCCAACATTACTCAATCACCTGACACCATCCTCTCGATAAAGCGCTCGATCATCTTTTATCTCATCCAGAGCTACTAAACCTCATTTATTTGATTATGAAATACTTACTCAATCTCCGCACAGCTGTTACAGCCAATCGTGTCGCCATAGGTGTTTACTTTTTTTTAGCTGGTATCGGTAACTATCTCAACTTCAGTGTTGCTCATGGTTTTTACCACACAGTGCTCACGCAAAAACTACAAATCATCGGCCCTAAAATTCCCCCAGGATGGGAAGGTGTGGGGCCATTACCTTGGTTAATTGCGGTACCCTATGCTTGGTTGTTACCTCTAGCAGAAATTTTGCTGGGAGCACTGTTTGCTCTTAATTATTGGGTGCGGTGGACAGGGCTATTATTAATATTATTAATCTTGAGTATTACTATTGCATTTGGCATCATGCCAGCTGGGAGTTTATTTGCCAATGGAGCAGAAAGCTTTAATAAGACTATTTTATTCATCACTTCTATTTGGATGTCAATTGCTTACGAAGTTTATGAACAGAAAATGAGCCGTCGTCGTGCTCAAGCAATGAATGATTTTACTTCTAGCGAGGATATGTAAAATTATTGCAGATACAATGGCGGGATTTTGGCATTGCGGGTGATTTAGCGAGCGATCGCCATTTTGGGATACGTCTGCAGATTTCCTGGCGATCGCACTCCTGGGGATGGTTAAATCTTACAATGCAACAAAGAGACTCAGGATAAAACAGTGCAAAATCCCACATCAAAATTAATTACAGGATTAGTCATCACCTGCACTAGTGTGCTGTGTAATACAGGGATAGCTGATCAAATTGTTTTGGCAAAGTCTAAGAATCCCCAAAAGTGCGATATCCTAGCCTACGTCACCGATCAAGACCCCCAGGGTGTTAATGTCCGTAGTGGTGCTAGTAGCAAAAATAAGATTATTGGCACGATACCCGTGAATGAGACAGTAAATGCGATCGCATCTGCGGACACTTGGGTAAAAGTTACCAATGCTAGCGGCGGTTTTCAAGGTACTGGATGGGTATCTTCGTCCATGCTAGGAATAGCATCACGGGGTTACGATACTAATGGCGTCAATCTTTACAGCAATCCCAATCAAAAAAGTCGCAAAGTAGGACAAATTCCACCCATTGTTAATGTTAAATTATTAAGCTGTAAAGGAGATTGGGCACAAGTTGAATATAAAGGCATTAAAGGCTGGTTAGCCAGGGAAGATCAATGTGGTGCGGCGCTGACTACTTGTTCTTAAAAACCTTCTTTTTTCAACTTAGCTAAAGCATCCTCCGCAGCAGCTTTTTCCGCATCTTTTTTGTTCCGTCCCTTCCCTTTTCCAAACTCTTTTTGATCAACTAAAACTTTAGCAATAAACTCTGGCGCGTGAGAAACTCCGCCTATTTGCTCTGTGATATATCTGGGCGGATTTGGTGTAATATGGCGTTGCACCCATTCTTGAAAACGATTTTTTGCGTCCACATTAGAACGAGTTACAACAATATCTTCTGGTACAGAATCAAATAGTGGTTCCACAATAGCGCGCACTGCTTCAATTTTGGAATCGTTATCCAAATAATAAGCACCAAGGACTGCTTCAAAAGTGCTGCTAAGTAAATTAGGATTATGGTAGCCACCGTCTCTAATTGCACCTTTACCCAACCGCATCTTAAAGTTTAAATCTACCTCCTCCGCAAACTTTGCTAATTGCTTTTCATCTACCAATGCAGAACGTCGTCGTGTTAATTCATCTTCTCCCTTTTCTGGGTGACGATTATAAAGATATTCACCACTTAAGTAATTCAGTAAAGCATCACCGAGAAACTCTAGGCGTTCATTATGTTCGCCTTCTGCTGGGTTTTCGTTAACATAGGAACGGTGGGTCAGCGCATGACGTAAGAGTTTTTCATCACGAAATGTTAGCAGTTTATGCATTTTGATTTTTTGTTTTGTTGCGTACATTGATTGTTGGGTAACTTATCTTTAAACATGAAAAAACCGCAAATAGCGGTGATTTTAACTAAATCTTAGGTAGTGTATGTTATTGGTTTTGCTGTCACACACTCCTAAACTAGTTTTTAAAAACAAATTCAAGTGGCAAGTTCATCTAACTCAATTAAGCACAATTTCTGGTTTTGTATTGTAACTTTCCCGTCCTTAATAGCAGCATCAATAAACTTGCCAAAGCGTGAAAATCGTTTACCATCAGGTGTAAGAATCGAGGAAACTCCTTGATAGTTAACATAACGCTGACGCATGAGGTTATCGATATATCCACATGCCGTAGACTTACGTTGGTTTGAGGCAGTTTTGATAGACTCAATTAGATATTCTATAGCATCATTGTAATTAATTTGAGACTGATTTGCAGTTTTTACAAGTTGCGTCTTGTTCTCAACTAACTTAAGTAACTCGTCTACAAAGTAAAATTCATTAGCGCGCTCTTTCAGCTTTTGTTTGACATTACCTCGCTTTGCAAAAATTATGACATTTTTACCATTACTTTGCAGAATTTGAACTATATTTGCAAAGTCTCCATCTCCTGACACAAGGATAACTATATCTGAAGACTGATGGTTGCATACGTCATCAATTAAATCAGATTTAAGTTGATTGTCTGCACTGTTCTTTAAAGAACAAGTAACATCCTCACATTTAAAACCAATACTTCGGAGATTCTCTTTAGCTGAAGCTTGGTTTTCATATAGTGAATTATAGTAGACTCTTCTACTAATTAAACTCCCTCTTGCGTTAGCAAAGG
This sequence comes from Fortiea contorta PCC 7126, assembly GCF_000332295.1. Classification (GTDB taxonomy): domain Bacteria; phylum Cyanobacteriota; class Cyanobacteriia; order Cyanobacteriales; family Nostocaceae; genus Fortiea; species Fortiea contorta. Next base: position 539,675 of record NZ_KB235930.1, on the reverse strand, counting down.
CTAGCAAATTCATTGCTAGTTCTTGATTTAAATAAACATTTTGAAAATCGCAGTAAATACCAACTTTCGGTTGTTTTTGACTTGTTTGAGCATTCTGATTTTGATTAGCGTTTGCCATTATGATTTATCCAGTACTGTTGGGTGAACTGGACAGCTTCAACAAATCACACGTCTATTTATAGGGTAGCCTAAAGCAAGATATACAAAACTTCTTTCTGCTATCAAGCCCTCTACTCACGCTTTCTTTGGTTCAAGTCTCAGCCGTAGAACTCCTGGCTTACTACCAAGCCTTGCGTTATCGCTTCCCCTGAACATTCACCCAAACATCTTGTCTTACCTTTGAAAGTTTACTCAATGAGTAAACCAGATATTAGCCCAAATGTTCAGCCGAAGAGATAACGTAAGGCTTGGCAGTAAACTAGGAGTTCTGCTGCTGAGACAACTCCAAAAACTCGCGCTCTTTAGTGCGGTTATTTAGCTGTCTGTATATAGGCTCGCATGGCATCCAAAGTTCTGTCAATACCCTTTTTGTAGAAAATCGCTACATTCCTGTTCTTGCACGTTTGCAAACATTCTTGATGACTCTTGGATAATTAAACCAAAAGCATCAAGAATTTCGCCAAGTTTAAAATCACTATAAGCCATCAGAATTAATAATTAGCCTTGGGTGGAAATACTCTACTCAAATCAAGAGATAAATCAGGAAATGAAGGTAAATTTACGACCTGATTTAATAAAAAAATATGTTTATTCGCATAACTATATTTATTAAGATTATCTTGATAGGGTTCACTGTAACATTCCAGATGATTATCAAATAAATTAAATATCCAATAATCATGAATACTTGCTTTAGCATAAAGGGGAATTTTCACATCTTGGTCATAAGCTAAAGAAGAATCTGCTACTTCTATTACTAGTAATACATCAGTAGGCGCAGGGTGAGCAGAAAAGTAATTATCATCTTTGTTTTGCACAATAGCGAAATCTGGTTCTGGTTCGCTGTTAGGTGGTAAAGTTATCGGAGCTTGAGATTGCAGAGTCGCTCTGTCTCCTACTAATTTTGGTAGTTGCTTCCACAGGTTTCTTAAACAAGTTTCATGTGCCGTACCCTTCGTTACCATTTCAATGAGTTCTCCATTAATTAATTGAATATGATCGTTCTCATGCAAAAAGCCCAATTCGATGAGCCTGTGGTATTCGTCTACAGTGAAGCGTTTAGCGTGAGCGATACTCATACATTTTGCTCCTGGGGGAAAAGTTGTCATAACACTTATTCTAAATGTGGCAGAAGATTGATATGCTAAAGGCCGAGACTAGTTATATCGTCAACAATGCCTGCGCCTACTATCACCCCGAAAATTACTGCCTTTCCGCTGACAGCCGTAGTCGGACAAGAAGCGATTAAATTAGCTTTACTCCTAGCAGCAGTCGATCCGGGATTGGGAGGAGTAGCGATCGCCGGCCGTCGCGGTACGGCAAAATCAGTGATGGCGCGGGCTATTTACGCCCTCCTCCCACCAATCGAGGTGGTTGAAGGCTCAATTAGCAATTGCGATCCCAGCCACCCCGAAGATTGGGACGATCAGTTATTGGCTGATTACGCAGAGCAAGATATTCAAGATGTCCCCACAGCAATCATCCCCGCACCTTTTGTGCAAATTCCCTTGGGGGTTACAGAAGACAGACTTTTAGGTTCGGTGGATGTGGAACAATCGGTGAAACAAGGCGATACAATTTTTCAGCCCGGTCTACTAGCTACAGCCAACCGGGGGGTTTTGTATGTGGATGAAATTAACTTACTCGATGACCAAATCAGCAATCAATTATTAACTGTATTATCCGAGGGACGCAACCAAATTGAACGGGAAGGAATTAGTTTTCAACATCCTTGCAAACCGTTGTTTATTGCCACCTATAATCCAGAAGAGGGGGCGCTGCGAGAGCATTTGCTTGATAGAATTGCGATCGCACTTTCTGCAGATGGTGTCCTCGGCCTAGATCAAAGAGTAGCAGCAGTTGAGCAAGCGATCGCCTACTCCCATTCTCCCCAAGAATTCCTCCAACAATACAGCGAAGACATTGACGCCCTCAAAACCCAAATCATTCTGGCGCGGGAATGGTTGAAAGATGTCACCGTCACCCACGAACAAATTGCTTATCTCGTCGCTGAAGCGATTCGTGGTGGTGTTCAGGGACACCGTGCAGAATTATTTGCGGTGCGAGTAGCCAAAGCCGCAGCGGCTTTAGAGGGACGCAACACCGTCAACGCCGAAGATTTGCGCCGAGCGGTAGAATTAGTCATTGTCCCACGGGCGACAGTCGTACAGACGCCACCACCAGAACAACAAGCACCACCACCACCCCCACCCCCACCACCAGAAAATCAAGAAGAATCAGAACCCGAAGAACAAGAGGAACAGGAAGAACAGCAAGAAGAACAGCAAGAACCACCAAGCATCCCGGAAGAATTCATCTTTGATCCAGAAGGAGTAATTCTGGATGATAGCGTGTTATATTTTACACAAGCTGCCAAACGCCAGGGAAAATCTGGCAGTCGCAGTATTATCTTCTCAGATGACCGGGGGCGCTATATTAAGCCGATGTTACCCAAAGGCAAAGTGCGACGAATTGCCGTAGATGCCACATTAAGAGCCGCAGCCCCGTATCAAAAAGCACGGCGAGAAAAATACCCAAATAAAAAAGTCATCGTTGAATCTGGGGACATTCGCGCCAAACGCCTAGTCCGTAAAGCTGGAGCGTTGGTAATATTTGTAGTCGATGCATCTGGTTCGATGGCTTTAAACAGGATGCAGTCAGCTAAAGGCGCGGTAATGCAACTGTTGACCGAAGCATATCAAAACCGTGACCAAATAGCCTTAATTCCCTTCCGGGGAGAACAAGCAGAGGTGCTATTACCCCCCACACGTTCCATTGCTTTAGCACGCAACCGCCTCGAAAGACTGCCCTGTGGCGGCGGTTCACCCTTAGCCCACGGCTTAACCCAAGCTGTTCGCGTCGGCTTGAATGCTCAAATGAGTGGAGATATTGGGCAAGTTGTGCTTGTGGCGATTACCGATGGGCGAGGTAATATTCCCTTAGCGCGTTCTTTAGGTGAACAACTAGAACCAGGAGAAAAGCCGGATATCAAAGGGGAATTGTTAGAAATTGCAGCGAGAATCAGGGCTTTAGGAATACAACTGTTAGTAATTGATACAGAAAGTAAATTTGTTTCCACTGGCTTTGCGAAAGAATTAGCCCAGACAGCCGCAGGTAAATATTATCATTTACCAAAAGCCAGTGATCAGGCTATAGCTGCTATGACCAGAGGAGCGATTGCTGATCTTAAACTTTAAGGCATTATTCCCTGTTCCCTGCAATGCACTGAAGCTCACTCGAAGTGTTCCCTGTTTTGTTCAAGATCCAGACACCATAGCCTGGGGCTGCAAACACCCCATTAAATCTTGAATTCCTTTTTGCAGATATCGTGTTACTGTCATCGGACTAGTGCCAATTTTCTTAGCAGCATCTTTGCGAGAAAGTTCCTTCAAAAAGACTAATTCAACTGCCATGCGGGGCTTTTCTTCTAACAAATTGATTGCCCCTTGGAGTTGTTGTCGTTCTTCTTCTTGTTGTTGAAAAGCAGTAGAACGGGGACAAGGAAGCGCTTCACCCAAAGTGATATGGCAATCAACATAGTTAAGTGCAGTCGCATCTAAACTTAAAGGCATCCGATTTTGGGCGGCTAATTTAGTTTCTTGCCATTCTTGTAGAGATACCTTGAGAATTTTAGCTATTTCTGCATCCTTGGGAGGGCGTCCCAAAGACATGATTAAGTCCTTGCGAACTTTTTGCCCTTCATTATATAGTTCTTGCCAACGACGGGGTATTTTTAATAGAGTACTGCGATCGCGTAGAAAATGCAGCATCTCACCACGAATATATGGCACCGCGAAGGAACTAAAAGCATATCCTTGACTAGGATCAAAGCGCTCAATAGCTCTAATTAAACCAAAATAACCAATTTGTTCTAAATCTTCGTAAGGTTCATTACATTGATGGCTGAATTTATGCGCCATCTTTCGCACTAAGCCAGTATGTAACTGTACTAGTCGATTACGCAGTTTAATAGAAGGATTCTGGTGGTATAAGTGCAATAACTCTATACCATCAATTCGCACAGAGGACTCACTTGCTGCCATATAAAAATTCCTTGGTTGTAACTCCTTTTTCTCAAAAATGGAGTTGCGTATATTGTCATCAAATCTGTCATTATTCTCCTTAGTCGCAGATGATTAAGCCATCGTTGTATTACTGAAATTGATAAAGAGCGCTATTTACGGTTCAGTAGATATACGCATGATTTTCTATCTTTTTCCTTTGCTAATTATTTTGATTTCTTAATGACAATTGGAAACAACGCATAATCTTTGTGTAATCTTTAGTTTTTGCAACACAACTCAATTATTTTTTGAGAAAAAATACATAATTAGCGTTGCAGGCATCTGTGATACTGAGAAAAATACCAGGAAGTTAACTGTTAGTCTTTGTGGGGTTTCACACCGTACCCTTGAGAGGAAGCATGTTGTTGAATTTCAGAGAATTGGTATGACGTACGTATCTATTTAAGATTCACTTATTTGTAGCATACAATATTACACAGTATCTCAATAAAAAAGTTGCAATTTACTCAATTTGTTTGCAGAACGATGCCATTACTCTTCGTAACAGATGGTAGTGGAGTTGATTGTCTGCTTAGTGATGCTGCTAAAACCATGTCATAACTTTATGGACGAGCTAAACCTCCACCTGCAATCGCTGATTCAAGAAGCTTGCTCTTATCCACCCACTAGCCCACAGCGTAGTAAAGCCATTAACCGTCTGCTCCGAGTCGTTTTGAAATCAAGCCGTACTGAGAGTAAAGGAAATGACCTCTACGAAGAAGCTTTATATAAAACCATGTTTAATTTGAGTAAAACAGTTTGCGACAAATACGATCCAAGTCGAGGCTCATTTTTGGCTTGGTTTGGCGTTTGTCTTCGCAATCAATACAGAGACGAAATTCGCGCTGCTAAACGCGAGCGCTCTCACAGACAATCTGTATGGCAAAGTGATCAGGCTGAATTCGATCCGTTAGAGTACGTTGCTTCTGGTATAGATGCTAACTCACTGCTCGATACCTGGGAATCGTTTGTGCAATGGATTCAAGATGATCCAGATCGTCTTCTGCGGGCTTGTCACATTGAAAATAACCCAAAAGCTAATTGTCAATTGCTTGCTTACTTGCGACTCGTCGTCGGTCAAGAATGGCAAGAAATTGCTGCGGATGTTGGCTCGAAACGTGGTGTCATCTCTTCTCATTGGTCTAGAAAATGTGAACCCATACTCCGAAAATGGTTAGACGCAAATCAAAAGCTTTTTGGAGAAGATAACTAAGTACCTAAATAAAATTAATTACACAGATTGTTTTTCTATTCCCCAGTCCCTAGACCCTATTCCCCCACGAATGAATTTAATTTTGTGTAACTCGTATGACCGATAGACTAAACGCCTTACGGGAACTGGCGATTCCCTTCTTGGTGACTGCATCGTTTCGCCGACAAGCCAGAGCCTACGCAGCTCAGTATTTCACCCCAGATACTCAACAAAGAGTCTATTTTAATAGCCTAGCTGTACTTGTTGCTGACGGGTATTTTCGGTTACTGGGTTTTGAAACAAATGTTACCCAACCAGAAAGATGGAATGCAGCGTATCGTTTGTGGAGCGAAGCCAACGAACTAGAATTAACTGGATTGGGCTATTTAGAATGTTGCGTAATTACAACAGAGCATGAGGCTGTAATTTTACCATCAGTAACTCAGAGTCGGTACCTCGGCTATTTATTTGTAGAAATTGCTAATTCAGAACAAGCAGCCACACTATTCGGTTTTCTACCCGCTTCCGAAACTACGGATGCAGAAATAGCGATCGCTGATTTACAGTCTATGGACGATCTGATCGATTATTTGGCGCTGACACAAGAATTTGCTCAAAAAAAAATCACTTATTTAAGAAACTGGTTAAATAACATTTACGCTGCAGATTGGGAACCCTCAATGCGCGATTTAAAGACTGCTACCTGCAAGAAAAAGCTAGAACTAGCAGGAAAAGTATTGGAAATGCAACTTTCAGTTTCCGAGAGCAACGAAGAATTGATTTTTGTCAGAGTTAATGTCAAAAGTGAAAGTGGTGCTCTCCCTGTAGGAATGCAGGTTAGTGTCCCAGATGAATCTGACATTTATACAGAAACAGTCATTGAGTCGGCTGATCTCATTTCTATTCCTCTAGAATTAACGTCTGGTGAGGAATTTTGGGTGGCGTTACAGATAGGAGAAATCGTTCTGCGAGAATATTTCATCACCTAAAACAAGAGGAAATGATGTTTAAAATATCCTTTAAAATTGGTGGCAGAGTACAACTAAAAAATTCAGAAGTTCTACCTGTCACTCTATCTGTATTCGACCAACAAGGGCAAATAGAAGAACTAGTTTCCTTTCTTTCTCCTCTGCCCAAACCTCTCGAAGATAAGTTTAAACAATGGCAGTATTATATCGGTCTTCAAGGCAATCGCAAGGTTGTTAAAAATCGAGATTATCCGATTTCTGGGGTCATCAATCTCACAGAACTTGCTAATTCTTTGAAAGTTGAATTAAATAAATGGTTGGGTAGTGATGGCTGGATTGATGAAAATGGAGAAGCCGATCCGCGCGTCAGTCTAGTTTTGGAAAAATTCAGACAGAAAATTAGCAAAAACGATGAAGTTCAGATTATTCTGCAGACAGAAGACAGACAACTGCGGGGGCTGCCTTGGCAAGAGTGGGATACCTTGGCAGGGTATACTAGCAGGGGTGTGGAAGTTGCCATTAGTGCCACAAATTTTCAGCGACTGACTCAAAAGCAAACACCGCAACTCAAAGCATCTGCACGTATACTTGTAGTGTTTGGTGACGAAAAGTTGGGGTTTGCAGAAGAAGAAGATTTTATTAAAAGTCTGAGACAGCACGGTGGAGAACCCCATATCCTCAGACAACCTAGCCGCCAAGAATTAGAACAAAAGTTAAAAGATTCTCAAGGCTGGCACATTTTCTTTTTTGCTGGACATAGTGAAAGCGATCGCGCCGGGCGAATTGGGCGTATCCAAATTAACCCAGCCGATGGCGCACAAGGAATTATCGAAATCACGGAACTGAAGGGTTTACTGTCAGGGGCAATTAATAAAAAATTGCAATTAGTTATCTTCAATTCTTGTGATGGTTTAGGACTAGCAAACCAGCTAACGGAGCTATCTCTACCTTACTGTATCGTCATGCGGGAGATGGTTGAGTCTGCTGTCGCCAGGGAATTATTGAAGCATTTTCTGGCAGCCTTTGTCAAAGACCGCTCTTTATTTGCTTCGATGAATGTAGCCAGACAGCAATTACAACAGAAATTTGCACCCGGTAAAAGTTGGCTTCCTGTGATTGTGGCTAATCCTCTGGCGAAAGAACTGACATGGAACCGTTTGTTTTCTGAGAGGAGGTTATCTTGGGGGTGGGAGATGGTGTTGGGTATAGTTGCGATCGCTCTGTTGGTGAGCCTACCCATAAGCATATTTACTGAGTTTCAGGGTTGGGAAACTTTAACACTATACGCGGGACTATATCCCCACCTTGTAGTCTATCCTTCGCTGTTTCTCTGGATGCCTTTGTTTGCGGCTTACAGAGCGCATTGCATGATTCGCGTCAAAACACGCCCGTTTGTGATTATGACGCTGGTAACTGTGTTTTTCACATTGGGGGGGTTGTTCTTTGAACTGACAGGCGATCGCATCATGTTAATGGAATTTAAAGCTGATGCAACAACCACAATTTCAGCCCAGCAACTTCCCCGACTTTACTACAACTGGCGAATATTAGAGACGGATATTAAAAGCATTCCCCCAGAAATTTTTAACACGCGTCAAGCTTTTGATATTGATGGAAACTTGACACTAAAAAAATCAGAATTAGAGCCAGTTATCAAACGTATTCACCAAGTCAATCATCCAGGATTGCAAAGGCTTTTGCGGATTGCTACAGCCTATGAAGTTTGGCGAAATACTCAAGCCTTTTCTATCAGTCGCTGGTTTTATGCCTTCACCTTTATTGCGATTATTAGTTGTGGTGTGCAGATTCTGGCGCTGGTGGCGACGATTTTGTTTACACCAGATGCTATCTTTAATAAAAATAAATACTTGATATATGTCATTATTTGTGAATTAGGTATACTGTTGTGGGTGCCTTTTCAAAACTACAGCATTGAGTATATCAAAAGCTTGTTATTTTCATATGAATTGCGCGGGGCTTTAGCTGGGCTGAATGTTTTAATTTACGCAATTATTACCATCATATTTTCTGCAACTGTCGGTAGTATTTATAGAAGCGCCACTAAAAAATATCAGCCTATCTTATTGTCATTCCTGTTAACAAGTTTAAGTTTAGCGCTTCTGGGTAGCTGGTTTGGTGTCTCTCTCATTAATAATCTGTTTGGTATGAAGAGTACCAATCTCTTGACTCCTTGGTTTGCAAGTAGCCTTTTCTTTGCAGCTTTATTTTTCCTCCTGTTTGTGCGGTTGATTGATTATGGCGTTGGAGACGAGTAAACATGAAAAACAAATTAATCAGCAAGGAACAACAGAAAGTAATTTTGATTGTAGGCCTGGCATACATTTTGCCTATTTTAGTAATTTATCTGGGATTAGTTCCTTTCTCTTGGCGGTTTGGTATCCTAATTTTGGCTGCTATTGTTATTTTAGCGATCGCTCGATTCTACCGATTTTCTGCTTTAGAACTAGGATTGACAAAACAAAATTTAGCAAATTCTCTCAAAGCGATCGCTCTACCAAGTTTAGCCTCGGCTTTGCTCATGTTCATTTACCACATGACGCAAGGGTCACGGATTGATAACTCTGCATACACATGGTCTTTCTACTTATTTTTTGTTAGTGTATCATCTCCGCTACAAGAGTTTTTATATCGCGGTTTTTTATTCGGTATTTTTGAGAGAGCTAAGTTAGCAATTTGGTTACAGATTTTATTTTCAACAATACTTTATAGCTTTGTTCATCTCATCTATCGAGATGTACCCACACTGCTGTCTACATTCATCTTTGGTCTTTTTTGGGGCTATCACTACGCCAAATATCGGAATTTATATAGTATTATCATCAGTCATTCAGTACTCGGTGCGATCGCTATCCTGCTAGGTCTGGTATAGTAACTGCCAAGCAAAATTTTAGAGTCTTGGGCAACACAGGGTGACTCTCGTACATATTAGATGAAGCTGAGTGCGATCGCTACTCACCCAGTTTGTCTTTGCTTTATTTGGAGTTTTTACACCAAGCTGGTTAGAAATAGCCATCTCTGGTTTAGGGGTATTTCTGTTTGTCGGTGTGTCTGTTGTCGATTTTTACATCTTGCCTCGCACTTACCGCGATGACCAGTATTTACCTGCGGCATTGTCGATGTATCTCACATATATTAACTTGTTTGTTTTTATTTTGCGGTTGCTAATTGCTCTCAACGGCCGTGATTAAGTACTTGTGAGCAAAACCTATTTTTAACCGTGGTTGCTGTTAGTTAACCACGGTTTTTTTGTAGGCCTGTAGCAACATCCGTCGTCCTTGTAGTAGCTCACGTCTTCACGTTTACGTGTTTCGCGCAGCCTGTAGCAACATCCGTCGTCCTTGTAGTAGCTCACGTCTTCACGTTTGCGTGTTTCGCGCAGCCTGTAGCAACATCCGTCGTCCTTGTAGTAGCTCACGTCTTCACGTTTGCGTGTTTCGCGCAGCTTGCAAGCGCTTCTGCTCTCATGTTTCAGTATTACGCCCAGCCTGTAGCAACATCCGTCAAGAAATTTTCGTGACTTCAATTAGTACTCGTTGTTTTTGTCCTCCCGAAAAATTCGCTGGATATTCATGCAGGCGATTGATCAAAACCTATTCATAACCAGTTTTAGCGAATTTGCCCAACAACAGCTAAAATCAGAAATACATCACAACCAACCCCCGAAAATCTAGTTAAAACGCTCCAACCTGAGCAAACACTATGGATGTTCTAGAAATCAAACGCGAAATCGAAACGTTGTCTGACCGCCTGGGTAAAACCCAGGACTATCTTTGACGTACCTGCAATTACAGCCAAAATTCAAGATTTGGAACAGATATCAGCCCAGCCGGAATTTTGGGATGACCAAACCCAAGCCCAGCAAACGCTACAAGAGTTGAATAACCTCAAAGACCATCTGGAGCAGTATCATCAGTGGCATGTGAGCTTAGAAGACACTAGAGCTGTGGTTGAATTATTGGAGTTAGAAACCGATGAGGGGCTATTGCAAGAAGCAGAGTCCACTATTACCAAACTCAATCGTGACCTCGACCAGTGGGAGTTACAACAGTTGCTTTCTGGCCTCTATGATGCTGAAGGTGCTGTGTTGACGATTAACGCTGGCGCCGGGGGTACAGATGCTCAAGACTGGGCATTTATGCTGATGCGGATGTACACTCGCTGGGGGGAAGCCCACGGCTATAAGGTGGCTTTAGCCGAAGAGTCTGAGGGTGATGAAGCCGGGATTAAGTCAGCGACTTTGGAAATTACAGGACGCTATGCTTATGGCTACTTGCGTTCAGAAACTGGTACCCATCGCCTAGTGCGGATTTCACCTTTTAATGCCAACGGTAAACGCCAAACTAGCTTTGCTGGGGTGGAAGTAATGCCACAAATAGACAATTCTGTGCAACTGGACATTCCAGATAAGGATTTGGAAATCACCACAACTCGTTCTGGTGGTAAAGGTGGGCAGAATGTCAACAAAGTAGAAACTGCTGTCCGGGTCGTCCACTTACCCACTGGTATTGCTGTACGTTGCACAGAAGAACGCTCGCAGCTCCAAAACAAAGAGAAAGCCCTCGCCCGTCTCAAAGCCAAACTGCTAGTCATCGCCCAAGAACAACGCGCCCAAGAAATCGCCGAAATTCGCGGCGATATGGTAGAAGCTTCCTGGGGAAACCAAATCCGTAACTATGTATTCCATCCATACCAAATGGTGAAAGATTTACGTACTAATACGGAAACTACCGCCATTAGCGATGTGATGGACGGTGATTTAGATACATTCATCCAAGCTTATCTGCGCCAAGAAAACCAATTAGTAGATAGCACTTCTGAGTAGTTGGTAATTTTTTTATTTTCCCCCTCTTTGTATCTTGATATACAGGGCTTTGGTTCGAGGTAGAAGAGGTGGGGATTTTCTAGTGTTGATGGTGGTAGCGGCTGAAACTTGGGCCGTATGTGGCTAACAAATTCTTTGGTGACAGAGCGATTTCTGGTCTACCTGTGCAGACGACGGTTTGATTGAGACACAAAACGCGATCGCAATGGCGGTTCACCATGTCAATATCATGGGAAACTTGTAATATTGTCCACCCTTCTTGCTGTTTTAATTCATTCAGCAAAGCATAGAAATCTGCTGTACCTTGCACATCCACACCGGCGAAGGCTTCATCCAGCATCAGCAGTTTTCGCGGCATAACTAAACAATAAGCCAAAAGCACTCTCTTGAGTTGACCACCGCTAAGAGTACCGATAGCTTGATGACGCAGATGATAAGCGTCGGTTCGTCTTAAAGCTTCTGTTACCGCTAGTAATTTTTCTCGCTTTTGTTTCCACAGTCTTTTCCAGAAAGCGCTTTTGGGCGCGGATTCTTGATCAGTTTTTACCCATCCTAATCCTACTAATTCGCTCACAGAAATGGGAAAACTGCGGTCAAAAACGAAGTTTTGCGGCATATATGCTAATAATTGATGCAAATGCCCTAACCGCGTTATAGGGCGACCAAATATTTCAACTTTACCAGCACTTGTGGGAATCAAATCTAAAATTGCTTTGACTAAGGTGCTTTTACCTGCGCCGTTAGGGCCAACTATGGCTGTATCTGTTCCTGGTAATAATTCAAAGGAAACATCTTTAATGGCTAGATAACTTCCTTGATATACAGTTAATTCCTCTACTTTTAAAATTGGTGATGTCATTGGGCATTTATTATTGGTTATTTGTTATTAATTATGTGTGAATAAAGAGAATCTAGGACTCAACAACTAGAGTTTAGTTTGGGGGTTTTGTGTAACTGGTAAAAACTCATAAAAAATTCTCAATTTTCCGGTTAACTTTCTTAGTAGCGAGTCTGATTCTTGGATTTTTTTTCGCCAATATCTGCTCTCTACTGCTTATTGTTTACACGCTTTTTCTAAATTTTGTAAATTGGCTTTCATAGCTTCAAAATAATATTGAGGATCGGTTTGTCCTGTTTCTAAAGAATCTAAAGTTTGTATGCTGATATTTAAGTCTTGCGATAGACTTTGGAGTAATTTATTATCTATCCCTGGTTCGTTGAAAAGGGCTTTAACTTGATATTTTTTGACTGTATTTACTACATTTTTGACTTCTGCTGGTGAAAGCTGCTCTTCGGGAATTTCTACAACAGCAACTTGTTGGAGATTATAACGTTTGGCTAGGTAGGGAAAGGCATCATGAAATGTGACGAAGGTGCAGTTAGGAGTTTTCTGTAAACTTTGCAGAAATTCTTGATGTAAATTTTCTAATTGTTGAATGTATAATGCTGCATTCTTTTCATAAGTAACTTGATTTTGTGGATCTGCAGCAATTAATCCATCGCGGATATTTGTGACTTGTTGTTTCGCTAAAATTGGATCTAACCAAACATGAGGATTACCACCTTCATGATCATGATCGTGGTCTTTTTCTGCTTTTGCAGTATGCACAATCGGTGAAATTGCATTTAATGGTTTAATACCTTTGCTGGTGTCAATTTGCGCTAATTTGGGGTTTTGGGCATTTTTCACTGTGGCTTCAAGAAATTCTTCTAACCCCAAACCATTTTTGACTAAAATATTGGCAGTAGCGATCGCTTTTACGTTTTCTGGTTTGGCTTGATATTCATGTACTTCTGTCCCCGGTGGAACTAAAATTTCCACATCAGCTACATCCCCAGCTACTGCTTTGGTAAACAAGTACATTGGAAAAAATGTAGTGACAATCTTGATTTTTGGTGCTTGGGCTACAGGAGAAGCTGCTGGTGCTGCTACTTGGGGTGAAGGTGCTGTGTTTCCTTCCTGTGTGTTTGATTGACTACAACCTGTATTGAGTGTTACTGTCAGTAGAGTTACGAGCGTTAACATTGATGAAAGCGGGCGTGAGGGCAGCAACCGTTGCCATAAATTTAAGCTCTCGTCGTAATGCATGTGATGATTATTACGACACCGCCCTTTACTTTGTCTGCTTCTTTTACGTCCCGTGTAGTGATCAATCACGATATTTTCTCTCCTGAAAAGGATATCTGCTGTGTCTGCGGCAAAATTTTTATTGACAATTACAGTAATCTTATACCTAATATTATAATAATTATCATTCTTGCACAATTTTTGTGTAAGCAATCACTACCTAGTTATTTGGGTGTGGTAATATTTGTGTCTCATATCGACCTAGTGAATAATAATTTTTTAACTTGTGCGATGAAAAGCACACACCTAACGCTGTTAATATATTGAGAATCTTTTGTAACAACATTCAACATGATTACTTGTTGGTACAAGTTTTCAGAATAATTAGTGTGAGGAAATAAATGCAAAAACTATTCACATATCTGCTGCTAAGTTCGGTAATTTGCACAGCTATGCTCTCCTTGGCTGATACCGCAGTTGCTGAAGAAACATCGTCAACTTCCGCTACCAGTAATCAACTAGTTGCTGTTGATCCAGAAGAGAACACCGAGGAAACGCAGCAAGCAGCGATGGCGCAAGTCACCTCAGTATCGCAACTGTCAGACGTACAAACCACAGATTGGGCTTTCCAAGCATTACAATCCTTGGTAGAGCGTTATGGTTGTATTGCCGGATACCCGAACGGCACTTATCGGGGAAATCGGGCGCTGACAAGATATGAGTTTGCTGCTGGTTTGAATGCTTGTCTTGACCGAGTTAACGAATTAATCGCCACCGGGACAGCGGATTTAGTCACAAAACAAGATTTAGCCACATTGCAGAGACTACAGGAAACCTTTGCAGCAGAACTAGCGACGTTACGGGGACGTGTAGATGCACTAGAGGGTAAAACTGCGGAGTTAGAAGCCAATCAATTTTCCACAACAACCAAACTCAACGGCGAAGCTGTGATCGCCGTAGGGGGTGTGATCAGTGGGGATACAGTTCATGGCAATAAAGTCAATCGCAATTTTGTGTTGGGAAACCGGGTGCGTCTGAACCTAGATACTAGTTTCACTGGTAAAGACTTGCTCAGAACACGACTACAAGCCACAAACCTAGACTTCTTCTCCAACACCGCAACTTTCACACCAGAAGGTGACTTCCGATTTGCATTTCCCGGTGGCAACAGAAATAATGTGGGAATAGATGCATTGTTGTATCAGTTTCCTCTAGGTGACAAAACTACCGTCACTCTAGAAGCGAACGCAGGAGCGATTGATGATTTCACCAACACCGTCAACCCTTATATAGATGGTGATGGTGGTAGTGGTGCTTTGTCTCAATTTGGCACTCGCAACCCCATTTATTACCTCGTCAATGGTGCTGGTTTAGGTATTAAACACGAGTTCAGCGGGAATCTGGAACTCAGTTTAGGATATTTATCTAACAGTGCGAATGATCCTCGTCCAGGGTCTGGTTTATTCAGCGGTGCTTATGGTGCGATCGCTCAATTAACTGTCAAACCTAGTGATAAAATCACCGTGGGTCTGACCTATATCAACGCCTACAACAATAGCTTTTTTGCTAATGGTAGCGGTGGTAGCACCAATGCTAATGATATATTGCAAGCCTCCGAGAGCAATTCCTACGGCATACAAGCATCATTCCAACCTAGCTCCAAATTTATCATTGGCGGTTGGGCAGGTTACACTAACGCTCAAGTCCTTACAGGTGTCAGGGGTAACGCTGATATTTGGAATTATGCTCTTACCCTCTCTTTCCCAGATTTAGGTAAAAAGGGCAACATTGCCGGTATTATTGTCGGCATGGAGCCTAAAGTTACTGCTGTCAGTACTTCCCTGAGAACTGCAGGTGTTGACCGAGATCCCAATACTTCATATCACATTGAAGGTTTCTACCAGTACAAGTTGAGCGACAATATCAGCATTACACCTGGCATCATCTGGATCACAGCACCAGATCATAACGATCGCAACGATAGTATCGTCAACGGTGCTTTGAGAACCACATTTACTTTTTAGAGTGTAGCTGGATTCAGATATGAATCTGCGTGTGGAGACGTTGCTTTTGCTTCCTCTCTACAAACGTTTCCGCAGAACATAAAATTATTTTGGCGCCTATTTGCCTTGACATGATACAAAAAATCCGTCATAATTCGTAGAAAATACTGAAATATAATTAATAGTTCAATATTTTTACTTAAGTATTATCACCCCAGGCATAAGTCATCAGAGAGATGTCAGCCAATAAGGGGTAAAGCAATTGTGTGAAGTTAAGTTTTAGGTTGAAAAAAAGACCAGCTTCCCACGGCTGGTCTAAAAATTTTTTTCGCGTTGTCTTCTCAATTAGAGTTAGAGCCAAATTGCTCGTTCCCAAAATGTGACGGGCAACTTTTCTTAACAATATTGTAACAGTCAACACAGTTTTTCCATCAGGATTTACCAAAAAAGATACTGAACAAAAAAATTAGCCTCTATCTTGCTGGAGAATTCCCTATTTCTGGCGATAGAAAGGGGAGAAAACTCTAGTAGAGCACGGCGTAAATAAGGCTACTATTGCAAAACTGTAAAAAGCATATAGTATATACCTCTTACTTTCAGACTAGCCTGCGGCAAGCCGCCTTTTAGGCGCCTACATCCTTCAAACTTCATCCTTCAAACTTCATCCTTCAAACTTCATCCTTGCTTCTATTCCTTGGGGTTGTCCCCAGAGGATCCGCTCTTGTTTGTAAATTGCAATTCCTGGTTTAGCGCCTTTGGGCTTGTAGACATGCTTGGGCTGAGTGTAAACTACGGGTACTTGGTCACTTTGCCGAGCGCGGCTGTAGTAAGTAGCCAAGTTAGCAGCAAACTGCAAATCAGCCGCTTCGGGAACAGCACCCGGTTCTAAACGTAACAGCACATGGCTTCCAGGAATTTCTTGAGCATGGAACCACAGGTCATAATCCCCAGCTACACGGAAGGTTAGTTGGTCATTCTGGCGGTTATTACGCCCGATGAGGACTTCAAAGCCGCTAGGGGTGCGGTAGCGATGAAAGTTGGTACTGGCGGTTTCAGAGGAACTACGGCTGCGGTATTCTGGGTCTTCTAGATATTTTTGTCCAATCAATTCTTCTCGAATTTCTTCTAAAGCTTGCAAATCTTCTACCGTTTGGTACTTGTCGATTTGAGATATCGCTGATTCGACTTGCTCTAAATAATCGATTTCTGCATTCACCTCACATAGCAGAGGTTCCACAGCTGCGCGGGCGCGTTTGAGCTTGCGGTGCTGTTTATACAAACCTTGGGCGTTTTGGACAGCGTTTTTATCTGGCTGGAGAGCGATCGCTGTGGGCTTGCCAGTATCAAAATCAGGGAGGATAATTTCTTTCATCCCCGGTTGCCAATTTTGCAGATGAGCCATCAATAAATCTGCTTTTTGGCGATAATCGTCAGCTTGGTCTGATTGTTGTAAGCGGTCTGTAAAGGTTTTCGCCTTATTTCGCAGCTTGACTAAAATGTTACTCAGTTTCTGATTCAGTTGATGTTGCAGTTGAGCAAAAAATTGTTGATTAAGCTCGTCGGTATAATAGCGATTGAGTAATTCTTGAGTGCTGGTTGCTGCTTTCAGTGCGCCCCAACCCATGACAGTGTATCCTGAAGCTGTCCAAGCAGGTTGAAACTGATTGCTCTCCAAAGCTTCTAGCCATTGTCGCCAGCCTTCAAATAGCCGTTCCCAATCTGGGGAAGTTAGAGTATCGGTGGTTGTTTCTGGTACTAAATCGGCTACTTGGATCAGGGAATCTACTAAGGCACCACTCAAACCGCTATAATTTTTGAGTAATTGCCGCTTGAGTACTCCTGGAACTAAACTCACTCTCTCTTGCCAGCGTTCTAAAGATTCACTCAAACTAGGAACAGGGCCTGTCAATTTAGGTGGTGTTTCGTATGGTTGTCCCGTTTGGATGGGTCGGACGCTCGATTGCTGCTGACTGACTTGATGGGCTGCGGTAATAATCACATTGCTGGCGTCCGTGAGGATGACATTGCTGTATTTACCCATGATTTCCACATAGACGTGATACAACGGGGTTTCTCCTGGACGACGAGCAAATTGTAAATCTATCACACGTTCCCAAGGGGCGATCGCCTCAATCCCCACCAACGCCAAACCACCCAATTGGTGTACTAGTTGTTGACTGAAGGTGAAAGTATCCGGTACTCTTGGCGGTGGATCACCGATGCAAATATGTGCAGCTTGGGGATGCCAAGATATTTGTAGCCAACCTCGTTGTTTGAGGGTACGTAGTGCCACGCTAATAGTATAGCGATCGCGCTGGTAAACCTGTTCAGTTCTTGATGGTAGCCAGTTAGCGCGGATTTCGCTACAAGCAGCAGTTAAGGTCGTAAAGTCAACTGGTTGCACAACAATTAGCCGTTGGCTCTCAAAGGTCGATGCTTAGTATAGCGCTTCTGATTTTGTCAGGTATATATCGGCTAGTTGATAAGGATGAGAGCTTAGATCTTCAGTGAGTGGGAACGGCTACATATAGCCGTTCTGATTTTAATGAAATACGTTGCTGCTAAATGAAGAGACGTTGCATGACAACGCCTCTTCAAATTGATTAACTCAGTAAAGCTGGCTCTTTGACAACTTGCTCGATGGGTTGCTCTATCGGCTGTGCTAACAGTTGGGTGTAGAGTGCTGCTAATTGATGAGCAACACCATCCCAGCTAAACTTTTCAATCACACGCTTTCTACCAGCCACGCCTAGTTTGTCTCGCCATTCTGAATTGCTGAGAATGCGATCTATAGCTTCTGCAAATGCAGGGACATCTTGTGGTGGTGCTAAAAGTCCTGTCTGTTCGGGAACTACGGTAAATTGCAGCCCACCCACATCACTCGCAATCACCGGTGTCCCACTAGCCATAGCTTCGATAGCTACGAGTCCAAAGGGTTCGTAGTGGCTGGGAACGACGCACACATCAGCTGCGGCGTAGTAGGTGGGTAGGACATCTTGACTGAGACGACCGGGTAGGCTGACAAACTCGGTTAGTCCTAATTCATTGATAATTCCCTCAATGCGATCGCGCTCATCGCCATCACTATTTCCGGGAGTACTACCACCACCAATGATCAGTTTCAAGTTTTGCGATTCAAAAAACTGCGACTCTCGCACAGCGCGGACTACGGTTTCTATCCCTTTGCGGGGGTCAAAACGCCCTACATATAAAACCAATTTTTCTTCAGGTTTAATCCCTAACTCAGTTCTTGCTGCTTCTCTTTCAGCCGAACCGAAGCGCCGAATATCGGTACCGCAGGGAATAATATCGATATTGCCTTTAGTAGAAACGAGCGATCGCATATGTTCTTGTTCTTGCGGACTCGTCGCTACAATCCTGTCTGCAGTTTCCAATACTTCTTTTTCCACAGCTAATCGCTGAGTGGCGATGAGGGGAATATTATCAATCGTGTTGTATTTGACTGCTCCTAAAGAGTGATAGGTATGAACTTGCTTGCTTCTTTGTATCTTCTTCAACTGCATTCCTACCCAGCTAGAAAGCCAATAATTGGTGTGAAATAACGGATAGGTAACGCCATTTTCTTTTTGGAATTTAAGTAAATTCTCCACAAATTCCGGCAAGTATCCAAAAAGATTGTCTCGTGGCACAAACTCGAGAGCACCAGCTTTGAAACGAATGGTTCGACAATTTTTGCTGTGTTGAACAATCGTGTCTTGCTCCGCACTTATTTTGCGGGTAAACATATCAACTTGCCATCCTAACTGCCCTAAGGCTTCACCCACCTGACGGACATAAACATTTTGCCCTCCTGCTTCTTCTTTCCCGATTTCAATCGCCGGATCACCGTGGACTGATATCAAGGCGATGCGTTTTTCAGTGGTAGAGTTCATAGTTTCTGTGTTGCTGAATGTAAAACGGTCTCAAGTGGCTCTGAGTTTGCGCCTAGCACTTTTTTATGAAGTTTTAGGAACTTTGACTAATCTTTATTTTAATTTAAAATAACAAACATTTTTTATCTATCTGCTACAAGAAATACATCTTTTGATTACGTATTTATATTTAATTTCTTTATACATAGATGGTTATATTTATATCCAATGCTCTTGATAAATTAACTTCTATTTCTTTCTATTACTGTCGCATTGACAGTCGAATAACCCGTACAAACGCAACAGTTTCTGACTATAACCATAGCCAAAATTCCGTGCTGTGTCGGTAATCTGCGATTTATAGAAAATCGTGTTTTTATTGAGGTTATCTACTCATGAATCATCATGTTATTCAATGTTTGGTTTTTTCAAACCACTCTGCAAACTTAACTCTATGAATTAGTTGATTGCTAACATCAAAAACGTAGTAATTCCCTTAAGTAACTAAATATACTAAATTTGAATCGAATACATTTTTGTTGTCTATGATACAAAATTTACATAAAGTTGCTTTTCGCTATTTAAAGTAAAAGTTTACATTGCAGTATATGAAGATTGCGGAGCAGGAACCATCACTCATAAGATTTATTGATAACTCTATCTAAAGCAAGTCTTTCTCAGCCTGAGTGTCAGTCGGTAGGATGAGTACCCCTACAGATTGAACAGGAACTATACGGTTATATGGAGAAGTAAGTTGACAACAACACTGTCAGTGACACCGCTGATCTAATGACAGCATTACGGAATCAAAATATGATTTACGACTACGGCCAAATTATCTCATCTGAATTCTTTTGCGGTCTGAGGTGTAAAGCCCGTCACTACCAACCGGAAATTTACAGATAAGCTAATGCCAATGGTGGATTTTGGCTGAAAAATCCTGACGATTTGGGATGATTGCAGATTTGATCAGGCAATTTTTTACCCATTACCTTTTGAGAGCAGGGGACTCTTAATAGGGTCGAAACTCTCTTGATGTCCTCAACTACCTGGCGACAGCTATACCTAAAACCTCGCCCCAACAAGACTTTGTGAAAACTTAAAACCCCCTCAGTCTGGCCTTGTCACTCGGCGTTTAACTAAAGGGGTCTTGTTTGTTAGCCATCTTTATACCCCCTTGTTAAGGTAGGGGTATAAAGGCAGCTTTGGGTAAAATTTACTCATGCAATGAAAATTTTTTCCAGCTGAATAATTCTACTTTGACTTCACGTTCGTGATTCCGACTGTGGAGGGAACAATTGAAAATTAAAAATCAAAAACCTTTGACTTTCAATTTTTAATTTCTCTCTCGAAGAGATTAATTAGTGGTTTGCGCGGCTAGCATTTGCTTGAGTTTTTCTAGTTCAGAAGCCCAACGGGGATCTGGACGAATCGCGTCGGAATCAGAGGTAGTCACGGTTTCGCTGCGTCCACCACCACCACCACCACGGCGAGGTTTCTTAGAGGCTTTCTCTCGCCGACCACCTTCCTTATTAGGGCTGGGGGTAGCACTACCGCCAGGATTGAGGGTAGGTTTAGGTATCTGTTCCTCACTCTCGTCAGCTTTAGTGCGAGGTAAAGCTTTTTCTAGTTTGATAGCAGTGTCTTTGAACGAGTGACCGTTATACTTTTCAATAATTTGGTCAGCTTGTTCATCATTGTTGACGGTCAGAAAACCGAAGCCACGACATTTGCCGGTTTTCCGGTCTTTAATGAGTTTGGTAGTTACAGCGTCGCCTTCTTCTGCAAAAATTGCTTGCAGTTCTTGACGATCTATTTCTTCTTTGGGTAAATTTCCTATGTATAGGCGAACGGACATGAACTATACCTCCAGAGTTGAATAAACATGGCAAAGTGAGAAAACAGTCTTTTGGCTTTGGCTTGTGAATGAATGCTATTGACCAGGAATGCCATAAACCAATTTTTTTACTCCAAACTGTCAACCTATACAATACAGTTTTTCGTCAGGATCAAGCTCGTTTAATACAAAAGCGCACAGTACGCTCGGCTCATACCACCTTAATTCTAAGATTTGTAAATCTAATAGCTCACTACCTGCCACAGTCAACGTCTTCCTCTTTGCCCCTGTTCGCAGAATAAAACACCATTCCCTACATTATCACGGTATTTTCTACGTAGCTAGTTCACTGCTGACATTTGTAGAATTAGCTTGGTTAAATCGTAGCATAAAATACATTTTTTTCTCAACGGTGGAAATTAGAAACAAAAACCAGCCTGGGGCTGGTTGATTTGCTGCTGTGTTGGGAGGAAAAAGGAAGAGATTGGCGCGTATAGGTTGGGCTTGTATCTGAGCTAGGATGCTGAGTTACACCTATTGCTAAAAATCTTGTCAACAAATGTAACATTTACTGAAGTAATTTGCAACTTTTCTTTACATTTTGGTGATTAACTGTTTTTTATCTCCTTCTCTAGTACGCCACGGCTTAAATAAAGCAACCATTACAAATCTATGAGAAGCTGAGTATACAAGTTTCTTCATTTCAGACTTCAGCCTTCAGACTTCATACTTCATACTTCAGCCTTGTTGTACTAGCCCGTGAGAAAAATGTATGCGCCCCATGCTTGAGCAGCGACGGCTAAAATCGTAGACCAGACAGGGTGGGAGCTATGGAGGATTGTACCGTTGTGAGTTTGTAAGGTTTGGATGTCAATTGCGGGTGTGGCGCCTCTTCTAAACCAACCTGTTACCATGACTTGGCGACCAATTAAATCTTGGGGGTTAATTGATTGACCTAACCAGGGAATATGATGTAATTTGACTAAACCGATGGGGGATTGGAGGATGAGGTCTTGTGCTAAAGAGTTACCGATTCCCTGACGACCGATGAGTTTGCCTACTAGACAGACGGTGATGCTATCTATGGGAATGGCGGAGGGGTTGGCTAGGAGGTTGGGTAGGCGATCGTCTGTTTGCACTGTGGTGGGTTTGATATCGGGAAACATGGAATTCATACGGATGACGATACCGATACTGAACCCAATCAATAGACAACCGGTGACAAAAGACCAATCTTCATATATCCATTGAATGTTGATGAACTTCAGGGTAAAGGCGATTTTCCAACTCAACCAAATCAAACCTGCGAAGAAAAAACCTAGGGGAATGCCCAACCAGGGAGCGATTTGTAATAGAAAGGATTGATGTCTACTTTTGCATGGTTGTTCATTAATTAAGTGTAGCTCTGGGTCTATGTGCCAGTGACGAGCTATTTGGTTGAGGCGTTGGATGCGATCGCCGATTAAAGGATGAGTATTATTGATGGTGAGCCAGTGGCGATAGGGGTTATAACTTTCCCACATCAAGATTGATTCAAAGGAAATATGACCGGCGATGCTACCTAGGGAGATGCTCTGTTTGTATCCTACTGGCGAGAGTAGATTTAAGCTTTCTAACTCCCCACTCGTATGCTCTTGTTTGGCGACATCATGAGCAATACCTAAAGCGATTTTTAGTAAGGCGCGAGTTAGGGCGCTGGGATTCCCGGTAACTTCCGAGGCAAAGCGATCGCTATAATAAAGCCGCAGCTTAGATAAAAATAAGGCCGTACCACTCAACAAACACCAAATCCCATAAGCCGCGCTAGATACTACTACATACAGCCAAGACCACATTTTTTGCTTGGAGTCTCCCCACTCGGACATTTGCTCATATATCTTATAGATAGGTAGCGTTACCAGCAGCACTAGAGACATGAGGATAAAATCTCTATGCACAATATGTGCAATTTGGGTGGCGTAGATCACCGCAATTTCATCATCTGCTAACTGGTCTAACAATCCCTGACTGACAACAATCCGGGCATGGCGAGGGAGATTACCATAGGTGAAAGCAACTGGCGCGCCTATAGGTAGAATCCGCAATTTCGGTAAAGGCCAGCCCCGCTGCTGACAACAACGCTGTAACACCCGCATGGTTTCCCGACTCCGCCCGGTGAGGATTTCTTTAGACAAAGACTTTTGTCCATAAAATTGTGATAAAAGTCGATCTAGTAACCAAGGTGAAAATGCGATCGCCAAAAATAATCCGATCAACAAAACTGGAGTCGGGTCGGAATAAAAAAGCTGTATTGGTTCTACATAAGGTGTTCGCAGTAAAACGTGGTTGACGGATCCCATTGCCAATTTGAGTAGTTCTCGCAGCACCCAAAATAAAGCAATAAATGTGGCTGCTGCCAGTAACTGCAAAGGGAATAATTTAAACTTTTGTAAAGGCTGCCAAACTCTAGCTCTGGCGGCTTGTCGCCAATAAATGCTGGGTTTAGCTAGGGGACGGAAAAAATTTCCTTTGACTAAACCAGATGGCGCTTCTTCTATGGTATGTTTAGGAGTGTCTGTATGTGAAATTACTAAATTCCTGTAGTTTGTAGTTAAATTGGGCGTAATTTGACTACCACCTACTGAGACTGTAGACAAAGCACTAGCACCTCTAGTTTGTGGTAGTTGCTCTGGAACTGGTGCAGCTTTTGATGGCGAATTATCAAAAGCGACAAACCCAGTTTCATCATTTTGAGGAGATTTTTTGGATCGTTTTTGATGCTTAAGCAAGTGTTCAAGAGCACGTTTCGCCCAATCTTGAACTTGGAGATTATGACTGCTAACCAGAGTTTCACACAGAGCGATCGCTTTGGTGAGTTTACCGATACGAGCATAAGCCATAACTAAGCCAACCCGGGCTTGCAAACTAGCAGTATCATTCTGACTATGAGCCACAGGTTGTAATTGAGCGATCGCTATTTGGTAATTTCCCTGCTTGAGGGCGACTAAACCAGCCTCCAAAGACGATTCAGTGTGTGAAGGCATACGAATATCAGCACTCCCATCTGTTCATAACTTAGTCAGTGATGAAGGTTGAATTTTGAAAGTCAATGACTTGCAAAACTAAATTTTCATAATTCATCCTTCATCATTCATACTTCATCCTGTGACTGGTGGCTGACCGGAAAATACTGGAGCTGTAGCACTTAATTTTAAATTTGGATGATCGCCTTCTAACCGTTGACAATTCCATTCATTGCGGAATAACAACACCGGGCGTCCCATACTGTCTTTAACTGTAGTGGTGTTGAATATACGTCCCACCTGATTCAAAGCTTCCCAACCACCTTCCACCCAACGGGCGACGCTATAAGGTAAAACTTCTAATAAGGTTTCGACGCCATACTCATTTTGCAGGCGAAACTGTACCACCTCAAATTGCAACTGACCCACCGCAGCCAAAATTGGGTCGCGCTTGGCTTCATCATTAGAATACATAATTTGCACAGCTCCCTCTTCCCGCAATTCGGAGATTCCCTTTTGAAATTGCTTAAATTTCGAGGGGTTGGGGTTTCTGAGAATTGCAAACAGTTCTGGTGAAAAATAAGGAATTCCCTCATATTCCAACTTTTGACCTGTATAAATTGTGTCGCCAATCGCAAAAACACCAGGATTATTCAAACCAATCACATCGCCAGGATAAGCGACATCAATCGATTCTCGTTCTTGGGCGAAAAGTTTTTGCGGACGAGACAAACGGACAACCTTACCAGTCCGCGCATGATTAACCGTCATATCCTTTTCAAACTTACCAGTGCAGACCCGGACAAAGGCGACGCGATCGCGGTGTTTAGGATCCATATTCGCCTGGAGTTTGAAAACAAAGCCTGAGAACTCTGGATAAGTAGGAGGAAGTTCACCCACACTGCTGTTGTGTATACCTGGTTTCAAAGCGTAATCAAGGAAATATTTGAGGAATAACTCTACCCCAAAGTTGGTCATAGCGCTACCAAAAAACACAGGCGTCATTCTTCCTTGATGGACTAAATCCAAATCTAGTTCCTCTCCCACCCCTTCTAATAGTTCTATATCGTTTTTCAGTTGGTGATACAGATCTTGTTCTAAAAGTTCCTCAATTTTGGCATCACCTAGATTGACTATAGTATCGCGGGCTTCTCGACTACCGTGGGCGCTACGTTCAAACAGATGGATTTGTTGTTGATGACGATCATACACACCTTTAAAGCGATCGCCCATGCCAATCGGCCAATTCACCGCATAAGTCTGTAATCCCAACTCCTGCTCAATTTCATCCAACAACTCTAGAGGTTCCCTTCCCGGACGGTCAAGCTTATTCACAAATGTGAAAATGGGAATTCCCCGCATTTTACACACTTCAAACAGCTTCCTAGTTTGTGGTTCCAAACCCTTAGCCACATCAATTAACATTACCGCATTATCTGCTGCCGCTAAAGTGCGGTAAGTATCTTCACTGAAATCTTGGTGTCCGGGAGTATCTAACAAATTAATCTGACAATTTTCGTAGGCAAATTGTAATACAGTAGAAGTGATAGAAATACCCCGTTGTTGTTCCATCGCCATCCAGTCAGAAGTAGCCTTACGCTGTGCTCGCCGCGCCTTCACCGCCCCCGCTTCATGAATTGCGCCCCCGTAAAGTAGTAGCTTTTCTGTCAGCGTAGTTTTCCCAGCATCAGGGTGAGAAATAATCGCAAAATTGCGACGCAGTTCCACCGCTTCATGCAAATCAGACTGTAGATCAGTTGACATAAGTGTAATTGTCTGGTTTTTAATTAACTTAACTTAATTTTTTGCGACTCTAGGGAGTCTTTTAATCTTAAGACAACGATGCGCGTGATAGGGTCGTAATATCACCAACTATGGAAGGCAAGAGCCAACCCAAATGTACAACACATACGACCCCGACAAACGCAGGCTGTTATCTGCTTTAGCTCACGGAGCGATTTTTTTCAGCACCACCCTAGTGTCTGTAGGCTTACCCGTAGCGATACTGTTTACCAGTGATGATCCTATTGTCAAAGAAAACGCCAAAGAATCAATTAATTTTCACTTTAATGTTTGGTTTTATGGCGCGATTCTGGGAGGACTGTTTTTCTTATTAGGTTGGTTAGTATTACCGCTATTGCTGCTAGGGCCGCTGGCAGGTTTAGGATATATATTGCACTGGGGACTGACAATTTGGGCTTTAACCCACGTTTTCCGTAATCCAGAAACACCCTTTCGCTATCCATTCATTTTCCGAGTTTTCTAATTTTCATTTCGGGAATGGGGAATAGGGGCAAAAAGGAGAAATAACACATAAATCTTCACCTTTCGCCCCTTACCTCCCACAAATAATTAATCACCAAATCAATTTACAAAAATTTTTAAACTCGTTTTGTTCGCAGCCTGTCAGATGGGTGTCACCCAAGCTGTACAATACAAAATTGCCCCACAGCTTCATCAACAGTAGGGCAAATGACAGTTAAGCACTGTTGGTAGTCTGTCTGACAAAAACTCGGTTTCAGCCAGTTTTTGTGACGCTTTATCTTGTGTCCATTTGCGTTGTTATTCTTGATAAAACTTTATGTTTCCAACTCATCGCCCACGCCGTCTGCGTACTCATCCTCAACTGCGCCGGATGGTACGGGAAACTGTTCTCTCAACGAGTGATTTAATCTACCCTCTGTTTGCTGTACCGGGTGAAGGTATTGCTAAGGAAGTTAAATCTATGCCTGGAGTCTATCAGCTTTCGGTAGACAAAATTGTCGAGGAAGCGAAAGAAGTTTATGACTTAGGAATTCCCGCAATTATTCTCTTTGGAATTCCGGAAGATAAAGACACTGACGCTACCGGTGCTTGGCATGATTGCGGTATTGTGCAAAAAGCAGCAACTGCAGTCAAAACAGCAGTACCAGATTTGATTGTCGTCGCCGATACCTGCTTGTGTGAATATACCAGTCATGGTCATTGTGGTTATCTGCAAACTGGCGATTTAACAGGACGGGTTTTAAATGACCCCACCCTAGAATTATTGAAGAAAACAGCCGTTTCTCAAGCGAAAGCAGGTGCAGATATCATCGCCCCTTCAGGGATGATGGATGGCTTTGTACACGCAATTCGCACAGGTTTAGATGAAGCCGGATTCCAAGATACACCGATTTTGTCTTATGCGGCTAAGTATGCTTCAGCTTATTATGGGCCTTTCCGCGACGCAGCCGACTCAACGCCGCAATTTGGCGACAGAAGAACTTACCAAATGGATCCAGGTAACGCCCGCGAAGCCATTAAAGAAATTGACCTCGACATCGCAGAAGGCGCTGATATGCTAATGGTCAAGCCGGCTTTGGCGTATATGGATATTATTTGGCGTGTGAAGGAAGCGAGTAATTTGCCTGTTGCTGCATACAATGTTTCTGGTGAGTATTCAATGATTAAAGCTGCGGCTTTAAATGGTTGGATTGATGAACAACGGGTAGTGATGGAAACTTTAACTGGTTTTAAACGCGCTGGCGCTGATTTGATTTTGACTTATCATGCTAAAGATGCGGCGCGTTGGTTAGGGTAAATTGCTGTGTTCAAGGGTGCGAAAATCTCACGCAAAGGCGCAACAAAAACAGAGTTTTTGCTTTGTGTTTTTGGCGTTTGAGCGTGAGATTTATGTTGAATTTTGTGAGCAATCATGATTAAGAGTCCGCTACGTTATCCTGGTGGTAAGTCTAGGGCAATTAACCAAATAGCGGCTTGTTTACCAGATAGTTTCTCGGAGTTTCGAGAACCTTTTGTCGGTGGCGGTTCTGTGTTTATATATTTAAAGCAAATATTTCCGGATTTAAAAATCTGGATTAATGATTTAAATCGGGAATTGTTTCTATTTTGGCAATGTGCTCAATCCCGTTTACCTCAGCTAGTGGAGGCAATTCGTGGAATTAAAGATAATTCTACAAATGGTAGGTTGTTATTTCAGGATTTAACAAATTTAGATACAACCAGTTTATCAGATTTTGAGAGAGCAGTGCGCTTTTTTGTGCTGAATAGAATTACTTTTTCGGGGACTGTAGAATCTGGAGGTTTTTCTGAGCAAGCTTTTCAGCAACGCTTCACTTATTCGTCAATAGAACGGCTGGAGAAATTAGAAAAAATTTTGACAGCAGATGTGAAGATTACGAATTTAGATTATAGTGAACTACTAGAAGTAGATGGAAATGATGTATTGATATTTTTAGATCCTCCTTACTTTGCTGCTACAAAATCTAGATTATACGGTAAAGATGGTGATTTACATACATCTTTTGAACATCAAAGATTTGCTGAATTAATGAACAAATGCTCTCACAAATGGTTAATAACTTATGATGATTCTTTGGTAATTCGAGAAAACTTTGCTGACTCTCATCTTTGGCAGTGGGAATTGCAGTATGGCATGAATAACTACAAACAAAGTAGTGCTGCTAAAGGTAAAGAATTATTGATTACGAACTATTAACAAAGAATTTCATCCGTCTGGGGTTAGATGTTTGCAGTCGAGAGTGCAGATTTTCTCCCAAATTATACAGAAATCAGGTGTGGTTTAGTTTGCGAGAGTTAAAGGCGATCGCTGATAAAATAGTCATAGTTAATAACTTTTTTGATAAATAAACACGTTCTAAATTGTGCTAAGGGAGCATGAAATATGGATATGCAAGTCCTAAGAGAGCGTGCCAAGTTAAGCCGTGCAGAGGTAGCCTTCAGGCTTGCAATCAGTGAAACCAGTGTTCGCAATTGGGAAGCAGGGCGTACTGAACCGACGATGACGCCAAAAAAATATTTAGAAGCTTTGCGATTGTTTAAATGTACACCGGAAGAATTGGCGACAGCTAGCGAAAAATCAATTAATCAAAGGCACAAACGCAAACCAGGAAGACCAAAGCGTTTTCCTGAAAATCAGATAACTCAGACAGTTATATCTTAATATTGATTGTCAACGCAGAGTTACGCAAAGCTGAACGCGGAGAGAAGTCGGAGCGGCGGCTTCCGCCGTTAGCGCAGCGGTAGCGAGTCCGCGAGCGTCTCTGAACTTCGGTGGGTACGCAGAGATTTTTTCAAAATTATTCCTGATCGCCAAAAATGATTAGGCGCATCTGGATCAAGATTTGGTGTCACCTAGCAAAATTTTGTGTTGCGCTATGAAAATTTGACATTAATACCGCAAAGTCAATGCAATGCGCTGATGAATGGCTAGGGCTTCATCGTCAACAATCGCAATCTTTCCTCCCTTAGCCAAGACAACTTCTATGATCTCATCAACGGCATCATCGATTACCTCCGTACCACCCGGTTGAGCCACTAACTCAAACTTACCGTCTTCAGTCAAGATTGCTGGTTCATGGTAGTTTTTTTCGACCAAAAGCAATTTACCTCGTCCTTCATGTGCTAATCGCCAAGCTTCTCCAATCGTAGAAACCACATCTTGAGCACTCATCGCCGCATCCAACGCCTGGAGCGCATCAACTTGTTGCGCCTCCCGAACGGACTGCACAATTGACCACACGCCAGGAGTCAGGTCATGAATCGTCGCTCTGTCAAAATTGCCACTCAGACTACCTGCAATTGCTTGAGCATCACGCGCAACCTCTTGGAAGAAAGATACTTGTCTATCCACACCTCCCACAACCAATGGTAGTGATTCATTATGATGTTGATAAAACATCAATGCGCTGTGTACTTGCTGAAAAAATCTCCGATACCTGTCGTCTCGATAGCTAGAATCACTGTCGTAGGGAAGCGGCGCCGTGGCTCCAGGGCCGGTCATTGGCATAGGAAAGTTGTCATCATCAACTTCCTCCAGGGTTTCTCCCGTTCCCGCTAATAAGCGCGTAGATCCCTGACTTAAGAGCAAAACCCAATAGCGCAACGCCCGATGCATTCCATAAACCAAATCTCGTGTGGCGAAGGTTTGATCAATCACAACCCGCGCGGGTACAGGAAAAGGTAGGTAATAAAGCTTGGCAAAGTCATGACTGATGTATAGCGCCAACCCATTGAGTGTGTGGCGGTAGTCAATTTCACTCACGAGGGTTTCAAGTCGCTGTCGTAATGGTGCTAACTCACGAGTAGTAAATTCTGCAGCCAGACGCGTTGTGGCCTCATCTACTAAATTTTTCACTAAAATCGGATCTTGTTTGTTATCGGGTGATGTCCGATGAGTCGGTAACAGGATGGAGAGTGCCGGCACATGGTTCAAAGATTGCAACCGCTCGATATCTTGACGAGTAATCATGAATATCTCCGATCGATTTTTAGTCGCCACTAAACTGCTTTAAATGTTAAAGGCACAACCACTGGTGCTCCCTCTACCCAAAAAAGGAAAGCGATTTTTTTGCGTAGATAGGCGACAATGAAGTAAATATTTTTGTTCATCTACCTAAGTGAGAGTTTGCTCTCAAGTGCGAGATTGGTGCGTCGTCCCCCCGTCACCAAAATCATGGTTCACAGTTTCTTTAAAAAAGAGTGGCTTTTACACGGCAGAATAGCAATAGGGCATCAGGGCACAGACGAGGGAAAAAGCAAATCCCCATTCCTAATCTCAAGTAGTGCGATCGCTCACGGTATTTGCCACGGTGGCGCGATAAGATTCTAAAACAATAATCGTAACTAAAGGTTTAAATGGCAGAAACTCTATTTTTCAACGCCCTGCGGGAAGCCATTGACGAAGAAATGGCCCGTGATTCCAGTGTATTTGTGCTTGGTGAAGACGTGGGACACTACGGTGGTTCCTACAAAGTCACCAAAGATTTATACAAAAAGTATGGTGAACTGCGAATTTTAGATACACCAATTGCCGAAAACAGCTTTACTGGTATGGCTGTAGGCGCCGCTATGACTGGCTTAAGACCCATCATTGAAGGAATGAACATGGGCTTTTTGCTGCTGGCTTTTAACCAAATAGCCAACAACGCGGGGATGCTGCGCTACACTTCCGGCGGTAATTTTAAAATTCCTATGGTGATTCGGGGGCCTGGGGGTGTGGGACGCCAACTAGGGGCGGAACATTCGCAGCGGTTAGAAACATACTTCCAAGCCGTTCCTGGGTTAAAGATTGTCGCTTGCTCTACAGCGTACAATGCCAAAGGATTGCTGAAATCTGCCATCCGCGATGACAATCCTGTGTTGTTCTTTGAGCATGTTTTGCTTTATAACTTAAAAGAAGATTTACCAGAACAAGAATATTTACTGCCTCTGGATAAAGCCGAGGTTGTGCGTCGCGGTAAAGATGTCACAATCCTGACCTACTCTAGAATGCGACATCATGTAATGCAAGCGGTGAAAACTCTGGAAAAATCAGGTTATGACCCAGAAGTGATTGATTTAATTTCACTTAAACCTTTAGATTTTGAAACCATTGGTGCATCTATCCGCAAAACCCATCGCGTCATTATTGTAGAAGAAGCGATGCGGACTGGGGGAATTGCCGCTGAAGTCATTGCATCAATTAACGATCGCTTATTTGATGAATTAGATGCGCCGGTGCTGCGTCTCTCTTCTCAAGATATTCCCACACCTTACAACGGTAATCTAGAACGGTTGACCATTGTGCAGCCAGAACAAATCGTCGAAGCTGTAGAAAAAATGGTAGCTTCACGAGTTTAAAGGATAGGGAATGGGGCATAGAGAATGGGTAAGAAAGCTAACTCTAATCGATTCTATGCTTCATTCCTCACCGATTTTGTCGCCAATTAGCGATCGCAATTGATTCAGTTTTTAACGAAATTCTCTCTTTTGGCTTCTTGGCGGCGTTCTGCTAACAAATCTTCAGCTAAACTGACACCTGTTGGTAAATGTGAAAAACGCGCCTTGAGCCTGTGCTTAATCAGTTCTGGTTTTTCCAGAACGAGTCGCCCTGCTTCTAAGCGGACAATCACGACATCACCTGTTTCCCAGCCAAGCGATCGCCTTAGAGGTGCAGGAATCACCAAGCGACCTTGAGCACCCAAATGAACTTCTGCGTACGCGGGTAATTCAGACATGCTAGCGATTTTAGTGCCATGTAATTACTATACATGCCATGGGTAATTAATAGCTGGCAACATGTTGTCGTCTAAAAATTATCAAAAGCTCAAAATTCGCGGGTACAGGGATTACCGGTGAAAGAGCGGTGATTACAGGTAAATTTACACCGCAACAAGCTCATGACCTCAGTGTGCAACTACGCGGTGGCGCATTACCAATACCCGTAAAAATAACAGTGATTAAACCCCAATCATAACTCTTGAAAAGAGCGCTATTATAGCCTTTGTCAGTTGCTCTTTTACGGTATGCAAAGACAGCGATCGCTATTAGCCTTGATTTTAGTTCTGGTAGTCGCCGCCATTGCGGTAATTGCCACAATTCCCATACCCCTGGGACTAGATTTGCGGGGGGGTACACAGCTCACAATTGAGGTGTTAACCACACCAGAAATCAAGCAAATCACCCAACGCGAATTGGAAGCTGTGCAAAAAGTCGTGGAGGGTCGGATTAACGGCCTGGGCGTTTCTGAGCCAGTGATTCAAATAGTACAGAATACCAACAAAATTCTTGTACAACTACCAGGCGTCAACGATCCACAGCAAGCAGAACGGGTGTTAGGGGGTACAGCGCAATTAGAATTCCGCACCCAAAAACCGAATACAGAAATTCCTCTACGTGCTTTTGAAGCTTCCAGAAACGAACTCAAAGCCAAGCAAGCAGAATTAAGGAAGTCTGAGGACACAGCGGTTATTGCGAAAAATCAAGAAGAGTTACAAAAAAATAACGAAGCGATCGCCGACTTATTTGAAAGCACCAACCCACCACTGACAGGACAATTTCTCCAAGATGCCTACGGTGAACCTACCCAAGGCAGTAATAATTGGAATATCGGCCTACGCTTCAATGAAAAGGGTGGCGAACTGTTTGCAGGGTTAACCAAAAACCTCGCCGGCACTGGGCGCAGCATCGGTATTTTCGTAGACAATGAACTCAAGAGCGCTCCCAGCGTACCCCCGGAATTTGCAGCTACAGGAATTACTGGTGGTCGGGCTGTGATTACAGGTAGATTTACAGCCCAAGAAGCCAACGATTTAGGGGTACAGCTACGAGGTGGAGCATTACCAGTACCTGTAAAAATCGCGGAAATTCGCACCGTGGGCGCCACCTTGGGTAAAGACAGTATTCAAAGCAGTATTTATGCTGGTATCGGTGGTCTAATTTTAGTCTTGATATTTATGGTAGTCTACTATCGATTACCAGGGTTGATAGCTGATATTGCCCTCCTCGTCTACGCTTTACTGACATGGGCTAGCTTTGCATTACTGAGTGTAACGCTCACATTACCAGGAATCGCCGGCTTCATTCTCAGTATCGGTATGGCCGTTGATGCTAACGTGCTGATTTTTGAACGGACACGGGAAGAACTGCAAGCAGGCAAAACCTTATATCGTTCCGTAGAGTCTGGGTTTTATCGCGCCTTCTCTAGTATTTTAGACGGTAACGTCACCACAGTTATTGCCTGCGCTGCCTTGTTCTGGCTAGGATCTGGTTTAGTCAAAGGCTTTGCCTTGACCTTGGCTTTAGGCGTAGCAGTGAGTATGTTCACCGCCATCACCTGTAGTCGCACCTTCATGTTTTTGGCAATTTCTACACCCGCACTGCGGAAACCAGAACTTTTTTGTCCGAACCTGCCAGGATCAAATAAGGCAGAGGTGGCTAGATGAAATTAAGTATTAACAAATCGCGATCGCTTTGGTGGGCTATTTCTGCGGCTATTACCCTCGCAGGTCTAGCCTCCATGCTGATTTCTTGGCAAAATCCCCAAATTAACGCTCCTCTGCGTCCTAGTTTGGATTTTGTCGGTGGGACAAGATTGCAGTTAGAACGAGACTGCTCCAAACCCGGTAACTGCGACAAGCCAATAGATATCAATCTAGTCCGGGAAGTCGCTAAAACACAGGGATTAGGTGATAGCAGCATCCAAATTGTTGCAGACAAAGACACAAAAGCCGAAAATGGCATCTTAATTCGCACCAAAAAATTAGACGTAGAGCAACGCATCAAGTTACAAAATGCTCTGAGTGAAAAAATTGGTGCCTTCGACGCTCGCAAAAATCAACTCGACGATGTTAGTCCTACCCTAGGGCGAGAATTGTTCACCTCTGGAGTGATTGCGCTGATTGTCTCCTTTTTAGGTATTGTCGTCTACTTGACTTTTCGCTTTCAATTAGACTACGCCATATTTGCGATCGTCGCGTTGTTTCATGATGTGTTGATCACCGCCGGCATTTTTTCTATTCTCGGTATAGTGCTGGGTATTGAAGTAGACAGCCTGTTTATCGTTGCACTATTGACAATTACAGGTTTTTCTGTTAATGATACCGTAGTAATTTACGATCGCATCCGCGAAACTTTACAAGTCAATCCCAATCGCCCGATTGCTGACATTGTTGACGATGCCGTTAACCAAACCCTAGGAAGGTCAATCAACACCACCTTCACCACCTTGTTGACCTTATTCGCCATCTTTTTGTTTGGTGGTGAAACACTGAAAAACTTTGCCCTCGCTCTAATTATCGGTTTTACAATGGGCGCTTATTCCAGTATTTTCATCGCCAGCACACTCCTAACCTTCTGGCGAGAACGCACCGGTCAAGCTCCAGCCATAGCTGCAGAAACAATTGATACATCTGCTGATGGTTAGGGAATGGGGGACGGGGAGGTGGGGAGATGGGGAGTGTGGGGAGATGGGTAAACTTTCTCTTGTTCTCATCCCTAATCGCTAATTCCTCATCCCTCATCCCTAATCCCTAACCTCTCATCCCTAAGCCCTCAAATTTATTATCTTTGTCATACTCTATGGATCAACCAGAACAACCATCAACTAATGGCAGATATGCTGCAAATACTGACACAACTTTTACTCAACAAGTACAGCGGCTACATCAGTTGACAGTGTATGGTAGGTGGTTGGTTGTCGGTTGTTTATGGTTAATAATTACACCTTTATGCTTGTGGGATTTACAAGCAGAAATTGCGCTTTGGCGACAATATTTTACTTGGGTGGCACTGCGCTATGGGCTTTTTTACCATCCGCTGTCTACCCTGAGTTTAGCGTTCTGTATCGGCATGACAACAGCAGTGTTAATTTGGCAAAGTCGCAATATTTTATTAGGACTACCAGAAGACGAGCGACGGCGTTTAGAACAGCAAGTCTATCGCATCCGTCAGCAGGGGCCGAGTCATCCTTTATGGAAGTGGGTTTGTCAATAAATTAGGGCATATGGGAATTGTAATCAGTCTTATCTCCCCACCTCCCCATACCCTATGTAAAAGTAAATATATTGCCAAAGTTGGAAATTATACATGAATTCTTCTCAAATTCAATTTAGCGATCGCTCGTCAGAAATTGACCTCTACCAACTGCAACAGCTATTTGATCTGGTTGCTTTCTGGGCTAAAGGACGCAGAATTGAAGATTTGAGTATGGCGATCGGTAATAGTGATCCGGTAATTTTTGTCTGCGATGGAGAACAATTAATTGGTTTTGCTAGAGCAACATCTGATTGTATCTATCGGGCGACGATTTGGGATGTTGTTGTTCACCCAGACTACCGAGATTTAGGTTTGGGAAGCAAATTAGTCGAAACTGTTTTAAGTCATCCCCGCGTGAGGTGGGTTGAGCGTGTATATCTGATGACAACTCACCAACAGGGATTCTACGAAAAAATAGGTTTTCAGCCGAATACTACCACCACGATGGTGTTGTATAACCAAACTAATTTTGCTTCATTGAATATTGGAGAAGTTCACTTTCCTGAATCAATAGAGGGACGGAAATTTGCAATCTAGTCAATTGCTCTGGGGCTTGTTGATAGTTGGGAGGAGAAACGATTTCTAGTTTTCCTCCCATTGCTTCTAACAGAGTTTGATTGAGTAATAGTTTCATTCCAGGGGAAAGAGTCGTATTTTCTGCACCAATTTGCGGCATTTTGTCTTCAGAATTGACAAATTCAATAGATTTGATGAAATCCACCGACTCGCTCCAAGGTAAAGCATTCATAGGTACATCCAGCCAAATATTCACAGAATTAGTTGTCGGTGATGGGCTACTGGAAATACAAATGCTACCTTCCTCCATTTGGGCGATCGCCGTATCCACTAAATTTACCAAAATTTGCCGTAGCCATCTGTAATCTGCTACGACGTAAATATCCGGATCTGGAGGTAGCACTTGTAAGGGATAATTGCGATTTGCCGCCAACAGATAAATTAATTGATACACTTCCTGTAGCAATTCCGCTAAAGGTAGCGGCTGAATATCTAATTTATTAGTCCCGTGTTCAGTTCTCGCCACACGCAGAATTTCATCAATCAGCTTCAGTAGTTTTAGCGCTCGGTCATGGGCTTGGGCGATAAATTCTCGCTCCTCATCAGCGTTTTCACACAAATCTGACAAAATTAATTGGTGTAAGCCGATGAGGCCATTTAAAGGCGATCGCAATTCATGAGTAGTCCGAGCCAAAAAACCCGCTTTAAACTGGCTCATCTCTCGCGCCATTTGGTATGCTAGCTGCACTTGCTCGAGTTGTTGCAAGGTTTGTGGCTCTGGCGACTCAGTTACAGATGGGCTGGGCGCGGCGGTTGATTTTCGCCAAAATAACCCACAAAAACCCATCCCTAATAATAGTCCTGCACCTAGATATATCCAGTTGCTCCAATTCATCATTTGGTTATTATCAACTTCTTGATTGACGACAAAGGTGCAAAATCGATTTCTGGATTTACCCGCAATCGATTAAAGTCCAATTCTGTATCTGTTAGACGTTATGGAAAATTTATCTGTTTCTTGTTCAGTAATTTAGTCCCCAGCCTACCTGAGTGTAGAGATGCGATTAATCGTGTCGCTACGAGGTTAAGAGTCTAGAGTCAGTCCCATTTTCTGAACAGAAGACAATATATCTATAAACTTAAAGTGATGGCACCCTGTCGTAAAATCTGCCAACTGTTCCCTGTCCATTTAGCGACGGTGGAAGGTACACCAACGCCTGATATTTCTTGGGGAATTTGTGCAGTCTTCAGAGTGAGAACTTCTGGAAACTGCGCGTCAATTTCTGCCATTGTCTGCAGGGGCGATTGACCAGAAAAGTTGGCGCTAGTGGTAGCGAGTGGGCCTGTTTGCGCCAAAATATTTTGGGCGATCGCACTGGCTGGAATTCTGACACCAATTGTAGTTGGATCAGTGGGATTCATGACTTTTGGCACTTGTGCAGATGCTGGCAATACCAATGTTAGCGCCCCTGGCCAAAATTTGCTGGCTAATTCTTGCCAAATTTGATACTCAATATTACTACCTTGGACATAGGGCCATATATCCGACTCCCGCGCCGCCATCAAAATCAAAGGTTTGTCCTGACTGCGCTGTTTTGCTGCAAAAATCAGTGGGGCTTTTGCTGGTAAAATTGCCAGCGCGGGGACAGTATCTGTGGGAAAACTAACTAAGGAGCCAGCACATGCGCCGGCAATTAAGGCTTCAACAGTCACCTGTGTCATGATTACAAAAAAGCAGGAATGAGAAATTAACTATTATCACTCCAATTTAAAATCGGTAAAGAAGCAATCAGGATCTAAATTATGCGCTTACTACACACAATGTTGCGAGTGGGGAACCTTGAAGAGTCCTTGAAGTTCTACTGTGACGTCCTGGGGATGAAATTGCTACGCCGAAAAGACTATCCAGGGGGAGAATTTACCCTCGCTTTTGTTGGCTATGGTGACGAAAGTGAAACTGCAGTTTTGGAACTAACCTACAATTGGGGGACGGAAAAATATGAATTGGGTAACGCTTATGGTCATATTGCCATTGGCGTGGATGATATTTACGCTACCTGTGAGCAAATTAAAAGTCGGGATGGAAAAGTAGTGCGGGAGCCAGGAGCAATGAAACACGGTTCCACAGTTATCGCTTTCGTCGAAGATCCTGACGGGTATAGGGTAGAGCTGATTCAAGGGAAGTGATGGGGGAGTGTGGGAGGTGTGGGAGGAGGGGGAAGGGGGAAGTGTGGGAGGTGTGGGAGGAGGGGGAAGTGTGGGAGGTGTGGGAAGAGGGGGAGGTGTGGGAGGTGTGGGAAGAGGGGGAGGTGTGGGAGGTGTGGGAGGTGTGGGAGAAAGTAGAAGATCAAAAGCGTAAGCATAAATTATTTTTCTCCCCATCTCCCCATCTCCCCATCTCCCCACACTCCCCACACTCCCCACACTCCCCACCTCCCCATCTCCCCACACTCCCCACGCCCAATTCTTTTGTGGGGAGTGGAAAATCAAAACGCAGTTTGCAGCGATGCAGTTCTCATTCTAGGCTAGATCAATACCAGTTCCCAATTTTTACAATAAAGTCTAATTTTTTACAGATGCAACCTACAGACCCCAATAAATTTACTGATAAAGCCTGGGAGGCGATCGTTAAATCTCAGGATATAGTTCGTGCTTATCAACAACAGCAATTAGACGTTGAACATTTAATTCTGGCGCTTTTAGAAGAACCTACTAGTTTAGCTCTGCGTATCCTGGCTAAGGCTGAGGTTGATCCGCTGCGGTTACAACAGCAGCTAGAAGCTTTCACCCAGCGTCAACCCAAGGTGGGTAAAAGTGATCAGTTATATCTGGGGCGCAGTTTAGATACTATGCTTGACCGCGCTGAAGAGTTACGCGATCGCATGAAGGATTCGGATATCTCTGTGGAGCACATGCTTTTGGCTTTTGCGGAGGATGAACGAATTGGGCGACGCATACTCAAAGGCTTTAATGCTGATACTACTAAGTTAGAGGCGGCTGTGAAATCTGTGCGCGGTAGTCAAAGAGTTACAGATAAAAACCCAGAGTCTCGTTATGAAGCTCTACAAAAGTTTGGCAGGGACTTGACAGAGCAGGCAAAATCTGGTAAGCTAGACCCTGTTATTGGGCGGGACGATGAAATTCGCAGAGTAATTCAGGTGTTGTCTCGTCGCAGCAAGAATAACCCAGTATTAATTGGTGAACCGGGAGTAGGAAAAACGGCGATCGCTGAAGCCTTAGCACAGCGGATGGTCAACGGCGATGTTCCCGAATCTTTGAAAAACCGCCAACTAATTTCTCTCGATATCGGTAGTTTGATTGCTGGGGCGAAATTGCGGGGCGAATTTGAAGAACGCCTGAAAGCAGTTCTCAAGGAAGTTATTGATTCTAACGGGCAAATTGTTCTGTTTATCGATGAATTGCACACCGTTGTCGGCACGGGTTCTAGTCAACAAGGGGCGATGGATGCAGGGAATTTGTTGAAGCCGATGTTGGCGCGGGGCGAACTGCGTTGTATTGGCGCGACTACTTTAGATGAATATCGCAAACATATTGAGAAAGACGCCGCTTTAGAACGCCGTTTTCAACAGGTATTTGTGGATCAGCCGAGTGTGGAAAACACGATTTCTATTCTTCGGGGATTGAAGGAGCGTTATGAGGTTCATCATAACGTCAAGATTTCCGATTCTGCTTTGGTAGCCGCAGCCACTTTGTCAGCGCGTTACATTAGCGATCGCTTTTTACCAGATAAAGCCATTGACTTGGTGGACGAAGCTGCTGCACAGTTGAAAATGGAGATTACCTCCAAGCCTGCAGAGTTGGAAACCATTGACCGCCGCTTGATGCAGCTAGAAATGGAAAAACTGTCTCTGGCTGGGGAAGAAAAAGGGACAGCGCAAACTCAAGAGCGTTTGCAGCGAATTGAGCAAGAAATCGCCAAATTAACTGCAAAACAGCATGATTTCAATGAACAATGGCAAGGAGAAAAGCAGTTATTAGAAGCCATCAGCGCTTTGAAAAAAGAAGAAGACGCCTTGCGGGTGCAGATCGAACAGGCAGAACGGGCTTATGATTTGAATAAAGCTGCCCAATTGAAGTATGGTAAGTTGGAGGGAGTGCAGCGCGATCGCGAAGCCAAAGAAGCAAAGTTTTTAGAGATTCAAAACACAGGTGCTACCTTGTTGCGAGAACAAGTCACCGAATCTGACATTGCAGAAATCGTCGCCAAGTGGACAGGAATTCCAGTAAATCGCTTACTGGAATCAGAACGGCAAAAATTGCTGCAGTTAGAGAGTTTATTACAAGAGCGCGTGGTTGGACAACAAGAAGCGGTGACAGCAGTCGCAGCAGCAATTCGCCGCGCCCGTGCGGGAATGAAAGATCCCAGTCGTCCTATTGGGTCATTTTTGTTCATGGGACCGACTGGCGTGGGTAAAACCGAACTCGCTCGCGCTTTAGCACAGTTTCTCTTTGATTCTGATGACGCCTTGGTGCGGTTGGATATGTCTGAGTATATGGAGAAACACTCAGTATCGCGGTTGGTTGGTGCACCTCCAGGTTATGTTGGCTACGAGGAAGGTGGTCAACTTTCCGAAGCAATTCGCCGCCGTCCTTATTCTGTGGTGTTGTTGGATGAAGTGGAGAAGGCGCACCCCGATGTGTTCAATATTTTGTTGCAGGTGTTAGATGATGGGAGAATTACTGATTCCCAGGGGAGGACGGTAGATTTTCGCAACAGCGTCATCGTCATGACTAGCAATATTGGTAGTGAACATATATTAGATGTGTCTGGTGATGATGCTAAATTTGGGATGATGCAGAAGCGCGTAACAGAAGCGTTGCGATCGCACTTCCGCCCCGAATTTATCAACCGCGTGGATGATATCATTATCTTCCACACTCTCAGTCGCACGGAAATGCGACACATCATTCGCATTCAACTCAAGCGGGTGGAAAATCTCCTCAGAGAGCAAAAAATCTGCTTTGAAATCTCCGCTGCGGCTTGTGATTACTTGGTGGAAGCAGGCTATGATCCAGTTTATGGCGCTCGTCCACTAAAACGAGCAATTCAGCGAGAGATAGAAAACCCCATCGCTACCAAGTTATTGGAGAATACCTTTATTTCTGGAGATACGATTTTTATTGATAAGGGCGAGGATAGTTTATCTTTC
Source organism: Fortiea contorta PCC 7126 (assembly GCF_000332295.1). GTDB lineage: Bacteria > Cyanobacteriota > Cyanobacteriia > Cyanobacteriales > Nostocaceae > Fortiea > Fortiea contorta. The sequence continues at coordinate 498,682 of NZ_KB235930.1, read as the reverse complement.
AGTAAAAAATCTACCCTGAAAGTATCAGTTTCCCAAAATACCGTCAAGTTAGTTGAGTCACCACCGGAAGCGTAAACAAAATTAACATTTTTTCCAGGCGTTGCTATACAACGCCTGGATAATTTCAACCGTCGCAAACAGGTTTAAAATCGCTCCTCTGCTTGTGGATTCAGGCTTCCACAGATTTTCGCTGTGGCTATTTGCTCAAGAGCGTGTATAAAATCGTGATACCAATATTGGGTGCAAATAAGGATAGCTGCTGATGAAAATAGCTTATGTCACCACATATGATGTTGTGAATTATGCCGGATGGAAAAAACATCACATAGGGAATTATAGCTCTAATCATTTTATCTATAAAACCCTAGCCTCCCAGGGTATTCAGATTGAAAATATCAGCAATTTTCAGAAAAAATATACTTGGTTAACCAAGGGAAAATGGAGTTTTTATAGATATTTTGACAACAAAGATTATTACAGATGGGCTGAACCGCTGGTGAGTAAGAATTATGCTGTGCAAATTGATCAGCGGTTGTCTAGTTTGGATGTTGATTTAATTTTGTGTACAGAAGGTTCTACACCTATCGCTTATCTCAATTGTCAGCAACCAATTGTGCTTTGGGTAGATACAATTTTAGCTGCGTTGGTTGATTTTTATCCTTATTTAAGTAATCTTTGTCCGGAAACAAAGAAGAATATTTACTTGTTAGAAAAGTTGGCTTTGGAGAAATGTAAGTTAGCGATTTTTGCTTCAAATTGGGCTGCGGAACAAGCTGTGCAATTTTATGGAATTAATCCCAATAAAGTGAAAATAATTCCCAGGGGTTCAAATTTAGAAATCAATCCCCAAAGAGCGATCGCTGATATTCAAGCTTTGATTAATCGTCGCCATAACCATACATGTAAGTTAATTTTTATTGGCGTTGATTGGCAAAGAAAAGGAGGTGACATCGCTCTAGCAGTCAGTGAAGCATTAAAATATATGGGGTGGGATGTGGAATTAACAATTTTAGGAGATTTACCCCACAACAAAGAAAATTTACCCGATTTCGTTAACCCTATAGGATACATCAATAAATCCACGCCAGCCGGGAAAAAACAGTATTATGATTTACTGGCGGAGGCTCATTTTTTGATTTTACCTACCCAGGCTGATGTGACTCCCAATGTCTTAATTGAAGCTAATGCTTTTGGTGTTCCTTGTCTGACTACCAATGTGGCGGGTATTCCTAGTATTATTCACGATGACGTCAATGGCAAAACTTTTGCGGTAGATGCTACCATCAGCGACTACACTACATATATTGTCAATTATCTGAGTGACTATCAAAACTATGAGAATTTAGCGCTGTCTTCATTCAATGAGTATGTGACTCGATTAAATTGGGCGATCGCTGGTGAAACTGCCAACAGATTATTTTCTGAGCTAATCTAATCTGGGAAGCCAGGATTGAGAATGAATTAGACAAACGACAGAAACATCGATACTCATATATTACACTGATCGAGTAGAGAAATCCGCATCACCCTAGGGGGGAAAACAAGCCCATCAAAAAGGGCGATCGCATCGACTCTGCTCTTAAAATCCTCATTGAGAGACTGTTATTCAATTACAAATCATGCTAGAACAAGGCACTATCAGTATCCATACTGAGAATATTTTCCCAATTATCAAGAAGTCCCTCTACTCAGATCACCAAATCTTCTTGCGGGAATTGGTATCCAACGCGGTAGATGCTATTCAGAAGCTAAACATGGTGTCCCGTGCCGGGGAGTATACTGGAGACATCGGTGAACCAGAAATTCAAATTGCGATTGATAAAAACAATAAAACCCTCTCGCTCACCGATAATGGCATTGGGATGACTGCTGATGAAGTGAAGAAATATATCAACCAAGTCGCTTTCTCCAGTGCAGAAGAATTCATTCACAAGTATGAGGGTAAGTCAGACCAACCAATTATCGGTCATTTTGGTCTTGGTTTCTACTCCTCCTTTATGGTGGCGCAAAAAGTCGAAATCGATACCCTCTCTTATCAAGAAGGCGCCCAAGCAGTACACTGGACTTGTGATGGTTCGCCGCAGTTTACTTTAGAAGAGTCAACCCGGACAACTCGCGGTACAACTATCACCCTGACTCTCCAAGGAGAAGAAGAGGAGTTTTTAGAAGCTGCGCGGATTAAAAATCTCGTCAAGACTTACTGTGACTTCATGCCGGTGCCAATTAAACTGGATGGAGAAGTATTAAATCAGCAAAAAGCACCTTGGCGGGAGTCTGCAAGTAATCTGAGTCGAGAAGATTATTTAGAATTTTACCGCTACTTGTACCCATTTCAAGAAGAACCTTTATTGTGGGTGCATTTGAACACAGATTATCCCTTTATCATCAACGGGATTTTATATTTTCCCAAAATGCGCCCTGATGTGGATGTGACCAAGGGACAAATCAAGCTGTTTTGTAATCAAGTTTTTGTCAGCGATAACTGCGAAGAGATTATTCCTCAGTTTCTCACACCCATGCGCGGGGTGATTGATAGTACGGATATTCCTTTGAATGTATCTCGGAGTGCATTGCAAGGCGATCGCACTGTGCGGAGAATCGGCGATTATATCGCTAAGAAAGTGGGCGATCGCCTTAAGGAATTATACCGCGACAACCGCGAACAATACATCAGCGCTTGGAAAGACCTCAGCACTTTTGTGAAATTTGGTGTTCTCAACGACGAGAAATTTAAAAAACAAGTCGAAGATATCATCGTTTTCCGCACCACAGCTAAAATTGCACCAAAGGCTGCAGTGGAAACTCCCACCGTGGAAGTACAATCACCAGATGGGGATGTTTGGCAAGATGTCACTCCTTCCTCAACCGAGGATACAACATCCAGCACTCCTTACACCACCCTGAAAGAATATTTAGAACGCAACAAAGAACGCCATGAAAATCGGGTGTTTTACAGCACTGATGAAACCACCCAAGCTACATACATAGAATTGCACAAAAATCAAGGGTTAGAAGTCCTATTTATGGACTCCTTCATCGACACCCACTTTATCAACTTCCTGGAACGGGAATACAGCGACGTCAAATTTACCCGCGTAGACTCCGATTTAGATAACACCTTACTAGATCAAAACAAAGCTGGGGAAATCGTCGATCCCAAAACCAACAAAACTCGCAGCGAATCCATCAAAGAACTATTTGAGAAATCTCTCAACAAACCCAAAGTCAACATCCGCACCGAAGCGTTAAAATCTGATAATCCCCAGAGTACACCACCAGCGATCGTGCTGTTACCAGAAATTCTCCGTCGTCTGCGAGAAATGAACGCCTTAATGCAACAGCAAAATTCAGAGTTTCCCGAAGATCATATTTTACTGGTAAACACCGCTCATCCTCTAATTCAAAATCTGGCAAATCTCAACCAAGGGGGAATCATTCAAGAAGATGGACAATCTTCGACAAATCCCTTAGTCAACTTGATTTGTCAACACGTCTACGATTTAGCGCTGATGTCGCAAAAAGGATTCGACGCTGAAGGGATGAAATCCTTTGTGGAACGTTCCAATGAAGTACTCACCAAGCTAACAGAACAAGCGGGTAAGTAAATCATAGGCGAATAAAACCCCTGCAACAAAGATCTAGAGACGTAAAATTTTACGTCTCTCCATCGTGTTCACTAATAAGCCCTAAAATAGAAAGGCTGTATTCATCTGGAGATACCTAATTATGTCCCGTCGCTGCGAATTAACAGGAAAAAAAGCTAACAACGCCTTCGCGGTTTCCCACTCCCACCGTCGCACCAAACGCTTACAACAAGTAAACTTGCAAAATAAGCGCGTTTGGTGGCCGAGTGGTAATCGCTGGGTAAGATTGAAGCTGTCAACCAAAGCTATCAAATCCTTAGAAACCAAAGGTATTGAAGCCATGGCTAAAGAAGCAGGAATCAACCTCAATCATTACTAACTCCCAAATTCCAGCCCCTAACCCGTCCCCTCAAGAAAAACTCAGCGCACCTTCGCGTTAAAAATTCTCATCTCACCTCTTCATCACGAAGAGGTTTCATCATATTATCTCAGAAAAACACCACCCCCGCTCAAAACTAATCAAACCCAAGGACGATGAGCGATGAGCAACTAAACTGCCAAAATCGCTATAGAATGCGAAATATTTAGGCGATCGCTAAGGATAGCGGGGTTATGATTAAATCTTGGATGGTGATTGGGGGTGTAGCTTTTATTGTAGCTGCGGCTGGTAGTTTAATTACATCCAGCGATCGCAAGTGGTTTCAAAGATTGCAAAGACCAAGGTGGTTAACGTTTGAGGGCGCGATTCCCCTAATTTGGACTACAATCTTTATCTGCGGTGCTTGGTCAGCTTACATTATTTGGGAAAGAGAACCAGGAAGTAGTAACACTTGGTTACTGATGAGTTTATACCTGCTCTTAGAAATTGTCACTATTGCTTACACCCCTGTCATGTTCAGGTTGCGTAGTCTGAAAGTAGGGACAATCCTCGGTGGTACAGGTTTGATTATCTGTATTATTTTGACACTCGCCGTCTTGAGTATATCCGGTTGGGCAGCATTGCTACTAGTTCCCTATTTGCTGTGGAGTCCCATTGGTACTTATACCACTTGGAAAATGATGAGTCTCAATCCCCAAGACATTTAAATTACATTAAACGCCCATAGCAGGCTGTGAAACAGTTAGTGGAATCAGCTTGATTATTTAACCAAGCCCACATCTGATCACCATAGGAAAAATGCCACCATTCTTTAGGATTGCGTTGAAACCCAGCTTGAATCATTACATCCCGTAACAACTGCCGATGACTATGGTAATATTCAGCTTGAGGATGAGAATTATTGGCATAATAATCGGGATGCGATCGCTCTGACAACTCATCAATCGGCGAACCCATATTCACAATTTCCCCTGTATTATCCACCAAAGTTATATCTACCGCTGCACCCGTACTGTGGGGAGGGGGAGTTTGTAAATCCAAACTGGGTACAGCCCAAATTTGATAAACTGCTTCCCAAATTTCTCGGAGTTGATTTGGTGATAACTCCGCTATAGTCAAACCCCGCTGTTTAATTTCTGTCGCAAAACTGTAATCTACCATAAATTGCTGTACTGCTACTGGGCGATAGGCATCAAATATTTGAATTCGCCAATTCCGACGCAGTAATTGCAGATAATTTTGAGCGGCGATTAATCTTTTAATCACACTTTGTCGCAGATAATAAGGAGAAATTTCTCCATAAGGCGCACCAAGTTTTTCATAAGGATGGGGAGATTCTACCGCAAATAATTCTAGAGGAATTTCTCCTAGCTGTTCGCCACATTCGACAATTTTAATTTGCTGGTAAGGTTTCATTTAATTAGTAGTAGAATTCCCAACATTTTAAACCTGTAGAGACCTGCAACCCAACTTCTTGATCACAAAAATATTATTCTCTTTTTTCCTGGTGTATCTGATGCAATTTCTGTGGTACCGGATCATAACCCCCAGGATGAAATGGATGACAGCGACAGATGCGCTGAACTCCCATCCAGCTACCGCGCCAAACACCAAAGCGTTCAATTGCTTCCATCGCATACATAGAACAGGTGGGTTGAAAGCGACAGGTGGGGAGATACAAGGGAGAAATAAACATGCGGTAGCCCCGAATCAGCAAAATCAATAATACTTTCATCGTCGTCACCTAAATCTAATAGAGTAGTAATAGGGTGAAAATTTTTAGTAACGTTTTTGTTGACTACACTTGCCATTTTCCAGTCGATTCCCTCCTTGTGGCTACAATTTGCCATAGTTGCCGTTTGGGTATTATTCATTTTAGCGATCGCTTGGATCATTAATCGTTTTGCCAATAATGATCCCGAAATTTTGCGAAAAATAGTCCATATTGGCACCGGTAATGTGATTCTACTAGCTTGGTGGTTAAATATCCCCGCCATTGTCGGGATTACGGCTTCGATTGTCGCCAGTGCCATCACTTTATTATCTTACCGATTGCCGATTCTCCCCGGAATTAATAGTGTCGGACGCCAAAGCCTAGGCACATTTTTTTATTCTGTGAGTATTGGTGTTTTAATTGCTTGCTTCTGGTACTTACAACAACCACAGTACGCAGCTTTGGGGATTTTGGTGATGACATGGGGTGATGGACTAGCTGCTTTAATTGGACAGCGTTTTGGCAAACACAAATATGAAGTTTTTGGGGGACAAAAAAGCTGGGAAGGTTCCCTGACAATGACTGTCGTCAGCTATGCCATTAGTAGCTTGATCTTGCTGGGCGTTCAAGGTAATATCTGGTCAACTTGGATAGTCTCATTAGTTGTAGCCTTGGTAGCTACTGGCTTAGAAGCTTTTTCTTTTCTGGGGATTGATAATTTGACGGTTCCTCTCGGTAGCGCAGCCCTAGCCTTCTTTTTAATTCATAGACTTCCTACTTTGTAGACTATTAACTGCGAATTTTTTGCTGCTAGTAGCACAGGACTGCGGCAGGCTACTTGTATGAGTTGTATATCTTCTCATATTGTTGTCAATATATCGGTGATTCTAGTCACAACTTTGCGTAATTTGTTCAAACTTTCACATTAATGTTTAATTTCTGAGGACATATCAGTCTGTTCGCAACTAAATCATAAGAAATATTAATCGAAAATATATACAAATATAGTCACGAATCACTTAAGTAATTTAAAGTGGGTAGAGCAAAACAATTAGTATTATTTTGTATAAAATATTTATTCGCTGAAAAAAATAATTTGATTTAAATCCTTGAAAATCAGATTTTATTTGTCAGTATACCTATCTAGAATTTAGTGAATTTTCCACATTAAAAAAAAACTCTGTGAAGAGTAATTTAAATTACATACTGAAAGTACTGTTTTCTGGTTGCATCTGTGAAAAAAGACATTTAGAAGCAGTATAAGATTCAGTGAAGTTTCTGTACTTAATGGTGGCTTGTGTAATAAGATTTAGTGTGGAAAAATAAGAACCGTATAACCAGATACAATATGCAGATTTTTTTAATTTTCTATGCCAGAAATAGTGAGTACTCACTTAATTTTTACACAAATTAAGTAAGTATGCAGTTAATATTTGGTCGTTATGCGGTCGCCATTGTTAACTTACAGCACTTTTCCCTAAACCTCAAAGCAATCTCTGTTTGCTAAGTTGAACTCTGCTGTATTTACTTCAGTATTTCCTGAGATTGCGACTTACCAGAATGTATCCCCCAAGCTGGCTAAAGCTTGAGAGAAAACAGACTGGAGTGTAATCTTTGCAAACCGCATCAACAAATTAATTAACCTGATCTGGCTATGTAGCCTTCGAGTTGTGAGTTTTTGCTGCCAGGCTTTCCGTCACAACTGCTGTTAACTTACTTGTCCACAATTCACAGTTGATTACAACTGCAGATCATCATGTCACAACAAGTCAGTAAAAACAACTCTTTTAGAGCGCAAAAATTGTCTAAAATTATGCTTTTGCGCCAATTTCCGCCACCCACCCAAGATCAACGTCAAAATCATCATCCAGAGCCATCAGCAGAGATTGCGGGCTGGGAAGTGAGAGAATGGGGGTAGCGATCGCTACAAAAATAGAACTCAAAGCTATAGTGCAACTCCTCTAGCAAAAGGTTTGTGATATTCATCAATGAAATTGGTGTGAGGTGAGGAGATATCTGCTTTGGTAATCAATTCAAAAAAGCTGCAATTGGCAATTTAATCAAAACAAAAACCAAAGCATAAATAGCAAGCAATATCTTGCCAATTCCCAGAAAACAGTTTATTAAAAAGGGGAGAAAAATTCATGCTGATAAACAATATTTCACTGCAAAATCATGCACAAATGCTGATGCAGATTTGGGGAGAAAAAATTTCACTAAAAGCCTTACAAAATTGTCTGTCAATGATGTCTATAATTGAGCCACCAGCAACAAGACAATTTTGGCAATCAACCCAAACTAACCCAGGTATATATATTATTCTCGCAGGCAAAGTCCGGATATTAGACAGCACCGAGAACCTGATTACCACCTTATCCCCAGGATCAATTTTTGGCGAAGCCACATTATTTCCCCAAACCAACTTCACCCCCTACGCAGCCAGATCAACAGCTAATTTAAAACTGGGATATTTACCACGAGAAATATTAGAAGAATTGCTAGCAGAATCTCCTCAAATTGAACAAAAACTCCAAGCCCGTGCAGAACATTGGGAACTACTCATACAATGTCGGCAAAACTCCCAAAATCTCACTCAAACATCATCAATAGAACAAACCTTCAAAGCTTTATCCTTATTTGAAAAACACGATTTAGCCCCAGGTGCGATCGCCCCACAAATCATCCAAAATACTCAACTATTAATCTTGCAAACAGGTGAATTACAACACCGTGATGGACAGCGATTAACACCAGGAAACATCCTCACTCAACCACAACCAGGAACTTGGCAAGTTATACAACCAGCCGCTATACATATACTCAAACAATCCAACTGGGAAACAGCCCTAGAATACTGTCCAGAACTAGGAAAATGGGGACTCGACACCACAGAAATCATTCCCCAACCGACAAAATCCCGCGTCATTCCCTTCCCCCAACAACCACTATCCAGACCCCAGTCGAAAAAACCCCAGCCGTACTTTCCCAGCCCCAAAACCCGCATCCAGCAATGGTGGGGACGCCTTCACAAAAATTACCCCTTCTACGCCCAACAAAGCGCCGCTGATTGTGGCTGTGCTTGCTTAGTGATGATTGGTAAATATTGGGACAAACACCTCAGTGTTAACCGCCTACGGGAAATGACCAACGTCAACCGCAGTGGCGCCTCATTAAAAGCCCTAGCCACCGTCGCCGAAAGCCTAGGCTTTGCTAGTCGTCCCGTCAAAGCCACCCTCGATAAATTAGCCGAACAACCCCTACCAGCGATCGCCCACTGGGAAGGAAAACACTTTATCGTCGTCTACGAAATCACCAAAAACCGCGTCATTGTCTGCGATCCAGCCATCGGACAACGTAGCTTGACAAAAAGCGAATTTAATGCCAAATGGAGCGGTTACGCCCTCCTACTCGAACCCACAGCCTTATTAAAAAACACCAAAGACGAAACCCCTAGCTTTTGGAAATTTTTCCAGTTAGTCAAACCCCACTATCGAGTACTCGGCGAAATCTTCATCGCTTCCATACTGATTCAAATGTTTGGACTCGTCACACCAGTATTCACCCAATTGTTACTTGATAGAGTACTCGTCCAACGCAGCATTCCCACACTCAACGCCGTCGGTATTGGGATGATTGTCTTCGGTATCTTTAGCATCGCCATGAACGGCGTACGACAATACCTCCTAGCCCATACAGCCAACCGCATCAGCCTTTCTCTACTCGTAGGTTTCATCAAGCACACCCTACGCTTACCTCTTTCCTACTTCGAGTCCCGCTATGTCGGTGATATCGTCTCTCGCATCCAAGAAACCCAAAAAATTCAGAGTTTCCTCACCGGACAAACCCTTTCCATCCTGCTGGATTTACTCACACTAGTAGTTTATCTAGCCTTAATGTTCTCCTATAGCTGGCGCATGGCCATATTTGTGCTGTGTACAGTACCGCCATTCTTTATCCTCGCCCTAGCTAGCACCAGCATCTTACGCCGCATATCCAGAGAGATATTTAACGCCGGTGCTCAAGAAAATAGTTACCTAATCGAGTCCCTCACCGGTATCCGCACCGTTCGTTCTTTAGCTATTGAACAAACAGTACGCTGGCGTTGGGAAGAACTATTAAATGATTTAGTGAAAAAAAGCTTTAACGCACAGTTAATTAGTAACAACCTGCAAATTATTAGTGGTGTAATTCAAACCTTTGTGAATACCGCCTTGCTGTGGTTCGGCGCTACACAAGTAATTCAAGGAGAACTTACCATTGGACAATTAGTCGCTTTTAATATGTTAGTTGGAAACGTATTGAGTCCCTTTCAAAGACTTTCTCAACTGTGGAATCAACTACAAGAAATAGTAATTTCCACCGAACGAATTAATGATGTTTTAGAAGCAGAACCAGAAGAAGATTTACAAAATAAACCCCGTAAATCTTTAGGAAAACTACGCGGTCATATTTGCTTTGAGAACGTCACCTTCCGCTATCATCCAGAAAGTGAGAATAACATTTTAGAAAATCTCAAATTTCAAATTAAACCAGAACAAATGGTAGCAGTAGTAGGACGTAGTGGCTCCGGAAAAACCACCCTCAGCAAATTGATTTTAGGATTGTATCCGCCCACAGATGGTAAAGTTTTGATTGATGGTCAAGAAATTACCAATATTGCCTTACAGTCCCTGCGTTCTCAAGTTGGAGTGGTTGACCAAGATACCTTTTTATTCGGGGGAACAATTCGAGAAAATATAGCGATCGCTCATCCCCAAGCCCCCCTAGAAGACATCATTCAAGCAGCTAAATTCGCTGGTGCTGATGAATTTATCCAAAAACTGCCAATGGGTTATGAATCTCAGATTGGCGAAGGAGGAGGAATGCTTTCCGGTGGACAACGCCAACGTTTAGCGATCGCCCGTGCTTTATTAGGAAACCCCCGACTACTCCTATTCGATGAAGCCACAAGTCACCTAGATTCAGAATCAGAAAGGATTATTCAAAACAACTTGAAAACCATCCTCCAAGGACGTACCAGCGTCATCATCGCCCATCGTCTCTCCACCGTCCGTAATGCTGACTTGATTCTCGTTTTAGACCGGGGAGTATTAGTAGAAAGTGGTACTCATGAGCAATTAATCGCTAAAAAAGGTCATTACTACTACCTCAATCAACAACAATTAGCTCAAACCACTTAAAGAACAATTCTGTCAAAAACCTCCCCATACCTTAGCGCTAAAAAAATAAGAATTTAGCGCAACTCTCTCCAGAAATTTCTCCACACACATCTATGTCAGGAAAAATTCATGCCATATCCATCAACTAATAACTCATCTAGGCTGACTCCAGAACAGCCAAACTATAGACATGAACAAGAACCGATAGTAGAGAAAGAAAATCAAAAAGAGTCATCCTCAGAATTATTTTATGGTACAGAAGAATTACTAGACGCTCTACCGCAACTTTGGACACGGGGATTATTGTATGTTTTGATAGGTTTCGTAGTTGTTGGTTTACCTTGGGCGACACTTTCAAAAGTAGATGAAACTGGAACTGCTAGAGGGCGCGTAGAACCGCAAGGTGCGACCCAAAAATTGGATTCTCAAGTCAGTGGGAGTGTGAAAGCAGTTAAAGTCAAAGAAGGTGACAGCGTTAGAAGTGGACAGATTTTGTTGGAATTAGAATCGGATATTCTGCAGACAGAACTACAACAAGCACAGACAAAATTAGCAGGATTACAAACTCAGCGATCGCAAGCAGAATTACTCAAAACCCAACTTATGCTATCTATTGAAGTTTTGCAACAACAAAATCAATCCCAAGAATTAGAAAAACTCGCCCAAGTCAATCAAGCAAAACAAAACCTAGACGCCAAACAAAGCATTTATAACTTACAAAAGTTAGAAAAACTAGCACTAGTTAATCAAGTCCAACAACAGATACAAACCACTCGCAATGACGCAAAATCAGCCAAAGGTCGCTTAACTATCGATTCCAGACAAGTAGAGCGCTTTAGCCAATTGATTAAAGATGGTGCAGTTTCTGCAACTCAAGTTGACCAACTCAAAAAAGAACAACAAGAAAGTCAACGAATTTATGAAAAAGCTCAATCAGATATCAAACAAACCGAATTTCGTCTAACTGAAGAACAAAACCGCTATCAAGCCACAATGAATCAGTTAGAGTCTGATATCCAACAAGCAAAACTGCAATTACAAGAAGCGGAAAGTAACTCTCAAACTGCTATGCAAGCCGGAAAGTTAGCAGTAATGAAAAGTCAAGAACAACTTAAAGAATTACAAACACAAATTTCCACATTGCAATCAGAAATTACTCAAACTAGAAGCCAAATCACATCAGTAAAACTGCAATTGCAGCAACGAATAGTCCGCGCACCGATAGATGGAATAATTTTTGAATTACCAGTCACTAAACCAGGCGCAGTAGTCCAGTCAGGTCAACGCATTGCTCAAATTGCGCCTAAAAATGCTAGCTTTATTCTCAAAGCAGAAATTCCTAGTCAAGATAGCGGCTTTTTAAAAGTTGGTATGCCTGTCAAAATTAAGTTTGATGCTTATCCATTTCAAGAGTATGGCATCGTGTCTGGCAAAGTTATATGGGTTTCTCCTGATTCTAAAGTTAGTCAAACTCCTCAAGGAAGTATTAACAATTTTGAGTTAGAAATTGCTTTAGATCAGCAGTATGTTGAAAATGGCAATAAACGCATTGCTTTAACTGCAGGTCAAACCGCAAATGCAGAAGTAATTGTCCGTCAGCGCCGAGTAATTGACTTCATTTTAGACCCATTTAAAAAGCTGCAAAAAGGCGGTTTAGAACTTTAATCACAGGCAATATTTGATATATCCCCAACATCACACACATAGATATTGACATCAGGAGCAAGCTTATGCATCCAATTGACCTAATGAGAAAACACGGCTGGTCTTACCGTGATTTAGCAATGGAATTTGGCGTTTCTGAAGTGGAAGCTAGACGGTGGGCGTTTAGAAAAACCGCTAGCAATTACCGCAATCCCCCTTCAATGGCTTATAAATTAGCAGAAAGAATAGATAAGGAACTATCATCTATATCTGCATCAATATAGAACCATTGTTACCACCAAAGTGACCTAGACTCTACCGGAAAGTCGGGTTTTAATGAGAAGTTGAGCAGTAAGACTTCATCTGAATCTAAAAGCTAGACCAAAAGCAATGTATGGAGGGATTCCATCATGCCCGAATATCTGACGATTTCTGAATCAGACATTATTCGTAGCCTCAAACTCTCTTGTCAAATACCCGACGTAGTAGAGTCCATAGCATCACAAAGCATCATTATTGCCGCAGCGGAAGAATTAGGCATTACAATTAGCCCAGAAGAATTGCAGGAAGAAGGAAATAATTTACGGCTAGCCAAGAAACTTGTCAAAGCTAAAGACACGTGGACATGGTTAGAAAAGTACCATCTTTCTGTTGATGATTTTGAAGAATTAGTCCGCCACAATGTACTTTCGCGGAAATTAGCAAATCACTTATTTTCTGAGCAAGTCGAAAAATATTTTTATCAACACCAACTAGATTATGTAGCTGCTGTCACCTATGAGGTGATTTTCGCCGATAGAGATTTGGCTTTAGAGCTTTTTTATGCTTTAGAAGAAAGCGAAACCAGTTTTACACAAATCGCCCGTATCTACATCCAAGACATTGAACTTCGTCGTACTTATGGTTATCAAGGAGTTCAATACCGCAAAGCTTTTCGTCCAGAAATTGCAGCAGCAGTATTTGCAGCTTCCCCGCCAAATGTTCTTAAACCAATTACCACTCCTAAGGGGGTACATTTGATTTGGGTTGAGGAAATTATTCAACCTGAATTAAATAATTTTTTACAGCAAAATATTGTTACAGAACTGTTTTTAAGTTGGCTAAAACAGCAGATTACTAATGTAACGATCGCTGTTAAACTCAACTCAGATAATCATTTATCGCCTCCAGAAGAATTGCCCCAGCAGGCATAAATCTGTGATTGAGTACTCTGTATTTTCAATTCAATCATTGATTAAATGTGAGCATTTTTATATAAAAAGTGCTACAAAATTTTGAATAATTATCTAAATTATTAATTCAAGTTTTGGGTTAAATATATATAACTAATTCTGGGCAATAAATATATTATTGTCCAGTTTTTCACGTGCAATGTTAAATATTAATTGTTAACAAAAAATGGTTTATTTTCAAATATTAACTATAAAGAAAATTGGAAGAGAAACCCTTTTTTTGAATAAATGAGTTACATTATGAATGTGAGCAAAAAACAAATTGCTCACGACAAAAATTCCAAAAACGACTACTAACTTTCAGGAGAAAACCAATGATTATCTTTGATTTAAACACTTTGGAAACAGTTGAAGGTTCTGCAGTTATCGGTGGAACACCTAGTACTGTTACTGGTGGAAAGAACGTGAATCTAGTAACCGCTATCAAGCAACAATACACTGTTAACATCAGCTTGATCAAAAATGCGGCTGTAAACTCTGCTCTTAACAGTGGTGTAAACGTTTCCGGTAATGCGTCTACAACTGTTTTTGAAAACACTGCAATTGGACCCAACACATACGCTCAATCAGACGTATCCAACACCGCAATTATTGGTCAATTGTCTGAATCTGCTGGTACTTTAATCGCTGGTACTAGATAGTAAAAAAATATTGGGTACCCATTCTAGGGTATCCGATTAAGAAAAATGCTGAAAGCTTTGATTGTTCCAACAACAAAGCTTTCAAAAAGACTGAACAGAACAAAAATTCCAAAACGACTACCAATTTTCAGGAGAAAACCAATGATTATCTTTGATTTGAACACTTTGGAAACAGTTGAAGGCTCTGCAGTTATCGGTGGTACATCTGGTACTGTTACTGGTGGAAAGAACGTGAATCTAGTAACCGCTATCAAGCAACAATACACTGTTAACATCAGCTTGATCAAAAATGCGGCTGTAAACTCTGCTCTTAACAGTGGTGTAAACGTTTCCGGTAATGCGTCTACAACTGTTTTTGAAAACACTGCAATTGGACCCAACACATACGCTCAATCAGACGTATCCAACACCGCAATTATTGGTCAATTGTCTGAATCTGCTGGTACTTTAATCGCTGGTACTAAACACTAAAAAAATATAAGATACCTATTTTTAGGTATCTTATATTGACATGTATTGTCTCAAGAGCCAGTAAAAAATGACGAAAGCTTTAGATCAAAAATAAAGCTTTCGTCTTCCCTTCAAAGCCAGTTTAGATAATATTGACACTACCAATTTTCCTCTTTTTTGTTTTACAAACTTCAAACCTCAAATTAGTCGCACGCAAAACTCATGTTAATTTTGGATATCGATTATTTAGACACTCTTTCTGAAGCCTCTACAATACATATAAATGGTAGTGGAAAAGCCTTCGCAATTTCTAATTTTTGGGTCGTTGCGTTAGGTGGTTCAACTTACGCTGGTGCTGTGGCTAATAATCAAGCATTTACTGGAAGTCAGGGTTCCTTTGCTAGCAGTTCTGTACAAGCTTTTGCTGCTGCTTCTGGTGGTAATGTTTTTGTGAGTGCTGCTTCTGTCGCTTCTGTTTCTAACTAATTATGCTTATCAAAGATTTATCTTATTTAGAAAATGTTTCCGAAAACCAGCTAGTCTTGGGTTCTGCAGGAACGATAGTGATAGCCAATGCATCAGCTACAGGAACTTCGCCCTTAGCTTACGTGAACACAAATACCAGAGCCATAAATTTAAGAAACGGTGGTTCGGTTGCTGTTGGTGTGGGAATCGCTGTTGCTAGTGGGGTTAACCCTTCAGCGCAGGTTGTAGTCGGAGGGTTTGGAGACAAAGTAATTAGATTAACGCCTAATATCAATACCCCAAACTTAGATATTGCTATTGGTGTTGTAGTTGCGATTGATTTTCCTGGACGATGATGATAGTAATCCGCAATTTTAAGTGAGATATCACTATGTAATTATCTCACTTAAATTAGGATTGCTAGAAAAATTATTACTTAAATGAGGTGCATTCATGAGTGGATTGAACATTTATGATTTGAGTTTTTGTGACTCAGTGATTGAAGATGTGAAAGGTGGAAGGTTTTTGACTCAAGTTTACAGCTATTTATCGCAGTTAATCAAACAACCTCCTGTCCCAGATTTAACAGGTTATAACACAACAGAAATTACTGCTAATGAAACATCTGTTGTTAACAAGTTAGAAAATCCTGAAACTGGCGCAGTTGGATATGAGGTATTAAACAACGATGGTCAATCCAAGTCTCGCGCCTTAGTGTTGTTTGGTAATAATACTCAATCCAAAGGATTTATTTCTTTGAATGTTTCATCGATAAGTACTGCATTCAAATAATCCTACAACTTCTGGAAAAAATGCCATGACTCGCTATCAAGTTGTGATTAAACGTGTCGTCTCGCCAGACGGAAAGATTATTGCAGAGACAAAAACTGTCGTCGCTACATCTAGCAATAACCAAAGTGAGACTAGTCAAAGTGTTTCAATAAATGTTGCTTCTGGTAGTGGTGTTACTACTCACATTATTTCCTCTAGTTCCTCTCAATCTGGTTATAGTTCTGCATCTGGCTCCACTTCTATTTCTAGTACTCATTAAAAAACAGCACACATCATAATAATTAGTTCACTTTTTTAAAGAAGTCAACTAAGTTGAGTATCTGTAACAGCAGACCATTGTTATTTGTCATTTGTCATTAATTAACCCATGATAAATGACAATTAACAAATCACCCAAATAGGCGTGATTTGTGCTAACCAAACACAAGAGTTTTGTTAGTTCAACAGATATTAATTGTGTAAAAAATTTGATGAGGTAATTGTGAGGAACCGTTTAATCATAGGGGAATTAAGTTACTTACAGGAAGTGACAGAAGAAACTCTTGTGGGAGGCGCCGTCGCTATTACGGGGACGATGACGACAGCTACACCGGTTTCAGCGAGTGCAAGTGCGATCGCACTCGCTAATGGTCAATACGTAACATCTGCGACGCAAACTCAGGTAATAACTGGCTCAAGATTCAGTGCAGGTAATGCAACAGCCGCAGCGTTTGCAGTTACTGGAAACAGTGCTGCTCTAGCTCTGAGTTTAAGTAATTCTACTGCTCTGAGAAATGTATATTCGAGTTCCTCTAGCTCGTATACAGCTGCATACAGTTTCACGATCGCTAATCCCTAATTTTAGTCACAAAGAGGTAAAAATCTCATGTCTCTAGATATTTTGGAAAAAGTCAAAGACTTTCTAGTTCGACTAGTTAAAGATGAAGCTTTCCGCACTCAATTAATGAGTGAAAAATTGGAAGAAGTGATGACAGTTTTAGAAAATGGTGGCTATTATTTTTCTCAAGAAGAATTTGAAAATGCCGCTATTAAAATATTAGAATTAAAAGAATCAGGTGAGTTTCAAGACCTGAGTGAAGAGGAATTAGTCGGGGCTATTGGCGGTCTGACAGTTATCTCTGATACTGATAGAGTCATTCAGCCATTGTATGGCATCATTGTTGATCCACTGCCAGTAAATCCCAAACCCAAACCAATTCAATGGATTCCTAAACCCTGGCCCAGACCAATACCAAAGCCTTGGCCACAACCCATGTATGGCATAATAATTGACCCACCAGTACAAGCACATTATGGAGTGGTTGTACCATACGACCTAATTTAAGCCAAACAATTGCATATTGCAGCTATTTTAGTGGTGATTAATTGACCCAATTACTAAATATATTGCTGCTCATATAACCATAACCTCCAGTGAATTTCTAAGACCAAAATTGAGAGTTAGCTATGGCATATCACCGTAAAAGTTATGCAGTTTGGGAAATTACCTTAAAGTGCAATTTAGCTTGTAGTCACTGTGGTTCTCGTGCTGGAAATGCACGCACTCAAGAACTTTCCACTGCAGAAGCTTTAGATTTGGTCAAACAAATGGCACAAGTGGGAATCAAAGAAGTTACCCTCATCGGTGGTGAAGCTTTCCTGCGACCAGATTGGCTGGAAATTGCCAAAGCGATTAATGATGCAGGGATGCTGTGTGGAATGACCACTGGTGGTTATGGTATTTCTCTAGAAACTGCACAAAAAATGAAAGCTGCAGGGATTCGCACCGTCTCCGTTTCTATTGATGGTTTAGAAGTAACTCACGATCGCTTGCGTGGAAAGCCCGGCTCTTGGCGCTATGCTTTTAAAACCATGAGTCATTTGCAGGCTGCGGGTATTTCCTTCGGTTGTAACACCCAAATTAACCGCCTCTCAGCGCCAGAGTTCCCACGCATATATGAGTGTATTCGTGATGCTGGTGCTCGTGCTTGGCAAATTCAACTGACTGTCCCGATGGGAAATGCAGCCGATAACGCAGACATCTTACTGCAACCTTATGAACTATTAGATATTTATCCGATGATCGGGCGTGTTGCGCGCCGCGCTTATCAAGAAGGTGTGCAAGTCCAAGCAGGAAATAATATCGGCTATTATGGCCCTGATGAAAAGCTGTTTCGGGGACGAGG
Source organism: Fortiea contorta PCC 7126 (assembly GCF_000332295.1). Lineage (GTDB taxonomy): Bacteria > Cyanobacteriota > Cyanobacteriia > Cyanobacteriales > Nostocaceae > Fortiea > Fortiea contorta. The sequence continues at coordinate 480,457 of NZ_KB235930.1, read as the reverse complement.
TAAGGAGCAAGATTTTTCATTTTGGCAAGGTTGCGGTGCTGGACTTTCAACTTTAGGAATAGAAGCCGACGGTGCTATTAAAGGTTGTCCCTCACTACCGACTACAGCTTACACTGGTGGTAACATTCGAGAGCGTTCCTTGCAAGATATTATTGAAAATTCAGCCGAGTTACGGATGAATTTAGGAGCGGGAACACCGGAAGGTACAAAACACCTCTGGGGCTTTTGCAAAACTTGCGAATTTGCGGAAATTTGCCGTGGTGGTTGCAGTTGGACTGCTCATGTTTTCTTTAACAAAAGAGGGAATAATCCCTATTGTCATCATCGCGCTCTTGTACAGGCGGAACGTGGATTGAGAGAGCGTGTTGTCCCAAAAGTGAAGGCACAGGGGCTACCATTTGATAATGGTGAATTTGAGTTAATAGAGGAGTCTGTGAATACTAATTTGCCAACAAATGATCCGCTAAATTTTAGCGCTGACAGTATCCAGTGGACTGAAAATTTGCAGCAGGAAACTGAAGTTGCTTACTCGTTAATTGGGTAATAAATTATGGTAGAAAATTCGGAAAATACCAAAATACTAGATAATACAACTGCTGTTGAATTATCTCATAAAGAATTAGAAGCTATCCCCTTGTTACCTCGTTCCGGTTGGGTGAATCAAGTCTCTTATTTAAAATTAGTTTTAAAAACTAAACAAGCACTAGATGCGAGAAAAAAGCCAATTAGTTAGGATGAAAAAACAATAATATATATTGATGTTTTTTCGACCTTGTTGAATCCCATTATCGGGGTTTTAGTACAACACAAAATCATTTTCAATCGTTGAACCACAGATTAACGCAGACTTAGCGTAATGTTAATCTGTGGTTGCTTTTTATTGGCATTTGAGTAATTTTCGCTTAGACTTTAGTATAATTTTTAGTCGTTCGGAAGCAATAGGTTTTGCAATGATTTTTAGTTTAAAAAACTTCAGTGCTATGTGTGCGGTATTGTTGCTGGGTGGTGCTAGTAGCTTGCAGAATTCATCTCTAGCATCTATTAACAATCCTTCTCAGTTAATAGCACAAGGAGGAGTGAGCCGTACTAATTCTAACGCCACCACTGTTTTTAAGCCGATTTTGCCTCAATTAAAACAAAAAGCTCAAATTCCTATTGTTTTACCGAAAATTATCCCGATTCCCCAGGGAGAAAACCCACTTTATGCAATTTTAGAAAATGTCGCACCCAAGAAATATCAAATATTACTGGGTTTTAGTTCTGACTGTAATGGGGGGACTGCTTGTCGTTTTGGCGTGATTACCGCAGAAGCCGTGACAAATAAAACACCGCGCCTCACGGGTAAAACTGTATCCTTAGCCAAGGGTATTACTGGCTATTTTGTCGATTCTACTTGCGGGGCTAATTGTTCAGATGCCACCTTGACTTGGCGACAAAAAGGTGTGCAATATGTGATGGGGATAAAAGCGGGCGATCGCGCTTCTTTAATCAAAATGGCTAATTCTGCAATCAATCCCTAATACCAATTCAAATAATCTTTGCAACACATGAATGGTTGATCAGGGCGAACAACCGTTCAGGGCGAACAACCGTTCGCCCCTACATATTCTTTTTTCAAAATGGTAAAAGATTCAACCTAATTTCACTAAAGCCAAGCGAAAAGAATCACGAATTACTGGAATTAGGGACAATAACCTGTGAATTAAAGAAAATCGGTGTAAATATTTTTTGGGTAAATCAGTAAACCTAAAAACTTCTGCTACTTGATAGCGATTGTCCCAATTTTGGATTTGGCAAATATCAGAAATTCCCCAATTAAACTTGGCTGACATATGTTTAATTGAATCATGATATCTTTGATTTTTCACCATAAATGGTGATATGGAATCAAACGCGAACCAAGAACCAGGAAAATGCTCTAAAAGGTTAGCAAATAACTTTTGAGCTTGCTCCTCAGAAAGATACATCATTACACCTTCGGCGACAAACATATATGGTTCCGTCCCCGCAGCTTTGACGCGCTCAATCCAGTCTGTATCTAAGGCAGAAGCTGTGATAAACTGACGGCGTTCGGTTTCTTGAAAAAACAGCGATCGCATCTCCATTGAATCTGGTAAATCTAAATCAAACCAGCGCACTTGACCATTATCCACTCGTTCAAAACGAGTATTCAAACCCGCTCCAATCTCAATCACCATACCTTGGGGATATTTTTCTAGATAATTACGCACCCAATTATCTAATATCATTCCTCGCAAACAAGTTCCAACTTGACTTATTTGTGAATTGGCAAATTTATCAAAATTGTAATCGATGCTTTCTAGAATTTCCGCCGATTTTGGATCTACTATGATGGGGTCTGATTGTTGCAGTTCAGTTGCTCTAGCCCACAGGGTAATTAGTAATGTTTCTTGAATTATTCCCAGGTTAACTTTGGTTTTAGTCATCGGTAACTCCTGTATTTTAATTAAGTTTAATTACGTTGATCCACTTATTTAATAAAATTGATCTGAAGCTGTGCGATACAATCAATTTATCCACCTCTTACACCTGTGGTTATGGTTAAGATTTCTCCTTCCTACATTCCCTTGCTTGAGAATGGCGATCGCCTGACGCGCTTGGAGTTTGAACGCCGCTATAATGCTATGCCTAACGTCAAAAAAGCTGAGTTAATTGAAGGAGTTGTATACGTGGCCTCATCTTTGCGCTTTGAACCCCACGCTGAACCACATGCTAATTTGATAGGCTGGCTGTGGTCTTATAAAGTAGCTACGCCCGGTGTCAGATTGGGTGATAATCCGACTGTGCGGCTAGACTTGGATAATGAACCCCAACCTGATGCTATTTTACTAATTGACGCAGCCTGCGGTGGACAGTCGAGTTTGAGTGCTGATGGATATGTGGAAGGTGCGCCAGAATTAGTGGTGGAAGTCGCCGCTAGCAGCGCTACCAATGATTTGTATGATAAAAAGCGTGTCTATCGTCGCAATGGTATTCAGGAATATATTGTATGGCAGGTTTTTGAGAGTGCTGTCAGTTGGTTCAGCTTTAAAGATGGTGAATATGTGGCGCTGACACCGAATGCAGCAGGTATAATTCAGAGTCAAGTTTTCCCCGGATTGTGGCTGGATGTCTCAGCGTTAGTTACAGGCAATATGTCACAGGTACTGACAATTCTGCAACAGGGACTAAATTCAGCGGAGCATCAAGCATTTGTTGAGCAGTTACAACACTGATTAAGTATTACCCATTGTTGTAGTAAAGTTTGTGCAGGCGTTTTTTTCGTCCTCACTGCTTTTATTGGTAAACTTCTATTATTTTATGCAACCTCGGCAAAGCACTATTGAAACTTTTTCCACTTTTGTAGAATTCGCTGCTGATCGCTTTAGTCGTTGGGCTACAGAATCTAGATTGCGTAGTAGTATGCAAAGTTGCGTCAACCGCACACCACAAGAAACATCTTCAGCTTTTTGGGCGCTTTATTGGTATAAATTATGGCAGACATCTGCAACCCAAACCATAGCCCAACAACATCTCGCAGCTTACTTACAAGAACCTTGTTACTGGGTATGCCAAAAAACAGTCAATAATTTCGCCAGTACACAATACCAATTATCAGACTGTTTTCAGATGGCGATCGCCCAAATTGATAAAGTCCTCAAAGGGTTCAATCCTAATCAAGGCTTTACCTTAAAAAACTACGCCAGTCCCATCTTTGCAAGTGCTATCCGCGAAACCTTGCGCCAACGCCACGAAGTTGATATCTGTACAGATTGGGGACTATTACGAAAAATCTCACAAAAACGGTTACAAGAATCTTTAGAAAACGCCGGCTTATCTCCCGCAGAAATTCCCGGTTATATCATCGCTTGGAACGCCTACAAAACCCTTTATATCCCCACCACAACCGGAACTTCACGCAAAATTACTCGCCCCGAAGACCAGACCTGGGAAGCGATCGCTAAAAATTACAACTCTCAAACTAGCCAAAATGTCAATCCCCAAACCATAGAAAAATGGCTACTAAACGCCGCCAAAGCCACACGTCGATATCTCTATCCCACACCAGAATCTCTCAACGTTTCCAAAAGCAGCGATGATTCCTGGGAATTGCTAGACAATCTCCCCGGAACCCAACAAGAATCCATCATTAACGAAATTATCGCCCAAGAAGAAGAACAAACCAGAACTTCTCAACAAAGCGAAATTAATCAAATTTTAGTCCAGGCGATCGCCCAATTAGAACCAGACCTGCAAAAAATCCTGCAACTTTACTACGCTCAACAACAAAACCAAGACAAAATCGCCAAACAACTAGAAATCAAACAATACACCGTCTCCCGACGACTCACCAAAGCCAGAGAAACCCTCTTACGTTCCCTAGCTAACTGGAGTCAAAACACGTTGCATATTTCCATCACCCCAGACCTACTCAAAACCATGAGTACAGTAATGGAAGAATGGTTGCAAAACTACTATATGAAGTATGAAGTATGAAGGATGAAGGATGAAATAGGAAAAAACCTTTCTTTTTCTCTGCGCCTACTCTTCGGGAAGCCACTTCGTGTCTATGCGTCTCTGCGTGAGACAAATTCATATTTACCAACGCCAATTAACTAACTTATAGAATAAAAATTTATACTAACTTGCAAAAAACCAACAGAGAAAACTTACCACTATGACTACATTTACATTTGCTAACCCAACTGATTTAATATTAGAAATTCCTCACACCACACACAATCAAGCTTTTTCTAACTCAGCTTCTCGCTATCAAGCAGAAATTAATCAACTTTGTCTGAATGCAGTTTTACCTTGGTTACAAGCAGATTTATCAACACAAGCTCAAGTCTGGCCGAATAACGCTGCTTTATCAAGTTTTTGGGAACTGGTAAATGGAACCGCAATTACACTAGAAGCCAGTCGCTTGATCTTGATTCCTAGCGAAACCATCGACTTGAGTGAAATGCGCGTCCCCCAAGAGTGGGTAGATTTACCAAGCTGGGCTGGTGATTATTATTTAGCAGTACAGGTGGAAGCCGAGGAAGGCTATGTCAGAGTTTGGGGTTACTGTACCCATGCTCAACTGAAAGATAAAGGTAATTATGACTCAGGCGATCGCACTTATGCTTTAGATGCTACTGATTTAAATGGAGACATTAGTGTGTTCGCTGTAGCGCGAGAACTGTGTCCACAAATAGCCACCCGTGGAGCCATCTTACAGATACCTACTCTACCACAAACCCAAGCGCAAAACCTGATCACTCGCCTAGCAAATTCTCAAATCCTTACACCCCGGTTAGCTATCCCCTTTCCACTTTGGGGCGGGTTAATTGAACATGGCGGTTGGCGACAAAGCTTATATCAACAACGTTTGGGATTACCAGAACAGTGGTCAGTGCTGCAGTGGTTGCAAAGCGGCGTTTCTCAAGCAGCAGAAAACCTAGGTTGGGGACGGTTGAATTTACAACTGAGTGCAGCTGGGGCGCGGAGTGTGGAAACAGCAGAAAATGTAGTGGCTTTTGCTCGTCAATTAGCGATCGCTGGACAATTATACGACCTCACCATCACCCCACAAGGCGAAGCCGACGAAATAATTTGGCGCTTTGAGTTACGTAACGCCACCGTCGGCGCCGCTATCCCTGGTGGTTTTAAACTCAGACTACTCACCGAAGATTTGCAACCCTTCCCCGACAATGAAGATATCGCCACAACCGCTGTCACACAACTGTTTGTGGAAGTTGCTTTAGAACCCGGTGAAGGTATAGTCTGGGAAATTGAACCCCTCCCCGAAAGCTATGAGCAAGAAATACTCAAATTTTAAGCTTTAGGCAGACTTTTTTTATAGATACTAGGATAGGGAATCATACCCTAAATCCACCTAGCTAAGAAAATGTCATGAAAGAAAAACCCAAACCACAACAGCGTCTCTGGGCGATGTTCTGTCATTTTTCGGCTTTGTTAGCATGGATACTCTTATTTGGTTTAGTGTTTCTCGGTATTCCCTTATATTTACCTTTAAATATCTTCGTCCCTTTTGTAATTTGGCAATTAAATAAAGCCAAATCTCCCTGGATTGATTTTCAAGGTAAAGAAGCTTTAAATTTTCAAATTTCTCTCACATTTTATACTTTAATTGTCATCATTGTTTCCTTATTAACCATGCTAATTATCTGTGCCATAGCAGTAACTAGCAATAGTGGAGGAAATCAATTGAAAACAGTTTTAAACAGTTTAATAGTTGTGTGGTTTTATCTAACTACAATCATCTTAGTCACGCAATTATTTTTAGTTAACTTTGCCGCCGCCAAAGCTTACAATGGGCAGTATTATCGTTATCCTTTGACACTGAGATTTTTAAGATAAGTGGGTCATTTCTTCCTAATCCCCAATCCCTGTTCCCTAATCCCTGTTCCCTAATTTAAATATATGGTTTCATTCTTGGAGAAGAATCAACAAACAATTGGTGTAGCAGTTATTGGTACTGGATTTGGTAAAAAAGTCCACATTCCCGGATTGCAAGCACATCCTCGCACAGAGGTAGTAGCTGTTTATCACCGCGATATTCTGCAAGCAAAAGCCGTTGCTGAGTCTTATGATATACCCTATGCCTGCGATACCATTGCCGAAATTTTGACATTACCAGAGGTGCAAGCAGTTAGTATATCCACACCACCATTTTTACACTATGAAATGGCTAAAGCAGTGCTACAAGCAGGGAAACATTTATTATTAGAAAAACCCATAGCTTTAAATGCATTGCAAGCGAAGGAACTGTATCAATTAGCAAAAGAAAAAAATGTGATTGCTACCGTTGACTTTGAATTTCGGTTTGTACCAGGATGGCAATTATTTGCAGAACTATTATCAGCAGATTATGTAGGTAAAAAACGGTTAATTAGAATTGATTGGTTAGGTTCTTCTCGTGCTGATGCTTCCCGTCCTTGGAATTGGTATTCCTCTCAAAAACAGGGAGGTGGTGCGTTGGGTTCATTAGGTTCTCACGCCTTTGATTATATCTATTGGTTATTTGGCCCAGTACATAAATTAAGCGCTTATTTAAGCACAGCCATTCCTACGCGCCTTGATTCAGCCAGTGGAGAACATAAACCAGTAGAGACAGACGATAATTGCTTGCTGACATTAGAGTTAGCTGATGGTACACCTTGTCAAGTTACAATTAGTGCGGTTGTTCATGCATCTCGAACACATTGGGTAGAAGTGTATGGCGATCGCGGTACTCTAATTGTAGGCAGCGAAAATCAAAAAGATTACATCCACGGATTTCGGGTCTGGGGTTCCCAACCAGGTAAACCGTTAACGGAAATGGAAATCCCCAATCGCTTAATTTTTCCCCAAAATCATACTGATGGGCGGATTTCTGCATTTATTCGCGTTGTTAATCAGTGGGTAGAGGGTATCGATAGTCAAGAACAAACTGTCCCATCTTTGCGAGAAGGAGTTTATTCCCAGCTATTAATGGATTTGTCCCATGAATCTCAGCAAAAATCTAGCTGGGTGAATGTACCAGACTTGGAAACATTTCTTAATAATTTTGATTCACGGTGAATTCAGTAGACCTACCATGAAAATAGGAGCTAGGGACTAGGGGTGAGGGAAAGACATTTTTTTGTTCCTTGCGCGAGGAACACAGGAGTAGAGAAGAGGACGCAAAGAATGACTTTTGCAAGAAGTCTAATTAGCAAACCACAGTTTGTTTACTCATTTCAGTGTTTTCTGCAAGCAAACCGCAGTTTGTTTACTCATTTAACCTAAACGCTTTCTCATTTCAGTGTTTTCTGCAAGTAAACCACAGTTTGTTTACTCATTTAACCTAAACGCTTTCTCATTTCAGTGTTTTCTGCAAGCAAACCGCAGTTTGTTTACTCATTTGAGTGTTTTCCGTAAACAAACTGGAGTTTGCTTTCTTATACCAAGTCGCCAAAAGGGGACAACAGATAAATTGGTAGGGGCGTACGGCCGTACGCCCTTACAGGTTATTGATGTGTTGCCAAAATTTAGAGAATTGGTATTATTTCCGTAATTCCCGCACACAATTATCTGTAATCTTGTTGTTGAATACTCCTTAATCGAGCCGCATCACGCATATTATAATCAGCGCGAGTGAAGCGATTTAGTTGTGCTTCAAAAAATTCTCGATTTGCTTGTAAATGTTTGGGATTTGGGTCATCTAAAGGATATAAAAGAGCAGTTCGCAATGCTTGAATTACCGCCGAGGTCACGTTGTACATTGACCTTTGAAAACTAATACCCAATTGAATCAACATATCTCCTTCACCACGACAATATTGCTCATAATAATCAACAAGATATTGGGGTAGGAAGTGCAACATATCTTGCATTAATAATGTTGGTGGAATACCCGCAGTCCCAACTGGAAACACGTCAGCGTAGAGAATTCCATAGTGAAAATCTTTTTGCTCATCAGGTACTTGACCTGCTTGAGCATTATAAGATTTAGTGCCTCTAAAGGGTGCGGTGCGGTAGAAAACAGCTTCTACATAAGGTAATGCTGCTTCATATAACCAAGTAAAACCTTTAGATTTGGGAATGATTTCGTAACATTCACCTTTAATATAAACATGATGGTAAATAGGTCTACCAGCGATGGCAAAAATCCCATTGACTAAGAAATTCATCGCATCTGGTACACCTTTAAATCCACCTTCATCGTAGATGTCTGACATCTCAAAAAAGACGGGCGCCATCACTTCCCAAAATAAACCCAGGTTGGAATAATAAGACATTTGGCGACACTGTTCTATGAACATTTCTGGGAACAGTTTATGCAGTGCCAACATGACCGGATTACCTTGAAAGTAGGCTTTGATGGCTCTATCAGCGTTAGCTTTATATTCTTCTGAGTCTAGGTAAGCATCAAATTGGTTGACTGGTGCATACATATGACGATGCCAAAGCATGGCTCGCATACAAGCTTCAGCAAATTCCATGTTAATGCGATCGTGGAATAAATGATGGAATAACTGGGGAAATTTGCCAGTTTCACCTTTGTCGATAAATGCCAAAAGTTCAGGGTGAGCGGTAGCAATTCCGCGCCAAACTCGCAAGTCGGCATCATCGCCGGCATAATGATTGTGTCTTTCTAAATACTCTTTGGGTAAGAAGTATTTAAAAAAGGGTAAGGGGTTTAAAAATTCTCGTTCAGCAATATAAAGGAGGTCACGCCAGTAGAAATCCATTGGCACAGCATAAGCTTTATACAAACCAATGATTTGCATGAGATTTTCTGGCGTATCTGGCAACATTGAACCGCCAGCTTCTAAACGGTGAATTACTTCGGCAAATTCATGTTTAGAAGGAGGTAATTTGGTAGTGGAAGGGATAACAGTTGCTGTCATGGTAATTAGTGTTTAGTGATTTTCAGTTATTTCTATTAATAGTTTTGTCCCTGATGAAAAGGGAGAAAAAATATTCAAGCAATTGCTTTTTAATCAGATTCCCGACTATTACCAGATGTCGGGAACCTTACTCAAGCTCATGTTTATTCTTGCAAGGCTATTTGCGAAACGACAGTTTTTTCTATGGGTGGAATTGCAGCTACCATTGTTGTGGTTGTGGTTTCACTCCAACGCACTAACCAAGTGGGTTGTATTCCTAAAAAGATAATTAAAACTGCCAAAATTAAAGCTGGTATTTTCTCTGACCACAACACGCGAGGATAGTAAGCTAGGTTGTTGTCGAGTTTGCCAAAACAGGTACGGTTGAGGAGAATAACGAAATAAACTGCGGTTAAAGCACTAGATAATACACACAAAAGCGTGGGAATAGGGAAGTTAGCAAAACTACCTTGGAAGACGATAAATTCAGCCACAAATCCAGTTAAACCAGGAATCCCAGCACTAGCCATTCCGCTTAAAACTAGGAGGGCGCTGATTAGAGGTAAACCGCGAATGGGACTCATTAAACCATTGAGCTGGTCTAATTCGCGGGTACCAACTTTCGCTTCCACGATTCCTACTAAAAGGAAGAGGATAGCAAGAATGATACCGTGGCTGAACATTTGGGCGACTGCACCTACAAGGGAAAGGGGAGTACTCGCAGCACCTGCGACTAAGATGTAACCCATGTGACCGATAGAACTATAGGCTACCATGCGCTTGATGTCTGTTTGGGCGATCGCTACTAATGCTCCATAGATAGCACTGATTGCACCCCAAATTGCCAATGTAGGCGCGATCGCACTCCAAGCTTGGGGAAACATTCCCAAACCAAACCGCAACAATCCATAAGTACCTAGCTTCGCCAAAACACCACCAAGCAAAATAGCGATTGGTGCGGAAGCTTCTACGTAAGCATCCGGCAACCAAGTATGAAAAGGAACTAAAGGAATTTTGATACCGAAACCGACTATAATTCCTCCCAGTAGGAGAATTTGCATTCCGGCTGAGAGGGTTTGGGTAGAGATGGCGTCTATGGCAAAGCTGCTAGAACCAGTTAACCAAACTGTGCCGAGGAAGGTTGCTAAAATTAAGGCTCCAGAAACTGCTGTATAAATTAGAAATTTGATGCCAGCATAAGCTCGTTTTGCTCCTCCCCAAATAGAAATTAGCAGATAAAAGGGGATTAATTCCAGTTCATAAAACAGGAAGAATAGCAACAGATTTTCTGCTAAAAATGCACCAGCGACACCACCACTCACTACTAATATTAAAGAGTAAAAAAGCTTAGGACGTTGGATCTGCTGGCTGCTGCTGTAAATTGCAATCCAGGTGAGGAGACTATTTAGTATCAACATTAATATTGATAGTCCATCCACCCCTAATTGATAGTTTAAACCCAGAGTTTCGTTCCAAGGTAGATATTCTTGAAACTGCATTCCTGGGTTACTGAGGTCAAATTTCAACAGAATAAAAAGATTCCAGAGCAGATTTATTCCTGACAGGAACAATGCTATGAGACGAATGCTGCTATTAGAGATAGTTTTGGGCAATAGTGCTACCAAAACAGCAGCTAAAATTGGCAGAACAATTAAAACGCTTAACATGGCAATTTAAAATTTGGCAAAGCCGAGATTTAAAACATTAAATCGAGAAATTGTACTCCCCAAAACGGCCAAGCTACCCACATTCCCAAGACGCTGACACCGAGGAGGACGGTGAAGGCGTAAAATTGGGTTTGTCCGGAGGTGCTGTATTTTAGCCCTTGTCCACCTAATAGTGAAAATAAGCCGACAAGATTGACAATCCCGTCAATAACTAAGCGGTCTAGCATATCGGCAAATTTGGCAATTTGACCGACGCTAGCAACAATGGTGAGGCGATAAATTTGGGCGGTGTAAAAGTCGTAGGCGAAAAAATTTCTTAAAGCTTTTCCCGGTAAGCGGATAGGTTTTTGCCAATTTCCTAAATAAACGACGCCACCAATGCTGACACCAAAAATACTTGACCAAATCAGCAACAGGGTTACATCTTTATTCAGAATTGCCCAACTGGGAAGGAGTGATAAACTTTGCAAAACTAGGGGCAGGTGTAGGACAAAACCGAGTAAAATTACCATCGGTAGCACCATCGGCCAGTGGACTTCAGGCGATCGCTCACTCATTTGCTTGGCTTGACGACCAAAAATTAAGCCGAATTCTCTGGCTAGACTAAAGGCTGTGAGGGCGTTAACGGCGATAATTACTGCTACCAATGCTGGTTGACTGAACCACAATGCATCACCCAGTTTTATTAAAGCCCAAAAGCCGCCCAGAGGTGGGAAGCCGATTAATCCCAGACTACCAACTATAAAAGCGATTCCGGATATGGGACGGCGCGACCAGAGTCCACCCAGTTGGTTAATATCTTGGGTGATGCTGTTCCAGACAATCCCCCCAGTACTCATGACTAGTAATGCGGAAGATAAAGCATGGGTGAGGACTAATAACAGTGCGGCTTCATCTTGTTGCGTACCTACGGCGATGAATACTAAACCCATGTAGGCGCTAACCGAATAAGACTGACAGCGCTTAATATCAATTTGGGCGATCGCAATTAAGGAAGCACCGACTGCTGTCACCGCCCCAATCGCTACAATGGCTGAGGATACTATCGGTGATAAGGTTAACACTGGTTGCAGTTTAATCAGTACCCATGCACCACTGGCGACTACCACTGAGTTCCGCAAAACTGTACTAGGTACGGGGCCTTCCATCGCTTCATCTAACCACAAATGCAACGGGAATTGAGCACATTTACCCATCGGCCCCGCAATTAAGGCTAAACCTACTAAAGTAATCAGCGTGGGGTTGACGTTGGCTGTAGTCGCCCACTCAGCTAATTCTGTATAGTTCCAAGTTCCAGCTAGGGGCCATAGTCCCAACACCCCCATTAATAATAGTAAGTCTCCTACCCGTTTGGTTAAAAATGCATCTCTTGCACCGGTGACTACCAGCGGCTGACTAAACCATAAGCCGACTAGGAGGTAGGTTCCCAAGGTGAGGATTTCCAAGATGACATAACTGAAGAATAAGCTATTACATAAAACTAGGGCACATAATCCGGCTTCAAAAAATCCCAACAAAGAAAAGAATCTTCCCCAGCCCCAATCCATTTCCATGTAACCGATGGCGTAAGTTTGTGCTAGCAAATTTAAGCCTGTAATGACGACTAGTGCACCGACGCTGACCGAGGAAATGTCTATAGCAATAGTTAGATTTAAGCCAGCAGTGGAAAGCCAGGGAATAAATAGTTCTGTTGATGGGTGATTCCAGGTGTTTGACAATGCGATCGCACTATGAATGAAGGCGATAAAAGTCATCACCAGATTTACATAACCCGCTGGTCTTGGCCCTGTGCGGCGAATGATCCCCGGCGACCAAGGCACAGCTAACAACCCGCCCAATAAGGCATAGCACGGAACCAGCCAGACAGTCTCTAATAGAAACTGAACCATGAATTTACCTCTATATTTGCAGCAAAATTTGGGTCTGTGAATCAGCAGTCGCTAGCTTCAGTCAACCCGTATTTCAGATAAAGGAAATTTATCTTTGTTTAATATTGTTAGAAATAGCTTACCTTTATCTCAGACAAAATGGAATTACTTAGGCGAAACAAATAGGCGATATTTACTCTAAGTAATTCTTATATAGCGTAGCATTTGATTAATAAATATTAATTATTTTGTTGAATCTATACATTAACCCAGGGGTTAACAAATAGTAACCATTGGTTTTAAGTAATTGACATAAATGACAAGAGACGCAGTTATATGCGTCCCCGGAAACCAGTAGAATGAAATCTACACTTTGGTAGTTTTGTCAAGATATGGACTCAAAACAGTGATCGCTGGTGGTGAGTCGAGTAGGGTGATGGGGGCGGGTTTCATATCTCGGTAGTCGAGGATTTGGACAATGATTAAGTAAGCGATCGCCAAGAGGATCGAAATCGCACCCGTAACAATAGCAACTATTTTCGAGCGGTTCATCAGATTTTCCTGTAATGCATATCATTATTGTTACAGTCTCTGCCGCCGCATCCAGACGAAGCAATGAAAGGGAAGAGGGAACAGGGAAAATAAGCCCCCCTTGTGGGTGAGATTTTAACCGTTCGGCTGACGCTCACGGCGAAGCCTCCCTTGGGATAAAAGGATTGCATCGATTGACCCAAAGAAACTGTTTACGAACCTCCTCAGTCACCTTGATTTTGAAAAGCATTTAAGCGCAACAAAAATAAACTATTTTCGTGAGTTTGTTCTAATAAAGTTTGTTGCCAAAGCATCTGCATAGTCACTTCTTCAAAAAATAAAAATAACTGATTACTAAACATTCTGATACATAAATCAAAGTATAAAGGTTTATTACCTGGTAAAATCCTGACAATCCCTTCTAAATCAAACTGCTGTCGGCGATTTTCTAGGATATCGATCAAAATATCTTCAATGCCAATTACTTCAGGAAATCCGAGTCTGACATCTTGACCCAGAAGCACGTCAGATGGGCAATCAGCAAATTTTTTGACATCAAGGGATGTACTTTGAATTTTTAATTCACGAGTTAATTTTAAATATTCCATTTATTTTTATTTTTGGTGCTATCAAACAAATTACCTTAATTTGTAAATTTCAATATTTATTAAACAAAGGATATGCTTTTTTGTTAAAACTTTTCCAGAGTGCATTATAAAAAAATAAATGTGACAAACTTGTGACAAAAATCTCTATTTTTATTGAGAGGTAAATTTTATAATTTGCTGAAAATTAAATGATACTATTTCAGAAATATTCACTAATTTCAGTCATGAGAATTTTGCTTATAGACGACGATGAATTGTTTTCTCATTTGCTCAAAGCAAATTTGACTGAGCAACGTTATACCGTAGATGTTGCTAAAGATGGTGAGGAAGGTTGGAGTTTTTTAGAAGCAGCTAGCTATGATTTAATTGTGTTAGATGTGATGTTGCCAAAACTAGATGGAATAAGTTTCTGTCGGCGATTACGGGCTAAAGGCTTGCAACTGCTAGTACTGCTTTTAACTGGTAGAGGTACGACTGACGATAAGATTCTTGGTCTGGATGCTGGTGCAGATGATTATGTCGTTAAACCGATACCATTACCAGAATTAGAAGCCAGGATTCGCGCCTTACTACGTCGCAAGACGACAACTGGATCACCTACCTTAGAATGGGGAAATTTGCGATTAGATCCTAGTCAATGTGAGGTGACTTATAGTGGTGTGGTTTTGCATCTCACTGCTAAAGAATATGCTTTATTAGAATTGTTCATGAGACATACAGAAAAAACTCACAGTCAAAGTAGCATTCTCAATCAGTTGTGGTCTTTAGAGGATGAACCACCCACACCTGATACTGTAAGAGCACTAATTAAAAGGCTCAGACAAAAACTAAAAACTGTGAGCGCAGATGATTTAATTGAAACTGTTTATGGCTTAGGTTATCGTCTTAACCCAGCTTTACAAAAGGTGAAACAAAAAGAGGTGATATCTCATTCTTACCGTTCACAAAGCTATCAGGAGATGAATACAAATATCTCAGAAGAAACGAAACTAAAAGTACTTGACCAGATTTTCATTCTAGAACAATGTATTGAAAACATAAAATATAGTTTTTTGAATGTTCATGCATGGGAAACAGCTAAACAAGAATCGCACAAATTAATTAGTTCTTTAGGAATAATGGGATTATTTGCATCTACTGAGACTGCTAGAGAGATAGAAATACTGTTACAAAAACCAGAAAATTTAACACAAAAACAGCAAGATTTTTTAACAGAGGAAGTAAAAAAAATACGTTTACTGGTTGAATGTGTAACTCCACAAGAAATAGCCAAAGAAACAATCGACGATAGCGTTAATCATAAAAATGAGCCAGATATAGTCCAGACTAGATTGTTAATTGTAGATCAAGATCAAGAGCTGGTTGACAGTTTAGTTGTTGCAGCTAATATGAGGGGAATACAAACAGCGATCGCACCTCATCCCCAGTTAGCTTTAGCCGCTATTCGGCGAGTTCCTCCAGACATAGTGTTACTAGATTTAGTTAATGAAAATACTCAAGAAGAAGCATTAATTCTCCTAGACGAATTGTCAAAACAAATGCCTCCTATCCCAGTAATAGTCTTTCATAACGGTGAACAAACACAAAAAAAACTAGCAATTAATCGCTATAAAATTAAAAGCTTTCTTCGCAAACCTATCGCCTCAGAGCAAATTTTAGCAGCTATCACTCAAGCACTAAAACCTCATTCACTCCCGACAGAAGCAAAGGTTTTAGTTGTAGATGATGATTGGATGACCTTACGTTTTTTACAAACATTATTAACACCTTGGGGACTACAAATTACTACTCTCCGTCACCCTAAAAATTTTTGGGATGAATTGGTACAATTGACACCAGATTTGCTCATCCTGGATGTACAAATGCCGGATATTGATGGTATTGAACTATGTCAAACTTTACGTAATGATTCGCGTTGGGCGTGGCTACCAATTGTATTTCTTACTGGACAACGAGATACAGAAACTATTCAAAAAATATTTGCTGCTGGTGGTGATGATTATGTTAGTAAACCAATTGTAGCCCCAGAGTTAATTACCCGGATTTTTAACCGTTTGGAACGCACTCGGTTGTTGCGGGAACAAGCAGAAATTGATTTACTAACGGGTTTACCTAATCGCCACCGTTCTAGTCAAGATTTAAGTAAGTTTTTACATATAGCCAAGCAATATCAACAACCTTTTTGTTTAGCTGTGCTCACATTAGATAATTTAACTCAGATTAACCGCAACTATGGACATCAACTAGGGGAACAAATGCTGCGTCGGTTGACGTATTTATTACGCCAGGAACTGCGGAGTGAAGATATTATCTCTCGTTGGGATAGCGCCGAGTTTATTGTGGGAATGTATGGAATGAGACGGTGTAACAGCGTGGAATGGTTAGCACAGGTACTGGAACAATTGCGCCAAACCAAATTGCAAACATCCGATTCAGAAGCAATTACAATCACCTTTAGCGCTGGAGTCAGTCAATATCCCCTAGACGGAACCAGCATTCAAACTCTTTATCAAACGGCTGGATTAGTATTAGAAAAAGCTAGAGAAAGTGGTGGCGATCGCATTTTACCAGCAAATTGGCGACCTCTGCAATCTCAACCTTTCTCCCTGATGGATGTCATCTTGATACACCAAGATTCTGCTTTTGCAAAGCTAATTTTGCAGGCGATGACAACACGCGGTTATCATACACACTGGTTACAAGATGGTAAAACTGCTTTAGAGATATTGAAAGGAAGTAATTCTACCTTGCATAGTCGCATTATTTTACTAGCAGATGATTTACTAGAACCAAAAGGACTGGAAATTCTTAAACAATTTAAACGTGACAAAATAACTCAACGCTCTAAAGTTTTGTGGTTATCGAGTAATTTAAACGAAGTGGAAAAAGCTTTAAGTTTAGGTTGCTATGATTATGTGAATATACCTTGTAATATTCCCGCACTTATGAACCGTCTTTGTCAAATTTTAGAATAAACTCATTACCTTTATCAATTCTGATCACAGAGGATAGCTGTATTTCTTTTGCTCCTGTTGTAAAGCAATTTGTACTCTGTGATATTCTGTTTGCATTTTCTCAATTAAATTTGCTACATCATGAAAATTTTCTTGAATTAATATTGCTTCCAATTCCCTACATAAAATTGCTAAATCCCCAGCACCCAAAGTAGCGCTGGTAGAAGCAAGTGTATGCACACAACGACGCAAATTCGCATATTTTTTTTGCTCTAAATAGGTATGGATATCTTGTAAAATTTTTGGGGTTTCTGCGAGATAATAGTCAATAGTTTCTAAAATAAATTCCCGTGCATTTATTGCTGGATTAAAACTTGCCATTTGCAAAATTTCGTCTAAAGCAGCGTAGTCAACAGGATGTTTAATTGTGTCTTGCTCTTCTATTTCTTTTGTTTGCATATCCTGATTTTTAAAACTATCAACTAGTGGCTGACATTTTTTTAGCGCTGTCATCAATTCTTGAATGCGAATAGGTTTAGTGAGATAATCATTAATACCTAATGATAAATATCTTTGTTTCTCAAGCTCTACTTCCCGCATTGCACTAGCTGTAAGAGCAATAATCCACGGGCGAGTTTCCTTTGTCCACTCTTGATATATATGCTGTGTAGCCGTTAAACCGTCCATTTGCGGCATTTGTATATCCATCAATACCACATCATAGAGTTGACGATGCAACGCCGCAAGTGCTTCTAAACCGTTATTGACAATATCTGGTTGATAGCCCATGCCTTGCAACATTAATCCTATCATCCTCTGATTAATAATATGGTCTTCTACTAACAGTATCCTTAAAGGAAATTGCTTTGCCATTCGAGTATTAATTTGGGTATCATTGGCAATATCTGCGTTATTTCCTCCCGGCTCATCAAACACAGGAGCCACAATAGTAAAGTAAAATTTACTACCTACATTTACCTGACTTTCTACCCAAATTCGCCCACCCATCAACTCACATAACTGTTTGCAAACAGCCAGCCCTAGACCAGTACCACCGTACTGGCGGGTGATGGAAGCATTGACTTGACTGAAAGCCAGAAACAGACGCTCAAAGCGATCGCTAGGAATTCCAATTCCTGTATCTCTCACAGCAAATTGTATTTCTACTGCATTTTTTAATTCTTGTTTTTTAAATACTTTTACTGAAATCTCAACATCGCCAACTTCAGTAAATTTAATAGCATTGTTGAGTAAATTTACTAAAACTTGGCGCAATCTAGTAATGTCTCCCACAATCATCTCAGGAAGGTCTGACAACTCTAACAATGTCAGTTTTAAACCTTTTTCTCTAGCTTTAGGTAGAAGTAGATTAATGGCTTCATGAAGACAAATTATCAGATTAAAAGGTTGTGTTTCTATTTCTATTTTTCCCGAGTCAATTTTAGAAAAATCTAAAATATCATTGATGATTTTTAATAAAATATTACTACTACTATAAATAGTTTTCACAAAATCCTGTTGTTGAATACTCAATTCACTATTGAGTAATAAACTCGCCATTCCAGTGACCGATGTGATAGGAGTGCGAATTTCATGGCTAATCATAGCTATAAACTCCCGCTTCGCTAGTTCTGCTTGCTTGCGTTCAGTTATGTCTCGAATTATGTAAACATAACCCTGGAAATGCTCAACTTCAGTCTGTACCATTGAACAAGAAAAAGCCACAGGAATGATTTTTCCTGTCCGAGTGTGACAAACACTTTCAGCCTCTTTGATTAAAGGAACAGAAATAGTAGGAGAGTTTAATTCTTGATGAATATTAGTAAGAGAAGTCTTTTGTATTTCGCCTGTTTTTGTGATTAAATTATCAACTCCAGTGATAAATTTACAAATAGGTTGTCCAATCAGTTCCGCTTCAGAATATTCTAAGAGAACTTGGGCAGATAAATTAAGTTTTTTTATTTTTCCTGATAAAGTCGTCACCATTAAAACATCAACCATTGACTCCATAATTTGATTAACATATTGGTTAGTAGCACTTAATTTATTTAATAACAGGTTGGCTTCATTTGTAGCCTGAGTTAAAGCCTGTTCCAGTACCATTCTGTTCGTGACATCTTCGATAAGAATCATTAATTCATGACTTTGATAGTTATTATGTATATTATTAGTAATACAAATATCTATATACACAGGAGCATCGCTGTTATTAACAGCGGAACGCATCATTCCTTTTAGTTTAAAATTATTTCTCCTACCCTGCAAAATTTCCTGAAAAATATCTTCTAGTCCAGTTAATTCAGGAAAAATTAATCGAATATCTTGACCTTTGTGCGCTTGCTCACAGGTATCTAAACGTTCTACTCCTAGTGACTTTTCTAAGATATTTAATTCCTGATCAATAATCAAATATTCAATTCTTTGTAGTGATAATAAATTAGTGAATAATGAATTCATCAAGACCCCACAATAATACAGTATGTTTAAAAACTAGCGAATCAAATTAAATAAGTTTTTGGGCTAAAGTTTCAAATATTTCCCCAACATTCTCACCCGTTTTAGCCGAGGTTATATAAGTAGCTATGACAGGCTCTATTTCGCTAAATTTATAAAATTGTCGCAGACTTTCTAAATATTCATTTTCAATTAAATCTGATTTATTTAATGCTATAACAATATTACTTTTAGGGCTAACCGCTAAAAAACTCTGGATATGTCCTAAAAGATGATCGAGAGTATCTTTAACTGTCATATCACCGATGATTACTGCGCCTTTTGCGCCTTGAAAATAACTGGGAGCGATCGCTTTAAATCTATTACTACCTTCAATATCCCAGATAATCATCTGTAACTGTTGCTTATCTGGGCTAAGATTGTCGGTAACATTCACCAATTTCCGAGAAATCTTTACCCCCACAGTTGAAAGATACTGGTCACTAAATTGACCTTCTACAAATCTGCGAATTAGGCTAGTTTTACCCACACCAAAATCACCAATTAAACAAATTTTTTTAGATATTATAGACATAATTAACTAGTGAGAGGCGTAATTTTTCATTGAGCACAATTCAAAAAATAAAAATAATTATTTATCTTACTGATAACTCACCAATTCTAGAACAACACATCGGTTTAACCAATTTGGTTGAGCAGCGTCAACTTCTGGTGGTAAAGTTGTTAACCCAAATACTTTTAAGCGAAACTGTTCTACACCTTGATCAATTAATGCTTGTTGTACAGCTTGCGCTCGCGCCAGTGCTAACTGTTGTGCTTGAGCAGTATTAGCGGGAGAATAGCTATAACCTACAATTTTTACATGGTGCATTGGATGCTGTTCTAAAAGTAATTTAACTTGCTTAATTTTGTCTTCTAAATCTACGGGTTTGACAGTAGCCGAATTAGGTTCAAAATAAAATCTAATACGATTGTTTACAAATGATATTTGTACTGTAATAAATATTGACTTCACACCGGGAATTTGTTCCAAAGCAGATTGAATTATGTGTGTATCTTTAACGCGGTTGACACTACCATCAACAAAAACTTTACTCGCACTGTATCGAGTAGAAATTTTCACACCGTCCATTTTATTTAAAACTGTAGTGACTCGTTTGACTTCCGCAGCAGCTAGTACTAAATCAGTGGGAACTTCAACTGAAAGAATTTGGTTGTCAATTAACCATGCGGGAGCAGTTGATTTAGCAACTTTTTCGGCTTGCTTTTGCAGAACTTGATTAGGAACTCGCCCAGTTAATTTCAGCTTACTCTTTTCTTCCTGTACTGTTAAGCGATATAATGCTAACTCAGGGGTTGAAGCTAAAGCTAGAGAAACTTCATTTTCAATAGACCGAATTATTGCCAGATTATATTGCCAAATACCCCAAGGAATCAAAATAGCGCTGAGGAAAGAAAATATCAGTATTAGTAGAGGTGAAAGCCGATTTTTTGAAGTTATATGCTGATTTTCATCATCTTGAAGGGCTGCTAAAGTTGTATGAATTTGCTTAGGAATTGTATCAGGATTGCCGTCAAATTGCTCGATTATCTTTCCGTAGTCTTTAACTATTTTACCAAGGTCACACCGCATTTTTTTTATAAAACTTTTGCTTGGCTCTCCTTGAGAAACAATAGCTAAATAACAATACCCTGCTACTTCTAAAATAATTTTGGATGTA
This sequence comes from Fortiea contorta PCC 7126, assembly GCF_000332295.1. Taxonomy (GTDB): domain Bacteria; phylum Cyanobacteriota; class Cyanobacteriia; order Cyanobacteriales; family Nostocaceae; genus Fortiea; species Fortiea contorta. Next base: position 459,295 of record NZ_KB235930.1, on the reverse strand, counting down.
CCATATTCAATAGCATCTAATTCGGAAACACTACCAGAAGTGGTGATACAATCATTAGCGAAACTACGAATAGCTGTGAGCATTCCTGCTATCATTTCTGATTCTAACCTTTCTTCATTAGCCGGTTGAATATCTGAAATGATTAAGCCTGATGCTTTATGAATTAAAAAAATAGCCTGTACCGTAAAAGGTATTGCTTCTTTAAGTATTAGCTCTGCTTCAGAAATTCCTTGAAATTTGGCACGAATTTTCCGTTTTATCCCTTTAACGCTCAAGGTTTCTTCAACTTGTTGGTTAATAGCACGAATGGTTTCTGCTAAATATTTGGTAATTGTGCTACCAATAATCGGATAAAGTGCATCCACAATAATATCTTGTTCAATTTCAATTTGTTTCTTGATAGCTCGTCCCATTGTGGGAGCAAATGCGTCAGAAACTTCTTCTGGACTGATGAGAATTTGTTGGGAAATTGCAATAGGAACAGCAGGCGCCAAAGCTGAACCCATACTAGCTTTATCTTCTTCAGTGCGACTACGGATAGCTTGCTCTATGATGGGGACAATTATCTGTGCTATTTCCTCTTGGGAATCAGCAATTTTGATTCTTAAAAGTTCAGAAATTGATGGTAACAATAAATTAATTAGTTGTGTTGGTTCATAAATCTGAATTTCTAGTTTATTTAAATCTTGCTGAATACTATTTGTAATCTGATGTAGCTCTATTAATTCAGTTCCTAATAAAAGTTCTTGCAATTTTGCTAATGCTTGATTTTCGTCTGTGGGTTCATATGAATTAAATTGAATTGATTCTTCTTCGATAATGGTAGGCGAATAGGTATGTTGTTCTGGAATTTCTAATTCTGTTATGTGTTCCTCATTTTCAGTAGTTTCTAAAGCTGAATGAGCCAAACATTGCTCAGGTGGGGTGATAATTTTTAGTTCTACAAGCAAATTCACGAAATTATCAAGCTGGAGAGCTTGTTCTTGATTTAGATCAATATCTTCGGGAACCGCATCTTCCACCTGAGTCATATGTTTAAGAATGTAATTCTAGAGTATTGTTAGAGTGAGTAAATACCTTTGTGAGTTTCGTAGTCTCTAATAAAGGAACTGAGGTATATCCACTTTTATCTTCCACAGCTTCTTGTAATTTAGGAATTAATTCTGTTCCTTTTAAGCGCATTCCTAAAGCAAACAAACTTTCCGCCATGTCGTCACGAGAAACTTTGTTGGCTTTCAAATCTGAGAAGCGTCTTTCTAGTTCTTCTAAAATTAAATCTCGCAAAGCTGAGATATCGTCTTGAAGTAAATCTTTTGTTTGAGACAGTTCTTCTCGAATTGAAGTAGTTTGTGTATCTAGTGATTCATCAAGTGCGTGAACACTACCAGAAAATTTTTTATTCAAGCGGTCTACTAATTGTCGTAAATCTGCAGTTTCTTCTTGGTTTGTCAGACTCAATGACTTGTGTTTTTTATCTAATGATTCAACAGCTGCTTTCAATTCTGCTGTAAAGTGGTTTTTCAGTTGTTCAATGTGGGTACGCATCTCGTTTTGAAAAAGATGTAAGTCTGACTCCATTTTGCTGAAGCGACTGTCATAGTCTCTGATTTGCGCTCCGAAGATAATATCGCGGATCTGATCAATATTACCCAGTCGTTCGCGTACGTCTTCTCTGCTCATTTGACTCATAGCGATTAACTCTCTCCGTAAAGTTGACTAGAAAATTTAGGTAACTCGTATTGTCAGCGTTGAGGCTTGACGGTTTTAAGTCACAGATGCTACAAACCTACTTAACCTAACTTCCGTAAGTTTATCTCATTGTTATCAGATTTTCCAAAATTCTCTTCAGTCAGAGTGTAGTTTTGTCAAGTAATAATTTTTTTGTCAGCAGTCTGCAATTTATCACAAGTTTGTCACAATCCATCACTTATATTTATTTGTTGTGTCAGTTTTCTAATATCTACTAAACAACTAAGCATCTCCGAGTTCTTCCTGAAGTCGGAGATTTTATTTTTTTAGATGAGAATTTATTCAACAAAGATTATGTGTATGCAAATATAGCGTTTCTGGTTGTTGCTGCTGTTGTCACAAGTTTTTCACATTTGCCTTTATATACTTCGATAATAGCAGCAAAACCATCGCCTGTTTAAATTGATTTTTATCAATTAAGATGTGATATCTCACACCGGAGATAGACGAGGAAAACACTGTTTGTTTATCAGTTTCAAACCTAACTCTCTGCTTAGTCATGTAGCTGGGGCCGCAGTTCCCTAGCTATTTTTTTCTAAATTATTGCTGTAATCTTGTTAACTTTAAAATTGTTATGCAATGCCCATTCTCAGGTAGTTTGAGAATGTAGAGTTGAGTTTGTGCAAAATGTCTTTAACTGAAGAAATTCTCTCCCAACTACCCGGTGATGTTTTAGGAGGGTTGCGTCGCACAGATAGTCTCCTCGCGTCTGTGAGAGAAAACACCGCACCCATCCCTACCGTAGTCAAGGAAAATCAGCAGCCTTTAGATAATTTAGACTGGGATGTGATTATTTGCGGTGGGACTTTAGGAATTTTAATTGGTTGTGCTTTGGCGGTGAAAGGTGTGCGCGTGGCGTTGTTGGAGCGAGGGATTTTGCAGGGGAGAGAGCAAGAATGGAATATCTCTCGCAAAGAGTTAGCGGTGTTTGTGGAATTGGAGTTGCTAACAGAAGAAGAATTAGAAAAAGCGATCGCTACTGAATATAACCCAGCCCGTGTTAGCTTTCTAGGTGGTAAAGAAATTTGGGTAGAAAATGTCTTGAATATTGGCATTGATCCAGTTTATTTGTTAGCTACATTGAAAACAAAATTTCTTGCTGTAGGCGGTAATTTGTGTGAAAATACACCTTTTAATGAAGCCGTAATTCATCCCAATGGGGTGATAGTTAATCAGCAATTTAAAGCTCGGTTGTTAATCGATGCAATGGGACATTTTTCTCCCATCACTCAACAAGCACGCCAAGGAGCAAAACCAGACGCACTTTGTTTAGTTGTGGGAAGTTGTGCTCAAGGTTTTCCGGAAAATCCCTCAGGCGACTTGTTATTATCTTTCACACCCTTGGAAAATCAATGTCAGTACTTTTGGGAAGCTTTCCCCGCTAGGGATGGTAGAACCACTTACCTGTTCACTTACATGGATGCTCATCCACAACGCCTGAATTTAGAAGCTTTGTTTGCGGAATATCTCCGCCTCTTACCAGCATATCAGGGTATAAAATTGAGTCAGTTGCAGTTTCAAAGGGCGCTGTTTGGCTTCTTTCCTACTTATCGCCAAAGTCCACTAAAAACACCTTGGAATCGCCTCCTCCCTACTGGAGATAGCAGCGGGAGTCAATCGCCTTTAAGTTTTGGTGGGTTTGGTGCAATGGTGCGTCACCTCAAGCGGTTAACATTTGGTATCCATGAAGCATTACAAACCGATCAATTATCAACAACAGCCCTATCGCTACTACAACCTTATCAACCAAGTTTAACGGTGACTTGGTTATTTCAAAAAGCTATGAGTGTTGGTGTTAATCAACAAATTGCTCCTGAGCAAATTAATCAACTGCTAACAGCAGTATTTCAGGAAATGCAGCAACTGGGTAATCCTGTTCTCAAGCCATTTCTACAAGATGTCGTGCAGTTTTCCGCCCTGACAAAAACGCTTTTAAAAACTGGTTTAACCCATCCAGAATTAATCGCTAAAATTATTACCCAAGTTGGTTTAGCAAGTTTGTTAGATTGGGTGGTGCATTACGCAAATTTAGGTGTTTACACTGCCTTATTTCGGGTGAGTCCAATGTTAGAAAGATTGGTTAAGTATCAAGGAATTGAACAACAATATTATTGGCACCGCTTAGTTGATGCTTGGAAATATGGCTCTGGTAGCGATTACATTGAGGAATAATCTGAGCATAAATTTCGTTTGTAGTCAGGACTTTAGTCCTCAAAATCAGAACTAAAACCCTGACTACAAACGTTTTTAGCAGACAATAGTTGTGAGGATAAATAACATGATTGAAAAGCAATCTGCAGGTATAAAATACTTTGCTGTGTTAACTGGACTATTGCGCGATCGCCCAGTATTTTTAGAAGAAATTAGTCAAGGTGTAAGATTACCTAGTAAAATCATTTCTCTGTTAGTCTGCAGTTCTCTATTTCTAGCTATTTACGGCGGAATTATTGGTGCATATCATAGCTGGATGCAGGCGTTATCTTCTGCAGTCAAACTACCAGCGCTCTATTTAATTACGCTGCTGATTTGTCTACCTGCATTGTATTTTTCTAATATCATTTTCGGATCCAGGCGCTCTTTTGCTCAACATATGGTTTTAGTGTTGACAGCAGTTTCAATCACTAGTGTGCTGCTATTTAGTTTTGCACCTATAACCCTGTTTTTTTTACTCACAACCAATAATTACCAGTTTTTAATTATATTAAATGTAATTATTTTCTCAGCCACTGGATTTATTGGTATTTCTTCTCTCTATAATGCAACAAATGTGGTGTTAGAACAAGATGATGAAGGTAAACAAACACGTCAAAAAATTTTACAATTTTGGTTATTTCTCTATGCTTTTGTTGGTAGTCAGTTAGGATGGACACTCAGACCATTTTTTGGTACACCAAATTCAATTTTTCAATTATTCCGTGAGCGAGAAGGCAATTTTTACCTCAGCGTAATTCAAGCTATTGGTTACATGTTAGGCTTTCGTTCTTAATTCCATAGATCAGAGGAAAAGTTATGCTTGAGAAAAAAAGTTACAAAATCAAACAATTTAATGTTTTGATCAGTTTACTGCGCGATCGCCAAAGTTTTCTAGAAGAAATTCGCCAGCAAGTCCGATTAGAAAGCAAAATCAGCGCCTTGTTTGTTTCCAGTTCTCTGTTCTTTGCGATTTATGGTGCAATTATTGGCGCTTCCCATAGTTTTGCACAAGCTTTATCTAGTGCAATCAAGCTTCCAGCTTTTTATTTGTTAACATTGATTATTTGTTTCCCAACTCTGTTCTTTTTTAATATTTTGTTTGGTTCCCGTAGCAGCTTTCAGCAACATTTTGTGGTGCTGCTAACATCTGTCTCTGTAATTAGTGTACTGTTATTCAGTTTGGCGCCAGTCACACTCTTTTTTACCATCACAACCCCTGATTCCTATCAATTTTTTAAGCTGTTAAATGTCGTGATATTTGCAATCACAGGGATATTTGGGGTCAAGTTTCTTTATGAAGGAATGCAATTACTTTCTGAAGAAGAAGAAGTTGGTAAAAAAACCCGCACGACAATTTTAAGATCCTGGTTATTCCTGTACGCTTTTGTAGGAATGCAATTAGGATGGTTTTTAAGACCATTTTTTGGCGCTCCTAATTCTAAATTTGAGTTATTTCGAGCGGTAACAGGTAACTTTTATCTTGATATTGTGACGGCGATTTCAGAAATTTTGGGTTTCCGTTAACAGCACACAGACGTAAAATTTTACGTCTCTATTCATATCACATTGCTGCTTTCACTTTCTCCACTTGTCTGGGTGCTTGCATTTCATAAAAAAGCTGAATAGAATCATGAAAACTTTTTTGACTCTCGATAACTTTGCCCATTTTTTGATAAGTTAAAGCTAGTTGATAGTACGCTTTAGCTAAACTGCATTTATCAGAAAGCTTATCCATACTTTTAATTGCTTCAGAATGCTTCTCTAGAGCTAAATCAAAGTTTCCTTGTTCACGGTATAGGGAGGCTAGACAGGATACTGCTCTGGCTTTTAAAGAGGTAAACTGATTATTTTCACAATGAGCGATCGCTTGATGACAAATCTCCAGTGCAGTTTCTATATGACCTAAATTTTTATAAGTATGACTACTAAATAATAAGCTAGTTCCTGCGCCCCAAGAAGTTAATTTTTTGTGAGAAAATCCTTTTTCTGCTTCTTGCTGGATAGCGATCGCATCTGTCATCATGCCCATAGACGAATTGATATAAGCCAAGCAACACTGACTATAAACCACATATTGGTAATAGTTTTCGTCTGTTTGTGCTAAGTTGTTCACTAATTCAAAAATCTCTTTTGCTTGCTCAATTTCCCACAAGTCTATATAACAAAGACCTAAATTAAATCTGCTCGATATTCTCTCTTGAAAAATTTCCTGTTGGTCAGCAATTGATTGGGAATTTTGGTGAGAGCTAATCGCTAAACTCAAATTACCTGTTTGGTGATATGCCCTTCCCAGCATAGTACGTAGTGTACTCAAATGATATTCAGATTTGAGTTGATTTATTAAAGGTTTAATTATCGAAATTAGTTTTTCCAATAAACCAAATCTGTTAAACAATACACCCAAGGGTAATTTTTGATCCCATTTATTATCTCGACCACTGATAATGACATTAGCAGCTTCTTCAAAATCACCAATTTCTATATAATGATGGTAGGCTTGTAACGCCATTAAAGCATTTTGAGAACTTTCAACTTTAGTCACACTATTAGTCCAGTATTCTGCTGCTTTGCGGTTAGCAACTTGCCATTCACCGTTTTGTCCCAAACGGGCGATCGCTTCTGCACAAATCACTGGATGCAACCAATATTTATCCTTGCGACATTCTACCAAACAGCGTTCAGATAAAGATTTAATTACTCTCCGTGCTTGCTGTTCTGTTACGTCCCACAACAAGCATTGCAATCCTTGAAAGCTTACATGAGTCATTTCTTGATAACGATAACATCCCAAACGACATAGCAGCCGATAGGCATCATTATCTAATAGTTCTAAACGGTCAAATTGACCAGCAATTAAATTACTCAGTGGTCTTTCAATTAATAAATCATCCCTGTTTTCTCGCCAATAAATATCTGCATTCCCCGCAAACTCTTTTTTAATTACACCGCTAATAATTTGCATCGCCATAGCGTTACCGCCAAAGGCTTTATGCATTTCATCTAAAGCATTTGTCTGAGCATGAATGTGGCGACTGGTAAAAAATTGTCTCCAAGCAGATTCATCCAAACCCTCAAGAAGATAGAAACTGTCATCAACGCCGGCTTCATGGAGACGCTCCCGACTGGTAATGAGTGTAACTGATTGCACTGCAGGATCACAGAGGACTCTCAACAACTCTACATAAGAGCGACAAGAGCCGATAATCCGCCCATTTTTATCAAGCGCAGATTCCAAACGATCAATCAACACCCCAATTTTTTTGGTTCCGTCCCGTAACTTCCGCTGTAATCGCTTGAGATTGATTCCAAATTCTCTCCCCGGTTCTTCGTGAAAGTCTCCCCGCAACCATTCCTCGACCACACTTTCCGCAGGAACGATATTTTCTTTTTCCTGCGGCATCCATAGGTCTAAAAAATCAAACCCTTGGGTTTTAAAATATTTACGGGCCAAAGTTGTTTTCCCCACACCACCCTTTCCTTGGATGAGAATGACTTTAGCGCCATCACTGACCAGGGTTTGCATCTCGGCTATTGCGCGATCGCGTCCCACAAAGTTAAAATCTGAGTTCTCTGGTGGTGCGTGCTCGCTAGGGGGATTGGGTGGTGGTAGAGTGGTTTGTGTCTGTTCGGCTTTCCAATATCCTAGTACCACCATTTGAAAGTTTAATTTGTTGACTTTCTCCTTCTCCCCCAACACCTCCGTCAGTAGACCCCACAAATCAGCCCCTACTGACTTCAGATGTGCGCCTGAGTAACCAAAATCTTTAGCAATCCCATCGTAAGTTTGCTTTTCATCTTCCCAGAATTTACAAAAAATTATTGTTTTAACCTTGTCTAAATGTTCTCCTGTCTTCAGAAAAACTAATTTGTCAACATACTCCAAGGCTTCTGCGGCACCCATCTGTTAACTGTATGTATCTTTTACTGTTAATTATAGCTGTCTTTTAGTACTCCCTCTTTACCATACTACAAACTACTTTTTCCTACCGTAGGCTATTTACTTTTTCCTACTGCAAAACACTTTCAACTGTATTATGCTTGTAATCAAGACAGGTCAAGTTTAGTTAAATAGCTAAAAATTGTGGTTGAGGAAAGATGGAATCGGCGTTTTTGATTGACTTGTTCTCTAGAGTAAACATACATAAAAATGATTCCTTGGTAGCACGCAACATGAATTAATTCACTGTATTTTGCGAAACACTACAGGAGGTTAAATGATGTTAAAGCATGACTGCAATTATGACTGCAATCTCAATCATTGTCCTTTTGTTCAAGATACCCGCAATCCCAATCGATATGTTTGTCTCAAATGTGGCGTAGATAGACAAATTGATCGCCCTTTTAGTCTAGCTACGATTTTGTTAGTGATGTTGGGTTTATTACTTTTTTTCCAAGTATTAACTCCACCGAAACAAAAACCACCACAACTAAAACCTAACTCTGCTACTTATTCAGCTATTAAATAACACAAAAAACCATGACTACTCACCAATATACTCCCCTTTTGCGATTGGCTTTTAAGTCAATGAAATATTTTCTGTGGATGCTTTTTGGTTTAGCGATCGCTTATGCTTTATCAAGTGGCTTAGGAATTGCAAATATGCTCCCAGCCCTGATATATCTACTGCAAAATCTGTTAGTTCCTCTAGGACTTATTCTCTTGTGTTTAATCACCACCGCTGTGATTGTGGAGTCTTGGCGCTAAAAAAAACCAAGAGTCAGAAGCTGATTGTTCTAAGTTATCTTCTGTGATCTAAAAACTTCAACTGCTGATATATACAGTTAATTTGGGGTAAATTCACACCTACCGCTTGCGCTCTCCGTAATGGATTACCAAAAATTGTTTCTACCTCCAAAGGACGGCGTTCATCATAATCAATTTTCATGCTGGTGCGATAAGGCTCCATTTTCACTGTATATTCGAGCATCCTCGAAATGAAACTATCAGGAATTACCCTTCCGCAACTTTCAGCCCCAATAATCACTTCATACATCAACTGCTCAACTAAGTTGCGAGTGTAAAAATCTGCCATTAATTCATCAGTTTGCGCGTTGAGAATCACAGACAGCCCATTGTAGGGAATATTCCACACAAGTTTTTTCCATCGCGCCAATAGCAAGTCTTTCGCCAATTCTATCGCAATACCAGCCCTTTCAAAATCATCAGCAATTTGCCGCATCGTGTTTGTCATACCCGCTGGATTGTAGTCAGGGAGATACTCTCCCAACGTAATTTGTCCATAAGCGAGGTGGTGAATTTTTCCCGGCGCTATTTTATTCGAGCATAGAAAGCACAATCCCCCGATAATATTGACATTGCGGACTATTTGTGCAATTTCCTCTTCTACATCCAATCCATTTTGCAACACCAATACCACCCCACCATCCTTAACCACAGGAGGTAACATCTGTGGTAATAAATGGTTTTGCGTCGTCTTCAAAGCCACAACCACCACATCACATCGTGGCATTTTATTCGCATCACCGTAGGCGTTCACTTGGGGAAGCCTGAAGTCACCGTCTTTAGACTCGATGACTAAACCAGATTTACTGACATGTTCATAATCAGTGTTCAGTAAAAAATGCACATCAAGACCAGCCCTCTGCAATTTGGCGCCATAAAACCCGCCTAATGCACCTGTTCCTATAATTGCGTACCTACGCTCGGACATCTGCTTTAAGAGAGAATTTATTTATGATGATCATAAAGCTATATGAATTTGAATTTGTTTAATAAAAATTAAAACTGCTTAACTATCCTTTAAAATCTTTGACAGTGATATTAGGTGAAATATATGGCTGATATTGTGGATATTGCCGTTAGTGCTGACTCTTTCAAAACTCTGGTGACAGCTGTACAAGCGGCTGGTTTAGTAGAGACATTAAAAAGCCCTGGCCCTTTCACTGTTTTTGCACCCAATGACGATGCTTTTGCTAAGTTACCGCCAGGAACTATTCAAACTCTAGTGCAAAATATTCCTCAATTAACGAGAATTTTAACATATCATGTAGTCCCAGGAAGACTGTTACAGGCTGATTTAGCCAAACTTGGTACTGTAATTTCAGTTGAAGGTTCACCCATTAAAATTGATTGCGCTGATGGCTTTGAAGTCAAAAATGCCACTGTCTTAGCAGCGGATATCATAGCTGATAATGGTGTGATTCATGTAATTGATACAGTAATTTTGATGGGTTAATTTGGCTGGAGTGGGGTACACCCACTCTAGCAGTATGAGTGATTTTCCATCTGAGAGAATCACTTTAATTTATGTTACACATTTAATTTGGTTACTGAATGTGTGTGCTAAGGTCAGTCTTGTTATTTGAAAATATATTAAGTTTGATATAACAGACGCAAATTATCCCCAAACATTGATGCTTGATTTCAACACCCTAACTGAGTTCTCTCGCGCCAACTGCGTGAGTATTTGTGCATTCCTGGTACCAGCCAACTTACTCACCACATTGTTAACAATTATTTTAACTGTGCGACGCAGCCCAACGCATCAAATTTGGCAAACTGCAGCTATTGCCAGTATTTTGGCTTTAGTGATGGTAATGCATGTATATACTTGGTTCATGATTGGTGTGGTGATGGCTCCTACTTATATCCTGCTATCACTTGCTATTAGCTGTTGGTTAACTAATTTGGCAGCTATTATCTGGCAAAGACGCTACACTCACACCCTCAGCTTCTCCAAGCATATCTAATCACAAACAGCGGTGTATATTGCTGTCTCATAATTTTTGGAAATTGACAATCTCTCTGACAGAATTTCCTCAATTATGTCTAAATAAGTTAGCGAAAGTAGTCCCGAAATCAATACTTTTCAGTTAAGCTGAAAATCTTTGTTAGCCTTTATTCAGCATAGTTTAGATCATAGATCCCCGACTTCTCAAAGAAATCGGGGATTTGTAAATTTAACATATTATTTCCGGCGCAAATGAGAAATTAATTTAGACTGAATTCCTCTTTTTATGTCTAGACAAATCATTTTTGTGACTTGATTTTTCCAGTCTATTCTTCAACAATAAACACAGCATCTAACAACTTGTAGGCGCTCTTGGTGACAACTTAACCTTATCCAATGTCCACAGTCCGCAAACGCGGACTTTTTTTATGAAACTCGTGACACACAAATTTAAAACTCCCCGGAGCGAGTCTGAGGAGTTTTTAAGGAACTACAAAATTATGTTTTGCTATCAATCGGAGCGGCGGGATTCGAACCCACGACCTCCACTACCCCAAAGTGGCGCGCTACCAAGCTGCGCTACGCCCCGTCAATTTAAGTCACCTTGGCAAGTATAACACAACTACAAGCAAAATCACAAGCTGTTTTCAAAAAACTTTGAGTGTCGCTGCGGCTTGTAGCAAACCCTCTACAGCTTCAGGATGCCATCTACCTTCCGTTGAGCGCCCTGTATTGAGGATAAAGCGCAGACTGTAGGCGTGGGCATAACCTTCTACCTCCATCCATAATAAATCGCTTTCAACTTCGCAAGCAATTTTTTCTTCTGCCATCAATTCGCTTGCTAATTGCTTGATGGTGCTGGCGAGTTGAGTTAACAGGCGACAAAATTCGTCTAGTTCAGCCTCCGTTAATTCTACCGCCCAATCGTCTGTGCCCACTAGTCCTTTAAATTCTGGTGCGTTGGGGTTCCAACCGAGACGCCAACCGGGCCCGGTTTTAACTAGACGTTCCATTGTTGAAAAGCAGAGTTATTTGAGTAGTTCAGCACCACCTGTTTTGGGTGGTTGTGGGTTGGTGGTGTTAGGGATTGGTGATGTGGAGGGGTTGGGACTAAAGATGTTGGTGAGGATTTGGACTAAAGCTTGACGTTGGCGACGGTTGAGGCGGCTAATGGCAGCGCGATCGCCTTCCAAAGGATTCTGTTTTAATGTATCATTCCCTGGATAACTAACATCGTAAATAATTTCGTTTGCACCTAAATAATCAGCCAAGGTGAGTTTCCAATCTAGGCGATAGTTTGGTGTCCGCTCTTTGACATAGATATGGTAGCGGATCAGGCGACTTGCCAAGGTGTTATTTTCGGCAACTTTCCCTGTTTCTTTGCTAATGTATTGATTTTCTTGAGGAAAGTCGGGCAATTGCTGATACACTTGTCGCCAAACATCGCTGGGGCTGATGCGTTGAGCTACTGCGGGCGGGATACTCAGCCTGTTTGGTTCTAGACCTAAAATCATGATGACTGCTGCAGTCAAGACGATCAGCAACACTGAGTGCAACTTGAACGCTGTCCGTGGGAAGATTGACTGAGGGGAAGGTGTGTGGTGTGCCATAAATAAGTATTCTGAGATGAAAGTGCATCAACACTCTCATCTCAGGAATTTAGGTTACATTTCGCCGATAATTTCTGGCTGTGTTAATTCATCAGACATCTCAATAATTGCCCTGAGTACTGGTTTCATCATGGCATCTTCTGCGCTCTCAAAGTCTTCATAGCGCCGACGCTTGGCTCGATTTGCTACTTGAACCGTAATGCGGTAGCGATTGGAAGCTGCGCCAATTAAATCCTCAGCACGGTGCATGATTTGAGACTGAGTTGTCTCGAACTTAGAACGCTTTAGCATAGTTAGTGGTTCTTGAGGTCATTCCCCAGTTTAACAGTACTGGTCAATTTACGGCTTTGTGCTCACTTGCTCAGTTGGTTTTAACCATTCTCTTGATAGAGGTTAACAAGTTTTTCACATTTTATAAGTGTGTTGTAACACTAAGTCAATAAATTTACTCAACCTTATGCCTGATCTTGTGGAAACTGCCGTCAATGCGGGAAATTTTAACACGTTGCTCAAAGCTGCTGAAGCTGTGCAACTATTGGAAACTCTCAAGAGTCCTGGTCAATTTACACTTTTTGCACCTACTGATGAAGCTTTTGCGAAATTGCCAGAGGGAAGTTTAGATGCGCTACTGGAGGATATTTCTAAACTGAAGAAGATTGTCGCATATCATGTAGCTTTTGGGGATGTCAGGTCTGATGATTTAAAGCAGATTGATGAGGCGCAGACTATGGAAGGGTCTGTTATCGCTATTGAGTCAGTTGATGGTGGAATTAAGGTGAATGATGCTCATGTCGTTACCACCGATATTTTGACAGATAACGGGGTAATTCACGTGATTGATGAGGTTTTGATGCCTGCGATGGTTGCTGGGGGTAGGGGTTAGGGGAGGTGGGGAGATGGGGTGGTGGGGAGTGTGGGAGGTGTGGGAAGCTTGGGAAGACGGAGAAGATCACAAGCGTAAGCATAAATTCGTTTTTTATTTCATCTCCCCACACTCCCCACACTCCCCACACTCCCCACACTCCCCATCTCCCCATCTCCCCACACTCCCCACACTCCCCACCTCCCCATCACCCCATCCCCCCACACTCACACCCCTCCTGCTATAAAGATGTACAAGCTTAACTGACTCCGAGAATGCAACCTGTGCGGGGAGGGAGAGTTAAGGTTAATTGCTTAGTGTCTGCTTCCAACTCTAATTCAGCATTGCCATATAAAAGTTGCTGGGGTTGAGTACGCAGATTTGCTAAATCTACATTCGCTTTGGCTGGTGCTGTCCCTACATTGACCGCAATGATTAATTCCTCTGTTGCTAAAGTGCGCGCAAAGATATAAAGTGCTCCTTGAGCAAAGAGGACTTGATAATCACCTACGCGTAAAGCGGGGTGAGTTTGACGCAGATTAATTAATTGGCGGTGAGTGGTGAAGATTTCCTGATCCCAGTTAGCCTCTAAGGGGAAGCCACGGCGCGAGTCTGGATCTATACCACCGGGTAAGCCGACTTCATCACCATAGTAGATGCTGGGAGCACCGGGAAAGGTGAGTAATAGTAAGGTTGCGAGTTCGATGCTGGGTTTATCACCACCTGCAATGGTCAGTAATCTAGCTGTATCATGACTGGCTAGTAAGTTTAATTGAGTGAGTTGTATTTCCCAAGGATATAGTTGCAATACTTCTTGAATTTTGGCAGCGTACTCAGCCGCAAATAAGGGTGGGTATGGTTGATAATCACGGCTTTGTACTTGGTCTAAGACTACGCGATCGCCAGCTGCAAAAGCAATTGTCGGCCCAGCAAACAGATAATTCATCACGCCGTCAAATTGGGTTCCATCCAACCACTGGCGAGAATCTCCCCAAACTTCGCCCACAATATAAGCTTCGGGGTTAATGGCTTTGACTCGTTGGCGAAATTCTTGCCAAAAACCCGGTGTTTTCACCTCGAATGGCACATCTAACCGCCAACCGTCGATGCCGAATTTAAGCCAATATTCGGCAATTTCCATGATGTATTCTTTGACTTCTGGGTTGTCGTGGTTAAATACTGGTAGGGCACGATTGCCTGCCCAACCTTCATAGTTGGCTGGTAATTCCCCAGTATAGGGAGCTAGAGGCCAATCTGTGATTTTGAACCAATTTACCCAAGGTGAATAGGGGCCATTTTCTAACACGTCATGGAAGAAGAAAAAACCTCTACTCGCATGATTAAATACGCCATCCAGCACGACTTTAATATTTCGTTTGTGGGCGGCTTCTAGTAATTCTTTAAAAGCTTCATTACCACCAAGTAGCGGGTCAACCTGATAATAATCATGGGTGTGATAGCGGTGATTGCTCGCTGATTGAAAAATGGGGGTGAAGTAAATAGCATTAATTCCCAGCTTTTCTATGTAGTCTAATCCTTCGAGAATGCCCCACAAATCGCCGCCTTTGTAACCTTGGAGTGTGGGCATAGCTTCCCAATCTTCCCACCGAGCTTGGTGTAATAGCCGTTTGCGCGATTGTTTACTTTGAGCAAAGCGGTCTGGGAAAATTTGGTAGAAAACCGCGTGTTTAACCCAATCTGGTGTTTGAATTTGCATGAATGATACTTAATGTCTTCAGGTGCGATCGTTGCAAATTTTAGCTTCTTTATGGCTCTGGCTGGGGATAGAAAACGAGTTATTTAGGAGCATTGGAGTTTAGGTATTGATGGCGTTGATTTGTGATGGTGATGAAAATCCGCTTGCAGATAGAGGTAAAATTGGCTCTTAAAGTGGTATCAATCGGTTGCAACTGTGCCGAGCCGATTGTTAAAGCAAAAAGATGACCGATCAAGAAGCATCACTGGGAGCCAACAGAAGAAGTACCCGCATTGCCCGACTGCTCCCTTACGGTGTGGCGATCTTTTCCGTAGCGTTAGCATTGGGGCTAACTCTGATACTTTTACCTTGGCTCTATCCGACGACAACGCCGCTGTTTTTAATGGCGGTGATGGTGAGTGCTTGGTATGGGGGTTTGGGGACTGGGTTCCTAGCAACGGTTTTGTCTACCCTGGTGATTAACTATTTTTTTATTGAACCGTACTACTCTTTACAAGCTCCCAATTTTGAGGTAGTTCTTAGACTGAGCACCTTTGCGATCGCTGCAGCTTTAATCAGTTCACTCAATCAATCGCGCCGCAGTGCTCTCCAAAAAACTGAGGCTGCTTTGCAAAGTTTGCAAGAGACAATGGAGCGGGAGCGGGAGGCGCGGGCTGTTAGCGAAGCAGCTGAAAATGCGGCTCAGGCGGCGAAAGCTCAGTTAGAAACGGTGCTTGCTAGCATTAATGACGGGTTTTATGTCCTTGACCACTATTGGCGTTTCACCTATGTTAGCGATCGCTACTGTGAAATGGTGGGAATGCAGCGGTCACAGATTCTCGGTGAGAATGTTTGGGAGTTATTTCCCCTGGCTGTTGATACTGATGCTTATGTGCAATTTCATCGGGCAATTAATGAACAAACGTCGCTACAGTTTGATTATTATTACGCTCCCTGGAATTGTTGGCATGACCATCGCATTTACCCGTCTGCTAGTGGATTGACTGTTTTCTTGACTGATATTAGCGATCGCAAACTGGCTGAAGCGACATTATCTAGCAATCAACAACAGTTGCAATCCTTGATTGATGGGATTCCCCATGCCGTTTGGGTACTTGACAGTGAGGGCGAATTCTGCTTCAGCAATCAACAATGGTTGAATTACTACGGTGTTCCTTTCGAGGAAGCGAGGGCGCAAGGCTGGAGTCAGTTACACCCCGATGATTTAGATGCCACACACCAGCAATGGCAGATGGCACTCAAGACTGGCTTTCCCCATGAAACAGAATTTCGCTGGTGCTTTGCTGATGGGTCGGAACGCTGGTATCTCTGTCGCGCCCAACCAATTCGCAACCAGTCGGGGCAAATTGTCCAGTGGGTAGGTACTAACACCGACATTACCAATCTCAAGCAGGTAGAAGCGGCTTTGCAGGAAAGCCAGCGGTTTATGCAGCAGGTAGCCGAGACTTTGCCCGGTTTGCTGTATGTCTATGATCTTGTGACAGAGCGCAACGTGTACGTGAATTCCCAAGCTCTGGAAGTGCTCGGATACACACCAGAGCAAATCCAGAGTATGGGAGAAAATATTACTCAGCTGATGGTGCATCCGGACGATATACCACTGGTGAGAGCTTACAATGCCCAATTTCACACAGCAGCAGCCGATGTTGTGCTGCCTTTAGAATTGCGGATTCAACACGCCAATGGGGATTGGATCTGGTTTTTGTTCCACGCTACTGTGTTCAGTCGCACACCAGAAGGAGTGCCACAACAGGTTTTGGGTGTAGCAATTAACATTAGCGATCGCAAAAAAACTGAAGCCGACCTGCAACAGAGCAATGACCGATTTCACAGAGCGATGCAAGCGGTTGAGGGGATTGTGTTTGAATGGAATATGCAAACCCAGACAGTCTACCGCTCCCAGGGATTGTTGCGGTTAATCGGCGTGCGGGCAGAAGATGCACCGCCTACCGCCCAATGGTGGACAGAACGGCTGCACCCCGATGATCGGCGACGGATTGAGTTAGAGTCTCCCGCAGTTGTAGCCAATAGCGATCGCTACGAGGGCGAATATCGAGTACGCCACGAAGCAGGTCACTGGGTGGATGTGTGGGAACGAGGCTATTTACAGCGCAACTCCCAAGGAGAAGTAACGGGGATTGTGGGTTTTACTACCGACATTAGCCAGCGCAAACAAGCCGCAGCCGACCTGCAGGAAAGTGAATCGCGGTTCCGCAGTATGGCAGATAATATCTCTCAATTTACCTGGATGACAGATGCCAGTGGTTGGATTTTCTGGTATAATGAGCGCTGGTTTGATTACACTGGCACGACTCTGGAAGAAATGCAAGGTTGGGGATGGCAAAAAGTACACCACCCAGACCACGTTGACCGTGTAGTTACGCATTTTCGCCAAGCGATCGCCACAGGTGAATCTTGGGAAGATACCTTTCCCCTCCGGGGTCGAGATGGCACTTACCGTTGGTTTTTGTCTCGCGCTCTGCCGATTAGAGATGAAACAGGACAGATTCGGCGCTGGTTTGGCACAAACACCGATATCACCGAAATCAAACAGACGCAAGAAGCTCTGCACGACAGTGAATCTCGCCTGCGTCTGATTTTTGAGAGCGCCAAAGATTATGCCATTTTCACCCTGAATTTAGACGGTGCGATCGCCAGTTGGAATTCGGGAGCCGAAAGGCTGTTGGGTTACACAGAAGCCGAAGTTATTGGCTCTCATGGTGAAATCATTTTTACTCCCGAAGATCAAGAACAAAGAAAACCCGACTGGGAAATGCAAACGGCTCTCACCCAAGGACGAGCAGAAAATGAACGTTGGCATGTCCGCAAAGATACAAGTCGTTTTTGGGGAAGTGGGTTAATGATGCCTTTGCTGGATGAAGCGGGTAAGTCCCAAGGATTTGTGAAAATTTTACAAGATAAGACTTCCCAGCGGCAAGCAGGCGAGCGGTTGCAATTGTTGTATGAAACTACCCGCGATTTACTTTCCACAGAACAACCTCTAGCGATGATCAACACGCTCTACCGCAGACTTTCCCATCAACTAGAGTTGGACTGTTACTACAACTTCATGGTAGAGGAAAAAGACAACCGCTGGCTGCTACATCTGCGGAACTATGATGGCATCTCACAAGAAGAAGCACAAGCGTTCGCCTGGATCGAATTCGGTGAATATCTTTGTGGGCTGATTGCTCAAACCCGCCAGCAATTCGTCCTCAATCACGAGCAAATTCTCACCCATCCCCATGCTGAATGCGCGCGGACAATAGGCCTCACCGCTTATGCAGGTCAACCGTTAATCGCACAGGGACGGCTATTAGGGACACTTTCCTTTGCCAGCCGCACCCGCACTCATTTCACCCCCGCCGAAATTGACTTGTTACAATCCGCATGTGACCAAATTGCCATCGCCCTAGAACGAGCAAACCTCACCGCTTCACTCCAGCAACAAGCGCAACAGCTACAGCAAGCCAACCGCATCAAAGATGAGTTTTTAGCAGTACTCTCTCATGAATTGCGATCGCCCCTCAACCCGATTTTGGGATGGTCGAAGCTGTTACAAACTAACAAACTAGATCAAACCAAAACAGCACAGGCATTAGCGACCATCGAACGCAACGCCAAGCTACAATCTGAACTAATCGAAGATTTGCTAGATGTCTCTCGCATTTTGCAAGGTAAACTCAGTCTCAACATTCGTCCTGTTGATTTGGCTTTAACAGTCACAGCCGCAATTGAAACCGTCAGTTTAGCTGCAGAAGCTAAATCTATTGAGATTAAGACTGTGTTAGATACCCAATTAGGGCAAATTTTGGGCGATTCCAGCCGCCTACAGCAGATTGTCTGGAATCTGGTTTCCAACGCCGTCAAATTCACTCCTAACGGGGGGCGTGTGGAAGTCAAGTTGTCATCGGTAACAGATGATGCTGCTTATGCTCAAATTACAGTCCAAGATACTGGTAAAGGCATCGCACCAGAGTTTTTACCCCACGTGTTTGATTATTTCCGTCAAGAAGATGGCACAACAACACGCAAATTTGGCGGTTTGGGACTGGGACTAGCGATCGTCCGCCATCTAGTCGAATCCCACGGCGGTACAGTCCACGCAGACAGTCCAGGTGAAGGACAAGGTGCCACCTTTAGTGTCAGATTACCTCTAGCGGCGACGATCAGCCAACAAAATAACCTTGACCAAAGACTTTCTCTCTCTGCAACTGACGATCAAGCCCTCAAAGGAAAGCGGGTACTAATTGTCGATGATGAACAGGATATGCGAGACTTAATTTCCTTTACCTTAGAACAGGCTGGTGCAGATGTAGTCACGGTGACTAACGCCTTAGAAGCACTCACAGCATTAGCTCAGTTCCAACCAGATATTCTCTTAAGCGACATTGGTATGGCAGACATGGACGGATATATGCTATTGCGCCAAGTGAGAACCTTACCACCAGACCAAGGCGGCCAAGTACCGGCGATCGCCCTGACTGCTTATGCTGGCGAATTTGACCAGAAACAAGCCTTGCAAGCGGGTTTTCAACAACATCTCTCCAAGCCCATCGAGCCAGAGGCTTTAATCAGAGCAGTCAACAAATTGATGCAGAACCGCCGCTAATATACAAGCGGCGCCTCCTTTTGAAAATTGCTGCAATCAACCAAGTCTTTCCCTAGTCCCCATTGGTGTCAACTTAACGCGAAACGCTTGTCCCGCCTCAGAATCAATTCTGAGTCTCATAGCAAAAGTCATCTCAAGATGACTAAAAATGCTCACAAATCCCTAGTCTACTTCAGTAGACTTAAGCTATTAGCCTGGGAATTCATTCCCAGACGGGTATGAAAGCCAAGCATTTAAGCAATCTGTGGCTTAAGTTGATACGTATGCCTAGTCCCTAACCCCTACCCCCTAACTACTCTCTTCCCCGTTAAAAATCAGCGATGTAGTTTTATAATTGTTTTGAAACAGTTCACAAATCGTCCACAATCCAAAATAGTATCAGTCGGCGAACTTTGTCAGCAACGCTTCTGCCATCAAATTTAGTTCGGCTGATGCTGCGATTTTAGTGTCTGTTTTCGCTACAGCATATCACTTCACTGGCATCTCAAAATTATGAACTCCTCAAATTTTACTACTGTGCAAAACTTAGAAGCTGCCTTTGGTGGTGAATCGATGGCAAATCGCAAGTATCTTTTTTTTGCAGAGGTAGCGCGGAAAATTGGCTTTAAAGACTTGGCGAAACTTTTTCAGGAAACAGCAGAACAAGAAACCCAACATGCTTTTTCACATTTTGTTTTGCTACATCCAGAACTTGTGGTAGAAAATCCTGAGGCGTTGAGTGCAGAACAAAAGCGAGAAATTATGTCCCGCTGTTTATCTTTAGCCATCGAAGGCGAAACCTATGAATACAGTATCATGTATCCTGATTTTGCTGCAGCGGCTCAACGCGATCGCCATCAATCAGCGGCTGATGAATTTCTCAAGCAAGTGCAAGAATCCACAGACCACGCTAACACTTTTCGGGAGGCTGCACATCGGTTTGGCTTGCTAAAATTTGTGGAAAATTACCATGCTGACCGCTACGCTGAAGCTTTAACGGTTTTAAATGGCGGCCAAGCTACAGCTAAAGTTGTCAGCAGTGATCCTCAAATTCGTAAATGGATTTGCCGACAATGCAGTATGATTTATGATCCTGTTGCTGGTGATCCTGATTCAGGAATTGCTCCCGGTACACCTTTTGAGCAAATTCCTGATGATTGGCATTGTCCCATCTGCGGTGCGAGTAAAAAAACTTTTAAATTATTGGAAGAGAACGTCTCTTAGTCCTGACTAGACCTTTGCTTCTAAAGATTTGAGTAACTCAGTATTGACACCAGACTCGCGGATCAGAGAAATTTTGCCGGTGCGGGCTATTTCTCTGAGGCCAAATTTTTGCAGTACCTGGACGATCGCTACCATTTTCCCAGGATCACCCACTACCTCTAAAGTCAAAGAATCTTCAGCCACATCTACCACCCGCGCCCGGAAAATCTGAGCTATTCCCACCACCTCTGAGCGGTTGGTGCTGTTAGCATTCACCTTCAAGAGCATCAATTCTCGCTCCACACAAGGAGTTTCTGTAATGTCCTGCACCTTGAGGACATTGACAAGCTTGTATAATTGCTTAGTCAGTTGTTCAATCACGCGATCGTCGCCAGGTACAACCATCGTAATTCGGGAAACTCCCCCCTGTTCAGCCGGGCCGACAGCTAGGCTTTCGATATTAAAACCACGACGAGCAAACAAACTAGAAATGCGGGAGAGTACACCCGCTTCATCTTCTACTAATACTGATAGAGTATGTTTCATCTTTGCCAACAGAGGCTAGGGCAGGATGTGGTTAATGCAGTCACTAGCTAATGGCTGCAATTTTCACTTGACTTGAAAGTCTGAATTCCTATTTTAAACTTAATCGTGCATCCATAACATTTATTTAGGAGTAATATCAGTTCCCCAAAAGAAAACAACAGATAAATTGGTAGGGGCGAATCTGTAGGGGCGAACGGCCGTTCGCCCTTACTTACAGATTATTGATGCGTTGCCAAAATTTAGAAAATTGGCGTAACACGAAAGTTGTACCGAAATCATTCTAAATGTAGGTGTCCAACTATTTACACATCCTTTCCGGGACAGATGTAGCTTTTTTCTCCAGCTTATATATTCACAAATGATGTATTACCGAATCGGAGAAAAAGTTTATGGGTTGGTTAAAGAGACTGTTCGGCATGGAAAAACCAGAAAATGCTGAAGTTAACCCTAATCCTCAAGCAGTAGCGCAGGCTCCTGCGGCTACTCAGCAGTCTACGACAACGACTCAATCCATTCCCCCAGAACGCTTGGGATTAAATGGAGAATATGACCAGAGCGGGTTAGCGAAGCGGGTAGCGTTGGCTTTTGATCAGGATGCTCAACTAGATGACATGAATACTCTTTGGGTAGCGCAAACAGGGGGGACTGTGGTTTTAAAAGGTCAAGTCCCCAGTCAAGATCTTCTCAATAAGATGGTTTCTGTAGCCAAGGCGGTTAACGGCGCTGATGCCGTTGACACAACTCAAGTCAAAATTGGTTAGTTGTTGTTTGTTATTTTTTATTGTCAAGGCTATTACCGAGAGATTGTTCAATCCAATCTAAAATAGCTTGGTTGACTTTCTCCGGACACTCATCATGGGGACAATGCCCTACATCTTCTAGGTTGAGTAACTCCAATTTTTGGTTGTATTGAATAAATCGGCTAGCAAGTACTGGCGGGACAAATCTATCTTTTTGTCCCCAAATCAGTAGCATGGGAATTGCTAAGGTTGGTAAAACTTTCTTGACACTGGGGCTAAAGTCAATGCCGATTGTGGCCTTGAATAAAGCGCTGAAAGCGCGGGCCGAACCCCGGTCTTGGGGAGGCCCGGCCAAGATTTCTATGAGTTCGTCGGTGATAGCTTCTGGGTTAGCATAGGCCAGACTAGCCCAGCGACGCACTACTCCCGGTCGCCGCACTAGGTTAAATAGGGGTTTGAGTATTAACGGAGATGCGACAATATTTTTAATGGCTCTGAC
Source organism: Fortiea contorta PCC 7126 (assembly GCF_000332295.1). Lineage (GTDB taxonomy): Bacteria > Cyanobacteriota > Cyanobacteriia > Cyanobacteriales > Nostocaceae > Fortiea > Fortiea contorta. The sequence goes on along the minus strand of NZ_KB235930.1, from coordinate 436,893 downwards.
GATGGGGCGCAAGGCAGGGGGTATGGCTTCTTGTTCTAAGGATGGGTCTGGTAAGCTCATCATGACTATACCCTGCACCATGTCAGGATGAGCAGCGGCGGCGGCGAGGGAAATTAATGAACCGTTGGAATTACCCACCAAGATTACTGGCTGACGGATAAAAGTTTGCCAAAAATCATAAACTTGCTCTACCCAAAGGTTAATGTTGTAGTTGGCTGGGGCTTTTTCAGAAGCGCCGAACCCAAGCATGTCTAAGGCGTAGACTGTATGATGCTCGCCTAGAACTTCTAAATTATGTCGCCAATGACCAATGGAAGCACCAAAGCCATGTAGTAGAATCAAGGGTGCTTTTTTGTGAGTGTTTTGGGTGGGGCGAATGTAAGTGTAGCGGATTTGCCAGCCTCGCCAAACCCAATCTCTTTGATTACCAACTCGCTCTTGCCAGTGTAGCGCCGTGGTCACACCTGCCTCCGATTTGTGCTCTTAATTTCAATAGTAAGAGATCGGACATCGGGTGTGGGAGGAGAGGGTGGTGGGGAGATGGGGTGGTGGGGTGGTGGGGTGATGGGGAGAAAAAGAATTAAAGAATTTATGCTTACGCTTGTGCTCTTCTCCGTCTTCCCACACCTCCCACACCTCCCACACCTCCCACACCTCCCACACCTCCCCCTCCTCCCACACTCCCCACACCTCCCCCTCCTCCCACACTCCCCACACTCCCCACACCTCCCCCCCATCTCCCCACCTCCCCATCTCCCCTTCAGGGCTTATACCGTTGGGAAATGCATTACCCTTGTACTATGGTTTAGAGTAGAATTAGCAACCAAGCTAAAAAAAACTGCCAATGGTTTTTGATCCCGACTTCTTGAATGACAACTCTGAGGAACACACCAACCAACTTCTGAACGACCACCTTGAGGAACAACCTAATCCGTTGCTCAAATATCTACAACACCAGTCGCCTGAAGTTCTTTCCCGTGTCGCCCAGTCTGTTAGTCCGGAAATTAAACAAATTATTTCGCAAAACGTCCAAGGGCTAGTGGGAATGTTACCTGCAGAAAATTTCAATGTGCAAATTACCACAGACAGGGATAACCTAGCGGGTCTTTTGGCATCGGCGATGATGACGGGCTATTTCTTGCGCCAAATGGAACAAAGAATGCATTTAGAGCATTTATCTAGTCAATAGTCAATAGGGAATAATTATTTTTTGTGAGGATAAGCCCCTGACTGGACTTTAAAGCTTTGTGTTCTACCGCTGCGGTTAACCTCGATTTCCAGGACATCTCCCACCGAACTAGACTCAACTAACTTTTGAACTTGGGCTGCAGTTCTCATCGGTTTACCGTTAACTTTTTGAATCACATCTCCGGGAAGCAGTCCTCCCTGTTTTGCAGGAGAATTTTCCAGCACTCCTTTAATCACAACGCCAGCATCTGGCTGAATATTGAGTTGATTTTCGAGATTAATCTGCTGTTTTTTGCTGGGAGAAAGGTCTGTCATTTCGATTCCCAGGAAAGGATGTTCTACGCGCCCTTTGGTAAATAATTCATTCGCAATGCGGGCGGCGGTTTCAATGGGGATAGCGAAACCTAGTCCTTGGGCGTCAGCGCGGATGGCAGTATTGACACCTATAACTTCCCCTTGGGCGTTTAATAAGGGGCCGCCAGAATTGCCAGGATTAATGGCTGCATCAGTTTGGATAAAGCTGACGCGCTTTTCTGGTACACCGACTTGAGCACTGGTGCGATCAGTAGCGCTGATGATGCCGATGGTGACAGTATTATCTAAACCGAGAGGATTGCCAATAGCGATCGCCCACTGACCAGGGATCAAATTTTGGGAATTACCTAACCTCACCGTAGGTAATTTATTGGCTTTAATTTTCACCACCGCCACATCTGTCACCGCATCAACTCCCAATACTTTCCCCTCAAAAGTCCGACCATCTTTCAGGGTAACTTGTACTGTGTCAGTATCAGCAACTACATGAGCGTTAGTCAATAATTCTCCATTAGCGCTCAAAATAAATCCCGATCCCGTACCGCGCTCAATTCGTTCTTCGGGGATCGGTTGCTCGTTTTCGCCAAAAAAGCGACGCAACAGCGGATTTTTCAAAGCATCAGAAATGGGATTTGCAACTTTGCGGGTCGCATTAATTCGCACTACCGCTGGGCCGACCTTTTGCACAGCGTTAGCAATAAAATTTACATTATCGCCGCCTGGAGAACCAACGGCGCCATTCACAGAATTAGGAACTACAGGGTCTACAGGTGGAGCCACAGTCACATTTTTTAATTGCCGAAACGAGTAACTTTGTGGTAAAAGATAGCGACTACCTAACAGACCTGCACCACCGCCAATCACCACTAAAGATAAATAAACGGCCAGTTGCTTTAAAGATAACTTCATAATCATTCCATTCAAGGACAGCAATGCAGTTGCTAATTTCTTAGTTTAGTCAAGCAAACAGCAAGTGGACAGATTAATTTCTGGACATGGGGAGTGCGGGGAGATGGGGAGATGGGGAGATGGGGAGTGTGGGAAGAGGGGGAGGTGTGGGAAGAGGGGGAGGTGTGGGAAGAGGGGGAGGTGTGGGAAGAGGGGGAGGTGTGGGAGGACGGAGAAGATAGCAAGCGTGAGCATAAATTCTTTTTCTCCCCATCACCCCATCACCCCATCACCCCATCACCCCATCACCCCACACTCCCCACACTCCCCCCTCCTCCCACCCCTCTCATTCCCCATTCCCTAATTTCAAATCTAAAATTTAGAGTTAGTGTTCTCTTCACTGTTACACATGCGTTTTCCCTTTCGTCTGGTGTTTCTCTGTAGTTTAATCAGTTCCTTGGGGCTAATATCCATACTTCCAAGGGTACAAAGAGCCGATGCGGCTGAAGAAAGTTGCCCAATTCCGGCTTTATCTCGCTTCCAGCGTCACACAGTTGCTCGTGGTGAAACCTTGGAGAGTATAGCCCAGCGCTACAATCTCTCTCCTGCCACTATTATCGGGATGAATCCAGCTTTGAACAATGGCAAAGTGACTGTTGGTAGCCAACTGCAGATTCCTCCCTATAACGGTATTGTGGTAGAAGTCCCTCGTGGTCAAACATGGCGACAAGTAGCGACTAGGTATAAAGTCCGGGCTGATGCGCTGTTTGAGGTAAACGGTTGTCAACAAAACCCCAGAATTGTGTTTATTCCGGGGGTGATTTCGCTCCCGAATCGCCCTTTAACTAAGTCTCCCATCCCCACCTCAATTGATGTCGAGACGAGTCGTCCAGCCTTAGCTGGATACCCCTTGACAGAAGCGGCAACTGTGGTGTTACCTTACGGCTGGCAGATTAATCCCACCACATCTGATGTATTTTTTCATAGTGGAGTGGATTTATCGGTAGCAGTAGGCACATCTGTACAAGCGATCGCTCCTGGAACCGTTGTCTTTGCTAATGAACAAGGCACTTATGGTAAGTTGGTAATCATTAATCATGCGGGTGGAATGCAAACCCGCTATGCTCAACTTGAGGCTATCAAAGTTACTGTGGGTCAGCAAGTGCAACAGGGAAATGTGATCGGAACTGTGGGTACTACTGGTACACCTAGTTCTCTTCAGCCCCATCTCCATTTTGAGGTGCGTTCTAGTTCGTCTTTGGGTTGGGTCGCACAAGATCCCAAAGGTTATTTGCTCAAATGAGGAGGGAAACGCAGAGGTTCGCTAAGGTTTCGCAGAGTTTCGCGGAGAATTTTTCTGCGAGACTTGGCGCTTACCTCGGTTTTAAAAAAGGGCTGCTATGGTGGCGCTAGATTTGATTATGTGCATTCCTGCTGTGGAGAATCTGGAAAATGCTGCGTCTGCTTGTTCTGTGTAGTCAACAACTCCTGGAACAACTACGGGGGAGGTGCAATCTTCTAGGAGATAAACTTTTTGCGTCAGGGTAGGATCTATTTGTTGAATTTCTGTTAATAAGTCGTCAATTGTCCAAGCGACACAATGGCTTTTAGCTTGACCGGCAATAATTACGGCATCAAATTTTAAGAGTTGTTGAATTAAGTTGATGTTTTTCTGAGCTAGGGGATTTTGAGCAAAATCTAATAATACTTCTGGGCGCAAAATTGAATAGTTTTCTGTGAGGGGATTCTCGCCTTTAATTTCAAATTTTGTTTGAGTTTGACGGGCGAGATTATGGAAAAATATTGCTTCTTCTATTGATGGCACTAAAGCGTGTCCAATACCACCAAGCATGGAGTGATACGGCCAAATAATCAGGGGGTATTTACCGTTTTGGCTGAGTTGTTTAAGGTAGTGGTAAGCATGTTTTTTTAATAGTTCATAGTCACTATTTGTGATACTATGAGCAACGGCTGGGTTGACTTGCCAAATACCTTGGTCGATGTCTTTTGGGGTAATAGTAGTTGCGGCTGGGGTGGGATGTTCACCGTTACTATTTATCCAGAAAATAGGATGGAAAATTTGTGTGGCTGTGTGGGTGTCTAGTGTGGATATAATTGTTGTGATTATTCCTAAATTACGATAGATAAATTCACACAGTCGTTGATTATCTTCTACTGCACCAAGTCCAGATTTTCCCCCAACAAATAATTCAAATCCGGGGATGCAGAAGGTATTTTGAACATCAATTAATAATAGACAAATGCGGGTTTTGTCGTTGGCTGCTGGTTTGATGTTGTGTTGTTTTGTCCATGCTTCAGCTTCTGCGGCGCGTTGTTGGTAAGGTACGCGCCAAATTTCACCTACTTTGCTGGGGTGAAAATGTGGGGGGAGGGGTAATTGAGTTGTTATTTGGCTGGTCATAATTATATCTGTTGTAAGAGACGGCATTGATGAGTTGATGAGGGATGAAATAGTCTGATTGATGCCGTGCTCCGACAACATTTGATGAGAGAATTGAGGAGTTTAAACTTGGGAGCGATCGCTCAAAATTTCATAACCAGTTTCTGTCACTAATACTGTATGCTCAAACTGGGCTGAAAGTGAGTTATCTACAGTTACAGCTGTCCACCGATCTGCTAATGTCCGGGTATGTCTAGAACCAGCGTTGACTATTGGCTCAATTGCTAATGTCATCCCTGGGCGTAGTTTAACATTTGGCATTTCTCTTGTGCGAAAGTTAAATACTGAGGGTTCTTCATGGAGGTTACGACCTACTCCATGTCCTGTGAATTCTTCAACTACGCTAAAACCATTTGCTTTTACATGGTCTTCGATGGCGCCGGCTAAATCCAGCAGGTATGCTCCAGCTTTAACTTGTTCAATACCTTTATAAAGAGCTTCTTCGGCTACTCGAATTAGTTTAGCAGCGGCTGGTGTCACTTCACCCACAGCAATTGTGATGCAGGAATCGCCATGAAAGCCTTGATAATAAGCTCCTGTATCTACTTTTAAAACATCACCAGTCCGAATTACTTTTTTCGGACTTGGAATACCGTGTACTACTTCGTTGTTAATACTAGAACAAATAGAACCTGTGAAACCGTGATATCCTTTGAAACTGGGTGTGGCGTCCATTTCTCGGATGCGTTTTTCTGCGTAAGCATCCAAATCAGCTGTGGTCATTCCTGGTTGTACTAAAACGGAAATTTCTTTTAAAACTGTGGCGACAATTTTTGCTGATTGGCGCATAATTTCTATTTCCCGTGGCGATTTAATTTCAATACCTCGCCGTTGTTTTTTAGCAGGTGCTGGTTGGATGGTTTGAGAAAGTAAGTTAGTGAAAATGTTCATAAGATCTGAAAATTTATCGATGCTGAAATGTTAAGGGTGAATTTTTGAGTACGGTTAGTTGAGAAATTATATCTTTATTTAAATTAACTTATTTTTCACCTCAAACTCTTGAGAATTTATCAACGCAAAGTTTTTTGTTTTTGTGCAGAGAATGTATCCGGTGCTGAAATTTGTTAATTAGCAATGGTGATTTCACCAATCATACCCGCTTGTGTATGTCCAGGAATAGAACAGTGTAAGGCGTATTTTCCCGATTTGAGTGGTACAAATACCCATTCTGCTTCTGCAGTTGGTTTTAGCTCTAATTCATGGATGGCTCCTTTAATTTCTACTTTCCCAGCTTGGACTTTTTGTGTCCAGATACCATCAGCAAAATCTTTAGCTGTGAAGTAGTGCTTGAGTTGGCTGGGATTGGTGAGACGCAGTGTGTAGCGCTTACCTGCTGAGAATTCTAGGTGACTCGGCTCAAATTTCAGTTCGTTGGTGGAAGTCCCTAAGCTGATTATCACCTCCGAAGCTGGTTGTTTGAGCAAATCGCCGGTGAATGTGGCTGCTGTGGTGGGGGTGGTGTTAATAGTTAAGCAGAACAAAATCAGAATGAGGACGCATATCGGCTTTGTGAGCGCAGCTAAAGCTTTGATATGCATAATTTGGGACATGTGACTGTTAAGTTTTGTAATGAAGATGTTCATTTGTATGAATTTAGTTCTAAATAAGGTAATCGTACAAATTTAGAACCGAGAATTCAAGGAAACTACTTACTCAATTATCTATTTAATACTGTGTCTAGCTAAGACTGCTGGCCCGGCTGTGACGACGACGATTTGGTCGGGATGAAGCAATTCCCGCGCTGCTTGGTTGACTTGAGCAAGGGTGATTTGCTGGATTTTTTCAGTGAATGCACTTAGTTCGGCTGTATTTAGTCCGTAGACTTGATTCATCAAGATTCTTTTGGTTAATTCCTCTGGATTGGCGAGGGAAACGTTGTAATTACTGATGAGGGTGCGTTTGGCTGTTTCTACTTCTGGTGGGGTGACGCCTTGTTGATGGATTTGTTTAAGTAATTGACGGGTGCTGGCGATCGCTTTATTTGTATCTTCAGGACTAGTTTGCATTTCAATCAAAAATGTGCCAAAATTCTTCCCAACTTGGAAGTTACTATAAATTCCGTAGGTTAAACCGAGGCGATCGCGGATTTCTGCTCCTAGTCTACTTGAGAGGGTATCGCCTCCCAAAATCTGATTTAATACTAAGGCAGCATAAAATCGATGATCTGAACGGTTAATACCTGTGTAACCCATGTAAGTCACTGCTTGGGCTTTACCGGGTAGCACTGAGTTCACAGATATGAGTTTTTCGGGCTTGGCTACTGGAGGATATTTTAATATGGGTGCTTCACCGCTAACTTGCCAATTACCAAACTCGGCTTGAATGAGCGATCGCACTTGTTCTGGTTGCAAATCCCCTACCAAAGCTAGTACTGTGGTATTTGGGCGATAATGTTGATTTTTGAAAGCAATTACATTTTCACGGCGAATCTTTTTCAAGCTTTCTACTGTGGGAAAGGTATATAACGGGTGTTTTTTCGGATAAATCGACTGCACAAAAGTTCTGATTGCTACTTCCGATGGCTCTTTCAACTCCATTTTTAAAGTAGTCAAAGCTTGTTGGCGATTGAGTTCTAATTCTTTTTGCGGAAATGTACTATTTTTAACTACATCTGCTAATATCTGCACAAGCATGGGTAAATCTGAAGCTAAGGTATCACCTTCAATCCGCACGCCTTCGCGGTAAGCTTCAAAATCTAAACTGGCGCCTCGTGCTTCTAAAGCTTGAGCGATCGCTATGACATCTTTGGTTTTGGTACCATTGACTAAGTTATCGGCGACAAAAGACGCTAACCCAGCTTGATCATCAGGATCAAATTCTCTACCTGCTCTGATGTAACCACTCAAGGTGACGGTGGGGGTACTCTTGTCCGTTAGCAATAAAACCTGTAAACCATTCTCCAGTGTAAATTGCTGTGGTAAATTTGGCGCGATCGCATCCACCGTCTCTTCTACAGGAGGTAAATACTTGATCAATTCCTCTGGATTCAGGGGAGTACCTGTGGAAAAAGATTCTGTAACTTGTAGCGATCGTGAGTCACTAGTTAAACTTTTGGCTTGTTTGCGGGATGGTTCCAACCAACCGACGACGCGAGCCGATTTTTGCAGATATTTTTGAGTGACAGCGACGACATCTGCAGCTTTCACTTGACGGATAGCGGTTAAATAGCGTTCTCGATAATGATAATCACCTGCGTTTGTTTCATCATATCCCAATTGCATCGCTTGATTGGTGATATCGCGGTTAGTCAAAATCAGAGAAGCTTCTAACTGTGCTTTGGCTCTATCTAATTCTTCTGGTGTGACGCCTGATTTTAGCAAATTGGCGATCGCTTGATTGAATACAGATTCAAGTTTTTGCAGATTTTGATGCGGATCAGCCGTCACCAACAGTTCATACCAGCCTGATTCTCGCAGACTCGCCACATGGGCGGCAATTTCATTCGCCAACCCTGATTCTACCAAATCTTGATACAGACGAGAATTTCTCCCTTCTGTCAAAATGTAATCCATCACATCCAGCGCGGGGATATCTGGTTGATTGACGGCAGGTAAGGGGTAAACTATTTGTAGAATTGCGGCTCCCGCTCCTGGTTCTTTGAGCATGATGGGAGATGAAGAGACGGGCATATTTTTGACTTGTGAGTCTTGAGTGTTGAGTCTTGATTGTTGACCCTTTGGTATTTTCCCAAATATTTCTTGAACTGTTGAAAGAGTTTTAGCAGTGGAAAAATCGCCAACAATGACTAAAACTGCGTTGTCAGGGGTATAGAAACGGCGATAATACTTTTGCACCTGTTGCGCTTGCAATTTTTCCACATCTGATTTTGTACCACCCACCGGTAAACCATAAGCATGATCCGGAAAAGCAGCTCGCATCACTGTAGTATTGAGGCGATACTCTGGGTTATTTTCATAACCTTGGAGTTCAGAAATTACCACCTGCTTTTCACTTGTTAGCTGCTGATCATCGATTTGCAAGTTTTGCATTCTGTCCGCTTCTAGCATCAGCAAAGCTTTGAGCTTATCTCGTTCGGCTGTACTATAATAGGCTGTTTGGTCATAGCTAGTGAAAGCATTAGAGTCGCTACCCAAAGCACTGAATAACCGTCCAAACTGCACAGGACGAATTTCAGTGCCTTTAAACATCATATGTTCCAACTGGTGAGCAATCCCGTTAGTTCCGGGTTCTTCGTGGCGCGAACCCACCCTGTACCATACCTGTACTGTCACCACAGGTGCAGTATGTACTTCTTTGGTCAGGACAGTTAGACCATTTTCCAGTACGATTTTATTGACGTTCTCTGTCACATTTAAAGGAATGAGTTTTTGTGCTGTCACTGTTGGTTGAGAATATGTACCATGGGGAGCGATCGCGTTTTGACTGACTACAGGTTGATCATTGAGTAGAAAAACCGTCATCACCCATAGACTTAACACTAACAATGGAACCCGATATCGGTGCAAAGCGGAAAACACGGACATGTACTTTAAAAGTATATATGTAAATGCCTTGACATATTTGGTTTAATCAAAGGGAGTTGGGCAAATAGCATCGATATTTTCTGCTCTCATGCACAGACGCGAATATAAGTGATGAATCTTCAAATAATCAATAATCTGCATCTTAGCCGCACATGACCTTAAGCCATAAACCGGATCAACTCCAGCGGTAAACCGTCAGTGTCTGCAATGAAAGCGACTTCTAAAATGCGATCGCCTATTTGCTGCTGTGTTGGTAACAACAGCACCTGCAGTGGTTGAAACTGTTCTGGTTGACTTTGAGATGCTACAGCCAAACGACCCTGTAAGTTTTCTAAATAACCAGGCAAATCTGGGGTAACGTTCGTTAAATCGAAAGATAGATGATAGTATCCCACATAATGTTCATCTGCAAATGCATCGGCAGCTGGTTTTGGTTCTGGAATTTGGATTAATTCAATTCTGCCGTTTAATCCCTCCATCCAACAAGCGAGGGTGTAGCCTGTAGTGAAGCGTTCACAGACTGTAAATCCCAAAAGTTCATAAAATGCGATCGCTCGATGAATATTTGCAGTCCGAATCGAAGCATGGTGCATAATTGTGTCCTTGTACCAAAGTGCTGATCGCCCAGACTTGGCGTTTTGTCATTAGTCATGAGTCCTTTGTCAAATGACTAATGACCAATGACATCTACTCAAATAACCGGAAATAAGGATAGCGTACAGGTACACCAGGCTCTTTTTCCAAGTCAAAATTAATCACTTCCCATGCAGGATCATCTGCTGAGTCAGGGCTAAACTCCACAGGTAAACCATAAAGTCGCGCCGCAGCACCTTCAGGTTGTCCAGAACGCCAAGGGGTACTCCGTTCCAAATAGCCGCTCATCAATTCTTCATAGCGACGCGCAATAATCACCCGTGTAGCTCGATAGCCCTGGGTATACAACTTATCCAGCGCCTCGTGAATTTCAAATCGAATCCCGTCAGGGTGAGTGTGTTGACGATACCAGTCGTTATTCCACTTGCGCCAATGACGCCCCGATTGTAAATGGATTAATTCACCAGTTTTCGGATTCGCTTCAAACGCCCCATGACGAGGACATAAATAAGTGTCCGTCAGTGTCAGCGCCGGGATCGTTTGGCGACAGTGGGGACACTGAATGTCAGGGCCAAATATGGGGTACTGCAAGCCTGGATTCATCATGAAGTGCATAGAAACATAGTTTTGTCTTCGCCAGCACCAGTGGGTTACATTTTACACTTCGGCTCTAAAACTTACGGTTAGCTGCTCTGACTTGTGGTAGTCAATTTTTTCATCAGTGTCCTGCTCTACATAGAGCCATAACCCTGTGATAATCTAGTCTTGCAACCAGCCTGAAAAGTTGGAGCTTCTCCAGTGTTCCTGGGTACCATATTCATATTCTATCGTGTCTACTGCTTCTTACTGGTCATCTCCTGATTTTTCTCAAGCCGCCTTCATCGCCACCAATGCAGTTGTCATCGGTTCAGTCAACATCGCCGCCGGTGCTAGCATCTGGTATGGAGCCGTAGTCAGAGGCGACGTAGAGCGGATTGATATCGGTGAATGCACAAATATTCAAGATGGAGCTATTTTACACGGCGATCCCGGTTTTCCTACCATCTTAGAAGACCATGTTACCGTAGGTCATCGTGCGGTAGTCCATTCTGCTCATATTGAACGAGGCTGTTTAATCGGTATCGGCGCCATAATTTTGGATGGTGTCAGGGTAGGGGCTGGTAGCATTATCGGCGCTGGCGCAGTCGTCACCAAAGACGTACCGCCATTGTCTCTAGTCGTCGGCGTTCCCGGTAAAATCCTTCGCCAAATCACCCCCCCCGAAGCCGCTGAACTGCTCGCACACGCAGAACGTTACCAAAAGTTAGCCTTGGTTCACGCCGATAAGGGCACGGATATCGGGTTTACCGTGTGATTATAAAGATGAGGGAGTGTGGGGAGATGGGGAGATGGAGAGTGTGGGGAGTGTGGGGAGTGTGGGGAGTGTGGGGAGATGGGGGGATGAGAGAAAAAAAGAATTTATGCTTACGCTTGCTATCTTCTCCTTCCTCCCACACCTCCCACACCTCCCACACTTCCCCCTCCTCCCACACCTCCCACACCTCCCACACCTCCCACACTTCCCCCTCCTCCCACACCTCCCACACTTCCCCCTCCTCCCACACCTCCCACACTTCCCCCTCCTCCCACACTTCTTCTGATCCCGTGTCCAATACCCAATTAACTATTCTTTACACATAGGTCTGGAAAAATTGTCCACTTCAGCTAACAATAAAAGTGAGAGCAGTTGACAAAACTTTAACTTATTTAACAGAGGGGTTCTAAAAATGGACATCGATTTCCGTATAGCTATCGTTTTCGCACCAGTTCTTATTGCTGCTGCTTGGGCTGCTTTTAACATCGGTGCTGCAGCTTTGCAACAAGTGCAAAACTTCTTAAATAGACAAGCCTAAATTGCGCTTAAAATAAACGCTTTCAAACCGGCTGCTTCTTTTTATGGGGACAGTCGGTTTTAGAGTACTTTGGTTTTTGTCTTTTGTGATGAGGGTTATGAGAGAGTACGCGCAAAAAGTACTGGCCGGGAAATTAGGCGATCGCATCTTACCCGACGCCTTCTTTTTTTCGCAAATATACCTAATGCACGCTAGCCTAGAGGAGCGTGAATTAACTTTATTTGTGACGATCGCTCTCATAACTTGACAAAAAGCTCATTTTTTGCTTTTCATGAACCAGGTAGATTATCTCCGCATTAGTCTCATTGATCGCTGTAATTTCCGCTGTCAATATTGTATGCCCCAAGGTACGGAGCTTGACTATATCCTCAAGCAACAGTTATTGACTGATGATGAACTCCTCACCCTAATTCAAGAGGTTTTCATCCCGGTGGGCTTTACCCGCTTTCGTCTGACCGGTGGGGAACCGCTGCTACGTCCCGGTGTGGTAGATTTAGTCAGCAAAATTGCTGCTTTTCCCCAAACTCAAGACTTGTCGATGACTACCAATGGGTTTTTACTCGCTCCCGTGGCGCAAAATCTTTATGATGCTGGTTTGCGCCGAATCAATATTAGCCTCGACTCTCTCGATGCTGACACCTTTGATCTCATTATCGGTAATCGTGGGCGATCGCGTTGGCAAGATGTCTGGAATGGGATCCAAGCTGCTTATCATGTGGGTTTTGACCCGCTGAAGTTAAATGTGGTGGTGATTCCTGGGGTTAACGACCACGAGGTTTTAGATTTGGCTGCTTTGACCATTGACAAGCATTGGCATGTCAGATTTATTGAGTTTATGCCTATTGGTAACTTACGATTATTTGGCGATCGCGGTTGGGTATCTTCTGCTGAATTACGACGACAAATAAGCGATCACTGGGGATTGACAGAATCACAAATACGTGGTAACGGGCCTGCTGAGGTGTTGAAAATTCCGGGCGCGCAGGGGACGCTAGGATTTATTAGTCAGATGTCGGAGTGCTTTTGCGATCGCTGTAATCGGATGCGTTTAAATGCAGACGGTTGGTTGCGTCCTTGTTTATTAAATGAAACCGGACAAATTGACCTGAAAACTGCTCTGCGTCATGGTGTTATTACTACTCAATTGCAAGAGCAGGTCAGGGAACTTTTGGAAATCAAACCAGAAATTAATTTTAAAGAGCGCGACTCTGGTACGACAGCCGCATACACTCGTACCATGTCGCAAATTGGGGGTTAGTCATCTGTCACTTGTGAAATACGACGGACTAAGGACAATGACCAAAAATAAAAAATTAAGCTTGGCGTGAGTAGTATTCCACCACAAGCAGTTCGTTAACTTGTAGCGCCACCCATTCCCGTTCAATCACGCTGTTGACTTTACCAACTAACTTAGCTTTGTCAAACTCTAAATGACTGGGGAGGTTAGCTAAACCAGGATACTGTAAGTTGTTTTCTACCAACTTGCGAGATGCTTCCTTATCCCTAACAGCAATTTCCTCACCAGGACGACACTGGTAGCTAGCGATATTCACTACACGACCTTTCACAGTTATGTGACCGTGGTTTACCAGTTGACGCGCTGCGGGAATTGTGGGAGCAAGACCCAAGCGAAAAACAGTATTATCCAAGCGCATTTCTAACAATTGCAGCAGCACTTGTCCGGTAGAACCCGTAATTCGTCTGGCTTTCCGCACATACCGGAGCAATTGCTTTTCAGTCAGACCGTAGTTGAAGCGGAGCTTTTGCTTTTCTTCAAGACGGATAGCATATTCAGAGCGCTTCTTGCGGTTCTGACCGTGCTGACCAGGGGGGTAAGCGCGTCTGGCGCTTTTCCGGGTTAACCCTGGTAAGTCGCCCAAGCGACGTGCAATTCTGAGGCGTGGCCCTCTGTATCGGGACATGAGTTTCCTTAATCTAATCCTGTTTAAACTTTACGTAGACATACTATTTTGGCATTCCCTCGACTAAAAGTCAGGAAAATCTTCGGTTTGTATGAAACCAATTACCTACTTTAGTACATAAACCTCTATTATATCCATCTGTGCAAACGTTTTCTTCTTTATTGAGTCGCTCTGGTTCCCGCAGGAAAATTTGTAGGAATACGGTTGTGTATGGCACATTGTAAGCTAGCATAACTTTGGATGTTTGGAGAATGGCAATGGTTCTAAGTAAAAAAGTCAGCGGAAATCACTATTCTGCTCACAAAGTATTAAATTCTCAAGCAGTTCGGTTGACAGCACCAGTTTTAGCTATTACTGGGTGGTTATTAACAATTGTCCCTGGTGTAGCTCTCACCGCCTCCTACAGCAACAATGATTATCGTGCCTGTGCTGGTCAAATTATCAAGGTGGGTGTCACTCCAGATGCAGCCTTATCGGCCTGTGCTAAAGCATTACGTCCCAGAGAATTGTCTACTTGTGTGGTGAAAATTAGCCAGGAAGCTAAAATCGCTGCTACAGAGGCTCTTGCTGGTTGTAGATTAGTTAGACGCCCGGAAGAGTTGGCTACTTGTGTAGTTAATATTAGTTTGAATACTCAAGGGGCAGTTAATCCCTCAGCTTTGAGTTATTGCGGTCGCAGTTTGTTACCCGTGCGCTTTGCTCAATGTGTAGTGGGTTTGCGTAGTGAAGTCAAAGACTTGGCGCCGATTAGGGCTTTAGATACTTGTATCGATGCTAGCGACAGAGTTAGCGGCTTGACGTCTGGGTCTACACCGCCAATTATCAAACCTGCGGGATTCATCAGTGTTCCGGCTACAGACCCAATAGTAGCGCCACCAAATAGTAGATAAACTAGTTGAGAAGACTTTAGCTCATGGGCTACCCTGGCAGTGCCATGATGTGAATCCACTCGGCAGTGGATTCTAGGCACTAAAAGCTAGTTAAAATTACTGCAAACTAGGTTAAGTGATGGCGAGCATATTAGTCTTCTTTTTTACCAAACACCATTTGTAGCAGCATGGGAATGCCATCGTCTTGATGATATTTATCTGCCCAGGCGCGGATTACCTCATCTAACTCTGCCATCGCTTGCTCAAATCGCTCTGGTGGGATGTCCAGTTCTTCCAAAACCCGCATCGCATTCGGTCGCTTTTCTGCCCAATCTTTCATCATCCGAAAATACCGGGCGGTATCTTCTACCATGATGTAAGTGCGCTCTTGATCGTCGGCTGGGGCATAAAAGGGACGGGTAAGTGCATAGAAAGGCATTCCCCAAGGAGAATCGATGCGTGCCACTGTCCCTGAGTAAAGTAGGCGGCGCTTGATGTGCTCTGCCAAAGCTTCGCTCAAAGGCATTTGGTGCTGGAGTGGCATATCTTCTTGCGATCGCTTGTGCAGAAATTCAATTAATTCCAGAAACTCAAACGAGGTGGTCAGTTGAGCATCAGGTAAATTGTTAGGCAATTTCTGTTCAATTTGCCTTTTTTCTTCACTGGTTAGGCTTGTCCCCGGAATGCGGGATCGCCCCGGACGCCAAGGATATTTCTCTATCCACACATAAGGCAGTTGTATCAAATACCGTGGTTCTTGGGAACCCAGCATCTTCAACAGTTTGCCCTCAGTCAGCGCTTGTCTGACTTCCTCTACAATGATTTTTACCCGCTTTGGCTCTAGGTGATGTAAATGCCCTGTCATTCGCAGGTTTTGTCCCTGCTCTAAATAGGTCATATAAATCGCACACTTGGCCGCCGTGGCTGCTGCATCTAGAAATGCCCCATGCCTGTGCCCACTGGTCCGCATGGCACTGAAAGCCAGATAAAGCATGATCTGATCCATCGCGCTGGGGCCAAGACGTTTGATCAGATCTATGTCGTTACTCATATTACAGACAGTTGAATAGCACGTTTACACAGTTATTAGTCAAAGGGAAGTAAGTAGTATACACCTGACTGAAGGCTATGTCTTCACTTCAGATTATTTATTATGCTCTAACTATAAGACTCTTGGTAGTCAAGTATTGTGAATTCCACCTAAGTTTTGGTACAGAACCATAGATATTACCATTGCTAGAGTTGAATTAGCGTCTAACTTCAGTCTTTCTAGCATATGTAAGCTTTACTCTGGGACTGCTTTGTACCTCAGGGTAAAATTCAGTGGCTTCCTTAAATTAACTGATCAAGTCTAATAGCTATATCAAAGTTTTACTCTTGTATCGGTATCAATGATAACGGTGTTCTCACTGAATTAAGAGTTTCTACTAGCTGGAGCAGATCACCCATATCAGCAGGTGCAGTTAATGGAAAATATCTCCTCCAGATTGTTTTTCTAGACTTTTGGTGAGTTTTGAGTTTTTCCCAGAAGTCTAGAAATGATAGAAAGGGTGTTGTGATGAACTCAAACAGCCACGATGATGGTTTGTTATTTGCTACACTGCTCAACACTTCCAGCAATACCTTAGTAGTTGAGACAGCTTGCACTTAGAGGAATTACACACATTTAATAACACGGATAATTTCCAGTTCAAAATGCCTGTTATTTTTTCTAATATTGTTCCTGATATTAGCATTTGTTTACGAGTTTTGTATACACTCATCTAGTAGCATCATGTCATCAAATCATTAAGTAAAATATTTTTTCAAAAAATCAAAATTAATTTTTACTTTTAATTCAGTAAAAGTACTCTAAACCAAGGAAGTTGAAATATTACTTGCGGGGATTAAATAAAGGGGGTTAGGGGTTAGGGGTTAGGGGCTAGTATTGTGTACTCAGATCATTTTCAGTCGGTCACAACATAGAAATGAAGCGAAAGCAACTTCTATACAACAAAAAGTATTTCATGTGTACAGATAAACTGTGCTCTTAATTGGGATAATTGGTAGAATTTGCCAATTTTCGCATTTTTTCAAAGCCAAATGCTCCTGCACCGAAAGTTACTAAGAGCACTCCAAAAATTTGGAGAATCTCCAAGTTTTCTTGAATAATCACGCCAGCAAAAATCACGGTTAAAATTGGGACACTAGCTCCGATAATTGCGGAACGTGTTGCACCTAGTTTGAGAATTCCAAGATGATTGAATACGTAACCGCAGAGGGTGAGTACGCCCAAAATAAAAGCGCTTAAAACAATTTCCAACACCTTAGAAGGATCAAGTACTAAGCTGAATTCCGATGGGAGTGGGATCATTAAACCGATGAAGCTGAGGAGCAACATGGTAGCAAAATTAATGAGAGTAAAGGTGACGGGATGCAATTTACTAGCACATGCTCTGGTTAAAATTACGTAAATAGCGAAAGCTACGCCTGAGACGATAGCTGTGCTGCTACCCAGGGAAACATTACCTAGAGCCGAACCACCCAAAACCAGTAACTCACCGCAGAATAGAGAACCGATGGCCACAGCACCCAAGAGGGTAGGACGATCGCGGAACAGGAACCATGACAGGAATCCGCTAATCAGGGGATAAACAAAGAAAAGAGCGATCGCCATTCCTGTAGGAATTTGACCGATAGCCAGATAAACTAGTACCTGAGATAAAAACAAAAAGCAGCCACTGGCGATCGACAACTGAAAAACTCTTTTCGTCGCTGCATGAGCGCGAGTAGAATTTTTTCTCAAAGCGTCAAAAATATTTTGGATATCTTGCCACACTCGTGGATGCATGATGGGAGCCATCAAGACCATTAGCGGTACAACCACCAACAAACGTAACATTAAGATTAACAAGGTATTGCCTAAAGTCGGTACAAGCAAGCGCTCCACCGCTACCAATCCCAGGATTTCTGAACCTTGATGAAAAATTACCTTGATGGCTACGTTATACAGCGATGATACTACCGTTGAAAAGACAATCAGCAAGAAACCGATCTGGATCGGTGATAAGCCCGAAGAAGAAGGTAATTTTGGTGTTGAGGGAGTAGAATTTTGCTGGCGCGATCGCTCAATCGGTGTTGATCTAGTTTCCTTTGTGGAGTCTGGCGAAATCAAAGAAATTGGCTCGATGTCCTCAGTTTTGACTGGGGGTAGAGGAGGAATTTGTCCGGTTGATTCCCAGTCAACTTCGCTAGCTTTGACTGGGGGAAGTGGGGGGATATCTGCTGCTGGGGCTGTCGGTGCAAAATTAGCTTCGTTTTGTGATAACTCTGGTGAAATCACAGAAATTGGCTCGGTGTCGTCAGCTTTGACTGGGGGTAGTGGCGAGATTTGTGGCGTTGGTTCCCAGTTGGCTTCGCTTTGTGATAACTCTGGTGAAATCACAGAAATTGGCTCGGTGTCGTCAGCTTTGACTGGGGGTAGTGGCGGGATTTGTGGCGTTGGTTCCCAGTCGGCTTCGCTTTGTGATAACTCTGGCGAAATCACAGAAACTGGCTCGATGGAATTGTTATTTATCTCAGAAAAATTTGCGTTGGTTTCTGAAGATTTGTTTTGTTGTAGCTCAACAACTTGCAATACCGTAGGTGGCGAGATGTTTACTACCGCTGCTTCAGGGGCTTGTAAGACGGTTGGTGGTGAGATGTTAACCGCTTTGAGTAAAGTTTCTTCGGTTGTTTTTTCTAGACCTTGCAAGCGATTGACGATCTCTGCTATTATTTCTTCCCCTTGTTGTTGTTGATTGTGCATTCGAGACAACTGTTGGGAAAGATTACTTTGATAGTTTTTCAGTTCTTGCTGCAGCGAGCTGAAGGTAATGGTGAGGGTGTCATCCAAGGTATTGAGCAGTTTTTCTACATTCTCATTGTTGACACCGCCAGGGAGGCTACTAACTTGAGAGGATTCCTGTTGTGCAGCCTTTGTCGCTAAGGTTGTCAATGAAGATTGGAGTTGGGAAGATATGTGCTTGGCTAAAGCTTCGGCTAGCTGACGGATCAACACTTGCTGCTCGGTGATTTGGCGCACCTGTTGTAGTTGTTCTTTTTCTTCAACCAGCTTTTGAATGTCGTCAGTTAAACGGTTCTTTTCTGTCTGTAGCCGTTTAATTTCTTCCTGCATCGACCTAATCACATGTTGCTGAAGATTTTCTAAATCCTCAACAACGGCCCAGAGGGCATTTTCTGCGGATCTGGATAGATCACCTCTGACTCGCGGGTTGTCTGGTTGCTTCTCGAATCGCCCCATTAGCTTCTAACCTCTAACACCTTGACGATAAAGCTGCTTCCCGTATAATTTAACGTTCATACTAATTTCTTGTATTTTGTCAGATAAATTAAAAATTTCAACAGGACTTACGCATATCATCGTCATTCTGTCATGCTGAATGCAGGTTGGCAAAGCGTGTGGTTGTACTCAATACCCAGTAACTGCTTTAGAGTCAGCATTCCAGACCAACATTCTGTCAGCCTTAGTTGAATCAACTATTAAGCAAGATTTTTCCGGACAAAAATCTCACTCTTAATGAATACGTATTATTTTGGTGGCAACAGTAATTTTTTAATAATTGAGAGTTTTGTCTAGCTGTCAAAACCACAAAGTTTTGCATTCCCCTCGACAACATTTTAGCGAAAATAGCCATCGGCTCCAAGTCTAGGCGCGATCGCTATTCTCTGTGAATGGGTAGATTCAACCAATCGCTTAATTCATGAGCTAACCATTCCAGTTCTAGGTCAGATTTAATGCCATGATCTGTACCACCTAGTTGATATTTTTTGACTCCTACCCAAATATCTAATTGTGCTGACACCTGAGTGCGGTTGTCTTCAGCATCTTTCGTGAAATGTTGTGGGATGTAAACTAGCTTAGTGATATTTGGTCTAGGTGATGGATGAAAACGACGGAATTTGAATCCCAATAGCTCATAGGTAAGGTCAATTTGCTGACGATCTACATACAGACGAGTACGACCCAATATATTGAACAAAAAACCGTACAACATAAAACCGCCAGCACCCCAAAAAGGCAGAGAAAACAAAGCAAAGGGGAGATTGACAGGGAAAGGGGCTGAGAGGGCGCCAATTGTCCAAAAGAGGATAAATGAATTCCAAGCGATCGCAAATAAACCCAAGAAGATCAGCGATGGTTGAAAACCAGGGGAGGGAATCAAAATTTCTAGATCATCGCTGCTTTTGGTGAGTTGAATTTGGCTTTCGGCTGGTTTGCTAGTAGTTAAAGTCGCAATGTTGGGTAACGGTGATTGCTCCAAGGCTGACAGCGCCGCCACTGCAGAATGCAAACGCCGCTCTAGGTTGGGTTCAACCATTCGCTGTAGCCAATTGCGGAAACTGGGGCTGACATCAGCAAGATGCTCAAACTGAATGCGGAAGTCTTTTTGCGGTAAATCTGCTGGATGAATTCCCGTCACCAAGTAAATTAAAGTTGCACCCAAACTGTATAAGTCAGAAGCGGGAACTGTACGCCCACCAAATTGCTCCGGCGGCATATAACCATAGGTACCTACCACAGTCCTTGTTGCACCTTCTGTAGCCAGGACAGTTTGGACTGCACCAAAATCCACCAGAAAAACTTGACCGATATTATTTCCAGAGCGCTCCCCTAATAAAATATTGCTGGGCTTAAGATCGCGGTGAATCACAGGCGGATGTAATCCATGCAAATAAGCGAGAATTTCTAAAACAGCTTGAGCTATTTGTTTGATTTCAATTTCTGTAAAAGTCCGTCCATTTTGTAAGTATTGCTCTAGGGTTTGGGCTGGGATATAACTCTGTACTAAAGCAAATCCGTTGAGGGTAGGCGAATTGACTTCAAAATAATCCAAATAGCGGGGAATACAAGAATGTGACAAAGATTTTAAAGTTTCTGCTTCCCGCTCAAATAGCTTCAAGGAATCCCATTCAAAGTCACTACCGAAAGAGAGCAGCTTAATAACTACTAGTTCGTGTGTTTGCAAGTCACAGGCTAAAAGCGTCCGTCGCCCTGCTTTTTTGCCCAACTGCTGCTGAATTTCGTAGCGGTTAACTAAAACTTCCCCAGTCATGCGAGTTACTCATAACGCTACGTTGACAAGGTTTTCATAACTGATAGCTCGCCATAATTAAGCAAGCTGCTATCTTTAGTATAATTACCAAACTCTATGCCCTGCGAACTTTGGCCTTATATTACCCCTGGGATTCCTGATGAATTATTCGAGCACTTACCGGGAATTCCCTTAAGCCAGCGAGAAGTTAGGCTGTTATTAATTTCTCAACTACGACTCCAACCAGACTCAGTGTTGTGGGATATTGGGGCTGGGACAGGTACAATTCCTGTAGAAGTGGGAATGCTGTGTCCAAATGGACAGATTATTGCAGTGGAAAGAGATGAAGAAGTAGCTAACTTGATCCGGCGCAACTGCGATCGCTTTGAGGTGAAAAACGTCGAAGTGATTGAAGGTAACGCCCCTGATTGTTTGCAGAGCCTGAAAACTATGCCTCACCGCGTTTGTATTGAGGGTGGGCGCCCTATCCAAGAAATTTTGCAAGCTGTGTGGGATTATCTCCCACCCACAGGTAGAGTTGTAGCCACGGCTGCGAATTTAGAGAGTCTATATGCTATTTCTCAAAGCTTTTCATTGTTGAGAGCTCGCAATATTGAGGTAGTCCAATCTGCGGTTAATCGGCTAGAAATGCGCGGCTTTTCTCAAACCTTTGTCGCTGTCGATCCCATTTTTATCCTCAGTGGTGAGAAACTAGACTAAATCTGCAGGCTGAAGGATGAAGGCTCAACCAGTCTTCATCCTTCATACTTTAATACCTCATACTTACTCTTATGCCTTGGTCCCGGATTATTAGCTCAATTGTAGCGATCGCCCTTGCTTTAGTTTCCACCCTCTTAGGGGGTTGGTACTTTACCATCATGGTTGCAGTTGTTGTCTTTTTAGGACAACAGGAATATTTTAATTTGGTGCGCGCTAGAGGTATCGCTCCCGCTGCCAAAACCACCATATTTGCCAGCCAAGTGTTACTAGCTACATGCACTCTCGATGGCAATTTAGCTGATGCAGTAATGCCTATAGCCGGGACATTTATTTGTTTCTACCTGCTATTTCAACCCAAAATGGCAACCATTGCCGATATTTCCGCTTCAATTATGGGGTTGTTTTATGTAGGATATTTATCCAGTTACTGGGTGCGATTGCGATCGCTTGATAGTCTCGCCAAGAGCAATTTACCTTTAGGCGGTTACTGGCCTGTAGCCTGGAAAGATATTTTTGACCAAAGTAATTTCGCTTCTCTACCACAAGGTCTAACTCTCACCATACTGACTTTCTTAGGCATTTGGGCAGCTGATATTGGTGCTTACACCATCGGTAAATTCTTCGGAAAAACTCGTTTGTCAGATATCAGCCCTAAAAAAACCGTTGAAGGTGCTGTCTTTGGTGTGAGTGCTAGCATTGCTGTAGGTTTAGCGGGAGCGTATTACCTCAACTTGCCCAAACCTCTCTACACAGGCGCGGCTTTGGGTTTATTGATTGGCATTGCTAGCCTACTCGGCGATTTGATAGAATCCATGCTCAAGCGTGACGCCGGGGTAAAAGACTCTGGACAATTGATTCCCGGTCATGGCGGCATTTTGGATCGTACTGATAGTTATATTTTTACAGCTCCGTTGGTCTACTACTTTGTCACACTCTTATTGCCTTTAATTACAGATTAGATTGCTTGTCTACGGATTGGGGAGTGTGGGAGGTGGGGTGGTGTGGGAGGTGGGGTGGTGGGGTGGTGGGGTGGTGGGGTGGTGTGGGAGGTGGGGAGTGTGGGGAGTGTGGGGAGTGTGGGGAGTGTGGGGAGTGTGGGGAGTGTGGGGAGTGTGGGGAGTGTGGGGAGTGTGGGGAGTGTGGGGAGTGTGGGAAGTGTGGGAAGTGTGGGAAGTGTGGGAAGCTTTGGGTTCTGAGGAGGATGTTTTGAGTTCTGAAATCCAAGTTTCAGGTTCAAAGGCTGACGCTTCAGGCTCAAAGGCTGACGCTTCAGGCTCAAAGGCTGACGCTTCAGGCTCAAAGGCTGACGCTTCAGGCTCAAAGGCTGACGCTTCAGGCTCAAAGGCTCAAACTTTAATCCCCACACTCCCCATCACCCCACACTCCCCATCACCCCATCACCCCATCACCCCACACTCCCCACACTCCCCACACTCCCCATCACCCCACACTCCCCATCACCCCATCACCCCATCACCCCATCACCCCATCACCCCACACTCCCCACACTCCCCACACTCCCCACACTCCCCACACTCCCCACACTCCCCACACTCCCCACCACCCCACGCCCCAGAGATATTATTTAAAATAAAGAGCGAGCATTTTCAGTTTTTGATTTTTAATCATTAGGGGTTAACGTTAATCCGTCCGCGACAGATTAGTCTACCTGGGATCAAGGTCAGTTCTTGGATATCAACCTCTGAACCGAGATCAAAACTGTAATGATGATTACCTCCAGATGGAGCCATCGTGTTGTAGGCTATGCGGATGTTTTCCAGTTGTAGCTCGTGACCACTCAACAGTGCCAAACCCGTGGAAAGCTCTACTGGTGACGATTCAGTTTCTGTCACCGAAGCACCCCGCAGTATAATTTGATTATTGCTTAGGATAATTTTTGTCCAAGTAATTGACTTGGTTTTTGAGCTGCATTCTGGTAAAAGTTTAACCAGTACATCTTTCAAAGCAGTCGCTAATAAACCAGAAGAAAGGGAGTTATTCAGATCCTGTTCTTCAACAATTAGCTCACCAACCACGGGTACTGTTTCTAACAGTCGGAGTGGTTGTCCCTTGAGCACAGAACCGATATTAATGTGAATTTTTTCTGCCAATAATTGAATTTGTCCGATATGAAGACCTCGATAAACAGCACCAGTAGCGAAAATCGATACCTGAGGAACCCGCCCAGAGAGGATTTGGCGATCGCTCGCTTGCATCTCCACAGCCAACTCAGATACTTGGCTAACTTGTGCTCTCAGCCATAACTTTAAGGCTGTGGTGAGCATAGTCGTAATAACTCGCACTTTGCCAGTATTTTTTGGTTCTGAATTTGGCTCTGACATCTCACCCTCGATTTACAGTTGTAAACTCAACCAACAGCTGACACTAAATAGCTTTTAAATGTAACATTTAAGGCTATTAACTACAAAGTGCAAATACTATGATTTAAATGCTAGTGGAAGAAAAAGCACATTCGACATGGAGGCACGATTACAAAAAGTCCTAGCTCAACAGGGTGTAGCCTCACGACGTGAAGCCGAAGAAATGATTAGGCAAAAGCGTGTGCGGGTCAATGGTATCTTGGCGCATTTGGGTCAAAAGGTTGACCCCAAAACCGACAGTATCACCATTGATGGCCAGCCAGTATCTGCCGCGCAACGACCGCATCTGACTTATCTTCTACTACACAAACCCGCTGGTGTGGTTTCCACTTGCGACGACCCCCAGGGAAGAACTACAGTCCTGGATTTATTACCGCTACAATTACGGGACGGTTTAGGAATTCACCCAGTAGGGCGACTAGACGCCGATTCTACAGGAGCATTAATACTCACAAACGACGGCAACCTAACATTTGGTCTTACCCATCCCCGCCACAGCATACCCAAGACTTACCGCGTTTTAGTCAAGGGACACCCCCCAGAAAAAGTGCTACAGGCGTGGCGTCGGGGCGTGATGCTCGAAGGGAGAAAAACTCGTCCGGCGGAAGTCCGCTTCATCGAAAATTCCGCCGCCCACAGCTGTTTAGAAATTGTTTTAAAGGAGGGACGAAATCGCCAGATTCGCCGTTTAGCCCAACAGTTAGGATATCCCGTGATCAAACTGCATCGGACTGCCATAGGTTCGATTCAATTAGAAAAGCCCGATGAACCCTGCTTACAAGAGGGTCAATATCGTTCCCTGTCAGACGATGAGATTTGCTTTTTGCAAGAGCAGATCAAGCACATACCTATTAAAGATTCAGCTGAGTTAAGGAGTGTAACAAAGCATGAAGTGGCCAAGAAGGAAGGATGATCAACAGCCAAAACTGTCAATAGAGCAACAACGCGCTGAAAAGTTAGCAGAATTGGGTGCTCAACTTTGGGCATCTCGCCAAGAACAGGGTTTATCCTTAGAGGAAGTGGTGGCCTTGACCAGGATTCCCAGACGGCTGTTGCAGGCCATTGAAGAAGGTAATTTAGATGATCTGCCAGAACCAATTTATATTCAGGGCTTGATCAGACAGTTTGCCGATGCACTAGGATTCAAGGGAACAGAGTTTGCTAGTAGTTTTCCAATTACTGGTGTGCGAGTTAACAGCCCACTGACCTTAGAAACTAAACCCATCAGTCAACTACGTCCTATTCATCTCTACTTACTTTACATATTTGTCATAGTATGCTCTGTAACTAGCTTGTCCCAGATGCTCAATAATTCTGGGCTACAAGCGAATGATGGCAGGACTAAGCCAAGACAAGTAACTGAGTCTTTTGAGAAACCCCTATCAGCCAATTATCTGCAACAACCTACAGCTGCCAAACCGACACAAGCCGGACAGCCAGTAAAAATTGGCGTGACTGTAGAAGAGTCATCCTGGATTCGCGTCATCGCTGACGGTAAAACTCAGTTTGAAGGTACTCTCCCACAGGGTAGTCGTCGCACTTGGCAAGCGCAAGAGCAGTTGACTGTGAAGACTAATAATGCTGGCGGTGTGCTGATGAGCGTCAACCAGGAACAAGCAAAGCCCATGGGAGAACTGGGAAAAGCTGAGGAAATTAAGATTGCTGCCAAGCCTAGATTTTAACAAGGGAAAAAAATTAGGGGGTGAGGGGCATGAGGGATACTAATGATCAATTTTTACTGATTGATTTTTGTCCCCCTCATTGGCCCTAATCTTCATTTGGTCTGGGGCGCGCGTCCAAAAAGCGTGGTGAGATGTTTGAGGCGATCGCTAAATTCATCTCTCAAAGCTTCTGGATAATAGCGCCACTCCCAATTACCCTCAGCAGTGCTAGGAAAATTCATTCGCGCCTCGTTTCCTAATCCCAAAATATCTTGTAAGGGAATAATCGCCTGATTAGCGATCGCACTCAAAGCCAGTCGAATCAAATCCCAATGCACACCTTGAGGACTAATACAACCCAAATATAATTCTAGATTGCGCTTCTCCCAATCACTAGCTGTATTAAACCAGCCGATAGTCGTATCATTATCATGAGTGCCTGTATATACTACAGCATTTCTGCAGTAATTGAACGGTAAAAATGGATTCCCAGGATCAGAACCGAAAGCAAATTGCAAAATTTTCATCCCCGGAAATTCAAACTTATCTCGTAATGCTTCCACTCCCGGCGTAATCACCCCTAAATCTTCAGCCATAATCGGTAAACTGCCCAATTTGTGCCTAATTACTTCAAAAAAAGCATCTCCAGGCGCTTCTACCCATTCCCCATTGACAGCGGTTTCTTCACCTTGCGGTACAGACCAATAAGCTTCAAAGCCGCGGAAATGATCAATGCGGATAATATCGACATAATCTAGCATGGCTTCAAACCGCTGCACCCACCACTTAAAGTCTTGGTTTTGTAATTCTTCCCAGTTATAAACCGGGTTTCCCCACAGTTGACCGGTGGCGCTAAAGTAATCTGGTGGCACACCCGCCATTTGTGCGGCTGCTCCCGTCTCTTCATCTAGACAAAAAATCTCTGGATTTGCCCACACATCGGCGCTATCATGAGCTACATAAATGGGGATATCACCGATGATATCTACACCCCGCATGTTCGCGTAGCTTTTGAGTTCCGACCATTGCCGGAAAAATTCATATTGGGTGAATTTATAGTAGAAAATTTCCCCTGTTAGCTGGCGTTGTACCCGATCTAATGCTTCTGGCGATCGGTTGGCGATTTCTGGTTCCCAAGTGTGCCAGCTAGCACCGTCTTGAGTGTCTTTGAGCGCCATAAACAGGGCATAATCATCTAGCCAGTAGGCTTTGGTGTCACAAAAACCAGCAAAACCCTTTTGCTGAATTGGTGTTGCCTTTACCTTAAAATTTTCGCAGGCTTTTTTGAGTAAATCGATTTTCAAAGGCACAACCTGCCCAAAATCCACCTTTTCGGCAGGGAATGCTGGTAAATTAGCTAAATCTTCCGCAACTAGCAAACCCTCATCCAGCAATTTTTCTGGGCTAATCAGCAAAGGATTACCGGCCATTGCTGAGTAGGACATGTAAGGGGAGTTACCATAACCTGTAGGGCCTAAAGGTAAAACTTGCCAATACTGTTGGTAGCTTTCTTTGAGAAAATCAATAAAGCGATAAGCTTCTAAACCTAAGTCCCCAATGCCAAATCGGCTGGGAAAAGATGTCGGATGCAGCAAAATGCCGCTGGATCTGGGAAAAGGCATATATAACCTGAGTGTGGGAGGGAGCGATCGCATCGAAGTTTATCACGCCAGGGTGCGGTTTGGGCGATGGGAATTGGCAACAGTGACCAATAACAAATAACCAATGACAAATAACCAATCACCAATGACCAGTAATTACCGAAATCCAGCCCCAACAGTTGACATCATCATCGAATTAATTGACAGACCACATCGACCAATAGTGTTAATTCAGCGACATAATATTCCTTTAGGCTGGGCAATTCCCGGTGGTTTTGTTGATTATGGGGAAGCGGTGGAAGTGGCGGCTATTCGGGAAGCGGCGGAAGAAACGGGTTTGCAGGTGCAGTTGATTGAACAATTTTTGGTATACTCTGACCCTAGCCGTGATCCGCGTCAGCATACGATCAGTATTGTGTTTTTAGCGACGGCGACGGGTGAACCTGTGGCTGGGGATGACGCTAAAGGTGTGGGTATTTTTGAGTCTTGGCGTGTACCGCACGATTTATGTTTTGACCACGATCGCATTTTGCGCGATTATTGGCATTATCGGCATTATGGGATACGTCCTCGGTTGGGTTAACTAACCTTTTACCGATCGCGTCTGATGAGAAAATCGGCAAACAGAAAGCTTTATTCGAGAAAGTGGTATCTATGACTCGTGAAGTAATTAATACTGATAGTGCACCGGCGCCTGTGGGGCCGTATAATCAAGCGATCGCTGCTGCTGGTAAATTCATCTTTGTGGCTGGTCAAATTGCTATTGATCCCCGTGTTGGTGATGTTGTCTACACTGACGATGTGGTCAAGCAAACTGAGCAGGTGATTGCTAATCTGGAAGCTATCTTGACTGCATCTGGTGCGACTTTTGAGAATGTGGTGAAAACTACTGTGTTTCTCGCCAATATGAAGGATTTCGCGGCGGTGAATGCAGTTTATGCTAAATATTTCCCTGAAGATACAGCACCGGCTCGTGCTTGTGTGGAGGTTTCGCGTTTACCGAAGGATGTGTTGGTAGAGATTGATTGTATTGCGGTGATTTAATAGTGGGAGGCTTTCAAAGCCAAGATTCTAACCCTAAGGCTTGCACCTGTTGTATTCTTTGAAAGATGATTCAATTTCTTGGAGCAGTAGTTCTTTATTATTCATCGAATTTGCTTTCACAAAAAGCTTTTAATAAAGTGATACAGTTAGCGATCGCTCCTAAATGAGCAATTTCATAACCGTGGGTGTTTTGTGTCGGAAATGCTAAACAAGCAGCGCGCCCGACATGACCAAATTTCATCGCAATAGAAGCATCGCTACCAAATCCATTCAATATTGCTAGTTGTATGGGTATATCTAAATGCTTGGCTGATTGGCTTAGTTGTCGGTTCAGGCTTTCGTCGTAAATCCCATAGGCGTCTTGAGCGAGAACAACTGGACTTTCCCCATCTTCAATTGGATATTCACTGGATAGGGGACAAATTTCTAAGGCAATTAAAGCATCTAAAGTTTGGTTTTGGGTGAAAAATAAGGCCCCGATTGCGCCTACTTCTTCTTTAGCTGAGGCTACCAAATAAACATCAACTTCTGGCTGTTTCACAGTTTCAGCTAAAGCTAGAAGAATCGCCACAGAAGCTTTGTTATCTAGGGTGTAACTAGCAATATGGTCTTTTAATCTGATGGGATGTTTGCGATGCTTGCCAATTACCATTCTAGTTCCTGGATGAATGCCTGCTGCTTCTAGTTCTACAGTGGTCAGCTTGGTTTCAATCCAGGCGTTTTCCCATTTGACGGGGGTGTCTTCCTGTTGCGCTTTTTGCGGTGATTCATGGGAAACGTGACGGGAACCAAAGCTTAAAACACCGCTGACGGTTTCGTTGTCTCCTAATAAATCAACCACACCTTCGCCATAAACCCAGGGAAAAGCGCCACCGAGTTTGCGGACTTCTACACGTCCTGCATCGCCAATAGTCTTGACAATTGCACCAATTTCGTCTTTGTGTGCGGTGATGGCGATCGCTTTTTGAGGATTTTTGCCGGGGATCTTAGCTATGATATTGTCAGCTTTGTCGCGCCACACTTCTACACCCAGACTAGCAAATCGCTGTAACAAAAATTGGTTAATTTCTGTTTCCACACCACTAGGAGAATGGTGCATCACCAATTCTGCAATAATTTTAAATAACTGTTCGTAATCCCACATTAATGATATTTCTTGCCCGCCTAAGTATAAATATTTAATAATTTTTGGTGACAAAATCTGCACTTATACAACCTACACATCCCAGCAAATTCCAGGATGGTGGGTTGTTCATATCTCACTACTTACACCACGAAAATTCCACTCACATTGCTGCTAATTGTACTTGCTTGTTGCCAAGAAACAACCGCCAATAAATCATGATTCTGGAAGATTTGAGCACCTTGAACACTGTCGGCAAAGTGCAAGTTTTCCAGGCTGCTCACCTTAAATTTGGTAGCTCCAAGTTGGAAGCCATTAATTGTATCGTAGCCTTCGCCAGCTGCTAGGACAACGGTAGCAGCACCCGCACCCAGCCATACACTGTCTAAACCAGCACCAGAGTCAATGAAGTCATCACCGCCATTGGCGTAGATGGTGTCATTTCCAGTACCACCGAGAATTCTATCAGCTTGGAGACCACCGAAAATGAAGTCATCACCAGCACCACCGATCAAACAGTGCAAAGTCTAACAATGATTAAAAAAAATATGCTGATTGGTAAAAATCTTCTCATGAACTATTTCCTAAAAAGCCAATAGTTATAAAATTATTTATTAATAATCAAACAGGTTATATTAGTTACACACTACAGCCCCACATTTCAATGATGAAAAAATACGGGCATTTTCATTGTTTATCAGCTTTTGGTCTGTTGATACAGGTTCAATTTATCCACCAAAAAAGATTTTTAGATTAAATTAATTGTCACCATTGCATTGAGTAGTTAAATTCATTGTCAATCAACTATATATTTAGCCTTTTAAATAAATGTGACTAAAAAGTGACAACCTCTGGGTCAGCTATCTCTAATTTTGCTTAAGTTAAAAGTATTTAAAATCAAACAATGGTGGTGTGAGTTAATTATTCAATCTACTACTTTAGACAGAAAAATCGAAATCACAAGCAAAACTAACGACAGATATATAACTGTCTCTCTTTTGGTACACCTATAATTAAACACTTATACTGATAAATTCAGCTTACTGATTAATTAGTTGTTATCGAGAATAACCTACTCAAACTCAAAATATATAAGTGAAGGTAAAAAATATGTCTGCTGAACAAATTCTGCAAAAAAAAATAATCTCAAATAGTTCATTGCATCAAGTAATCCGCAGTGAAGTTAGACAACATCAAGGAAAACAGGAGGGATTGACTATACCGGTTGTTGCTGTATATTTGTCTCCTCTCGGCTTTATGTTTGTTTGGGTGGTTTTTTTCTTAATTTTGCAGAAAATTCGCAACATGATCGAAAATAAAATGACTTTTACAATGAAAACTTCTCATAAAGTTCCTTGTAAAAACTGTAAATATTACGCAAATAACCATTACATCAAGTGTGCTGTCCAACCTTCTATTGTACTTACTGAAGCTGCTCAGGATTGTAGTGAATATTCATCGAAAAAAAGCGGATTTTTTTCTAAAAATATTTTGAAAAAGAATAATTATAATAATTAGTAATGTCATTAGTCATTTGTCCTCGATAAATACAAATAACTAATAACAAATCACATTACCTAGCTACACCAGTATTTAACTGCAGTAATAACCAAGTCAGATAAGTACCGAAGGGGCCCCAAAGTGCATAGGGAAGAAATAACCAGGAAGCTGTTTGCGAAATTGGTTTGATTACAAATGCCAAAATATAGACGAGGAGGGTAGCCAATCCGCCGGCGATGATTCCCCCTGTGAGGCTGCGGAGTTCAACTACAATTGGGCTGTAAGTAGAGGTTAGTAGAGCGATCGCTGCATAAATAGCCATTAGCCCCCAGGGGCGCGAATGTTGTTTAGCGCTTCTCTCCCAGACAATAATTGCAGAGATTGTCAGACAAGCCCAGATAAAAGTCCAAATGAAGGGAATGAGGAACTCAAAGGTTAACCAATTTGGACGCTGTAAGTTTTGAAACCAAGGGTCGCGCAGCGATGTGAACAGGCTACCACCAAAGAACAGTGCTGCGGAAACTGCTGTAATGATCCATCTAGCTTTCACGGTCAATTCTGTTTATCGTACGCCTACATTTGTAGTTTAGGTTGTGGGAGCGATCGCTGCACCTACCATAAGTCTAAATTAAGAAATAGAAGCTAGTACAACAAGGCTGAAGTATGAAGTATGTAGACGCCTGAAAGGTGGCAAGCCGCAGGCTAGTATGAAATAAATTAGCTTGTATGATCAGCCTTTGGGCAAATTTGTCATGGGTACTTTATTTCCACCGTGCTGTACTAGTTCCTAATCCCTAGTTTCAGGAAATTTATTTTACTAAGTAGCAGCAAGAACGCTCTTAAGTTTCAATTGAATTTTACTACCTTTTTTCAAAACTACTTCACCACCAGGACTTGACAAAACGTAAGCCGTAGCTGCTGCGCCTCCTGCTAAACCACCACCTTTAATGTTTGCTTTTTTACCAGCAAAATGACCTGCAACTGTTCCACCTAAAATAATGCCAGCGTTTTGAATAAATTTACCTTTAGTTTTTGTCTCTATTTGAGTGTTTATTAAAGAAGCTTCTATGGGATAAGTTTGACCATCTTTGAGAATAAGTTCATCAAAAACTAGATGCAAACTAGCTTTTTTACCTTTAGCGGCTTTGTTAACATTTTCTAAATGTCCCTGGATTTGAGCGTCTTTAAGTTCGACATTTGACCCTTTTACAGAATTTTTAATTCGCAGAATAAATTTCTCATCATTACGGTTTTTACCTGTGGATAATTCTTGTTGCAGAATCGTGTCTATGTTAGTTCCTGCTGGCACAGATACTTGGGTTTTTTGAGCAGTGGTTAATTGAGCAGAGTTAGGAGCAGTTTTGGCTTGGTCGTTGGGTTTACTGCACGCCACAGAACTGCTGATTAGGGCTGCACTGAGCACTAATGGGATGATGTTTCTCATTTTAAATCTTTTATAAAACTAAGAAAACTATACCACCACTATTTCATTTTTATTTGTTATTTATCCTTTGATATTTGTGATGAGGAAATAGGCAATTAAATCATTTTGCTTATCTCCTCATTTCTTCTTAAAACTATTTATTACTTAACGATTTTTGTGTCATTTCCATGAGAATATTTTGAGAACTATGCTCTGGTTCATCTTGATGGGGGCGACGTTGGATGTAAGAACCATCTGACTGCATTTCCCAAGCTTGGCGATTATCTGTCAACATGATTTCCAGGATTTTTTGTAAGTTTTGCCTAATGCTTGTATCTTCGACTGGAATGACAGCTTCCACACGACGATCTAGGTTGCGGGGCATCCAATCGGCACTGCCAATGTATACTTCAGTTTGACCGTTGTTATGGTATTGAAAGATGCGGGAGTGTTCTAGAAAACGACCAATGATGCTAATTACGCGGATATTTTCGCTGACTTTGATAACTCCAGGACGCAGACAACAAACACCCCGAACAATCAAATCAATTTGTACTCCAGCTTGAGAGGCTTTATAAAGAGTCGCAATAATCCGCGAATCAACCAAAGAATTCATTTTGGCAATAATTTGACCTTTGTGACCATTGTGACAGTGTTGAATTTCCCGTTCTATTAGTGCAATAATGCGATCGCGCATATTCACAGGTGACACTAATAATTTGCGGTAAGATTCCTGGTAGGAATAACCAGTCAAATAATTAAATAAATCTGTTAAATCTGCTCCTAAATCTTCTCGGCAACTCAATATTCCTACATCAGTATATAACTTCGCTGTTTTAGGATTATAATTTCCCGTCCCTACATGAACATAACGGCGGATTTCTTCTCCCTCTTGACGCACCACTAAAACAATTTTTGTATGAGTTTTTAATCCTACCAATCCATAGACTACATGGACACCAGATTTTTCTAATTTATTCGCCCAATTAATGTTATTCTCTTCGTCAAAGCGAGCTTTTAATTCCACAAGCACAGCAACTTGTTTACCATTCTCTGCAGCCGCAATCAGAGAACTAACAATTTCTGAGTCTCCAGAAGTACGATAAAGCGTCATCTTAATTGCTAGAACATGAGGGTCGCGGGCGGCTTGAATAATAAATTGTTCTACAGAACTGCTAAAAGATTCATAAGGATGGTGTACCAACAAATCTTTCTGCTGAATTACTGAAAAAATACTCTTGTCTTCATCATGCAAATTCGTGAGTTTATTCTGTTGATAGAAATGGCGCAAACGTGGGGGAATTACTGGCGTCCAACTCGGATCTTTTAATTCAGGTAAAGGTAATGCCATAAATGACATTAAATCTTTTAAATTCAGCAACCCTTCAATTTCATAAACATCACTTTCCACCAGTCCCATTTCTGTAATTAACATCTGTCTCATCGACTGCGGCATTGATGCTTGAATTTCTAACCTTACCACAGAACCGCCAAGATTGCGCTTGCGTAATTCCTGCTGGATTGCTAACAATAAATCATCAGCTTCTTGTTCTGCTAATTCTAAATCTGCATCCCGTGTGAGGCGAAATAGATGACATTCTTTAATCGTCATCCCTGGAAATAAAGCTGCTAAATTGTGGGCGATTACCTGCTCTACAGCTACACCAGTCCAGTGATTTATTTTGCCATTTTCTATGTTCAATTCTTGACGTAAAGCGATAAATCGAGGGAGAATATTCGGGACTTTAACTCTGGCAAATTTTTCTTCTCCAGTGTGCGGCGCTTCGACTAATACTGCTAAATTGAGACTGAGATTCGCCATTAAGGGGAAGGGATGGCTAGGATCAACTGCTAAAGGTGTCAGCACCGGAAAAATTTGTTTTGTAAATAGTTCTTGTAGATAATGGCGCTGTTCTGGACTAGTATCAATGTAATTTATCAAATGAATTCCCTGGGACACCATTGCTGGACGCAGCACTTGTTCAAAATGACGATGTTGCTCAATCACCATTGGGTCTAGAAGTTGATAAATCGCTAATAATTGTTGTTCTATTGTGCGTCCATCTGCTGTGCGTTGATTTGGCTGTTCTTTCGCTTGTTCTTTAAGAATCGCTACACGCACCATAAAATATTCGTCTAAATTAGAACTGAAAATCGCGGTGAATTTGAGTCTTTCTAATAATGGAGTGCGGTTATCTAAGGCTTCATGTAGGACTCGCCGATTAAATTCTAGCCAGCTTAGTTCTCGATTAATGTAGTATTGAGAGTCTAGTAAATCAATTTCTTTGCTAATCTTTTCAGCTTTAGTCATAATGGTCTTTGCCCAAGTAGAATAATTTTATTGGTGGTTTTTTCAACCTACCATAAAATGATTTGTCGTTGAGCAAAAAATACTGTCGATTACTGGTAACTAAGGAGGAAATAGTTAAAATATTTACTAAGTTTTTAGTTAAAATTAAAATTAGGTAAAGTACAAGTAAAATCTAGTTTAAAAATCTCTGTTTTTGATACATTAAAAACAATATTGTCTAGTTAATTTCAACAAGATGGCAAAAGAAATAGAGCGCAAATTTTTAGTCAAAGGAGATAGCTGGAGAGAATTAGCCAAGGGTAGCGGATATTCTCAGGGATATAT
Organism: Fortiea contorta PCC 7126; assembly: GCF_000332295.1. GTDB lineage: Bacteria > Cyanobacteriota > Cyanobacteriia > Cyanobacteriales > Nostocaceae > Fortiea > Fortiea contorta. The sequence goes on along the minus strand of NZ_KB235930.1, from coordinate 402,118 downwards.
TGCTACTCAGAAAACAGCTACCGTCCGAGTCAGAATTGTAGAGAACCAAGGTTATCTGACGATTAAGGGGCCGAGTATCAATTATTCTCGCTCAGAGTTTGAGTATGCGATTCCCATCGCAGATGCTCAAGAAATGCTGGAGACATTGTGCGATCGCCCCATAATTGAAAAAACCCGATACAAAGTAGAATATGGTGGTGTAGTCTGGGAGATCGATGAATTTGCAGGTGTGAACCAAGGTTTAATCATCGCTGAAGTGGAACTGAGCGATGAAAATCAACAAATTGAACTACCAAGCTGGATTGGTGAAGAGGTTTCTCATGACTCTAGGTATTTCAACAGCAATTTAGTCAAGCATCCTTTTTCGCAATGGTAGTTTTTATTGCAGGGAATAGGGTTGAAACTTTTTTTGGGTAGAGCTTTCTAATACCAATTCAAATAATGTTGGCGACACATCAATAGACTTCTTGCAGAAGTCGGGAACTCTTAACAGGGAACAGAGAGCAGCGCGGTCTTCTCCCAAGGGGAAACGCCAAGGGCGATAGCGCAGCGTTAGCGAGTCATCGAGCGTCTGGGGGTTTCCCCCATGAGCGACTGCGGAGGAACTCTTAACAGAGAGTAGAAAAGGTACTTTTGCAAGAGGTTTAATGAGCACTGCTGTGTACCTACGGACGCACCTCGCGTTAACGAGAATCGTCTTCAAATATCGATTGAGGATTTCTACTCAAATCGAGATTGTACGTATTCTTCATGGCTCAGAAGACGTGGAAAAATTTTTTCAACAAGGGTCAGATACGGACTAACTCAATAAATCAGCACGGGGTTTGAAGGTTTCAATTTGTCGTAACTTTTCGTAGAGTTCCTGTTCTTCAGGACTAATTTTTTTCGGCGTCACTATCTGAATCTCTACCAATTGGTCGCCGCGTTTACCATTTTCCACGGGATACCCTTTATTCGCCAAGCGGAATCTTTGTCCGGTTCTGACTCCGGGAGGAATGGACATTTTCACCAGTCCATCAAGGGTTGGCGCTTCTACCTGTCCTCCTAAGACTGCTTCCGAGGGTGTGACTGGTACTTGACAGAATATATTTGCGCCTTCAAGCTTAAATAAAGAATGCGGCTCTACGGTAATTTTTAGGTATAAATCGCCGCCACCGATACCCTGGTTTCGCAGTCGAATTGTTTGACCTGTAACCATACCTGGGGGCATACTAACTTCTAGCGATCGCCCATCTTCTAAACGAATCCTTTCATTACCACCTTGATAAGCTTTTTCTAATGGTAAAGTCAATCTGGCTTCGATATCCCGGCGTGTGGGACGCGGTTGAGTTGGGGGAACTGTGTATTCAACTCGGCTTTTGGGGGTACGAAATGGGTCGCTGGTGGTGGTGTTACCCGCATTCTTGGGGTTTTTGTTACTACCTACACCAATGACTTGGTTAATAAAGCTTTCAAAATCAGCAAATTGACTAGGATCTACTTCTGAGGTGCCATTGCGACTGTTAGAGCGATTATCCCAGGTTTTGCCTTTTGGGGTCTGTTTGTTAGCAAAGCCTTTTTGCTTCCAATAGCGGCTAAATTGGTCATACTGCGATCTTTTAGCTGGATCAGACAATACCTCATACGCCTCGCCGATGTCCTTAAATTTTTCTTCGGCTTCCTTGTTTCCTGGATTAAGATCAGGGTGATATTGCCTTGCTAACCGCCGATAAACCTTTTTAATTTCCTCACTGGTGGATTCCTTCGTTACTCCCAAAATCTCGTAATAATCTCGAAAATTCTGCAAATTTTGCATAGTCAGTTATTTAAATTTTAGATTTTAGATTTTGTTACAGAGATTCTTAATGGCATCAAGTCAACTTTAGTACGCCACGCCGCAAATTAACCGTCCGCGATAAAACGCCCAAAAGCTGACTTTATTTCATCCTTCGTACTTCAGCCTGTTTATTTGCCTCAGCCTCATCAACTCACCAATTACCTATTACCTGCTGTAATTGCCAAATCCGAATTCCCTGTCAATAGCATTTCTGATTTTGGATTACTATACCTATGCTTTCTTGTCAAGAGAATTACAACCAATCGTCATCATCATCCCAGTTGTCCTGGTAACTAGGGCGTTCTCGGCGGGAAGAACGATTATCAGAGGGAGATGAGCGGCTATCTCTGCCGTAATCTCTGTTAGAGTCTCTACCATAATCTCTGTTAGAGTCTCTACCATAATCTCTGTTAGAGTCTCTACCGTAATCTCTGTTAGAGTCTCTACCGTAATCTCTGTTAGAGTCTCTGCCATAATCTCTGTTGGCGTCCCTACCATAATCTCTGCCGTAGGTATCGCGTTCTCGATAGGTTTCTTTGGGGTAATCTCGTTCTCGTTCCTTGTCACCACCAGTAAAGATTTCTTTAATAGTTCCAAACAAGTCATCATCTTCGTCCTCAGCATAATACTGGCGGACTTCCCGATTTAGCTCATATAAAGCATCTTGCAGGTCGGCGTAGGCTTGGTCAATACCGCGATCGTCGTTTTCTTTGAGACTATCCCGCAATTCCCGCGAAATATTATCAATTCTTTGGCGACGGTTACGAGCGAATTGCATTCCAAATTCCAGCGCCACTTCTCGCAGTTGGCGTTCTGCTTGCAAGATTAATGCTTCTGAGCGAGTGCGTTTTTCAACCCGTTCTTTGCGTTCTCGGTCAACCTCAGCATATTTCTGGGCTTCTTGAATCATCCGATTCACTTCACCCTCACTCAAAGTCGAAGCGCCTTGAATGGTGATACTCTGTTCTCTGCCAGTGGTTCTATCCAGGGCTGTTACCTGTAAAATCCCGTTGGCATCCACATCAAATGATACTTGAATTTGGGGGATACCTCGTGGTGCTGGGGGAATGCCATATAGCTTGAAACGCCCTAGGGATTTGTTGTTCACCGCCATTTCCCGCTCGCCCTGGACTACGTGAATTTCCACAGTGTTTTGGTTATTTTCGGAAGTGGAAAAAATATCGGAACGGCGGACTGGGATAGTAGTATTGCGGGGAATGAGTTTTTTCATCAAGCCGCCGATGGTTTCTAACCCCACAGATAAAGGCGTCACATCCAATAACAGCACGTCTTTGAGTTCACCCGCCAAAATCCCGGCTTGAATTGCGGCACCTACTGCTACCACTTCATCAGGATTGACGTTTTCGCTGGGTTCGTCACCGATTAAGTCGCGCACCAGTTGTTTTACCATCGGGATACGTGTAGAACCGCCGACTAACACGACCTCTTCAATGTCTGCGGGTGAGAGTCCAGAATCTTTCAGCGCTCGTTTCACAGGTGCGCGTAACCGCCCGACTAAATCACCACACAAACCTTCAAATTGGGCGCGAGTCAGGCGAGTTTCTAGATGTTTCGGCCCATCTGCCGTCGCGGTGATGAAGGGTAAATTAATATCGGTGACGCTGACCGCAGAAAGTTCAATTTTAGCCTTTTCTGCTGCTTCCATTAAACGTTGTAGAGCTTGGCGATCGCGTCTTAAATCTACTTCTTCTGTCTCTAAAAATTGCTCTGCTAACCAATCAACAATTTTTCTGTCAAAATCATTACCGCCTAATTGCGTATCTCCACTAGTGGCTTTTACCTCAAATACGCCATCACCAACTTCTAGAATCGACACGTCAAAGGTGCCACCACCTAAATCGAATACCAAAATAGTTTCCGTATCGCCTCTATCTAATCCATAAGCCAAAGACGCAGCGGTCGGTTCATTCAGAATCCGCAACACTTCTAACCCGGCAATTCTGCCAGCGTCGCGGGTTGCTTGGCGTTGAGAATCGTTAAAATAAGCAGGAACCGTAATCACTGCCCCTGTCACTGGTTCGCCCAAATAGCGACTGGCGTCATCAGCCAATTTCTTCAGCACCATTGCAGAAATTTCTTCAGGAGAAAAATCCTTACTCAGACGGGGACAGGGAATTTTAATATTACCGATTTCGTCTTTGCGGATGGTGTAGGGTACGCGCTTTGACTCTGGGCTGAGTTCACTATATTTCCGCCCAATGAAGCGTTTAACTGCAAAAAAGGTATTTTGCGGGTTAAGGACGGTTTGTCGTCGTGCCATTTGCCCAACCACCCTTTCGCCTTCCTTGCTGAAGCCAACAACGGAGGGGGTTGTCCGCATTCCTTCTGCATTGGCAATCACCACCGGCTTGCCACCCTCCATTACGGCGACTACTGAGTTGGTTGTACCCAAGTCGATGCCGACTACCTTGCCCATGCGTTACTCTTCTCCTAAGTGTGTCTTATATATTTATTATGATTGGGCGAGACTACCTTTAGCGTTGGGCTGTGGGTTGAAAACCCCTCAATGGTATAGTAATCGTCATTCAGATAACAAAGACGGAAAGATTAGCTAAAGGAGCCAGTTGCAAGACTAGGATAACATTGACGATGGTTGGTGCGTCTAAGGAAGCTCCATTTTGCGATGAGCAAAAAAATCTGCCCGAATAATGGAATAATATAACTAGTATTCAGTTATGATGGCTCCTTTGTTGATTTTTTATCAAGAATTATGAACAACTCATCTCGGCGCTAGCGCTGGGGAGTTCTTGGTGAAAAAATACAAATACTTGCACAATAGAAAAGTGTGGAAATCCGCACCTCTGGGTTCAGCAGCAGAGCGCTTTTTATCACTAGACAAGTAGCGGTGATAATTACGCTACGGGTGCAGTTATGGAAAATAATCTGGCGTTACTTTCAATATATGTTCATGATTGATTAGAAAAATTATTTCTAAAATTGATTAATTTGATGTTTTGTATTTGCATATTTAACACTAGGATTAAGACTGATTAAATCCTCAATATTACACTTCATTGTGTTACAAATTGCATCCAAGGGTAAATCATTGGCATCATAACCGAAAGGATTTTCTATTTCTAGCCCAATGGCTTCAATGCCGAATAAAGTAAAACTTACTAACGCCACAATCAAACCTGTCCACCAACCTAAACTTTGCACCATTTGAAAGGGCAATAAAATACAATATAATAATAACAATTGCTTCAAATGAATAGCATATGCTAGAGGCATTGGTGTTCTTAAAATTCTCTCGCAAGAACCTAAATTATCTACCAAATTATTCAATAATTCTTGTATAGCTGTTAATTGATAAACATTTAAATAGCCGCGATTGTGCTGCAAATTCAAATAATCTCCAATCCAGAAAGCTACTTCTAGAGGAGGGTTATTCATAGTTTTGAGTTTTAAATACATAGTGGTGGGAACTAATTCCTCTACTTCACTATCTACCGATTCTCCTCGCAAGTGCAATTTGGTGGTGACAGCAAACGCTACTAATAAACGCAGTGCTTGAATTTTGTCTTCTCTATCTTCTGGGCTAATTTCATCAACAGATACCCAGATTTGTCTGGCTAAGTTGCGGACATTATTGACTATAGAACCCCAACATTTTCTTCCTTCCCAAAATCTTTCATACGCTGTGTTGGTTCGGAAAACTAATAGTAAACCTAAAACAATACTGGGAATTACACTTCCTAAAATAGGTTGAGAAACAGGTAATTTTAAAAAGTGCAGTAGGGAAACAAATACACCAAAACTTCCACACCACAAAACCCGTTGATATATTGCTGATAGTACTGAGCCTTTAATTTGTATAGCTGTTTGAAACCATTGACCTCTTTCTGTGATCATTCATTTTACCTAAAGAATATTTCAGGAGTGATTGAGATAAGCTAATAGCTGGTAATTTTTGTAGTATCGAGAGTCGAAATTTAATATCTAAACTCCGGAATTTTGATTTTATTCATCCTCGATACAACGATGTGTAGGTTAGATACACGACTGCTTAAGTATCCTATGATCTCAAAATAATAACTCTATAAGTAGCATAATTGACAACAGTAATTTTATAGAAGTTGCACGGGCGACGGATTGCTCAAGTCGTTTTTGTATTTAAATTTGTGAATAGCAATAGAATTTCAATTACATAAGGCACACGTTAGCTAGTCTCTAGCCTCTAATTCCTAGCCCTTAACCTCAACGAAATGTACCATCATAAAACGAGAAACGCTATAGATAGGTAATTTTAACTTAGAAGCGATCGCCATTAAAAATTTTCTTACTCATGAAGATGAAACGTATCTAATTATACTTGATTTGATGACAACTGTGATGGTGGGTGAGACACTTGTTTAATTACTAATGACACACAAAAAAACTAGAACCCAGCAAATGTACAAGTAATTCGTAAGTTGACAATTTCAAATATACTGTGATCAGTTGTCAACTACTATCAAAATATCAAAGCGATCGCTCTTTTGAATAACAGAGCGATCGCTCATACTATGGAACAATAAAAAACAATGCATAATACCAATAATCAATCGTCCACCACCAAAGATTTTGTCAAAAATAATTGGAACTTTACGGAAGTATGGATAGACTCAATATTATCACCACCTTACATTCTGCTATTACTATGTGACACTCAAGAAAATTGTCATGTTTATGACCCGGCTCAAGGATATAAAATTGTCTTTTCTTGCAATAATTATGATGAAGCAAAATGGTGGTTAATTGAGGACGGATATGAGCTAATTCAAGGGAGACTTTTAGCTCTGCAATCAGTTCCAACTGAAACAGATTATTAACGGATAAATTAAGCGCTCGCTTTTCGTAGTAAGGACTTTATTCTCAATCTCTAAAGCACTAAAGTGCTTACTACGAAGCTCACCAAATTTTTGACATGAGCCGCTAGTGATAGCTTATCTTGCTAATTTTTCTATCGCTCGACTGATTAATTACACTCACACAGCCAAGATAATGTACTGGTATAAAACAACAAACAGGAAAACTCGTGGCTGAAAAATTCAACAAAGGTGACAAAGTGAAGTGGAACACATCACAAGGTGAAACCACTGGTGAAGTTGAAAAAACTTTGACCTCACCCACAGAAATTAAAGGACATCAAGTTGCTGCTTCAAAAGACAATCCGGAGTATTTAGTTAAAAGCGAAAAAACAGGTAAAGAAGCTGCTCATAAACCTGATGCTTTGGAAAAGATTGAGGAGTAATCTCAGATTATGAGCAAAGATGTTAAATCATTAATAGATGAATTTCATTCCTCAGTTAATATGGAACCAAAAGAACTAGAATCTTGGTTACAAACAGAGGAATCTCAATCTGTTGGACAAAAGGAAAATGATCACGAATCAATAGGACACAAATCAGGTAAACGCATCATCGATTTGCTGAGAAAAAAACCAGATAGCTACACTGATGATGATTTATCACATATGAAAAAAGTCGTTAGTTACATCCATCGTCACTCAGCACAACAGCCTCAAGGTGATGTTGAACATACGCGCTGGCGCTATTCATTAATGAATTGGGGACATGACCCACTAAAAGTTAAATAAAAATCGCAATTGCACGCCAATTCAATTAATTAAAGAGTGAGGAAAAACCCGAACTATTTTTATTCCTCACTCTTAATTATTATCTAACCAAACCAGTGAGATGGTTCGCTACCCGGTTGAACTGCTTCGCAAAGGTGATGACTAATCCAATCAGACTTAGCTTGAAAGATAGAATAAATACCTTGGTGAATCAGATTTTGGACGTGTAGTTGCTGTTCTAACGGACTACGAGGTAATTTGGAATTGAGCAAAAAATCTGGCTCAATTTCGGTCTGGGAAATTTGCACCTCAGTCATCGTGTAGTAAAGACAAGGAATGCGACTGAGAACGAAAGAAATTAGCTCTTGGCGCAAATCGGGAATCGCAAAAGCTTGTTGATAAGGATGGTATGGATATGTATCTAACACACTTTCAATCTCGCCGATGACGGATTGTTGGGTTAATTTGACTACTGTCTTCATAGGTTCTTATCTCCTTTTTTATGCAGACATTAATGTGTGTAAAAAACAGTTTTTGAGACGCCAAACTCATTGTGACAAACAGTTAGAATTTATTGAATAAAGAGATATACTAACCCAGAACCTAACTGAGAATATCGGGAAAAATCAAACATTTGATGTCGGTTGTTTTAGTTAACCTTTGTACTGAGCAAAATCGCTATTTTTGCCAACAGTAATTTATAGATTAGCAACCAAGCGATTTTTGATCCCCATCATATTAATTATTTCAAACTTCTATCTTGTTAGCCAAAAAATACACAAAACGCAGTAAAAACATTAAGGGATCAATTTTATACGCCAAAACTTAATACTAAAAAATTTCATGAAATGAAAATTGCTTTGTCATCTACATTACTTAACAAAGGAAGTTTTTTAGCTCGCTATCTTATTTTGTTTTTTAACTTGTGTAGCCTAGAAAACTAGTTTTTGAGCTTGATGTTTAAGTAAGTTATAACCATAATGAACAACTACACTGAGCAATAAGTTTATTCACGGTTAAAATTATTGTGTAAAAAAGTTGAAAAAATTAACATTAGGGAGAGCTAAATTATGTAGTTGCTGATTAATTGCGGTAGCAGCAGCCAAGCCAGAAACCATCGCACCTTCAACGAGATTACCTCCGCACCAGTCACCACAGCACACCAAAGGTAATGGAGTTTTCGCAGCTAAAACGGTTTCATTCCAAGGAATGGTAGGGAAAGCATAGCGCCAGCGATGCACTTGCAACCAATTGGGAGAATCCAACCAAGGTAGTGATAAAGTCTGAGCTGCACGTTGCCATAAATATTGTCCGACTGGTTGTAAATCTTCAGTCTCCAAGTGAAGTTTGGCAAAATTAGCGTTACTTTGCAAAACAAAATGTGGTTGTTGGGGGTGAAGACGCTTGCTGCTATCAAAACCAATCCATGCGATTTCTGTATGATCAGTAAAAGTTAAGGCAAGCCATTGAGGAAGCGGTGAGGATGTGGGAGGATATCCAGCGATCGCACTGATACAAGGAGAAAATTCTACAGAACCCAGACACCTGATAAACTCTGCGTCTAATAAACTCTCACCCAACGGTGCTAACAACATGAAAGCTTGGGGCGCAGGAATCGCCACAACTAAAGCTTGAGCAGTGATTTCTTCATCGCTAGATTCTAAAGTCAGACGCCAACTATTTTCTGGAGTCGCAGTAATCGCCACAACACGCTGATTTAGCAAAATGTCTAAACCCTGAGCCAAAAATTTAGCGATCGCACTCATTCCCTCCGGCGCCACATAGCGAGGACTCAAACTTGGCGATCGCTCAATCGTCCCGTTTGCTGTCAGTTGATCAACCTTATCCGTCCAAACTTTGAGAATTTGGCGATCGCCCAACAATTCCACAAAACGCCCCAACAATTCGCCTTCAGGCTTGAGGTAACAAGTTCCATGATCCGCACAGGTTCCTTGTAAACGGCGTGTAGCTACTCGTCCCCCCAAACCACGGGACTTTTCCACAACCCGCACCCCATACCCTGCTTGAGTTAACTGCTGGGCGCAGACTAAACCAGCCATCCCCGCACCAATCACCACCACATCCGTCATTAATTCATAGTCCCTAACGATTAGTTATTATCAAAGCACAATCAGGATCAGGAGATGGGAAATAAAATCAGCAATAACAAATGACCGTCAAAAGCTAATAGTAGAATAAGGTACAGAAAGCAGCACGGGAGGATGGGAAGTTGGACGAACTAAGGGCGGCGTTAGAGCTAGCCAGTGAGGAAGAATTACAAGACTTAACCGCAATTCTGTTTAGTCGCAAGTTTAATCCCCTAGATTATGTTCAGACGCCTGAACCCCTCGAAGTTCAAAGCCAAGACCGCAGAGCTTGGTTAGATGCACTAGAAAATCGCTTCCGGTTTTTGGCGGCTGATGGGATGACGGTATTGCGGGGGCGCACCCATCAAGTTACGTATCGACAAGCACTGGTTCAAGTTTGCAAGTATTTAAAAATTCCCTATTCTCATCAGCTGGCGACTGTTGATTTAGAAGCAGAGGTATTTTTGCATTTATTAGGACAGGTGTGGAAAAAATTACCTGAACAGGAAAAGCAAAAATTAACTGTACGCATCCAAAATCATTTGATTAAATCAGAACTACAACAACCATTACCGTTATTCTTGCAGCGTGACCCCTTGGGGTTGATTTTCAAGGGTGGTAGTGCTTTAGCTGTCACCTCAGTCATACAGCCAATGGTCTTAAAACAAATCGCCCGTCAATTTGCTGGACATTTTGCCACTTATCAAGTTGCAAAACAAACAGCGATCGCCGGCTCACAAGTAGCTACGACTCAATTTCAAAGTTATGTAACGTTACAAATGGCACAACGGGGTATGACGATGAGTGCTGCTCGTTACGGGGCTGTACGCAGCATGTTTGCAGTCGTGGGGCCGGTAATGTGGGCATGGTTTTTCGCAGATTTGGGCTGGAGAGCGATCGCCACTAACTATGGTCGCATCATTCCCACCATCTTTGCCCTAGCACAAATTCGTCTCACCCGCGCTGAATGTTGGGAGCCAGCTTGAACAAGGCTTTTGATCATCCCCAGACCAATTTACAATTTCCGTGGCAATGTACTCAATGGGGATTGCTCGTCTTCCCATTGAGTCCCTTTTTAGGGGCTGTAGCTATAGTGTTGGCATCATTAGTTACTTGGTCGCGCCAACACCAGACAATTATCCGCCGTCCCCTGAATTGGGGATTTGCCCTTGTAAGTGCTTTGCTGATAGTGACCACTGGGTTTGCTGATGATAAAGTAGCAGCCTTCCTCGGCTTGTTTAATCTGCTACCCTACTTTTTTGTTTACACAGGTTTAAGCGCCCTCATTCAAACCACTGCTCAACTACGCCAAATAGCTTATATCTTAGTAATTGGTTCCGTCCCAGTGGTGATTTTCGGTTGGGGACAATTATTTTTAGGTTGGAATTTCGACTTCAAGTTTTTGTGGATTGTTTTAGAATGGGCGATCGCACCAGGAGGAAATCCATCAGGCCGCATGGCTTCAATTTTAATGCACGCTAATACTTTAGCTGCTTATTTGGTGATTGTTTTCATCCTGGCTTTAGGATTGTGGCTAGAAAAATATCGCCAGTTAAAACAGACGCGATTAATTGCACAAAATAAACAGCTATCTACTCTTCCCTTCATTTTTTTAACGATAGCGCTGCTTGGTAATTTTATCGCTTTAATTTTGACAAATTCCCGTAACGGATGGGCGATCGCTATTTTTGCTTGTTTAGCTTATGCACTTTATCAAGGATGGCGTCTGATTGTCGGTGCTGTCGTTGTTATTGTCGCTAGCATCCTCTCAGCAGCTTTTGCGCCCTCACCAGTCGCCCAATTTTTCCGTCGCTTCATTCCGGCTTTTTTCTGGGCGCGGTTAAACGATGACATGTACCCCGACAGACCCCTAGCCCTGATGCGAAAAACTCAGTGGGAATTTGCTTGGTCTTTAACTCAGCAGCATCCTTGGACTGGTTGGGGTTTACGCAGTTTTTCTAAACTTTACCAAGCCAAAATGCAGATTTCCCTTGGTCATCCCCACAACATTTTCTTGATGCTAGCAGCAGAAACTGGCATTCCCACTACTTTATTATTTTGTGCTTTACTCATTTGGATTTTGATTGCAGGTATCCAATTGTTGGTGCACTCAAACTACCTCAATCCAGAGCAAAGATTGATATTTTTCAGTTATCTCACTGTGGGGATTGGGTGTGTGCTATTGAATACAGTAGATGTCACCCTATTTGATTTGCGATTAAATACCTTTTTCTGGGTAATTTTCTCCGCTATCTCCGGAGCCACATATCATTATCATCGACATGAGAAGCTGATAGCCAAACAAAATTAGTTGATGAGATAATTTTGCTCATGAACAGAATCGCTGAAAGAAATGTTTATCTTGAGTATATACTCTGAGGTCATTTGGAAAAATCAGTTAATAAAATTACTATATTCACATCTGTGACTGTGAGTGTGACTAACCGGAAATTAGTCACTATTGCTGATTGTTGGGAAGGTGTACGGAAAACCCTAGAGGGTTTCTTTACATTCAGGGCGTCTCTAAAAGATGCCCTTTTTTCTATCTTTCATCACCAAATATTTATTACTATAGACAGATGCATTTTTTAGAGAATATTAAGCGAGCGATTATAGTGAATCATTCCTGATTAAAAACTCAACAAACATATGAGAATTTGATGATATTTACATCAAATATGTGAGAAAACCGTACTTTTCTAAGAAGATTTCTGTACTACGCATCCGAGAGAAGCTCGATACAATTGAGGTGCGGCTTAAATAATGCTGTTGTCTAATATATTTCTAAAAATCAACACAGCATTAATAGGAGAGCAAAAATATGAGAAATCAACTGAAGACGGCTGTCTTACTAGCTGCACTCAGCGGCTTATTAATTGCTATTAGTTACTGGGTAATTGGTGGTACTACTGGTCTAATTATAGGAATTGGTTTAGCAGCAGCAACTAACCTATTCTCTTGGTATCAATCCGATAAAATTGCATTAGCAGTCTATCGTGCCCAGCCCGTCACCGCAACTCAAGCACCCGGCCTGTACCGGATAGTGCAGAGATTGTCGGCTCGTGCTCAAATCCCCATGCCCGGAGTTTACATCGTCCCTAGTCAAACTGCTAATGCGTTTGCTACAGGGCGCGACCCAGAACACGCTGCAGTTGCTGTCACTGAAGGCATTTTAAATATTTTGCCAGAAGATGAACTAGAAGGCGTCATCGCCCATGAACTCACTCATATTGTGAATCGTGATACCCTAACACAAGCCGTTGCAGCGACGATCGCCGGCGCAGTCTCATTTCTAGCGCAAATGGTCAGCTACAGCTTATGGTTTGGCAATTCCAGAGACAACAACAGGGGTGGAAATCCTTTGGGAGTACTGTTAACTGTTATGTTAGCTCCTTTAGCAGCCACAATCATTCAGCTAGCAATCTCCCGCACACGAGAATTTTCCGCCGATGCTGGTGCGGCTCGACTGACTAGTAATCCCCGCGCTTTAGCCCGCGCGTTGCAAAGGTTAGAAGCTACAGCTAGACAGCTACCCTTGGATGCAAACCCCGCCTTTGAGCCGCTATTGATTATCAACCCCATATCAGGAAAGTTTTTAGGTAACTTGTTTTCTAGTCACCCAGCCACCGAAGTAAGAGTAGCACAATTGTTGAAACTAGAACAAAACCTGCCCACCACAGCTTATTAGATGTTTGTAATTTGACTAATCAAGACTAAGTGCAATCTCCATTAAAATCAGGACGCTGAAATTATGACTCCCAACAACACCCAACCCATAGAATTTGTCGAATCAGTTGAATCCACCGTGATTGTAGAAATTAGTGCTCAAACTGACGAGATGGTAGAAACAGAAATGGCTGGCGAAACTGATGAAGTCAAGCGCGAAACCAAAGCCTTAATTGAAGCACTCAAACAACGCGCCAAAGCTGAAGCCAAATCAGCAGGTACTTTTAGCCGCGAAACCTATTTAAATGTTGTGCGACAAGCAAGACAAGCGATAGAAGGGAAAAAACTCATCGAAGGCGATCGCTTAGAACACTTTTGGTCAGTAATGCAAGCTGAAAGTGAGAGAAACTGGTATCTAGTGATGAAAGAGGTAGCAGAATTCAGCATTCGCCTCCAAAAAGCAGCCAAAGCCGGTTGGGAAGCCTTCAATTCTCCTTACTCTCAACGTTAAATCAGTAAACTCATGAGTCTATTATCAGGCGGGCAAAATGCCCGCCTATTTCATGAAATATACATCATCCTAAACCCAAAAAACTCGAAATCAACGGCAAAATGTTGCCAAATTCTTCAACCAAATTTGCTGCACTTGGCAAACCAGCAATTGTCCCTTTCAAAATTTTTATCGCCGTTTTTGCAGCCTTTTGCATCGACCCTTCCTGGGGATTTTTACCTGCTTCTGCTAAAGCTTTCACTTGTTCCAACGCCTCAGCTTTATCGTCTTGACTTAAATTCGTATCCCCCTCAATCGCCGTTTGCAACTGCTTTAATAATTCCTTAATTCCCGGTTTTTCAGACTCTGGTGAAGCTGGTAATTGATTGATAGTATTCGTCACATTACCGCTAATTTCACCTAAATTCACAGTCCCACTATTATAAAAATTACCTCCTACATTAATATTCCGATTTACATCATTACTATTAGTCATATTTTTATTCTCCACTTTGTTATCAACTTGAACATTAATCGGTTTATTCGCTAGAGAAATAATCATCTCTGGAATTTTGGCACTTTGTTGGCGATGGAAGAGTATCTCTTCATCTTTAACCTGTAATACTGCTTTATATTTTTCTTCTACTGCTTGCAAAGCCAATTGATAATTCTGCGTAAAATCGCCATGAATCTTTTCTTTATCAGCATCAGCATTTACAGCAACCTTAACTACAACTACTCCATCACCCTTGTTTTCAATACTTTGGAGAGCTAATTCTGTGTTTTGATTTTGCTCTTGCACTGTTTGAAAAGCATTAGCAAAAGCTCGCCAATCAATACCATTGCGGAATATTAAATCAACAGTATTTAAAACTTCTTCAAATAACTTAGTAAACTCTCCTGATTTAAATTCACCACTGCTAGGGCGACGTTCACGATCATCAGTTCCCGGCTTAGGATATTCTAAAAGATAGATAAAGCGACAATCCACATTATCCAACTTAGTTGTACTTTCAATATTCCACGCCTCTACACAAGCACCAGTCATTTGAGCGCTAGTAAAATCAGTATTCACAGCTTGAGTACGAGTCAGGTTTACCCATTCTAAACAAGCTTGTTGGCAAGTAGCTTCACTAATATCAGCAAGCTTAAGATTAGCTTCTTTGAGGTCAGCGCCTATCAGGTTTGCGCCCTTTAAGTTAGCGCCGACGTATGATTTTTTCCTCCCATTCCCAGTTACTAATAAATTGAGGACATTTCGGTCAGCTAATATCCCATCATCTACCCTGGAAAATTCCAGATTTTTGGCTTCATAAAATCGAGTGCGAGTTAAATTTGCTTTCCGGAAATCTGTGTTTTTAAGAGTAGCGCCAGTAAAATTAGCATCGGTTAAATTCGCGTTGCGAAAACTAGTTCCACCTATAGCTGAAAAAGCAATGGCAATTGAGATAATCAAATTACGGCGTTTTTCATTTTCATTTAAAGCATGAGCACCTATATAACTACCTAAAAATATTAAAATTCCAATCCAAAACCAAGCCCAAATTAAATCTACCCAAGCCCAATTTGCAGACCAAATTGGCTCAGAAGATAAATACTTCCATCCTCCTCGAATTAAAACCCTGGTTATAGAGCCAATTATGCCACCGAACAATAGACCTAATACAACAATTACCGTAGTATTTTTGCTTAAAATTTTAGCTGAAACTAAGATAATTGCTATGATTTCAGACATAACTATAGCAATAATTGAAGCAAGGCTGAGAGCCTGAGTCCAACGGCGAAATGCTACATATTGACTTAAATTCAAAATGACGCTAATTCCACTTGGCAAAAGCAAAAATATCAAAATTAAGCTAATAGCTAATAAAGATACTGTCAAGCCACGATAAATATTAATTAAAATCAGGATTAATAACACAAAAATTATAATAAGACCAAAAATAAGTGCATTTCGTTTAAATTCTTCATTACCTAAATACCACCAAGTCAAGCCATTGGTTGCAGCACAGATAAATAATGCGAGAAATCCCGCAATGAACAAAATTATTAGCCAACCAATTATCCAATAGTTTTGTAATCCTGCTTTAGCACCTGTAAAGTTAGCATTTGTGAGATTGGCTTTAGTAAAATCCGCCCCCCTGATATCTGTACCGCTAAAATTTGCTCCCACCAAATTTTGACCTTTAAAAGAGCGACCTTGGAGATTTTGACCAGAGTAGTCAAGCGGCATAATTAGGCAAAGAAAAAACATTGACGATATTTTATACTCATAAAATGAGCAATTATCCGGATTTAGTCACAATTAAACTAAATTCACACCAGCGCACCAGAAGCGATCGCCCACACTAGAGCAGCAATCAAAATAGAAATGCTCATGACGCTACTTGTTCCACTTGGGCACAGCCCCATCCCCGAATTTGGCGTGAGATTGTTCCCAGTTTATGACTACAATTACTATTGATGCTGGATAATGGGAAAGCTTTGACATTCACCAGCAGCACGGAAAAAAGAACTAATACCTATGCGAACTCACTATTGCGGCGAACTCCGAAAATCAGATATTGGAGAAACAGTTACCTTATACGGTTGGGTAGACCGTCGCCGCGATCATGGGGGCGTGATATTTTTAGATTTACGCGATCGCTCAGGCATTGTCCAAATTGTCAGCGATCCGCAACGCACGCCACATTCCTATCAGCCAGCCAACGCCCTCCGCAGTGAATATGTGGTGGAAATTATCGGTAGAGTCACACAAAGACCCGAAGAATCTCTCAATCCTCGCCTACCCACAGGCGAAGTAGAAATCTATGCAGATAAAATTGAATTACTCAATCCTGTCCGCAAACAGTTACCCTTCCAAGTCTCCACCACCGACACCGAAACAGTACGAGAAGACCTCAGACTAAAATATCGTTATTTAGATTTGCGACGCGATCGCATGACCCGCAATCTCCAGTTGCGCCATCAAATCATCAAAGCCGCCCGTCGCTACCTGGAAGATTTAGAAGGTTTCCTGGAAGTAGAAACCCCAATTCTCACCCGTTCTACTCCAGAAGGAGCGCGAGATTACATCCTACCCAGTCGAGTTAACCCAGCTGAGTGGTTCGCTTTACCTCAATCACCCCAGCTATTCAAACAATTACTGATGGTATCCGGCGTAGACCGATACTATCAAGTTGCTCGTTGTTTCCGTGATGAAGATTTACGCGCCGACAGACAACCAGAATTTACTCAATTAGACATGGAAATGAGCTTCCTGTCTCAAGAAGAAATCATCGAACTCAACGAAAAACTAATTTGCCATATTTTTAAAACTGTTAAAAACATTGAATTACACCGCCCTTTTCCTCGTCTTACCTATGCAGAAGGAATGGAGCGCTACGGTAGCGATAAGCCAGACACTCGTTACGGTTTAGAATTAGTTGACGTCTCCGATGTCGTCAAAGACTGTGGTTTCAAAGTCTTTCGAGACACGGTGATCAACGGTGGTATGGTTAAAATTCTGCCCATTCCCAACGGTAATGATGTCATCTCCAATGTCCGCATCAAACCAGGGGGCGATTTATTCAAAGAAGCCAGTGAAGCCGGTGCTAAAGGTTTAGCGTTTATCCGCGTGAGAGACGATGGTGAAATCGATACCATCGGTGCAATTAAAGACAACCTCAGCGAATCACAAAAACAGGAAATTCTCAGTCGCACAGGTGCTAAAGCTGGTCATTTATTACTATTTGGGGCTGGTGATTCGCCTACAGTCAACAAAACCCTAGATAGATTGCGTCAATTCGTCGCTAGGGAATTTGGGTTAATTGATCCTGAAAAAATCAACTTACTCTGGATTACAGATTTCCCCATGTTTGAATGGAATGCGGAAGAAAAGCGCCTAGAAGCTTTGCATCATCCATTTACCGCACCTCATCCTGACGACTTGAGTGACTTAAAAACAGCACGCGCCCAAGCTTATGACTTGGTGCTCAATGGCGTGGAAGTTGGCGGTGGAAGTCTGCGGATATATCAGCGAGAAATTCAACAGCAAGTATTTGATGCGATCGGTTTATCACCAGAAGAAGCACAAAATAAATTTGGCTTTCTCTTGGAAGCATTTGAATATGGTACACCACCTCATGGTGGCATCGCCTACGGTCTAGATCGTCTAGTCATGTTGCTAGCCAAAGAAGAATCTATCCGCGACGTCATCGCCTTCCCTAAAACCCAACAAGCCCGTTGTTTATTGACTGATGCACCTTCAGCAGTCGATACTAAGCAGCTCAAAGAACTACATGTCGCTTCGACATACAAGCCAAAGTCATAAATGAAAGCGAAATTACGGGGAATTTTAAATAGGAAAAACTACTGACTGCATTGTTCAGATAAATAGGTCTACGGGTTGGAGTACAACGGTGGTTCTTAACGATCATCTGTACCTCACCCCTGCACTTGATGCAGTCTGCTGTCAATCCCTCGTAATAATTTTTATAACTATTCCCTTTTAGAAGTAACAGACACAACCAAATTTCAAGATATAGTGATTATTTTAAAATTACGGTGATTTATATTTGGTGTGGAGATGTAGTCTTCATTCAAGGACGAAGACAAATTACTCTGCGGGAACGCTAAAAGCGTACACGTCTCTACAAGGCGCAAAGTCCTCAATATTGCATTAATTTTCATAATTGACATCAGACGTAAATCGATATAGCTTCACAAGTTTTTCGGCTTTATTCATCAACCCATTGACAAACCTCAAAAAGGTTCAAATGCTTACATAACAGTCATTACATACTGCAGTTTCCAATTACATAAGATATACATACCTCAATAAAACGGGAAGTGCTATGGCATTTATTAGCTATCTTCATCTATTCTTTAATATTGAATCAACTCCCTTCAAAAAACGAATCTTAGGTAAAAATTGTTTCTAGTTATTACTCGTGAGCAACATAATTTTTACTCATGAGGTAATTGCACATACGTAAATATCTACTAAAAAATGATATTCATTGTTTAATAGCTTTGATACTATTTTGTTACCTATAATACATATTATTTTTTTTTGAAATTAAATTTTGTATGAGGTAATTGTAAAAAAAAAACTTTGCTAGTACTAAAAAACTACTGTACAACTATGTATATTTCCTTATCACCATCTTTTTACTCAACAATGTAGTAGTAATTATTACTAAATAAAAATCCTGGATATTTGGGAATAAAGATGTATAAATAATTTGCAGAAAGTACTGAATCTCTAAGATTAGTTTTTGAGCTTTTTCATCTTTATTGGTTATATTTACAGAAATCCTCACTAAAACTCATTATAATGTCAGTAATTTTCACTAGAAATATTTTTTCATTATTAAGTTACTATGAAGTTAATACAACTATTTCCCAAAAAAAAAAGCCTGCTGTATACTCAGGTATGTAATGCATTTTTTGCATAACAAACTTTGTACTTAACTACATTAGGACTTACACCCAAGAGTTCAAATCAATGCCATACTAAGTACAAAAAATATACAGATTGATATTAAGCAGCTAAGTATTAGTCTGGACATCTATGATCTCTCTTGTTAAAATTTCAAATATCAGGCTCTCGGCAAATGCATCTATCGTGGAATTTAAATAAATGAACGAATCAATGAATGATTGTATAAAGTAATTCGTAGACCTCCTTAGGTCAAAGTAGTGACATTTTCAGTTATATAGACTCCAGTAACAAAGTCTATGTAACAGATGGGACATATCCTGACTACTTGCACTAAACAACTTTTCATTTAAGTGTGTTTAAACAATTGCAAATTTGCAGTTTTTTAGTCTTACACGAGCTTTCAATTAGCAAGACTAAAGGAAAAACTGCATAAAAAACTCATGCAATTGTTTGCTAATTAGGTATATGCATCCTTAAATAAATAACTTGCATGATTGAGGAGCTGGGCTTTGATGACCTTTTAGGTCTCAGTCCCTCCAACCTAACCTTTTTCTCATCTTTCGTATTCTAACAATGAGTGAGGTCGAATTGCAGGATAAGTGTAACAAAAATCGGAAACGTTCCAAACGACGAGCCATATACTGTCCAGTGCATGGATGTTATCTCCATAGTGTGAGTCAAAAACATCAACTATTTGCTGATAGTGCGGGACAACTACAAAAAAGAGGTGTAAAACGGCAAAATGCATTAATATTGATGGCAGCCAAAACTGCTATTTCCTTACAAGGTGAATGGTTAGAAGCATTTTGGTGTGATCAATGCCAACAAACAAAGTGGTATCACGTCAAAAAGAGTGCAATCACATCTGCTGTAAATCAGGCTTGCACCTATAAAATCTCAGCAGCACCTCCAGAATATTGGCAACAAGTAAGTGGAGTGATTAGCCCTGAGGGAAACCCTTCTGTAGGCGAGTTCACGCTTAGACATGCAAGGATGGTTGGAATTAACAGCAGCAAAGACTTCCAGTTAAGAAATTAAGCCAGTTGCAGTTTCAATTTAACTACTAACATCAATACCTGCATCTGTGATTATGGAATCCATACCAAAATTTGAAGAGATAGATTTTCAAAAATATTTACTAATATTGCAACGACGCTGGATACCTGCGGTGGGCGTTTTTAGCGTAGTTTTCATCCTTGCATTCTTGTATGCATTAACATTGAAACCCTCATACAAAGCAGAAGGAAGTTTATTAATTAGGACTAATCGTACTGCTTCACTCACAGGTCTAGGGGAAGCGATAGGAAGACTAGAATCTTTAGTAAATACTAACAGCCCATCAGATACTCAAGCAAGGATAGTCACCTCTGTTCCAGTTCTTCAAGAAACAATTCGAGCACTAAATCTTAGAGATAATAAAGGTAAACTTGTAAAAATTAGAGACTTGTCCCAACAACTGAAAGTAGAAAGCACCAAAGGAACAGATATCTTACAAGTTTCTTATACTGCGAATAATCCCACTCAGGCAGCAAAAGTTGTCAACAAAGTGATGGATGCTTATATTCGCAATAATATCGAAGCAAATCGAGCCGAAGCAGTCTCAGCTCGCAAGTTTATTTCCCAACAACTACCTGCGACCGAAGCTACAGTCAGAGGAGCAGAGTTAGCTCTGCGTAAATTCAAAGAAGAAAATAAAATAATTGTGCTTCAAGAAGAAGCAACTGCAGCGGTGCAGGCAATTTCCCGTTTAGAAGGACAAATAAGTCAAAACCAAGCTCGGTTAGTTGAGGTCACTGCAAAAACACAAAAATTACAAGCACAAGCAAACGTCAACTCCCAACAAGCCGTAACCTTGGCTGCTTTAAGTCAAGCTCCTGGTATACAGCAGGTACTAGCTCAACGCCAGGAAACCCAAAGTCAGTTGGTGGTTGAACGAGTTCGTTTGCGCTCAACCCATCCTACTATCATCAACTTAGAAGAAAAAGTTGCGGCTCTGGATACTTTGCTGAAGAAACGTATGGCGGAAGGAGCGGGCAGCAATCAGCCAGTTCTTAGCAGAAATATCCAAATTGGACAGTTGCGAGAAGGATTGATTGGAGAGTTTGCCCGTTCTGAGGCAGAACGTGCTGGGTTAGAGAAAGAAATTGCCGCTCTGTCTGATAAGCTGTCTGCTTACAAAGAGCGGGTGAATGTTTTACCCAGATTTGAACAAACTCAACGACAGCTCGAACGGAAGCTGAAAGCGGCTCAAACCACTTATGAAGCTCTTTTAACGAGACTGCAAGAGGTGCAGGTAGCAGAAAACCAAAATATCGGTAATGCTCGTATCATCTCTCCGGCTTTAATTCCTGATCAACCCGCAGCTTCCAAAAAAACCCTGTTGGTTTTGGGTGGAGGTATTTTCGGGGGAATGCTGGGTTTAATTGCTGCCTTAGCTTTAGATGCAATTGACCGATCAATTAAAACTGTTAAAGAAGCTAAAGAATTATTTCAATATACCCTACTGGGAGTGATTCCTGGTGTGAGTAGGAATGATAAAAATGGTTCCTCTACAGGGGGAGTTGAACAATCCACTTCGATTCCCAGAGTGATTGGCAGAGATATTCCCAATTTTCCCATTGGTGATGCCTATCAAATGCTGCAAGCCAACTTAAAGTTTTTAAACTCAGACCAGGAGATCAAAGCGATCGCAGTTACAAGTTCTGTAGCTAAAGAAGGTAAATCGGAAGTAGCCGCTAATCTAGCTGTAGCAATGGCTCAGTTAGGGCGTCGGGTGCTGCTAGTAGATGCAGATATGCGTCATCCAGTCCAGCATCAAATTTGGGGAATGACGAATGTAGTTGGTTTGTCTGACGCCATTATTGATCAAATTGCACTCGGTATAGCAGTACAGGAAGTCATACCCAATCTCTACGTCCTGCCTTCGGGAGTTGTACCTCCTAACACAGTTGCATTGTTGGGGTCAAAAAAAATGGAGGCTTTAGTCACAATCTTCTCCAAGGAATACGATTTTGTCATTTTTGACACTCCCCCTCTAGCAGGTACACCCGATGCAGCTGTCCTAGGGAAAATGACTAACGGTGTACTGCTTGTAGTTCGTCCGGGAATCGTAGATTCAGCCAGTGCTACCACAGCTAGAGAGTTTCTCAGCCAGTCAGGTCAACAAGTCTTGGGTATGGTAATTAACGGTGTGAATATTAAACTTGAGCCAGATAGCTACTTTTATTATTCAAAAGAGTCAATCGAGCAAGGCTTTTCATCTCGAAAATCCGTATCAACTAAACAAGTTACATCAAAAGTAACGGGTAACAACGATATCTGATGCTTGAGTCAGATAACTACAACTATTAAACTGTAATGCTAAATAAATTTAAAATTTCTAACTTATTTAATTTCAAGTCCAAGTCCGGACTACCAGCAATTATTGCTAATACTGGTTGGCTATTTGCAGATCGAGTACTTCGCATGGGTGTCAGTCTGGTTGTAGGAGTCTGGGTAGCACGGTATTTAGGCGTACAACAATATGGTCTTTTTAACTATGCTATTGCCTTTGTTTCTCTATTCAATCCACTTGCAAATTTAGGATTAGACAGTGTGGTAATACGTGATTTAGTGCGTACTCCACTAGATAGAGATAAAATTTTGGGAACAGTATTTTGGTTGAAATTAATAGGTGGTATTGCCGCATTATTATTAACAGTTGGTTGTATTTTACTGTTTCATAAAGAACGAGATATGACTGTCTGGTTTGTGGCAATTTTAGCAGCAGGAGGGATTTTTCAGGCTTTTGATACCATTGATCTTTGGTTTCAATCACAGGTACAGTCCAAATATACCGTTATTGTCAAGAATATAGCTTTCATCATTATTGCCTTGAGTAAGATTACTCTGATTACTCTCAAAGCACCATTGATAGGTTTTGTGATCATCAGTACTGTAGAAATTGCATTGGGTGCTTTAGGTTTGTACTTAATTTATATATTTAAGAACAAATCACATTCTTTGTGGAATTGGGATTTTCCAATTGCTAAAAACATTCTTAAAGAAAGTTGGCCTTTAATTTTTTCTAGCTTTGCCATTTTGATTTATATGAAAATAGATCAAATTATGCTAGGAGAAATGCTTGGTAATGACGCAGTGGGTATTTATTCAGCAGCAACTCGTGTTTCTGAAATGTTTTATTTTATCCCAATGGCGCTAGCTTCTTCTGTTTCACCCGCAATTTTTGCTGCTAAAGAAGTCAGCGAGACGCTTTATTATCAGCGCCTCAAAAAATTTATTAGTTTCATGTTTTTGGTCGCTTTAACAATTTGCGTACCCATTAGTTTCTTATCGTGGATAATTATTAACACTCTATTTGGTAGTAGCTATGCGGATGCAGGTTCTGTGTTATCAATTCATATATGGGCTTCCTTATTTGTGTTTTTAGGTGTAGCAATTTCACCTTGGTTTATTACCGAAAATTTAAATCACATTGCTATGTACAGAACTGTGCTAGGAGCCATTACCAATATTTTGCTAAACCTATGGCTGATTCCTAAATATTCTGGATTAGGTGCAGCGATCGCTACTTTAATTTCTTACGCAGTTTCCGATTTTTTTAGTAATGCTGTTCATCCTAAAACTAGAAAAATATTTAAAATTGAAGTGCATTCAATTTTGTTTTTTGGAAGTTGATAACTATCAAATCATAGCTGGCTTAAGTTAATTTCAATTTCATTTAAATAAACATGCAAACTCCAGTAGCATTTATCATTTTTAAAAGACCACATACCACAGAAAGAGTGTTTGAAGAAATTCGCCGTGCCAAACCACCAAAGCTATTTGTAGTTGCAGATGGGCCAAGAATTAATGTTCCCGATGAAGCGGAAAAATGTGCAGCTACTCGTGCAATTATTGAGAGAGTAGACTGGGATTGCGAAGTTATCAAAAACTACTCTGATGTCAATTTAGGGTGTGCAAAACGTGTATCCAGCGGTCTTGATTGGGTTTTCAAGAACGTCGAAGAAGCAATTATTCTAGAAGATGATTGCTTACCTCATCCGACATTTTTCCCTTTTTGTGAAGAGTTACTAGAAAAATATAGACACGATACTCGCATCAGCTCAATTTCTGGAGAGAACGTTCTTTTTGGACGCAGAAGAACTAATTACAGCTACTACTTTTCGCGCTATAACTTCTGCTGGGGTTGGGCAAGTTGGAAACGAGCTTGGCAGCATTATGATCTAACCATAAAACTGTGGAAAGAAGTTCAGTCACAAGGCTTTCTTGCTGATATCCTCACAGAGCCATTAGCCGTGAGATATTGGAACTATATGTTGCAGTCTGTTTATGATAATCCTTTAGGTATAACTTGGGATTATCAGTGGACATTTGCTTGCTGGATGCAAAATAGTTTAGGAATCATATCAAATGTAAATTTAATTTCAAATATTGGTTTTGGTAGTGACTCGACTCATTTCGCTGATGATAAAAGCAATCCTTATGATAGTCTGCCCACTCAGACAATGGAATTACCTCTAAAGCACCCTCCATTTATCATTAGAGATGCTAAGTCTGATAATTTTACCCAAAAAACTTTATATAAAACAACTCATTTGGATATGTTCAAACTAGAAATGAAGCAAGTTCTTAGAAAGAAGTTTCACTTAAATTTGACTTAAATTGTGGTTTTAAATAATGAAGATTTTACATCTTAGTACATGGGATATTAAAGGTGGTGCAGCTCGTGCTGCCTATCGATTGCACAAGGGATTACGGGATATCAACGTGCATTCGCAGATGTTAGTGCAGGATAAATCTAGCGACGACAAAACAGTACTTGCAAGTAAAACTAGATTAATTCAAGGTATAGAACGGGCAAAATTAACCTTTGATGCCTTGCCATTAAAGCTTTATCAGCAGCGTCCTGAAACGTTATTTTCCATCCAATGGATACCGGATAGAGTTATTTCTAAAGTCAATCAAATTTCACCAGATATTATACATTTACACTGGATTAGTGCTGGATTCATGCAAATAGAAACTATATCCAAATTTAAGAAACCTTTAGTTTGGACTCTGCATGATATATGGCCCCTAACTGGAGGATGTCACGTAATTGGGGAATGCGATCGCTACATGATTAATTGTGGTGCTTGTCCTCAATTAGCAAGTACAAAAGAAAAGGATTTATCCTATTGGACATGGCAACGTAAAGCTAAAGCATGGAGAAACTTAAATCTAACTCTCGTTTCACCGAGTTCTTGGCTAGCTAATTGCGCTCGTAGCAGTTCCTTATTTAAGGACTTACGAATCGAGACTATTCCCCACGGGCTTGATACTAAAATCTATAGACCAATCGCTCGCAAAACAGCACGAGAATTACTCAATTTACCTCAAGATAAACAACTCATTCTCTTTGGCGCAGTAGATGCAACTAGTGATAAAAATAAGGGATTTCATTTTTTGCAAGCATCTCTGCAAAATTTAAGCAACTCTAACTGGAAAGATAAATTAGAAGTAGTTGTTTTTGGAGCATCTCCACCAGAAAATCCTCCTGATTTAGGCTTTAAATGCCACTATCTAGGTCATCTTAATGATCATCTCTCTTTAGCTGTTGTTTACTCAGCTAGTGATGTCATGGTTGTACCATCTTATCAAGAATCCTTTGGGCAAACTGCTTCTGAATCTTTAGCTTGCGGTACTCCAGTTGTGGCATTTAATGCAACAGGTTTAAAAGATATTGTTGACCATCAACAAAACGGCTACTTAGCAAAACCTTATGAAATTGAAGATTTAGCAAAAGGAATTACTTGGATACTTGAAAACCCAGAACGACACGACAAGTTATCTTATTATTCTCGTCAAAAAGCAGAACAAAAATTTACTGTAGAAATTCAAGCAAATCGCTATTTAAATCTTTTTAATGAGATATTAGTTAATTCTAATTAAATTTAATATTTATCAGGAAGAATTTAAAGATTGAAGAACACATCGTCTGAAGGAATTTTCAAAAGCTTAGAAGTTATAAGTGTTATCTTTTTACTTCTATTCGCAGAATCTTTAAATGCATCATTTATTCCATCATCTCTCATTAATATATTAAGCTATGGAATCATATTGATTTTAATCGTTGGAAGGCTAAAGCGGTTTACTTACGCTGCATCTAGAGATACTTCCTTAATTTTATTAATTGGAGTTGCGCTCGCTTCAGTATACTGGTCTATCAACCCATCTGATACTGCACAAGAGGTAAGAGCATTATTACGCTCTCTGTTTTTTAGTATATATTTGGCAATGCAATATACACCTAAAGAACTGATTCGCTTATTGTCTTGGGTAATTGGCTTTGCGTTAATACTTAGCTTTTTTGCGTCTCTAATGTTTCCAAGTTATACAATTTCTAGTGAGCCAGATAATTATTCCGCTTGGCAAGGTATTTTTAATCACAAGCAAATATTTGGTCGATTTCTCTCATTTGGATCTACTATTTTTATAAGTAACTTAATTGCGAAAAAAGGTAGTATCTGGAATAATTTAAGTTGGCTGGGTTTTATATTCATCCTGCTTATTTTTTCTCAAAGCAAGACAGGATTAATAGCATATTTATTAGTACTGTTATTTTTACCTGTATATAAAATTGTTGTTCAAAAACATGGTAGAGCACTCTTTTTATTGATAGCATTATTAATTACAAGTTTACTAATTATTTTAATTTCATTAAATATTGAAAATATAGTAGTTGGATATCTTGGTAAAAATCTTGAATTTAATGGAAGAACTCCAATCTGGACAATGATTATAGATAAAGGACTAGAAAGACCTTTTTTAGGATATGGCTATAATGCATTTTGGACTTCAAATGAGTCTACTTTTATTATTATGAATTCATGGGCAAGAGGGCAAGAGGGCTTTAGAACTGGTCAAATTATTTTCCATGCACACAATGGGTTTTTAGATTTATTTCTTCAACTAGGATTAATAGGTGTTATTTTATTTACATACAATTTGTTATTAACTATAATTAGAATTATTAATTTATTATTCACAACTAGACAATTTGAATATTTTTGGATGTTGCAATTTTTAGTTGTTTATTTAATCTTTAATTTATCTGAAGGTCAAACTCTATTATCTACTAGTAATATATTATGGATAATATATGGATTTATTTCTCTTTCTTCTTCCATACAATATAATCGCATCAAAAGTAATACAGCCAATTAATATAACTGTTCAAAACAACTCTACTACATCAAACTACAAAAAACTAATATGAATATTAAGCATTTAGCTGTCTTAATGACTTGTCATAATAGACGAGAAAAAACTTTAACTTGTTTACAACAATTGTCTCAACAAAACTTACCTGCTAACGTAAAAATTCAGGTATATTTGGTTGATGATTATAGTACCGATGGCACGCGAGAAGCGGTAATAAGTGCATATCCAGACATTAAGGTAATTCAAGGGAATGGAAATTTGTTTTGGAATGGAGGGATGCGATTAGCTTTTGCAGAAGCTATTCAATTGAATTACGATTACTACCTTTGGCTTAATGACGACACTTTGCTTTACTCCGAAGCCGTAAATACTTTATTAACAACATCTGATAATTTAAAGAGCTTAGGACATCATCAAGCTATTGTAGTTGGTTCTACTCAAGACCCAGAAACAGGTGTACTAACTTATGGAGGTATGGTAAGAGATAGCTGGTGGCATCCTCTAAAATTTAGTCTCGTGCAACCAGATGTAGAAGCAAAACCTTGTCTAACAATGAACGGTAATTGCGTCCTTATTCACCGAGAAGTTGTCCAATCAATAGGAAATCTTGATGCAACTTTTACTCATAACACAGGAGATATAGACTATGGATTACGAGCGCAAAAACATAATTGTTCTATTTGGATAGTACCAGGATACGTAGGAACTTGTGAAAATAACGTTTCTGGATTGAAAATTTGGGAGCAAACTAATAAGAGCTTACGAGAACAATGGCATCAAGTTAATCAACCAAAGGGCTTGCCATTAAAAGAGTGGAAAACATTTGCATATAGGTACGCAGGTTGGTTTTGGCCAATCTATTGGCTACTTCCTTATGCAAGGTTGCTAATGAATATCAAATCTTTTTAAAGCGATAACATTGATTAGCATTAGGTGTTTTTCTGTGAAATGAATAAGCTAATTACTTAGTTATTCTTAATCACGATTAGATTTTTTTTGATAATTAATTCAGCAAAAGTTTGACATAATTGCAGATAAAAACTATTACCTGCTATAGATTGCTAGTCTAAGATATTGACAATGAGGAATAAAAATGAATTACAAAAATGATCTTCGTATAGCTTGGTTATTCCCTTCAATTGTGTTAGGTAACTATTGGCATCCTATTTTGTGTAATTTTACTAAAATTTTTAAAAATACAGTTGTTTATACTGGCGAATGGCCCGGATTTACCGAAGGATATGAAAATAGTTTTAATGTGGAATTAGTCGGTAAAACAAAACGCATACAAACCAGCCAATCATCAAAAGGGTATAGTCCTGGATTTGATTATTTATCTCCGGCTATTCTCAACCGTTTATTTCGATTTAGACCACAGATTATTTTTACACTAGCTTACTCTTTATGGAGTTTTATAGCTATGTTACTTAAACCAATATTTGGTTGGAAAATTGTGATTTATTATGAAGGTAGCGCGCCTACAGTTGATGCCTGCAACTCTACATTTCGTATCTTATGGAGACAGATGATTACACGTTTTGCAGATGCATTTGTTACTAATAACCAAAGAGGAAAGTATTATCTGACTAATACTTTAAAGGCTAAAAAAGAATTAGTAGTTGTCAAGCCTATAGAAGTACCAGATATGAAGGCAATGACGGCTCTACCAGCAAACATTGAAAGCACACAACTAAAATTACAACGTCCTATTTTTATTTTTGTGGGTCAAGTAATACACAGGAAAGGTATCCAGTTACTATTAGAAGCTTGTCTACTTCTTCAAGCCCAAAACTATCGTGATTATACTCTTTTAATTGTCGGTGATGGGCCGCAACGTGATGAATTACAAGTATTAACAAATCAATCTGGTTTACAAAATTGTGTGCAATGGTTGGGATGGATGGAATATGGTGTTTTGAGTGCGTATTTTCAAATGGCAGATGTATTTGTTTTTCCAACTTTAGAAGATACTTGGGGCATGGTTGTACTAGAGGCAATGGCGTTTAGTAAGCCTATTCTTTGTTCTAAATGGGCAGGGGCATCGGAGATGGTTGTAGAAGGAGAGAATGGTTATATATTTGACCCTCACAATCCTGAAAATTTGGCAAAATTGATGAAAAATTTTATAGATAATCCCACTTTGATAAATGCTATGGGTTCTAAATCTAAGCAATTAATATCCCAATACACACCAGAAACATCTGCCAATTTTTTAAGCGAAGTTATAGATGTTGTATTAAGTTAAATAATTTAGTGGTAGCTAAATTATTAACTGCACGCTGTTTCCAACTTTTCAAAACTAATTTTTTGATTATTTGTTTTTAAATTCAGGCTGCTAAATATATGAAAATACTGATTTTACATAATCGCTATCAGATGCCTGGTGGTGAGGATGTAGTTGTGAATACTGAAAAGGCTTTACTAGAAGCAAATGGTCATAACATAGCGTTTTTGGAGGTTAATAATGACCACATTACTAATCCTATACAAAAAGCTCAAACGGCAATTAATGCCATCTATTCACTTTCATCTAAAAAATTAGTAAGAGAAAAAATTGACAATTTTCAACCAGACATTGTACATATACACAACTTTTTCCCAGTGTTCTCACCTTCTGTTTACTACGCTTGCAAAGAAGCTAATGTGCCGGTTGTGCAAACTTTGCATAACTACCGTCTGTTGTGTTCTAACTATGCTTTATTTCGTGATGGAAAAGTTTGTGAAGACTGCCTTGGGAAATTTGTTCCTTGGCCCAGTGTGGTGCATGGTTGTTATCGGGGTAGTAGAACGGGTACAGCTTTTGTTGCAACCATGCAGTTTGTACATCAAACATTTCAAACTTGGTCTAGGATGGTAGATCAATATATTACTCTCACGGAATTTGCTCGCAATAAGTTTATTCAGGGAAATTTTCCAGAGTCAAAACTTGTAGTTAAACCAAACTTTATATACCCTGATCCTGGTCAAGGAAATGGGCAAGGTGAATACGCTTTATTTGTTAGTCGTCTCTCTTTTGAAAAAGGGATTGAAACACTATTAAAAGCTTGGAAACAACTTGGTAAAAAAATTACCCTCAAGATAGTGGGAGATGGGCCTTTATCTACTCTAGTCACTCAAGCAGTGGCACAAGGTTTAGAAGTGGAATGGTTAGGACATAGACCTTCAAACGAAGTTCATCAGCTAATGGGAGCAGCCAAATTTTTAGTAGTATGTGCAGAATGGTATGAAACATTTGGCTTAGTGGCAATTGAAGCTTTTGCAAAAGGAACTCCTGTTATTGCTTCTGATATTGGTGCTTTTGCAGAGTTAATTAGGCCTTATGATAATGGACTTTTGTTCCGTCCCGGTGACTCAAATGATTTAGTCGCCAAAGTAGAATGGATTCTTAATCACTCAGAAAATTTAGCTTCTATGCGTCGAGCGGCGCGCGCTGAATTTGAAGCAAAATACACCGCAGAGAAGAACTATCAGATGTTAATGAGCATTTATGAAAAAGTTTTGAGTCGTCACAAATACTAAATATTTATCAAACACAGTTTTTAATTGAAAAAGCTAAACCTCTGCTTAATAAACCTTGATACATGACGCAATGAAACTACTAAATAATAACCAAAATATTCATGATTTTTGCTACATTTTAGGAATGCGATTGGATGCTACTAGTTATGAAAATGCTACTCAACAGATTATAGATTGGGCACGCCAGCGACAAAATAAATACATTTGTGTTGCTAACGTTCACATGGTAATGGAAGTTTATGATGATTCTCAATTCGCCAGTGTAGTTAACAACGCCGATTTAGTCACACCGGACGGTATGCCTCTAGTTTGGACTTTAAGTGCGTTAGGTATAAAAAATGCTTCTCGCGTCTATGGCCCCACCTTAACTCTTCATGTATGCAAAGCATCTGTAGAAGCTGGTATTCCGATTGGACTTTATGGTGGAACATCGGAAAGTTTGACGGCATTTAATGCTTTTTTACATAAATGTTTTCCAGGAATTCAAATAGCTTGTCAAATTGCACCACCTTTTCGGCCATTAACAGCAGAAGAAGACCAAATATATACCCAACAAATAGTAGAGTCTGGTGCAAGAATTTTATTTGTAGGTATTGGTTGTCCTAGACAAGAATTGTGGATGGCGACTCATAAAGACAAGATTCATGCTGTAATGCTTGGTGTTGGAGCTGCTTTTGATTTTCATTCTGGTCGCGTCAAACAAGCTCCCAGTTGGATGCAGAAAAGAGGTATGGAGTGGATATTTAGACTGTTTATGGAGCCCAAGCGTTTATGGAAACGGTACTTTAAACATAATCCACGGTTTGTATTTTTGTTTCTTGTTCAATGGCTAGCAAGTTGGTTCGGTTGGAAACTTTTTAAAACCAATTCTTTGAAAAACAACAAATAGTTACGCAATAAAATTACGTAAGTTCACAATCAAAATTTGTACTGGAAATCAAATACTTGTCATGGTTAGATATCGTATAATTAACAGGCGAAATTTTCTATTTTATTTAGGATCTTTGACTAGTACATTTTTGTATAATTGTACTAATAAATTTGATAATCCCGTTTATGCTCAATTTAATCCTAAAAGAAATTTTTCAGTGATTAATAATGCTGCTTTACGCAAAATTTCTAATGTGAAAGGATTAGTTTATGGGGCACACCCAGGGGCAGAGTTAACAAAAGATCAACAATTACAGTTGTCTACTAGCAAGGAGTGTGGTATTTTAGTAGCAGGGTTTTATGCAGTTGAAACTCGACCAACTTCTAGTACTTTTAACTTTGCAGAAACTGACTTTTTTGCCAAGTTTGCTTCTCAAAATTCAATGCTTTTGCGTGGACATCCTTTAGTGTGGTATCAAGCTAACCCTAAGTGGTTAACTGATAAATTTAACAACCCTAAAACTACTTCTAAAGAAATCCAAAATATTTTAAGCAACCACGTATCAACGATTGTTAAACGTTATGCTGGAAAAATTCATTCTTGGGACGTTTTAAATGAGGCGATTGAGCCTAATGATGGGCGTCAAGACGGTTTAAGGGTGACACCGTGGTTAAAGTTTTTAGGGCCTGATTATATTG
The DNA here is from genome assembly GCF_000332295.1 of Fortiea contorta PCC 7126. Classification (GTDB taxonomy): domain Bacteria; phylum Cyanobacteriota; class Cyanobacteriia; order Cyanobacteriales; family Nostocaceae; genus Fortiea; species Fortiea contorta. The sequence continues at coordinate 369,763 of NZ_KB235930.1, read as the reverse complement.
ACCTTGCGTTTAGATTGGCTGCTAAAAACGATCCCAAAGCTTTACTTGTTTATAACGACTATGGTATCGAGCATGATACTCCTGAAGATGAAGCAAAACGAGCGGCTGTTTTGAAATTGCTCAAACATCTGAAATCTAAAGGTACGCCGATTCATGCTCTGGGAATTCAATCTCATTTAGCACCTGATAAAAAGTTTAACTTTACTAAACTAAGAAAGTTTCTCAAAGATGTCGCCAATCTTGGTTTAAAGATTATGGTGACAGAATTGGATGTGGTAGACAAAGATTTACCTGCAAATATAGACGAGCGCGATCGCATTATTGCCAGTGTCTATGAAGATTATCTCTCAACCGTTCTGCAAGAGCCAGCAGTAATCGCCGTAATTACGTGGGGATTAACTGATAAATACACTTGGCTTTCTTGGGAGAGTCCTCGCGCAGATGGTAAACCCGTGCGTCCCTTACCGCTAGACTCCAATTTTCAACGTAAGTTTGCATGGAATGCGATCTCCAGAGTTTTCGATAAAGCTCTAAAACGTTAACTTCTAAATTAAATTCAGCATCTAGATTGTGATAAATTTCACAAAAAATAGTCAATTATCAAATAATATCAAGTGAATTTGCCATGTTTACAAATAAAAACACTACAGTAATTCCTAAAATTATAGGATTCTATAATGTAATTAAATTGTTGAGATTTAAAAATTATGGATTACGTTTAGATTCTCCAGACCGCTTAATACTTGAAAACACAATCATTCCTTATTTTATTTCAGAAAATAAGTTGTCTAGAGTTCTATTTGTTGGTTGTGGTTGGTATACAAAATCATATAGTAGTCTGTTTAAAAATCAAGAATATTGGACAATAGAAATTGACCCTAATAAAAAAATATATGGTTCTAAAAACCATATTATTGATGGGCTACAAAACCTAGGTAAATATATTGAAAATGATTTTTTTGATTTAATTATCTATAATGGCGTTTTTGGGTGGGGAATTAATAGCAGAGAAGATACTGAAGAATCTTTCAAGCAGTGTTTTAATTGCCTGCGTCAGGGGGGAATTTTAGTATTTGGCTGGAATGACGTACCAGAACATAAACCTTTTCCTGTGCTTCAAGAGTGTCAAGCGCTGAAGAAATTTGCACCTTATTTCTTTCCTCCTCTTCAGACAACTGAATATTTAACGCCGGCAACTATGAGCCACACGTTTAATTTCTACATAAAACCTTTTGCTTAAAAATTACTTTAATGCGGGGAATGCTGTCTAAAATTTTTTTAATAAAAGTCTTAAAATAATTGCAACTCCATATTAAGCGCAAACGATATCAAAGTTAGAACACAATCAATCCATCAGGGAGATAGTTTATGACATACAAATATTTATCAATCGTTAATTTTAAGCCTGATTTAAGATCAGCTAAAGACACGCGAGTTCAAAAAGGACTAGCAATTAAAGTACTCCGCGTAGTAACACTTGTGTTGCTGGATATTATTTCCTTAAAGTTTGCATGGGAGTTAGCAGTATCTTTAGGAACTCCATTAGAATCTAAATGGACTGAAAATTTATCATTCCAGATACTAACTTTAATAGTAGTAATAGGAATGTTGTCAGCCCAGGGACTATATGATGCTGGTGTTGAACGTCGCAACTACTTCCGGCTGATAAAAGTAGTATCGCTATCAGAATGTTTGCTGCTGTTAATTGCATTTCTCTACGAACCAAATCGCTACATATCTCGCTCAACCTTTATACTTTTTTGGCTATTTTCTATAATTTTCATCAGCTTAGATCGCTGGATATTTGATGTTGCGACTAACCTAGTACGTAAACGGGGGTCAGTTCGTCATCCAGTTTTTCTGATTACAGATTTAGAAGACCAGGAAAATAGCGTTAGGTTAATTGAAAAAGAAAACTGTTACACACTGATGGGAGTAGCTGAGGCTAGTTCTCTCGACAGAGATAATCGAGAAGCTACGTTAGAATCTCTTCGGAAACAAGGGATTGTTGAAGTTTTTATTTCTTGGAATGCAATTAAGAATCGTTTATATATTTCTTGGCATTTCATGAATGCTGGTATTACTATCTGGATTTTGCCCACAGATAAAGAGGTTCTTCCCTCTAATTCCGTACTATCTAAAGTTGGTGAAGTAGCTTGTTTGTCAATTCCAGCACCAATTATTGTTGGCGGCGATTTTTGGGTAAAACGTGGCTTTGACCTTTTTTGCGCCACTATTTTGTTATTTATACTTGCACCTGTTTATTTGTTCATCGCCATCTTGATTAAGTTAGATTCTCCTGGTCCAGTCTTTTTTAAACAGAAGAGAATTGGTCTACATTGTCAGCCATTCGAGATATGGAAATTCCGGACAATGATTGTTAATGCTGAAAAATTACAGTCATCCTTAGAAGCTAAAAATGAAATTAAAGATGGTGTTTTGTTTAAATTAAAGGGAGATCCCAGAGTGACGAGAGTTGGAAAATTTCTCCGTCGTTACAGCTTGGATGAATTACCACAAATTTTTAATGTATTACTTTGCGAAATGAGTCTAGTTGGGCCACGTCCTTTGCCGATTAGAGATGTAGAAAAATTTAAAACAAAACACTTTATTCGACAAGAAGTGCTTCCGGGAATTACCGGATTATGGCAGGTTTCAGGTCGCTCGGATATCGATAATTTTGAAGATGGAGTCAAATTAGATATTTCATACATTGAAAATTGGTCTATTGGTCTAGATTTGAAAATTTTGTTTAAAACTGTGGGTGTAGTCTTGCAAAAGACTGGTGCTTATTAAATAAATGCTGGGACGTTGAAATAAATTAGTGGTTGATAAAAATGCAAAAAATCCTCCGTGGGTTGAAAAGAGTCATTCCCGAAAAGTTTTTGCACCGAGTTCAATACATCCACTCTCGCTCGGTAAATAGATGGATATTACAACACCATAGTGAAGTTTTAAAAATCAATCAGAAATCGACTATGGTTTTTTCTCCTCACCAGGATGATGAGACGTTTGGTTGTGGAGGAATGATTTCGCTCAAACGCGAACAGGGAACACCAGTAGTTGTAGTTTTTATTACAGATGGTCATGGTTGCGGTGGTTCTAAGCCGCTCTCCAAAGATAAAATCATCGAAATGCGTCAGCAAGAGGCGATAACAGCACTGGGAATATTAGGTGTTGCTGCGTCAGAAATTCACTTTTTACAAAAGCCAGATGGTCAATTACAAAGTTTACAAACAGAAGAAAGAAAAAAGACAATTGCACAAATAGTTCAACTTTTCAAAACTTATCAACCAGAAGAAGTATACGTTCCTCACCGTAAAGATTCACATGCAGATCATCAAGCGACATATGAGTTAGTTAAGGAAGCAATCAATCAGGCTAAAATTACTATAGATTTACTACAGTATGCGATTTGGTTATTTTGGGAATCTCCACTGTTTGTACAACTGAAGTTGCAATATTTATCTGCTGCTTACCAACTATCCATTTCGTCAGTACAGCATAAAAAAACTCAAGCTATAGCTGCTTATCGTTCCCAACTTGAATGTTTACCTCCAGGTTTTGTCAAACTTTTCTTTAATCCTAATGAAATTTTCTTTAAGGTTAAATGAATGTTTGAATTTTCCTGCTAATTACAATATTCGGAAGTGTGCTTAATGAAAACTGGCACATTTCTAAATAAAAACGTTTTTATTTTTTAGGGTGCTTCGTAACAACAATACTTGCCATGAAAATCTTGAGCGCAATCAACATCCTCCAATCAAAACTCAAAAAAGAAAAAATGAGTGGTGTCTTAGCTAAAGTTATCAAAAAGCTATATCGCTTACTCACTAATCCCGTTTATAGATATTTTTATAAACCTTCAGGAGTTATTTATCTTGAGATGTCTGAAGATAATGACAACAAAGATTATCGACAAATAATAAATCTGGATCAAGCTTCACAATACAATATATATGTAACATTTGATTCTAAGATTGACACAGATTTAGATGTTAGTATAGCTGTCATCAACAGAGATAAGATGTTGGTGTCGGGCGCATCATGGCAATGGGAATCAGGACGAATTTTACCACCTAGAAGGAATAATATTTTTACCAAAAGACATTTTTATACTATTTCCAAAAAAATCGATGGTACTGTGTTTTCAATGGTCACAGGAGGAGCAGGTGAATATAATTATTTTCACTGGCTATTTGATTGTCTTCCGAGATTGCATCTTTTAAGGTTAGCTGGGTTGTATGATGAGATAGATTTATTTTTTGTGCCGTCTTTGCAGTATTCATTCCAACGAGAAACATTAAAATATTTAGATATCGATCTAGAACGGACTATTGAAAGTACGTCTTATCCTCGGATTAAAACTAAAAAATTAATAGTTACTGATCATCCGGTTGAAGCAGGTACAGAACCTATTCCCGGATGGATTTGCAATTTTTTACGGCAGTCCTTTCTTAAAAAAGCCATCAATTCACAACTAAATTCTAGGCAAATTTATATTAATAGGAAAGATGCAATTAATAATCGCATAATTTTGAATGAAGATGAATTAATTCAGGCTTTAGAAAAACTTGGTTTTATTTCAATTTCCGCAACTAATTATTCTTTGTGTGAGCAAATTGGTATTTTTGCAACTGCAGAAGCTATTGTCGCAGCACATGGTGCGGGGCTAGGGAATTTGGTTTTTTGTCAACCAGGAACTAAGGTTGTGGAGATATTTAACTATGAATTTCAACCAAAAATGTATGAAAATTTATCCCACAAAATAGGTTTGGTTTATAAAAAGATTGTCACTGGAGGAGTCAGTCATAAAGATCCTCTACGCTCTGACATTATTGTGAATGTAGAAGAGGTAATTAATGCCTTATCTTCTGTAGATGTACAAACTGTGACAAACACCTAGTGAGAGCCTCAATATTTGGCTATGTTGAACGTGCTTTGTGAAAACAGAAAACCCGCTATAGCGGGTTTAAACACAACAAAACTATGAACTCTGAACACTTGATTTAGCCGAAATACTTCATCTCTGCTTCTAGCTGTTGAATTAGCTTCTCATCGTCTTTGGCTTTAGCTACTTGCAGGCGATGTTCTAGGCTCTTCTGAATATTCTGTCTATGAGCGTCTTTTGCATTCGTCATAGCTTGCATTCTATTAGTACTCATAGTGATTACCTCTTTAGTTGGTTTTATATGTCTTGTAATCATAACATAGCATAAATTTTGTAGCTGTTGTTACAGAAAATATTTTTTTAGTGTAATTTTCTAAAAAGTTATGTGAAAACAGCAGATGAAACCAGAAAGACTCCTCACCTTACTGAGTGACTTTGGCGATCGCGACGTGTATGTGGGCGTGATGAAAGGGGTTGTGGCTCAAATCAACTCTGGGCTGACGATAGTAGACTTAACCCATCAGATACCGCCGCAAAATATCGTCGCAGGTAGATTTTGCTTGATGAATGCTTACTCCTACTTCCCAGAAGGGACAGTGCATGTGGCGGTAGTAGATCCGGGTGTCGGTGGTGCGCGAAGGGCGATCGCTGTAGAATTTGCTCAAGGATTTTTGGTAGGGCCGGATAACGGCATATTTAGTGGGGTACTCAGTCAAAGTCCAGCAATTAGCGCTGTCGAACTGACAAATGCTGATTATTGGAGAACTCCACAACCAAGCAAAACTTTTCATGGTAGAGATATCTTTGCAGCAGTTGGGGCTAGATTAGCCAGCGGTACACCTCTGCAATGGTTAGGACGCGAAATTGATTGTCAAACTTTGGTAAGTCTACATATCCGCGATCGCCAAAAAACAACCACCGGGGTAGTGGGTTACATTCAATATATTGACCACTTTGGGAACTTAGTTAGTAATATCCCCAAAAGTGACATCCAAGGCCAAAATTGGTGTGTACAAGTCAGTGGGTTAAGGATACCAGGGCGTGAAACCTACGGTGATGTGCAGATGGGTGAGGCGATCGCTTTAGTTGGAAGTCACGGCTGGGTAGAAATTGCCATCAATGGTGGTAACGCCAACTTACAATTGCAGATTAACTGGGAAGATACTGTAGAAGTCATTAATTATTAAACTGGATAAGAGGGATAATTCACAACTCCTCATCTATATCTTTATTTATATGGCTATGCAAACAGTATCTGCACCAGAAGTATATCAAGGTCAGTTTGGGGAATTTACCATTACTCAAAGCGATCGCACGGGTGTGATCATCTACCGCAGTGGGTTAATGGTAGCAGCACTCAGCTTTGCCATCGGTAGTGCTTTCGTTCTGTCGAGCAACGACCCAAACATTTTTCACCTACTGACCCCACTATATGCTTGTTTTAGTCTCGCCCTTGGCGTTAGTCTACTAACTATCCATATTTACATGGCGCTGCTACATCGAGTTTTACAAGTTTTTTGGGCGATCGGTAGCATTGCATCGGTAATATTGGCATTTTCTAGCAACGCACCTTTGGCTGTGAGCATTTATCATCAGCCAATGGCTCTCTTTGCAGTCGGTTTCACCTTCGCTGCTTTGACAGGTATTTATTTTAAAGAAGCTTTTTGCTTTAATCGCCTAGAAACAAAAATATTAACACTAATCGTGCCGTTACTGTTGTTAGGACATTTAGTGGGGATTTTACCTACTCCATGGGAAGAGGTACTCTTAGGTATTTGGGCAATTTTATTTTTGATATTTGCTTTGCGGAAGTCAGTACAAGCCATACCTCCAGATATTGGAGATAAGTCTGTATTTAGTTATTTGCAAGGACAACACTGAGAATCATTTAGTTCATCAGGGCGATCGCTAAACCATTAACGAATGACAATCACCACTCACCACTGTACTATTGTGGGGATTGGGGAATTTCGTCAAAAGACAGCTTGAGGCGTGAGTTTATGGAAAGTATCGTTCAATCTCCTTATACCAGTGAACAAATAGCCGCTTGGTTGCGTGGACTGCTGACGATCGCTTGGGCAGATGGTAACTTCGATAGTCAAGAACAACAATCGATTGCTAGCATTACTCAAGATCAATTAGCACCGGGCCTTAACTCGGAATCACTCGAAGTAATTGAGCCTGCACAATTAGCTACAATAATAGGTAAAGGTACACCAGCAGCGGAGAACTTTTTACGCACAGCAGTGATGGTAGCGATCGCTGACGGTACATATTCACCAAGCGAAGACCAAGTACTGCATCAGTTTTGCCAAGCCCTAGAACAACCCGACGATATCCTTAAAGCTCTACGCCAAACCCTGGAAACTCCAGAGCAAGTAGCGATCGCTCCAACTGCTCCCAAAGCACCCGCGCCCGACACACTCACCCCCATACGTAACTGGCTAGATGGATTGGACATCCAAGACCCCGCAGTGGCTCGCTTTTTATGTAAAATGATACCTTCTCAATGCCCTTTTGAGCGCGATATTACCCTGTTTAAACACAAAATTGTGCATATTCCCCCATTGTGCAAAATTAACCCCCTCTATGAACAAATGGTAGGCTTGCGTTTTCGTGCTCTCTCCTACCTAGCAGATGAGTGTGGCGAAGATGTTTCACCATATATTTAGTTAATAGTCAAGAGTCCAAAGTTTTTGACCCTAGACTCTGGACTATTAACTTGGGACTATTAACCATAGACTAACTATGCAATTTATCGATCAATCCGTAATTGAAGTTGAAGCAGGTAAGGGTGGCGATGGTATCGTCGCCTTTCGCCGCGAAAAATACGTACCCGCAGGTGGCCCCTCTGGCGGTAATGGCGGGCGCGGTGGTTCAGTGATTTTCGTGGCGGTAGAAAACCTGCAAACCCTACTAGATTTTAGATATAACCACCTGTTTAAAGCCGAGAATGGCGCTCGTGGTGGGCCGAATAATTGCACCGGTGCAGGTGGAAAAGATTTAATTGTTGAAGTTCCTTGTGGTACAGCCATTTACGATGCTAGTACCGGAGCATTGCTGGGAGATTTAGTCGAGCCGGGAAAACCTTTTTTGGTAGCCGAAGGTGGTAAAGGCGGATTGGGAAACCAGCATTTTTTGAGTAACCGCAACCGCGCCCCAGAATACTCTCTCCCTGGACTACCAGGGGAAATGAAGGTGCTACGCTTGGAGTTAAAATTGTTAGCAGAAGTGGGAATTATTGGATTACCGAATGCGGGTAAATCTACCTTGATTTCCTCTTTATCCGCTGCACGTCCTAAAATCGCTGATTATCCCTTTACTACCTTAATTCCTAATTTGGGTGTAGTCCGCAAACCATCAGGAGATGGGACAGTGTTTGCTGATATTCCCGGATTAATTGCAGGCGCTGCTCATGGAGCGGGTCTGGGACACGATTTCTTACGCCACATTGAACGCACACGGGTGCTGTTGCACTTAATTGATGCTACTAGTGAAGATGTGGTGGGCGACTACAACACAATTAAGCAAGAATTGCAAGCGTATGGGCGAGGTTTAGCACAGCGTCCGCAGATTTTAGCACTGAACAAAATTGATGCTGTTGACCAGGAATTGGTAGATTTAGCAGCTTTAGCTACTCAACTGCATCATCTTTCTCAAGCTCCCGTTTTTATCATTTCAGCGGTGACTCGCAATGGGTTAGAGCCGATGTTACAAGAAATTTGGCAAATTCTTGATGAAATTAATGTTGTGGAGCAAGCAGAGATGATTGGGTAGTGGTGGGTGTTGCTGATGGGGAATGAAAATTCATCCTTCCTCACCTTCACATCCCAGAGTTAGCAGCATTTATCAAGATTTGCTCACAAATTAGCCTAGATGTGACGCAATTTTCCATCACCCATAGGATGATTGACATGGGGAAAGTTGAGATCGGCACTCTTGTAAGCTGAGGTAATTCTCATTCAGCTCCACAGTTGTCCAAGCAAAGATATATTTGAGAGTCTACCCCGCATAAATCCACTGTTTGTTGTTGAATCTATGAAGTCGTATTTAGCTGCTGCTATCCAATTGACAAGTGTGCCAGACCTGCAGAAAAACTTAGTACAGACAGAAGAGTTAATTGATCTGGCTGTGCGTCGAGGTGCTGAGTTGGTGGGTTTGCCGGAAAACTTTTCCTTTATGGGTGAGGAAAAAGATAAACTTGCTCAAGGGGATGCGATCGCCCGCGAAAGCGAAATATTTCTCAAAAAAATGGCGCAACGCTTTCAAGTTACCATCTTGGGTGGCAGCTTTCCAGTGCCTGTAGGTAACACAGGCAAGGCATATAATACCACTATACTGATTGATCCTAGCGGTCAGGAAATTGCTAGGTATCAAAAAGTACATTTATTTGATGTGAATGTTCCTGATGGTAACACCTATCAAGAATCCAGCACGGTTATGGCTGGTGAGCAATTACCTCCAGTGCATTTCTCGGAAAAATTCGGCAATTTAGGACTTTCTATTTGCTATGATGTCCGCTTCCCTGAACTGTACCGACATTTATCAGATAAGGGTTCTGATGTCATATTTGTGCCTGCAGCCTTTACGGCTTTCACGGGTAAAGACCATTGGCAAACATTACTACAAGCCAGAGCGATTGAAAATACCTGCTACGTGATTGCTCCCGCGCAAACAGGGACTCATTATGCACGCCGTCAAACCCACGGTCACGCCATGATTATCGACCCTTGGGGAGTGATTTTAGCCGATGCTGGCGAACAACCGGGAATAGCGATCGCCGAAATCAAACCCACTCGCCTCGAACAAGTCCGCCGACAAATGCCCTCTTTACAACACCGGGTATTTTAATCATAGTCAAGGGTGAGTGTAGACCTTTAGTGGAGACGTTGCATGGCAACGTCTCGCATTTTGTTTGAACACTGGCTTAATATTTCTTAACTCTAAACTGTTTTTGTCGCCGCACTGCTGCGAATTATTTGACAATATCTAGCAATACTGATTAAATCATTTACATACTTATTAAGAATATTTCTGGTAAAAATGGCAGTATTGAGGTTGCTAATTCCGGCTGTGGGTTTCTTTACCCAGTTAGTCGGGAAGTTTGTTGATAACTATTTCTGTTTATTTGTGAGAGCATCGTATTCTCTATTTGCTGTAATGCTGGTGATCAGCAAAAACAGCCTGGAATTGGTTAATTGGTAGCTTGAGCCGAAGGGATGCTGATATCTGCGTAACGTTTGGTACTTGAGTATTCTTTAAAGAACAGAGACAAGAATTAAACACTAGCTGAATTAAGCTTTTTCAAATCTGTAGCTACAGATCTATTGTCGTGCGAAGTTTTTTCACTTTAACAAAAATATACCTATAGGAATTAAAATAGTGAAACTTTATCTTTTACTTGTTAATTTAGCCTTAGTTAATATCGCCGCAATACCAACAGCATTTGCAGAATCAAAAAATATTAACAATGAAGAAAAAAAGCCTTCCATAACTATTACTAATATTCCCCAAATAAGTGAAATAGAACTTCCCGCTACAAGTGCAAAGTTACTAACACAACAGCCGGAAACAAATCAAAATCAAAACTGTCAGCCAGCATCTCAAAATAGAAATGAGGATGAAAAAAATCAACTGGATAAATGTAAACAGCTAGCACAAAATCAAGAGGAGACGACAGATATTGAAATTACCGTTACTGGAACTAAAACACCGCGTTCAGTGGACGATTCACCAGGAACCATAACTGTAATTGATACTGATGATATTGATAATCGACTGATTCAGAACTTAGATGATTTAATTCGTTATGAACCAGGAGTATCAACTAGCGGAGATCCGCGACGTTATGGGTTTCAAGATTTTAACATTCGCGGTATTGATGGGAACCGAATTTTATTGCAAGTTGATGGAGTACGTTTACCGGAATCCTTTAGTTTTGGTAGCACTCGGTTAGGAAGAAATTATGTAGATATCGAAACTCTCAAACGAGCAGAAATTATTCGCGGTTCAGCATCAACTCTTTATGGTAGCGATGCGATTGGTGGTGTCGTCACCTTTATTACGAAAGATCCTGAAGATTATCTACAAGAATCGGGAGATGATGCCTATTTTAGCAATAAGTTTGCCTACGACAGTAGCAACAGAGGTATTGCTGAAACAGCAACTGTAGCAGGTAGATCAGGTGATGTAGAAGGGTTATTAGTGTATACAAGACGCGATGGTTATGAACCCCAAATTAATAGCTCCCGCACTCCTAACCCCCAAGTTAGCAGCGCCAATAGTTGGTTAGCAAAACTAGTTTTTAACCTTAGTGATTTTCAAAAAATCAAACTTACAGGAGAATTCATTAACCTCACTACCAACACAGATGTGCTCACATCACGAGGAATTAACTTAGGTGTGCGTACAGATAATTTAAACGCCACAGACAAAACAAAACGCAATCGATATAACTTAAGTTACGAATACGATAATCCCAACAATTCATTATTTTTTCAAGTCTTACGTAGCCAAATTTATTATCAAGACGCCATCACCACAGAAGAATCAAACGAATTACGCCGCGCTACCGCACCGATTGCTACGGGAGAAGTAAACCGTCGTCGCTACCGCAACTCCAGTTATCAACAAAATACATTTGGCGGCGATTTACAGTTAGAAAGTAACTTTGATACAGGAAGCTTAATTCACAAATTAGTATATGGTGCAGAAGTTTCTCAAACAAAAACATCTCGGTTGCGCGATGGTTTTCAAGAGAATATAGCCAGTCCTGGAGTGATTGGTTTGAGAACAAATGTAGTCGGGCCGGATGCATTTCCTGTTAAAGATATCGCTGATACAGAAAATACTAAATTTGGGATTTATCTCCAAGATGAAATTACTTGGGGGAATCTGACTCTCATTCCTGGAATTCGCTACGATTCCTATAGTCTCAATCCCCAACCTGACCAAATTTATCGCAATTCTTCTCGAAATTTTCCCACATCAAAATTTTCAGATTCCGCCATATCACCGAAATTAGGCTTAGTTTATAAATTAACACCAGAACTAACGACCTTTGCTCAATATTCCCGTGGTTTCCGCGCTCCTACCGCCGAAGATATTAACCCTGCGTTCACTAATCCTGGCTTATATACAGTCATTCCCAACCCAGATTTAAAACCAGAGAGTAGCAATAATTTTGAATTAGGAATACGAGGCTCTTTCCCTGCTGGTAAATTCAGTTTCAGCGGTTTTTATAATACATATAATAACTTTATTGATACCTTTGGTAGAGTTATTCCCACATCAGGTTTAGCTGTGGGTACATTTCAAACTGTGAATCGTGGTGAAGTGCGTATTTATGGTTTAGAAGCCAAAGGCGAATTACCCTTGGGTTCTGGTTTTAGCTTGTTAGCCAGTACAAGTTATGCTGTCGGTGACGACTTACAAACTAATCAGCCCCTGGCTTCTATTGACCCATTGAGATTAGTAGCGGGACTACGATATCGCTCACCTCAAGATGTGTGGGGAACTGAATTAATTACCACCTATGCTAGTAGTCCTAGGGTTCCTAGAACTACAGATGTGCCTAATCCCTTTGTTCCAGAAAGCTATTTTACTCTTGATTTAATCAGTTACTATAACCTGAGTGAAAATGCGACAATCAATATTGGTATATTTAACATTTTGAATGAAAAATATTGGCGACGTGGAGATGTTCGAGGTTTAAGTGCAACTGACCCTAATATTGATTTATTTACTCAGCCAGGTATTAGTCTGACAGCAAGTTTGACAGTGCGATTTTAGTTTTGAATATTGAATGAGGGGACATTTATGCGACGTAATCAAATTATAGCTAGCATCGTGATGTTGACCGCTTTAATGACGACTGCTTACAGAGATTTTATCAATCCGCAAGATAGAGCGATCGCCCAAAATCAAACAGTCAGTAATATCTCTCTCAAATCGCAGAAAGCGCAAGTCAAAAAAGTCGTTGCTCTCACATCTTTATCTGCGGATATCATCGCTCGACTTGATCGAACCAAACTTGTTGGTATCACAGGCGGAAGTTTATTGAATAAAGATTCAAGATTTAAAAAGATTGTCCGTGTCAGCGAAGGACAAATACAACCAAATCTCGAAAAAATTGTCGCACTGAAGCCAGATTTAGTGATTGGTGCTGAGGGTTTTTCTAATCAAACAACTGAAAAATTAAAACAGTTGGGAATTAATACTTTGTTGACTAAAGTTGATAGCTGGGAAGCTTTAGAAGCCTGGAGGGGAGACGAAACAGCCTAAAAAGCTTGGTGTATAAGATGGGTAGCGTTTTGTGATAGAAAAAGGTAGGTCTAGTTTTGTCAATAAGACCTACTTAATGATAATGTTAGCTATATTGTACCAAAAGCACTTAAAAAGTCAATTGAGTTTAGCAGAATATCTGTTGCTAAAAATTTTGATACATCTGTTGCAGTCAATCAAAGAAGTAACTTTAGAAAAATTAGCGAATGCGCTACCTTTGGGAATTAAATTTGAAAGCAGAAGAAAAAGAATACAAAGATTTTTATCATTACCAAATCTCACAATTGAAAAAGTTTGGTTGCCAATTATTCAAGAACTAATAGCAAACTACTTCCAGAATGAAAAAATTATTTATATAGCAATTGATAGGACTAATTGGAGTCGGATAAACTTATTAATGGTCAGCGTGATTTGGGATAAAAGAGCCATACCAATATATTTTAGTTTGCTGCCCAAATTAGGTAGTAGTAATCTCACGGAACAGCAGAAAATATTATCGCCAGTTATAGCAATATTGAAAGATTATAAAATCTGTGTGTTGGGGGATAGAGAATTTTGCTCGGTAAAACTAGCAAAGTACCTTCAGAGCAAGGATGTATATTTTTGTTTGCGATTGAAAAAGAATGAATTTGTAGAAATTAAACAAGATATGTTTATGGAGTTAAGCAGTTTAGGATTAACTCCTGGAGTATCTTTTTTATCAAGGGAGTTAAGGTAACAAAGACTCAGGGTTTTATCAGTTTTAATGTGGCTGGTAAGTGGCAACGTAAAATTAACGGAGTAGCACCCAAAGAAGCATGGTTTATTTTAACAAATTTTGACACCCTAGAGTCAGCAATTGCTGCTTACAAAAAGCGATTTGATATTGAAGAAATGTTTAGAGATTTCAAAACAGGTGGCTATAACTTAGAAAACACTAATGTTCAAGGTGAACGTTTTATTTCTCTAGTTTTGTTGATAGCGATCGCTTACACCTCTGCAACAATTAATGGTCAACTTATTAAACGCAAAGGAATCCAAAAATATATAGCTCGGATTAAAGAAAGGAGTCGTTCTCAACGGAGACACAGTAGTTTTTATATCGGCTTATATGGTCAAACATGGGTACATTTCAAGGATAGCTGTATTGATTTAGTCACACAATTAATGAGAATTAATCGTAATAAGTGGAAGCATTATCAACAAGGTTTAAGAGCCATGAAGCTTATTGAATCTATATTGTAGCTTATTTCGTCTCCCCTTCAGTTTAGAAGCTCTAACTAAAAATCTAGCCCAGACTATCGGTGCTGACCCTCAACCTTTGCTGAACCGTTATCAAACTATTGTTAACAATCAACTGAATTGCCAAAATCTTAAATGCAATGTTCCTACTCTAGTCTTAGTAAGTCAGCAGCCAATATTATCACCTAATAAATCTAGTTGGTCTGGTAATTTACTGGCAAAATTTCAAGTGAAAAACTTAGCCGCTGAGTTACAAGGTAAAAGTCCAATTAAAGGTTATGTCACTTTATCTGCAGAGAAAGTTTTGCAAGCTAATCCAGAAGTGATAATTCTTGTTAATCCTCCCCAAGGAGGTTCAGAAACAATACTCAATTCATTTAAACGAGAACGTTTTTGGAATCAACTACAAGCAACAAAAAATAATCGGGTTTATGTTTTTGATTATTATGGATTTGTCAACGCAGGTAGTATTGATGCTATTGAAAAAGCTTGTAAGCAGCTAAAACAAGTTTTATCTAAATAGCGAATATTCAGTATAGAGACGTAAAATTTTACGTCTCTACATACAAATAAGATGAATTACAGCGCTTCTGGTGGAGAAATACCTGGACTGACAACGATACCATTGTTACTAGATTTCAGTCCTGGTTTAACGGTTGTTTGCGCTTTGTGATCTAATTGAAATAGGGATGACGAAGGCTGAATATCTACATCTGGTCGATGGGTTTGATCGGATTTGGCTTGCTGAGATAAGAAAGATAATCCACCCACCGCACCAGCAACTAGAGTTGCATAACCTAGGTATAGATGTATAGGTTGAATGTCTAAGGTTATTCCTGCGGTAGTGTTTTTTAATTGGTGGGAAGCTGGTGAAATTGATTTCACAGATGTTTTATTGTTATTAGTAGATTTTTGATTTGAGTTTAGCTGCTTTCTCGGTTTTATCGCTGAGGGTTTTTGTTCTGGGTTGATTATATTAGTATTTATAGTTGTTTTTTGAGAGTTTAATTTAACACTGGTTAAGCATTGAGATAATTCATTAATATGTTCTGCTTCTACATTTGTTGGTTGAGTGGTGTCTGCTACTTGTTGCTGTGCAAATTGTTGAAATGCTAAACCAATAGCTTCTCTGCTTACCGCTTTTAATAATATTTTTGCTTGTTCGTCTGAGGAACCTAGCATCTTTTGTAGAGTAGTCAAAACTCGGCGATAAACTTGGCTGCGATGGAGATCAGCTTCAATTTCGCTAAGTAGCGATCGCACTTGTTCTTGAGAAATTTCTATAGTATGATTGCCAGGAGCTTTTAACAAGTACATGGGTGTCGCTGTCATGATTATTATCTCTTTTCGTACTTGAAGAAAAATTGTTTTACCTGTATCATTTTTTCAACTAGTTTTTAGCCCAACCGGAGTGTTGGTGATGATTTTTCTCCGACATCAACAAAAATAGTCAAAATTGTTGGTAGCTTCATAATTGAACTACTTGTGAGCATATACCTGTTGGGTAAAAGCGTCTACCCATTGCAGATATTGCTCACCTGCGATGTCTGCTACGTCGTTATGTTCTGCTTTGGGAACTAAAAGCAGCTTTTTGGGTTCGGGAGCGGCTGCGTAAAGTTTTTGGCTCATGAAATAAGGTATGGTGGAATCGTTGGTGCCATGAATAAATAAAACAGGCATTTTTAACTTCGGTAATTTTTTAATAGATTCAAATCTTTGCGTCAAAATTAAATCAATCGGGAATAGGGAAAATGAATTTCGATAAGCGACTACTTCCCGGATTGAAGTAAAAGAACTTTCGACAATTAATCCCGCAGCTTCTGGGTGTTTGACAGCTAAATCAATAGCGATCGCACCCCCTAGGGAATGTCCATAAATAAAAATGTGGTTTGGGGGAATTTTCTGCTGTTGTACTAAATAGTTCCAAGCCGTCATTGTATCCTCATACACTTGCATTTCGCTAGGAAAAGTGCCTTTGCTCAAACCATAACCCCGATAATCAATTAACAAGACTGAAAACCCTAATTTATAAAATCGGCTAGCGTGGCCGACGTTGGCGCTGATATTGAGGCCGTTTCCATGCAAATACAACAATACTTTGCTATCAGCTTGTTTACCTTTAATCCACCAACCGTGGATATGCTCCACCTTTCCTGATGCCAATTTTATCGGTATCCAAACGTCCTCATAGGGGAGATTAAATAGCTTGGGCGTTTTTGTAATTTCACTGGTGGGAAAAAAGATCAAGCGCGGTTGCTGAACAAATAGAAATAGGCAAAATCCACAATAGGCGATCGCTGCAAACGAGAGAAATACAAGTAGCAAATAAAACAACGTATTTACAGAAAAATGCAGCTTCTTGATATTCATGGACGAGATTTTTTTGTTTTCATATGTATTTAACAATACAATGAATATCCTAATCTAAATGGGTTTCACATTTTTAAATTAGTATTAAAGCTAGTATACAAAATTTATATAAATTTTGTTAATAAGTATTTATGGTTACAAAAAATTGAGTAAATTTACTATTTAAAAAATAAAACAGCAAAAGGCAATCTGTGTAAAAATGCCTTTTGCCGTTACGCCACCATTTGCGAATTAGGCGACTATCAACTCGGAAGTATTTTCAGATAACGCACTATCCTGGACTAAAGAGCGAGTTTCGCCTTGGCGTTGTAGCAGACCGCCAACCATTGCTAACATGGCGTTGACTTTGCGGGTGCGCCATTCATCGACTAATTGCTGTACTTGGTTTGGAGTCATGCGCCGTGTCATTGCTTCATAGAGATATGCAGCATGGCCAGTTTCGTCTTGGGCGATGCTCAACATTCCCTGTTTGAGATGGCGACTGACAGGATCTTGATCAGGTAGCACATTAGCCATGCGTGCAAAGTCTTTGCTGGCGTCTAATTCTAGAATGTAGGTGCTAGCCATAAACACATTCCAGTCGATGACGGCGGGTTTGAGCTGTTCTGAGGTGTAGCCTTGAAAGAAAGCAGCAAAAAACGGACTGCGCTGCTGTGGCGATTTATTTTCAGATTTTGGGGGTTGATTTTGAAAATCGATAACTTGTTTATTGATCTGTTTTAAAGCATGAGCAAAAATATGACCATGTTTGGTTTCATCCGCTGCATGTTTTTGGAGTTTTTCTGCTAGCCAAGCATCACCTTCACTAGCGGCCCGATCGCTGAGTGTCGAGAGAAAAGGAACAGAGCCAGATTCAGCTAATTGAAAGCTTGCAAGCACGTTAGGGCGGGTTTGAGGATCGCGGATCTGGGCTGCAGAATAATAAGCCACAGCACCCGAACCAACCAGATGCATAACAGAAGTCCAGAAGTTCATCAGAAATTCCCACTGACTCGAACGAGTTTACATTTTTTATCCTAATCCCCATTTAATTTTTACTATTTTGATTTTGCTAGTATCATCCTTCAGAGAGATTTGGGGCGAGAAAATGGGTAGATTTAATCAACAGGTGCTGATTTGGCTGTATGCGGCGATAATCATTTTAGGATTGATGGGGTGCGATCGCTTTTTCGGTAATTCTGGAGATTTAGTCGAGCGCGTCAGTGATGGTGATACCTTAGTGGTCAAAGACGCCAATAACAAAAATTTGAGTATCCGTTTTGCTTGTATGGATGCGCCAGAAATAGCCCATTCCTCTAAAGAAAAACAAAGCAAACGCCCAAGCGATCGCAATCAATTTGCTTGGGGACTGAAAGCCCAAGAACGGTTACAACAGTTAGTCAAACAAGGAGGCGATCGCGTCACCTTAAATATTACCGACAGCGATCGCTATGGCAGAAAGGTAGCAGAAGTCCGCTTACAAGACGGTACTTTCATACAACAAGTCCTGATACAAGAAGGTTTAGCTAAAGTGTATCGCCCCTACTTAAATAAATGTCCCAGCAAAGACATCTTGCAACAAGCCGAAGCACAAGCCAAGCAGCAACGGCTAGGAGTTTGGGGTGATGCTAAATTTACTAACCCTTGGGAGTATCGCAGCTTCAATAAATAATTTTTGCCAATTCTGGATCAAGGTACGCTTAATTCTTTTGAGATGCTGCTGATTGTAAATATGAATTTGTTTCGCGCAAAGGCGAGCCAGTGCGTTGCGGGGGTTCCCCCCGTTAAAGCAACTGGCGTCGCAAAGGTGCAAAGGTACAAAGAAAAAGAAAGGTATTTTTGGTATTTCATATTCCAATTCAGCAACGCCAGAAAACGTATCAGCGCATGGTGACAAATTCTTCAGCAGAACTAGGATGGATACCAACGGTAGCATCAAAATTAGCTTTAGTTGCACCCATTTTAATAGCGATCGCTATTCCTTGAATAATCTCTGGTGCATTTGTCCCCACCATGTGTGCGCCCAGCACTTTATCAGTTTTCTGATCCACCACTAGCTTCATCATGGTTTTTTCATCTTTACCAGCCAAGGTGTAGTACATCGGGCGGAAGCGACTGCGATAAATTTTCACCGCATCACCATATTTTTCTCTGGCTTCTGCTTCGGTTAATCCCACAGTTGCAGCTTCTGGTGTGGTAAAGATGGCGGTGGGCACATTTTCATAACTCATGGTGCGAGATTTCCCGCCAAACATGGTATCAGCAAATGCCCGCCCTTCATTAATCGCTACTGGCGTCAGGTTGATTTTGTTGGTACAATCTCCCACCGCATAGATATTTTCTTCGGCTGTGCGGCTGTATTGATCAACTACTATCGCCCCGTCATGCAATTTGACACCAGTATTTTCTAAACCCAAATTGTGTGTGTTTGGTTTGCGACCAACTGCAGCTAAACTCACCGCATCTGCAATCACGGTTTCTTCTGTTCCTTCTTCACCCCGCACTGTGACTTTGACGCCGGCGGTATCTTTGTCTATGGCTATCAGTTGAATGTTGTTGAGCAGCCGAATCCCATGATTAATTATGGCTTGCTGAATTTCCGATCGCAGATCGTCATCGAAGCCGCGCAAAATCATCTCACCACGAATTACTTGGGTAACTTCGGTTCCCATTCCGTTCAAAATGCAAGCGAATTCTGTACCGATGTAACCTCCTCCCAAAATTACTATGCGTTTGGGTTGTTCTTTGAGGTGAAAAATGTCATCGGAAGTAATCGCGTGTTCAATTCCCAAAATGTTCGGTCTGATGGGGTGTCCACCAACTGCAATCAAAATTTTGTCAGCGGTGACTTGGCGTTCGCCAATGGCGACGGTGTGATGATCAACGAATTGACCATATCCCTTGATCAGTTCCACCTTGGAGTTATCCAACATCCGTTGATAAATTCCATTCAGGCGCGTCACCTCATTGTTAACCGCCGTAATCATCTTTTCCCAATCGATAGAACTCTCAACTGGACTCCAGCCGTAACCTTGAGCTTCTGCAAACAAATCGGGAAAATGAGAGGCATAAACCATCAACTTTTTCGGGACACAGCCACGATTGACGCAGGTACCACCTAGGCGGTCAAATTCCACAATCCCTACCTTAGCGCCATATTCAGCCGCCCGCCTTGCAGATGCAATCCCACCGGAACCTGCACCAATTACCAATAAATCAAAATCGTAGGTCATGTGTACTCCCAGGAATAGCGATCGCTTGTAGCGGTATTTATACACAGTAGGGGCACATACCCCTACTACATATATACTTCACTATCTCAACATTAGACTGCGACTGTAGTTTTAGCTTCTTTCAGGTAAGCTAGCATGGTATCTGCGTCGGAAACTTCAAACGGATCAAGAGGGCAATTGTCATCGTAGCCTGACTCGATGAAATATTTTTCAATCTTGCCGTCGTCCACTACCATCGAATAGCGCCAAGACCGCAGACCAAAGCCCAGGTTAGATTTATCAACTAACATCCCCATTTTGCGGGTGAATTCCCCGTTACCATCGGGGAGTAAGAAAACATTTTTAGCACCTTGTTGCTTACCCCACTGGAACATCACAAAGGCATCATTGACAGAGATGCAAATCACTCGATCAATTCCCAAGGCTTGAAATTCTGTGTAGAGTTCCTCATAACGAGGCAGATGTGAGGTGGAACATGTGGGGGTGAAGGCTCCAGGCAAGGAAAACACTATAACACGCTTGCCACCGAAGATTTCTTGCGAAGTCAAATCTTGCCAACGATAAGGGTTTGGGCCGGGAATTGACTCGTCACGGACGCGGGTCTTGAAGACAACGTTAGGTACTGTGGTTCTCATAGTTGTATGCTCTCTGGATAAAAGTTAACTGTGTGCGGGAACAAGGAACAGAAATTAAAATTAGCCCATCCATCGCTGAAATTACAGAAAAAAGGGGATGGAATACTGTTTCCTTTGATTTGTGAAAGCGGTTGCTGTCGTATATCAGAATAATTCTGATTTAAGAAATACTCAATAGTTATAAATACTTAAATAATTTATTTTTTCTAAACTAAGATGAATTATTAAAAAAAGACTATAATTTTAGATAGAAAACATTCAATGTAGCCGCAAGTATGCAGCACCAAGCAAGCGCGATCGTTCAAACCTTAAAATCCAAGGGTTTGAGGGTAACTCCTCAGCGGTTTGCGGTTTATGCAAATTTGTTATCTCGCGCCGATCACCCGACAGTTGACCAGCTGCTCACTGACTTGAATAAAGATTTTCCGGTGTCATCTCAGGCGACAATCTACACCTCATTACAAGCGCTCACAGAAGTAGGTCTGGTTAGAGAAGTGCTTTTAGAAGAAGGAGTTTGCCGTTATGATGCGAACGTGCAACCCCATCATCACTTTTGCTGTTGTCGATGTGGAGCAATTGAAGATATTGCTTGGGATACTTTCGAGTATATACAACTGAAGAGTCTGCGTCCTGGGTTGCGTGGCGAAACTTATGAAGTCACAGTTCGAGGAGTGTGCGATCGCTGTGCTCCAGAATCGGTAGATGAACAGTGATTGGCAAATGAAAATGTAGAGACGTAAAATTTTACGTCTCTACATTATTTTAATTAATTTGTCAATTGTTTACTGCACTCTGGTAGGGAAAGCTCCAGGTTGGACAGCTAAATTGAGACTTTGGCCATTGCGTCGCAATTCCAAGCGCACATCGCCACCAACTTGAGCACTTTCCACAGCACGTTGTACACCACTAGCGTCTGTAACCGCTTGACCATTAAGCTTGAGGATGACATCACCGGGACGAATTCCCGCTTTAGCCGCTGGTGAATTCGGCACAACTCTCACCACTAAAACGCCTCGATCTTCATTTACTCTCAAACCTAAATTAGGGTCAGAATTAATATTTTGCTTTAATTCCGGCGTCAGTCCCACCATCTGAATTCCCAGATAAGGATGCTGAACTCTACCTGTAGTAATTAACTGATTAGAAATACGTTGTGCGGTGTTGATGGGAATAGCAAAGCCTAAACCTTGGGCACCTTGAATAATCGCTGTATTCATCCCAATGACGTCACCACGAGCATTTAGCAAGGGTCCGCCAGAATTACCAGGGTTAATCGCTGCATCAGTTTGAATGTATTCTACGCGCTTATCAGGAGCACCAATTTGATTACTAGAACGTCCTGTAGCACTGATAATTCCCGTAGTTACAGTATTATCTAAACCGAGGGGATTACCAATAGCGATCGCCCATTGTCCTGGTTGGAGTTGATCAGAATTACCCACTGTTACTGTCGGCAAATTATCTGCTTGCACCTTAATCACAGCCACATCTGTTAATTCATCTCTCCCTACCACCCTACCTTGCAAGCTCCGCCCATCTTTGAGGATAACTGTCACATTATCAGCACCATCAACTACGTGGGCATTAGTCAAAATCCGCCCATCCTTACTGATAATAAAACCTGAACCGGTACCCCGTTGCACCCTTCTTTCAGGGGAGGGTAATTGAGAACCAAAGAAGCGACGGAAAAACGGGTCATTAAATTCGTCTGGTATCCGACTTGTAACCGTGCGAGAAGAATTAATTCGCACCACCGCAGGACCCACTCTCTGTACTACCTGTGTGACAAAGTTAGGATCTGTACTAGATGGTACTGGAGGAGCAGCATTTACCGGACTCACAGCCAAATTTGATGCACTCTCAGAAACCCGTTGATGATTCCCGGCTAAATAGCCACCTGCTAATGTCATCCCAGACCCTAAAAGCACCAGCGATAGAGATGCGGCTGCTTTTGTCAGGGATGCATGACGATAGGGTTTTGAGCCAGAGGTGCTTGATGAAATATCTTTTGAGAGATTTTCTCCGTCGCGTGGTTGTTTTTGCATTTGCCGTCTGGAAAGATATTTAGATGTACTACTAATATAGATATTTTTTTTGACACTTTTGTTGCTGGGGTATTGCACTAGTGTAAAAAGTTTGGTATGTGCCTGGAGCATGGGACACTCAGGATTGTGCAACGACAAATCACAAATAACCAATAGCAAATGACAAAACCTAAGATTTTTATTGACGGAGAATCGGGAACTACTGGCTTACAGATTCACTCGCGTCTCTATGGGCGAGATGATATCGAGATCGTTAGCATTGAAGCGTCTAAGCGCAAAGATGCGACTGAACGGGCGAAACTGATTAATGCTGTTGATGTTGTGATTCTTTGCTTACCTGATGACGCAGCCCGCGAAGCTGTCAGCTTAGTCAGCAATTCCCCGGTGAAAATTTTGGATGCTAGCAGCGCCCATCGGACAGCTAAGGGCTGGGCTTATGGTTTTCCTGAATTGAATCGAGGACAGCGAGAAAAAATCGCCAGCGCCCAATTTGTGAGTAATCCGGGTTGTTATCCGACAGGCTTTTTAGCTTGTGTGCGGCCGCTGATAGTTGAAGATTTGCTACCCCGCGATTTTCCCATCACTATTAATGCGGTGTCTGGCTACTCTGGAGGTGGGAAAAGTCTGATTCAAAAGTATGATACCTTCCATGAGCAGCAAGCTGGGGTGACATCACTTTCGCCCTACAGCATCTATGGGTTGCAATTTGGGCATAAGCATGTTAAAGAAATGCATGAATATTCCGGGTTAGCATCGCCGCCGCTATTTGTACCTGCGGTGGGAGATTTTGAGCAGGGAATGGTGGTGCAGGTGCCTTTAGTGTTGGGGAATTTGCCACAGCCGCCGTCGGGTGAGATGCTTCATAAAGCGATCGCTAACTACTTCCAAGGAGAAAAATTTGTCCAGGTAGCTCCCTGGAGAGATTCTAGTACACTGCGAGATGGAATTTTTCTAGAAGCGATCGCTGTGAATGGTACTAACATTGTTCAAGTTTTCGTTTTCGCCAACGACACCACCAAAGAAGCGCTTTTAGTTGCTCGCCTCGACAATTTAGGCAAAGGAGCATCAGGCGCCGCCGTCCAAAATCTGAATATTATGTTGGGTTTGCCAGAAGATTTAGGGCTATGAAATGGGTATTGGGGAATGGGGGGATGGGGTGATGGGGGAATGGGGGGATGGGGTGATGGGGGGGATGGGGAGGAGGGGGGATGGGGGGATGGGGTGATGGGGGGATGGGGAGGAGGGGGAGGTGTGGGAGGTGTGGGAAGTGTGGGAAGTGTGGGAGGTGTGGGAGGAGGGGGAGATTATTTGCAGTTATTTGGTTTGCAATTGGTGTTTTTGCAACTCCAATTGCTGTTTCAACGACAGCATTTGCTATTTCCGCGACAACAATTGATGTTTCAACGACAGCATTTGCTATTTCCGCGACAACAATTGCTGTTTCAACGACAGCATTTGCTATTTCCGCGACAACAATTGCTGTTTCAACGACAGCATTTGCTATTTCCGCGACAACAATTGCTGTTTCAACGACAGCATTTGCCATTTCCGCGACAGCATTTGCTATTTCAACGACAGCATTTGCCATTTCCGCGACAGCATTTGCTATTTCAACAACAGCATTTGCTATTCCTCATGACCCCCCATCCCCCCATCCCCCCATCACCCCATCCCCCCATTCCCCACACTTCCCACACTCCCCACACTCCCCACACTTCCCACACTTCCCACACCTCCCACACCTCCCCCTCCTCCCCATCACCCCACCTCCCCACACTCCCCACACTCCCCACACTCCCCACACTCCCCATCACCTATTCCCCATGTCCCAAATCGCGACAAATTCCAAATACCGAGGTGTAACCATGGATAAATGTGTTCCCACCTATGGGGCCGATTTCGCCGCCGCAGAAAAAGCCGCCGACGGGGATGTCTTTGATGTAGCGTCTGAATAGTTCGGAATCGAAATTTGGTTGACCGTAGAGTCCTTCACCGCGCCCTACACAAGAAAACATCAAAGCTCCCAATGCGGATGATTCTGTTTCTCGTTGATGCTGATATTGTTGTAGGAGTAATTCCAAATCTTCGGCTGAGGCTTCTGCGTCGCGGAGGTGAAATTGTAAACGCTGACCGGGACGAACCCGATCGCCGATAGCGATCGCTCCGGCTGAGGGGTCTACACCTAAAATGCCGCGAATTAAGAAATCTCCTTGGTGCAAAGCTAGTTTAAACCCATCCATTGCCACACCCACAAACAGCGAGTGTTGAGCTAGCATCCGCTCTTTTTCGCTGAGATTAGCAATTACGTCTCGCAAAACTACCAATGGGACTTGTTCATCAAGTTCCAAAATTATATTGCGTTCGGCTTTTGTCACTTGTAATGGCTTACCAATTGGTCGGCATCCTTGAGCAACAATTGTTTCTAGAACAATGTTGCCACTTAAAGCCAAACCCAGTGTTCCTTCACGATACATACCTGAACACAGTCCGTTATGAGTATCGCTACAAAACAAAGCCGTGCGTCCGCTCATTCCCCCGGCGCTGGCTTGTCCCCCTACTGTTACCGAACCTGGATAAGCAAAATCTAATCCTTGTAATAAATCGTTGATCCCTGACGAAAAAGAACTGCAAAGTAAGATGAACTGGGGTGTGGGTGAAGGTGGTACACCGATGAGATCAACCCAAGCATCGGGTGAGCTATCTAAGTCTGGTAATTCTTCTGATATTATATGAAAAACTTGCAAATCTACCCCTGGCAGATGGGCTAAGGTTAAACTCAGCGCTGCTTCAGCTTCTAGTTCTTGAGTTTGTCCATCGGTGGTTGTGCCAATCACACCACCACCACTGCAGCCAACGAGCACAGATACCGAAAGTTTTTCAGCCAACAATGGCAAAAGTCGAGAATACTCGCTTGCAAATGCAGATGAAATGAATACTAACCCTAAATCCGCTGGTGCGGATAATAATGATACAGCCCGTTCTACCACTTCTGTAACAGCTGCTTCCAAAGAGGGACGGGTTGACAGGGCGTTTGCCCACTGCATTTTTTCTGCCATGAGTTTTAGGCTTCTTTCTCTTGCGAGGCTATTAGTTTTTGTTTTTGCTTCTGGAAAGAATTACATCTTCAAAGAGTTGACATTAGCCAACTTTATTGTTTTCAGTAGTTTGTCAATCCCAGGCAGCGAGGGTGATTATTCCCAACTATCTATGTTGAATGTATTGTACGATTATACTTTTGTTGTACTGAGTCTACCAAATCTTAAAATATAAATATAGATATAGTATTGATTCCCTTATTTATTGTATTAGTAATTGATCATCAGGCTAAAATACCTACTGAACAGCTAAGTAGTTAGAATGGTGAATATATAGAACAAAAAACTGCCCTTTTTGAAGTTTTTCTATACTGGTATTAACACCACACAACGAGACTAAAGCTATGAGCGACATCCAAGAAAAAATCCAAGATGAAGTTGAGCAAGCCCGCACTGTCTGCGATACCTCAGGTAGCAGCTCGGCTGAGTGCGCTGCGGCTTGGGATGCAGTTGAAGAATTGCAAGCAGAAGCTTCTCACCAACGCCAAAGCAAGCAAAAAAACTCTCTGGAAAAATACTGTGATGATAACCCAGAGGCGGATGAATGCCGACTCTATGAAGACTAGGCTTTTACCCATCTAGCTTGCGCGTCTTTTGATTCAAGCTGTGCAAAGCTTATAAACAAGCAACCAGAACCTATTTACTGATATCTTGCATCTGGGCGCTACTTCCGTCTTCAGTTTTACTCAACTGTGCAATTGAGCTAGGCTTGAGCGCATCTTTTGGGGTGAAAGACACTAGCAAAGTTAAAGCTTAGGTTTTACCTTCCTGGGCTGGTGCTGCTAGATAATTGAGGAATAGAGTTGCGTCGCGCCCATAGCCTGGGGATAAGTTTTTTAACTTTCCTTTACCAGGCTGTTGATGATTGCAAAATGTGAGTATATTAGCACTGAGTTGCTTGTTTTTTTTGCCTAGTAAACTTCTCTAAACGGTATCTGTGCAAATCTTTTTAGTTAATAGCTAGCTAATAACAGCATAGATGTCATAAATTTGGGAGATGATTTGCGGTCAAAAGTATTTAATTTATAGTCTGGTAAAACTATGGGAAATGATATTTGGTTTCGACCTTTTGTTTGGATTGATTATCGACTGGCGTTGTTATTCACAGTGATTATTCCCTTAATTTTGGTGATTTGGGCATTTGTGCAGAAGGCGGAAGCGATACAACGCTTGTTAATTATCTATTGGCGAGTGGCTAGTTTATTGGTAATCACGCTTTATTTGATGATTGGCGGGTTTGGGGTAAGTTTTATCTCTGGATTAATGGCGCGGATTTTGATTCCGATTTCCTTGTGGTTCTGGGTGGATTTGAATGATGATGTTGAGTATCAATCTAGCGGGCCGTTGAAACTGATTTTTGCTTCTTGGCGCTGGGCTGTGAGTGTTTATAGCGTTTTAAGTGCGATCGCTTATATACCTTTTTTGGGTTGTGCTTTCTCGGAAGCGGCTTTCAAAACTCCCTACTGTAGCGTTTGCTTAGAAGCTCCGTTACTGTTTAAAGATTATTTCCACGCCAATAGCAAACCGGGATTCCTGGGATTTTTGGGAATCCTGGGCTTAATCGTTTACGTGCTTTATTTAAGTTACTTTGTGCTCGTCAAGCTGGGTAAACAGGGACGTTCAGCAATGCCACAGTAATTGAAAGATGAGGAACAACAAATAATAATTAATTGGGGACTTCTCCTGCGGGCTGAAAAATCCCCAATTAGCTCTAAATACCTAATCTTTGGTACACTTCTTGTAGATGTTTAAGATGTTGTTGTGGATCGAAACAGTCTGCAATCTCGGCTGGTGATAAGATTTGTGTGACAAGCGGATCTTGGCTGATTAAATCGCGGAAGTTTCCTTCTGGTTTGTTCCAAGCTGTGTGGGCGTTTTGTTGAACGATCGCATAAGCTGCTTCTCTGGTGGTTCCTTTCTCTACCAAGGCTAGTAGTACTTTTTGGCTAAATACTACGCCACCATAACAGTTGAGATTTCGTTCCATGTTCTCAGGGTAGACTAAAAGGTTTGTCACTAATTCGGTAATTTCTACCAACATAAAATGGGTGAGAATGCAAGCATCAGGCAAAATTACCCGTTCTACGGAACTGTGAGAAATATCTCTTTCATGCCATAGGGCGATATTTTCTAAAGCTGCGCCTGCGTGACTTCTGACTAATCGCGCCATTCCTGTGAGTCTTTCAGAACGAATAGGATTGCGCTTGTGAGGCATAGCGGAGGAACCTTTTTGACCTTTGGCGAAGAATTCTTCGACTTCTAAAACGTCCGTTCTTTGGAGGTTACGAATTTCTACGGCAAAGCGTTCAATGGATGCGGCTATTAATGCTAATTGTTGCACATAATCGGCGTGGCGATCGCGGGAAATAACTTGTGTTGAGGCACAATCGGCTGTGAGTCCGAGTTTTGCACAAGCGATCGCTTCTACTCTAGGTTCAATATTGGCATAAGTCCCCACCGCACCGGAAATTTTGCCGACTGCAATTGTAGCGCGGAGAATTCGCAAGCGTTCTTGGTGTCGCAAAACTTCTGCTAGCCACCCAGCTAGTTTAAAACCAAAGGTGATTGGTTCTGCATGAATTCCGTGCGATCGTCCAGCCATCACCGTATAGCGATGTTCTCGCGCTTTTGTGCGAATTGCTGCAATCAAATCTGCTAACCGTTGCGACAAAACATCTAAGCTGCTGACTAATTGCAATGCTAAAGCCGTATCTAGCACATCAGAGCTAGTCAAACCTAAATGAATATAACGCCCTGCATCACCTACATACTCATTTACATTTGTCAAGAAAGCAATCACATCGTGGCGGACTTCTGCTTCAATTTCTAGCACTCGCTTTGGGTCAAAATTTGCCTTAGCTTTAATTTCCTCAACCGCCTCAGAAGGAATGTAACCCAGTTCAGCTTGAGCCTCACAAACCGCAATTTCTACTTGTAACCAAGTTTTTAGCTTATAGGCTTCACCCCAAAGATTGCCCATTTCCGGCAAAGTATAACGCTCGATCACAATCCGCCACAGAATACAACCGTCATATTTTACATTTTAATTCCATCGGTTGGTGCAAAGAGATTTGTAATTGGTTATTTGTTGTTAATTGTTCTTCACTCCCGTGCCTGTGTATCATCTTATAGCCGTCGATTCTCTTGTCTACTTAGCCTTTGGCTGTGTAGGAATACTAGTTTTTGATTCAGAGGTAATGATACTAATGCTACCGTCAGCTTCCATGAATGCTAACTTGACGTCAGTTAAAAATTCTACACCTTGCTGACGTAACTTACTCATTAATTCATCTTCGGTGATTAATTCCCGCTGTAAATGTCGTTCAATTGCTCGACCATTTTTTACTAATAGTAGTGGTGGTGGATTTAAAAAGCGCTGAAATTCTGGAAATTTATAACCCAACCAATTGAGTAAGTAACTCCAAAAAATTACAGTTCCTACTAAAATACCTCCTTCGGTAATTGATGTGTAATTAGTCGCCATTGCGTTTTGAGCAGCTTCAGCGAATAATACTACTACTAGTAAATCGGTAATTCCTAGGGTTCCTAATTGTCTACTGGGGAGGAAGCGTAACACTGAAAATAGAGCTAGATAGACTAGTGAACCACGAATAAATAATTCTAAAACGCTGATGCTAGGAATAAAGATTGCGTGCCAATCAACAAATAATAATTTTTCCATAGGATATCAAATTGAGATAAGTAGTTTATTAGGTAATATCAATTAACAAAAATGGTGATACAGATAGATTTCTCGTAGGGGCACGGCAGTGCCGTTCCCCTACCAACATGTTTGTATAATTATTAAAATGAATTTTGTTAATAGCAATTTCAAGAAGAAAGTGATGGATTTGTTGAGATAAAAATTAGAGTTTTGGGTGTTTTGATTTTTAGCGTCGAGATTTGCGAAAATAACGCTGGAAGCGATTAATTAAGTTAGAGCTTGGTGGTTGATTTTGGTTGCGGTTTTCCCGTTGTCTACCTTGATTTGCTTGGTTGTTTTTAGCGATAGGTACAGCATTTTTAGTGGGAATAATACCGCTACCGTATCTGCGAGCATAAACTTGGGTGAACTCTGCACCAAAAAAAAGAATTTGTGCTGCGTAATAAACCCAAGCGAGAATTACTACAAGTGAACCAGCAGCGCCATAGGTTGAGCCAAAACTACTGTTACCTAAATATTGTCCTAACAAAAATCTACCAATGGAGAACAAAAGTGATGTGAGAGCGGCTCCGATTAAAACATCACTCCAAGTGATTTTAACATCTGGCAAAACTTTAAAAATTAGTCCAAAAAGTATAGTACTAATCGTAAAACCTAAAAGAAAGTTAAGCATCTGCCAAAGGAAGTCTATACCGGGAACTAGGTTACTAAAATAGGCGACAAATGCTGATAGTCCGGCGCTAATTACTAAGGATACTAAAAGCAGAAACCCAATTCCCAGAACCATTGCAAAAGATAAAAAGCGCTGACGAACAGCGTTATTTACCCCCCGCCCAGGTTTTGCTTTTACTTCCCAAATTGTGTTGAGAGCATCTTGTAATTCAGTAAATAAACCTGTGGCACCTAATAATAAAACGGCGATACTAATTATGGAAGCAATTGTTCCTGTTTGTGGTTTGTTAGCATTTTTAACCGCTAGTTCAATAAACTCAGCGCCATCTCTACCGACTAAACCCTGAATTTGGCGAACAATTTCACCTCTGGCTGCTTCTTCTCCAAAAACAGCACCAGCGATCGCTATGACAATAATTAACAACGGCGCGATGGAAAATATTGTGTAATAAGCTAATGCAGCCGCTAACCGTGAGGCTTTATCATCACTCCATTCTTTAAATGTTTCTTGGAACAGCTTCCCAATCGCCCGCAAATTCATTTAACCAGTCTCCTCTAGGATATTACATACCACCTGATATATTTGATACTGTTTTCTAGTGTGATGACATCTTCCTTAAGGTGTTGATGCAGCATCCAACAGGAGGATTTTATCCTAGGTCGTCATTACAAACGGCTGAAATAGCAAATGCGATCGCCGAAATAGCAAATGTAGTCGCCGAAATAGCAAATGTAGTCGCCGAAATAGCAAATGTAGTCGCCGAAATAGCAAATGCGATCGCCGAAATGGCAAATGCGATCGCCGAAATAGCAAATGTAGTCGCCGAAATAGCAAATGTAGTCGCCGAAATAGCAAATGCGATCGCCGAAATAGCAAATGTAGTCGCCGAAATAGCAAATAACCAACAAAAAATAACAAATGCAGATCTCACCAAGTAGTTGAGGACATAAAAGGAATTTTTGACCCTAATCTCTAATCCCTAATCTCTAATCCCTGTTATGACAAATCATTGCATCCTATCTATCGTCCGATATTGAATCGCTTCTGCTACATGCTGAGGCTGTAAATCATCATCACCTGCTAAATCTGCGATGGTTCGTGCTACTTTGAGGATGCGATCGCTGGCTCTGGCTGATAAACCTAATTTTTTGATGGCTGTTTCTAATAAACTGCGACTGGTATAATCTAACTGACACCATTTTTGCAGATGACGGCTTTGCATTTGGGCATTGCAACGGAGATTTGCTTCATTTTCAAAGCGGGTAAGGGCGCGCGAGCGGGCTTTTTGCACTCGCGCTAGCACTGAGATTGATGCTTCTCCGGTGGGTTGTTGGGTAATTTCTTCAGGTTTTAAACGATTCACCGCTACTTGTAAATCAATTCGATCCATTAGCGGGCCGGAAAGCTTCGCCCAATAATGTTCACGTTGACGAGGAGAACAAGTACACGGCTGTATGGTATCGCCGTAGAAACCGCAAGGACAAGGATTAGTACTCGCTACTAATGTAAACTGTGCTGGAAACATCACAGATTGTTTGGTGCGGGAAATTGTCACATAACCATCTTCTAAAGGTTGACGCAGAAATTCTAAAACATCCCGCTTAAATTCTGTGAGTTCATCTAAAAAAAGTATTCCTCGGTGAGAGAGAGAAATTTCCCCAGGACGGGGGAAACTACCACCACCCACAAGAGAAGGGCCAGAAGCTGAATGGTGGGGACTGCGAAAAGGGCGATCGCGAATTAAACAACCATGATTTTTTAATAAACCAGCCACCGAATGAATCTGAGTTACCTCTAACGCCTCCGCAAATTCCAAGGGTGGTAAAATTCCTGGCAAACGCCGTGCTAGCATAGTTTTTCCACTTCCTGGGGGACCCACAAAAATTAAATTGTGTCCTCCAGATGCAGCAATCTCTAGCGCTCGGCGACCATGAGCTTGTCCTTTAACATCCCGCAAATCTGCGCGATCGCAGTTTAACAATTTTTCGGCTGTTGTCTCTAAAGAATTTTCAATTTTCACAGGTTGATAATTTTCTGGATGATTTAAAAAATCAGCTACTTCCCACAAATTTTGACAACCATAAACAGCTAATCCCTTGACTAATGCTGCTTCTTGAGCGTTAGCAACGGGTACAACTAAACCCGTAATTCCCATTGTTTGTGCTGTTGCTGCAATTGGTAAAACCCCCGCCACAGGGCGTAAACTACCATCTAAAGAGACTTCTCCTAAGAATAAATAATCACCTAACAACTCAGCGCTAACTTGTTCAGAAGCCGCTAAAATGCCTACACTGATAGGTAAATCAAAACTCGGCCCTTCTTTACGCAAATCAGCCGGCGTGAGATTAATCACAATTTTCCGCATCGGAAAAGCAAAACCTGCATTCTTCAGAGTTGCTTTTACCCTTTCTTTTGATTCCTGTACCGCGCTATCTGGAAGTCCTAGCAGCACAGTTCCCGGTAATCCTCCAGAGACATCGACTTCTACACCCACTTTCACCGCATCGATACCGACAATTGATGCACTCCAAACTCTAGCTAACATTTATTCTTCCACAGTAAACCTTTAGAATCTCTAGCAGATGAGTGAGTAAATTCGCATGAGTGAAACCACAGAGACAATTTTTAGCAAAATTATTCGCCGGGAAATTCCCGCTGATGTTGTTTATGAGGATGATTTAGCCCTGGCTTTCAAAGATATCAATCCCCAAGCCCCGGTTCACATTCTGGTGATTCCTAAACAGCCTATTCCTAAATTGGCTGATGCACAATCCCAAGATCATCAACTTTTAGGACATCTGTTATTAACAGTCAAGCTTGTTGCTCAACAAGCTGGCTTAGACAATGGTTATCGCGTCGTCATCAACACTGGTGCTGATGGTGGACAAACTGTTGACCATCTACATTTGCATATTCTGGGTGGACGTTCTCTGACTTGGCCTCCCGGTTGATGAGAGACGAAATTAGCTAATCTACTATCGAGTTAAATGCTGTAGAGACGCAAAATTTTGCGTCTCTATGACTATGGAAAAGGAATAAGAATCTACAAACCCAGCGCGACGGTAACAGCAAATACATTTTTGTCGCTTTTTTTGGTTTTTAATACAAGAAATAGCTTAAAAAACATATATCTTTGGTCGGACAAAATATCTAACTTCAGACATAAATATTCGCTGCGTCATTCATGCCATTTTGTGTACTCATAATTTTTGCACAGATATCACAGTTAGGTAGGTCGGCGCAATTAAAGATAACTAGCAAGGGTCGTTATTTGTCCTTTGTTATGAATCATTGGTCAGAGTTTCCAGAGTATTTATGTTTCGTAATATAGTTTGGTGTATTTCCACCGACTCACTTTTTAAAATACCCACTAGTTGATGACTATTGGCGTAGCTTTTACTGTGGATTGATGCAATGTGTAATCTGTAATGATGGGAATAACTTACAGATAATGCGCTCATCCACATTTTTTCCTCAAATTCAAAACTGTTTCCGGGGGAAAATTCAAGAATGAAACACTGGATGATCAACTTAGTTATTTCTACAATTTTATTGTGTAACTTTTTTTTGATGGCAGATGCAGCCACCGCCGCAAATTTTGCTGTACAATCATTAGATACTCTGCCAGCAGTTGAGACATTGGCAATAGCCGAAAACTATTCTCCAGAAAAGAAAGCAGAAGATTGGTGGCAATTGCTGGAGATAGTCAACGGGACAGATAAAAAAGAAAGACTATTTAAACTTTATTACAGTCAAGATTCGGGTAATATTTATTGGGAAATTAAACCCGAACAACTCAATAAAAACTTTTTGGCGACAGTGACATTAGAATCTGGGATTGGGGAAAGTGGGATTTATAGTGGCTTACCCTTAGCAGATTTTCTCTTTTATTTTCGACAAGTTAAGAATAATTTGCATTTTGTCGCGCGCAATGTGAAATTCCGTGCCGACTATGGTACACCAGAACAGCGATCGCTAGATCGTTCCTTCAGCGATTCGGTGCTCTATTCCCTACCCATAGAGAACATTGATTCACACAGTAAGAATATTTTAGTTAATTTAGATTATCTGCTGATGCAAGATTTTCCCGGATTAACTGCTTTATTAAAATATTCTTTGCAGGCTGATTATCACCTGGAGCAAAGTAAATCTTACTTTAATAGCGTCAACAGTTTCCCAGATAATTTAGAAATTGATACAGTTTATGGTTTTACTGCACCAGAAGGGGCAAATTTAGTTACATTAGCAGATAGCAGAGCACTCAGCCTAAAAGTGCATTATAGTTTTTCCCAACTACCAGAAGGAAACGGTTATATTCCCAGACTAGCTGATGATCGAGTCGGATATTTTATTACGACATTTCAAAATTTATCTCAAAATCAAACCGCCGAACCATTTGTCAGATATATTAATCGTTGGCATCTGGAACCATCAGATCCAAATGCACCCTTATCGTCACCAAAAAAACCAATCGTATTTTGGATTGAGAACGCAGTACCTTTCGAGTACCGCGACGCCATTCGTGAAGGTGTGCTGATGTGGAATCAAGCATTTGCCAAAGCTGGATTTGAAAATGCTTTAGAAGTCAGACAAATGCCAGATGATGCTGATTGGCATCCTGCAGATGTACGCTATAATACCATCCGCTGGTTTAATTCTCTAGATGCTGGTTTTGCCATCGGCCCCACACGCGTCAATCCTTTGACTGGGGAAATACTAGATGCAGATGTGCTTGTGGATGCTAATATGGTGCGATCAATTCAGCGAGGATATCGTACTTATGTCGCGTCTAAGGTAAGCAAACCAGGATTTGAGCAAAAATTTGAAAATAGCGGTATTGCTTCCACCTCAGATTGTATTCATGGAGATGTATCTGGGGCTATAAACTCTAGATTATCAACTTTGCCAAAAGATTCTGAGCTTTGCTACGGTATGGAATCTGCTAACCAAGCAGCCATAGGAGCATTGGGGTTGTCGCTTTTACAAAATACTACACCCGATGATGAAGCGATGAAGGCGTATGTACATCAATATTTACGCTCTCTAATTGCTCATGAAGTTGGACACACTCTCGGTTTGCGCCATAACTTTCATGGCAGCACGATGTTAACACCCCAAGAATTGAATAATCAAAAAATTACTCACGCCAAAGGTTTAACGGGTTCGATAATGGATTATCTACCCGTAAATATTGCACCCCAGGGAGTAGAACAAGGTGAATATTTCCCAAGCGTGATTGGGCCTTATGATGAATGGGCAATTGAGTATGGTTATAAAAGAAATCCTCAAGCCGGAATTGCAGAAATTATCCCCGAAGCCGAAAAAAGCTTTTTGGAACAGATTGCTCTAGCATCGCCACAACCAGAATTATCTTACGCCACAGATGAGGATATTTGGGATATTAATCCCCTCGCAAATATTTGGGATATGAGCAGCGATGTGCTAGTTTATTCTCAATGGCAAATGGATAATGCTCGTGTCATGTGGCAACGCTTGGACAAAGCTTATCTCGCACCTGGAGAAAGCTATAGTAATCTGCGGGTTTTATTTAATCGAGTGTTGCAATACTATTTTCGTAACGCCGCTTTAGTATCTAAATATATTGGCGGACAATCTTTCCGACGTCTTCATGGTGGTGATGATACTTCTTGGGCGTTTGTCCCAGTTCCCTTGGCAAAACAACGCCAAGCATTGATAAATTTGCAAGAGTATGTGTTTGATGAGGGTGCGTTTAATTTTCCACCACAATTGCTCAATCAGTTAGCACCGTCACGATGGCAGCATTGGGGTAGCCCAATTTTAAACACCCGTCTTGATTATCCCATACATGATCGCATTTTAAAATTTCAAAGTACCATATTGCGATCGCTCTTAGATAGCGATCGTCTAAATCGGTTACAAGACCTAGAATTAAAAACAGCACCAGGACAAGCACTTTCCATCCCCGAACTCTTCGACACCTTACAAACAGGTATTTGGCGAGAAGTTCTCGCACCAGGAGAACCAAAACCCATTTCCAGCATTCGGCGTTCATTACAACGAGAACATTTGAATATTTTGTTAGAAATGGTGTTGGGTAATCATGACGTAGCACCAGACGGACAGACAATAGCTTGGTATGAATTGCGCCAACTGCAAATTGCTATTGAGATGCGGTTGAAACAACTGGGTAAAAACCTCGACACCTACACATTAGCTCATTTACAAATTGCCGGCGACCGGATTACCAAAGCATTAAATGCACAGTTAGTGTCTAAGTAATTGGTGATTGGTGACTCTTCCCCATTCTCGCTGTATCGGGAAAATCACTAAATACGCCATCAACACCTAAGCTGAAAAACAATTCATATTCGCCTGCGGGATTTCCTTGAAAATCTGTAGCTAAAAAGAAATCCTCATTGCGGAAAGTCCAAGCATGAACGAGCAAACCAGCAGCGTGAGCATCGTTAACTAAAGATGTAGGCGATCGCAATTTACCACGACTATCTTTGTTGATCAACAGATTTTTATTTACACCAATCACCTGTGCATATTCAGCAATTTCTGCTAATCCTGATGCAGTTGTCAAGTCTGCGTAGGTGCGAGCATCACCGCTGATGACAAAATCATAAGGCTGACCGCTGTCGTTGAGCAATTGCACCAAAGGTAGAACAGTTTTTGTCGATAAATATTGCAAATTGCTAACTTCAAAAGATTGAATGTAAACAGGCGCTTGAGTTCCTTGATAATTGTTAGCTGACAAAATTGCTAACAGAGGTGTTTCTAAGGCTAAACCAACAGATTGAAAGTAACTGGGATGCTTAGTTTCTGGATAGATACCGACGTCTTTGCGTTGAGCTAAATCGATAATTTCTGATAGCGTCGGGATTTCCCACAATCCATCATAGACTGTGTTGTGCGATCGCACTTGGGGAATTCGCTCTTTCGCCTTGAGGGTTTTCAACTCTGCTAAAGTAAAATCTTCAGTAAACCAACCGTTTTTAACTTCACCATCAATAATTTTAGTAGTACGACGATGAGCAAATTCTCTATGAGTCGCAATATCCGTAGTTTGGGAAATCTCATTTTCATGACGAGCAACTAAAACACCATCCTTAGTTATCACTAAATCTGGTTCAATATAGTCAGCCCCTAAATCAATAGCTAATTCATAAGCAGCTAAAGTGTGTTCTGGACGATAACCACTTGCACCCCGATGGGCGATAATAATTGGCGCTGTATTTTGCCCAGTTCTAGTCATAATTTATGCTGGTTATGTGGTCAGATTCCCAACTTGAGAAAAGCTGGAAATCTTCAACCTGTTTGCGTAAAATTGTTGTGTTTTTCAACGCAGAGTTACGCCAAAGTTTTTTAGAGCTTGAGACGTAACATCGCTATGTCTCCACAGAATTTAAATGTACCGTAATTAAGGAGAAATAGTATAACCACTCACGTCAACTGGTCTGTATCCTTGACCAACATATTCATCAAAAGCTGCTTGATATTGCGCTGAACTCATTCCGTGTCGCGCTACCCAAGCTGGACTCTGCGATTTATCCCAAATCGCCGCGTAGCGGTCTTGACCATTAACGCTGTAACCACTAACATCAACTAGTCGATAACGTTGACCAACATATTGATCAAAAGCTGCTTGATATTGCGCTGAACTCATTCCGTGTCGCGCTACCCAAGCAGCACCACCAGATTTCACCCAAATCGCTGCATAGCGGTCTTGACCGTTAACGCTGTAACCACTAACATCAACTAGTCGATAGCCTTGACCGACATATTGATCAAAAGCTGCTTGATATTGAGATGAACTCATTACCAGAAGCGGTAAAAGCTAATGAACGTAACAACATATTAGTAAAATAAGCCTGTAGGAGTGTATGTTTTTGAGTTTTTGAGGCACACTAACTAGATAGAGCAGCCTTAATTGTTTTATGCACAAGTGTTTCTCAAATTAGATATGGAATAAATTAAGCCACGACTGGTGAATTTACTAGTAGCGCCACGGATGAGAAGACCATCACCAAATACTGAGCAACTTTTTTTCACTTCATACTTCAGCCTTTTGTACTAGCCATTAGCCCCTACAATAAGTTTTATGATCCAGATTCAGCCTGAAGTGAAGCGCATAGAAGAATTGCGCCAGTTGCTACAACAAGCAAGCTATGCTTATTACGTCCTTGATACACCAATCATGGAGGATGCAGTTTATGACCAGTTGTATCGAGAATTGCATCAACTAGAGATTCAACATCCAGAATCAATCGCGCCGGATAGTCCCACTCAACGGATAGGAGAGAAACCTGCAACTCAATTTACCTCGATACGGCATAACATCCCGTTGTATAGTTTAGAGAACGCTTTTAATGTTGATGATCTGCAAACATGGGATCAACGTTGGCGGCGACAACTACCGAAAATAGAGTCGGTAGAATATGTTTCTGAACTAAAAATAGATGGTTCGGCGATCGCTCTTACCTATCAAAATGGCATTCTAGTTAGAGGTGCTACTAGAGGTGATGGTGTGACGGGGGAAGATATTACCCCAAATATCCGCACAATTCGCTCAATTCCTCTCCGGTTAAATTTTGATGGGTTGGAAATTCTCGAAAAGGTGGAGGTACGAGGTGAGGCGTTTCTACCTTTAGATGTGTTTAAACAAATCAACGAAGAAAGACAAAAAGCTGGTGAACAGTTATTCGCTAACCCCCGCAATGCTGCTGCTGGTACTCTCAGACAATTAGATTCCCGAATTGTCGCTAGGCGTCGGTTAGATTTCTTTGCTTATACGTTACATATTTCTGATAGAGACGATGCTAGTATCGCCAACACCCAATGGGAAGCTTTGGAATTGCTGCGGAAAATGGGTTTTAAGGTTGACTTAAACCACAAGTTGTGCAAGTCGCTTTCAGATGTGGCTCAATACTATCAGCATTGGGATACCCAAAGGTTGAATTTACCGTATATGACTGATGGGGTGGTAGTCAAGCTCAATTCTTTTAAGCTGCAGGAACAACTGGGGTTCACGCAGAAATTCCCTCGCTGGGCTGTTGCTTTGAAATACGCAGCCGAAGAAGCGCCCACCCGTGTAGAGAATATTGCGGTGAATGTGGGAAGGACGGGAGCGTTAACACCGTTAGCAGAAATGCGTCCTGTGCAACTGGCAGGTACAACAGTCTCCCGTGCTACTTTACACAATAGCGATCGCATTGTGCAATTAGACATCCGCATCGGTGATACGGTGATTGTTCGCAAAGCCGGAGAAATCATTCCCGAAGTGGTGCGAGTACTCAAAGAACTCCGCCCCGATGATACTCAACCTTTTATCATGCCTACCCATTGTCCCGTTTGTGGTCAACCAGTGGTGCGGGAAATAGGCGAAGCCGTCACCCGTTGTGTTAATGCTTCCTGTGCCGCTATTCTCAAAGGAGCGCTGGAACATTGGGTGAGTCGTGATGCTTTAGATATTAAAGGTATGGGCGAAAAGTTAGTACATCAACTTGTGGATAAAGGTTTGGTACATGCTGTAGCTGATTTATATGACTTGACAGAAACACAGTTATGTACACTCGAAAGAATGGGGCAAAAGTCAGCACAGAAATTAGTCGATGCGATCGCTCAATCTAAAAACCAACCTTGGTCACGGGTGTTGTATGCTTTAGGCATCCGTCATGTAGGCACTGTCAATGCTCAGTTGTTGAGTGAGAAATTTCCTGATGTGGAAAAATTAGCTGCAGCCAAGCAATCGGAAATTGCGGGTATTTACGGTATTGGTGTCGAAATCGCCGAATCTGTCTACCAGTGGTTCCACATCAGCGCTAATCAAAATTTGATTGCGCGCCTCCAAGCAGCAAATTTGCAATTAGCATCTGATACAGCAACTATCGCAGTTGACAATAGTCCTCAACTATTAGCAGGTAAAACTTTTGTCGTTACCGGCACCTTACCCACCTTAAAGCGAGACGAAGCCAAAGCTTTGATTCAAAAAGCCGGTGGTAAGGTAGGGGAATCAGTGAGTCAAAAAACGGATTATTTGGTCGTCGGTGAAGATGCTGGCTCTAAATTAGCTAAAGCTCAAGCCTTGGGAATTACTCAGTTAACTGAAGCTGAGTTGTTAGCGATGGTGGAGGGTGAGTAGTTATTTGTGAATCTTGATGATTCAATTTTACTTACAGTATTTACCCGGAATGTTGTAACATAATTGAGCATAACTTTACATAAATTAGAGTTTGTTCCCATGAATAGCCAAGCATCTATCAACTTTCTTGGTAAAAAAGCCGCGATCGCCATTGCTTCTGCTAGTCTTTTAGTGTCCATCCCCACCTTCGTACAAGCTCAACCTACCTCCGCACCCACTGCTAAACCTACTTCAACAGCTAAACCTGCACCATCAGCAACTAAAGCACCCGGTACAATTGTTGAAGTTGCTAGCGCTAATTCTTCCTTCAAGACCCTAGTGACAGCAGTAAAAGCCGCAGGGTTAGTGGAAACTTTATCTGGTAAAGGCCCATTCACCGTATTTGCACCCACAGATGCAGCATTTGCTAAATTACCAAAAGGAACCATCGAAAAACTACTCAAGCCTGCAAACAAAGCCACTCTGCAAAAAATTCTCACATATCATGTAGTTCCTGGTGCAGTTGATTCTAAATCCATCAAATCTGGTGACGTCAAGACAGTTGAAGGTAGTTCAGTTAAAGTCACAGTCAAAAAGCCTAACATCACCGTTGGTAACGCCAAAGTTACCTCAGCAGATATCAAAGCCAGCAATGGTTTGATTCATGTTATTGATACAGTCTTACTTCCTCCTGGCTTGAAACTGTAGTTGGTCGCACCATAAATATAGAGACGACGCTTGAGCTTCGTCTCTACACGAGAATACAGCTCGTCAATTACGTAGACGTAAACTGGCTTCCCCCAGGAGATTTTTAGTTGTAACATATTCGTAGTTTTATGTTACAACAGCCAAAACCATGACACGGCAATTTGAATACCATACTCTGGCTGATGCAGAGGAAGCAACTAAGCTGACAACTCTGCAAGAGCAGTGTTTTGTCACCGCACCAGGTGAAGAACAAGTCTACATAAACTGGATTGGTCAAGAAAATTTCCGCATTCTGCGACAACAGCAGCAGCTTGTCGGTGGGTTAGCGATTTTAGACATGGGTCAGTGGTGGGGTGGTGTGCGTGTACCGATGTCGGGGATTGCTTCTGTGGGTATTGCTCCAGAATATCGCGGTGATGGCGCAGCGATCGCTCTTTTGCAACACACCCTCAAAGAATTGCACAGTCAAGGTGTCCCCATTTCCGTGCTTTATCCAGCCACTCAACGTCTCTACCGCAAAGCTGGGTATGAACAAGGGGGGAATTACTGCTTTTGGGAAGTTTCCACAGATAGTATTGAGGTCAGAGAGCAACCTCTACCGCTCACACCGATATCGCCAATTAATCATCAAGACTTGAATCACCCATACAGCCAACAAGCAAAACTGATCGATGGGTATTTAGACAGACATTCAGCGATTTGGCAAGGAATTCTCAGAACTAAAAATCAAGAACCAATTTATGGTTACTTGATGGGAACTGCACAACAACCCCAAGGTTACATTATTTTTACTCAAGAACGCACAGAAAATGGCCCAATCTTGTCGGTGAGAGATTGGGTAATGCTCACACCCACAGCTTGTCAAAGTTTCTGGTCATTTCTCGCTAAACATCGCTCTCAAATTGAGCGTGTGTGTTGGAAAAGTGGAGCCATTGATTCCCTGACGCTCCTGTTACCAGAGCAAACTGCTAAAGTCCGCTACCAGAAACGCTGGATGTTGCGAGTTGTGGATGTAGTTCAAGCTTTGTCAGCTAGAGGTTATCCATTGGGAATCGAAGCGGAACTACACCTAGAGGTGCAAGATGATTTGTTAGCGGCAAACAATGGTAAATTCATCTTGTCTGTTGCCAATGGGCGTGGTGAAGTCACAAAAGGAGGAAAGGGTGAGTTGCAGTTAGATATCAAAGGATTAGCAACACTGTACACAGGCTTTTTTACTCCCACCCAGTTGCAATTGATGGGAAAACTGGCGACAACAACAACAGCTTTATCAGCAGCTACACAAATATTTGCAGGTATTTCACCAACAATGGTGGATTTCTTTTAATTTCTTACCGGGAGCGGATATTTCTGGTGCGAAATAGTAAGCATGATTCATTATCGCCCCATGTTTGCTATCACATCTGCCCAATTAGCGACAATTCTTGATCAATCCACTCCTGATTTCTGCATACAAAGGTGGTGGAGGCGAGAAATTTGCTGATTTTCGGCAGTGTACCAGAGATCATCAACTTTCGCACAACAGTCATTGAAATCAGAATTCATGGTTTCAGTTGCTAATTCCATTCAATGTAAATTAGTTGTGACTAATGATGCATCAAAGTTCTGGTCGCTGGCGATTAGGTCTAGTACTATCGCTGTTAACGGTCTTTTTATGGGGAATTCTACCGATCGCTTTAAAAGTAGCGCTACAAGCTCTGGATGTCTATACGGTGATTTGGTTTCGGTTTTTAGTGTCCTTTGGGTTGTTGGCTATTTATTTAGCAGCACGGGGACAGTTACCACAATTAGCACAGTTGCGTTCTAGTTCGGGAAAGTTGTTAGCGATCGCTACTATTTTTTTGGGACTGAATTACTTGCTATTTATGCAAGGTTTATCGCTCACATCACCTGCGAATGCTGAGGTAATTATTCAACTATCTACTCTGTTGTTAGGTTTTGGGGGATTGGTTGTTTTTAAAGAACATTATCAACCGCGTCAATGGCTTGGTGTTGCTGTCATGGTTAGCGGTTATGTTTTGTTTTTTCATGAACAATTAACAAATTTAATAACAGGGCATGACAAATATATTTTTGGCAGTGGTTTAGTGATGTTAGGATCACTCGCTTGGGCTATTTACGCACTGGCGCAAAAGCAGTTACTGCAATCTTTATCTTCTGCTCATATTATGCTGGTGATTTATGGTGGTTGTGCATTTTTATTCACACCTTTTGCTAGCCATCAAACAGTTTTTACACTCAGTAATCTGCATTTGGGAATGTTATTGTTTTGTGCTCTCAATACTCTAATTGCTTACGGTGCTTTTGCGGAATCATTAGAACATTGGCAAGCTTCTAGAGTCAGTGCAGTTATTGCTTTGACTCCTATTGTTACCTTGATTTCAGTTGCTACCGTATCCGTGGTTGCACCTGATCTGATTCCACACGAAAAAATGACATTAATCGGTGTCGTTGGTGCTGTTTTGGTTGTAGTTGGTGCCATGGCGATCGCCTTAGAAAAAAATCACTAATCACCATCATTTAGTAACTCTTACCGCCTTGGAAATGCAGGTGTTCATTACATATTGAAAGCTACATTATAAATACTGAGGCGGAGTATTTTTTAATTTGTTATCATTTCATCGTAACCGCATCTCCTACAGTTAATCTCTTGCTAGGTAAGCATTTCTAATACCTGTTGAGCTTAGTTGCAGTTAATTTTAGATATTGCTACCAAGAGAATCAAACTACAACAATCAATAAATATTGAGGCGATTAATATTAATTAACCTTACCAGGGTGTCCGCATAACTACCAAAGCTAACGCCTCGTGACACAACATCAGCGAAACAGTTGAGCGATGATTAGTTTGTTTGGTAATTGGGCCAGCCCCCTGAAAAAATTTCCCCTGTCGCTGGTTCTGTCAGTACTGCTACCTACATTAGGAATTAATAATTCTGTAATTGCAGCAGAACGCATTCATGCATCTTATTCAGCCTTAG
Organism: Fortiea contorta PCC 7126; assembly: GCF_000332295.1. Taxonomy (GTDB): domain Bacteria; phylum Cyanobacteriota; class Cyanobacteriia; order Cyanobacteriales; family Nostocaceae; genus Fortiea; species Fortiea contorta. The sequence continues at coordinate 325,880 of NZ_KB235930.1, read as the reverse complement.
ATTTTGCTATTTCAGTTAATTCTTTAGAAAACTATGCCAAGACGGGTGTAATTGACAAAGAATTAGCCACCTATCAGCAATATCTATCACCAACACAGCTCGCCGAATTAAAGCGAATTTTACGCACCCCGGTGAAAGTTAGCCCGGTGGTAGTAGCACAATTTCTGCATACACCCCAAGGCGAATTTCTTTTGCGACGATTAGCGCAAGTAATTCAAGATAAACCTTCGCAACCACAGCCAAAGTTCGACGCTTTAAGATCGGCGTTGATTTCGGCGTCTGCGGAACCAGAAGGACTAACGTTATTAAATTTGTTACGAAAGTATCCTACCAGAATTCTGGACATTGATTTAGCACATAGTTTGGGAATAGCTGCAGAATTAGAAAAATTGGTACATGAAACCAGTCAAGCGATCGCTACAGTTACTAAAAAATCCGATATAGAAGCTACTATCACTCAAGCAGCAACAAAGTTTGCCAAATTACCAGATTTGCGGCGTCCGGGAAAGTTTAAGCTGCAAACAAAGACACTCAAGCTTTTCGATGCCACACGTGGCAGGTTATTATTAACCGATATTTATCTTCCCAACCTCAAAAGTCCAGCGCCTGTCATCGTCATTTCTCACGGTTTGGGGACAGACAGTAGCAACTTTCAATATTTAGCAACTCATCTAGCTTCCCACGGATTCGCCGTCGCCGTTCCCACTCATCCCGGTAGCAATACCCAACAACTGCGATCGCTACTCAATAAACAAGCCGGCGAAGCAGCACAACCAAACGAATTCCGCGACAGACCCCTAGATGTCAAATATATTCTTGACCAACTAGAGAAAAACAACCAGTCTGGCTCACAATTCAAAGGTCGGTTAAATCTGCAACAAGTCGGAGTCTTCGGTCAATCTTTAGGTGGATATACAGCCTTAGCCTTAGCAGGCGCTAAAATTAATTTCGAGCAACTCCAGCAAGACTGTCAACCACAAGCGCTGCAAAGCACCTGGAATATGTCCTTATTACTCCAGTGTCGCGCTTTAACCTTGGATAACAATAACCCAGGTCAAGAAGATAACTTGCAAGATAGCAGAGTTAAAGCAGCGATCGCTGTTAATCCCATTACTAGCTCCATCTTCGGCAAAGCTGGCTTAAGCCAAGTGCGAATCCCCGTCATGGTTGTCGGTAGCAGTGATGACACCGTTGCACCAGCATTATATGAACAGATCCTACCATTCTCCTGGTTGGCGAATTCACACAAATATCTCGTCATGCTCGTAGGTGCGACCCACTTCTCCGCTATTGGTAACGGAAACATCGCCAACCAACCCACCGGCTTACATTCCCAAGTCATCGGCGATCATCCAGCCCAAGCAAGACAATACATCAACGCGCTGAGTTTGCCTTTCTTTCAAACTCATGTCGTCAACGCCACACAATATACACCTTATCTCAACGCCACCTACGCCAAAGCTATCTCCACCCAGCCTTTGAGTTTAAGTTTAGTTAAGTCTTTGAGCATTAATGAACTCATACAAGCCCTCAACGCTGACCTCAAAGCCGGGAAAGCCACCAACAAAGCTTCTTCCAACTCTATAGTTAATTTTGGTTTTTGGATGTTGGATATAGGTGTAGCATTATTGCATGTGATGATTTTTCTTTAAATCCCGCCTACGCTTATGGGCAACAGGTAATAAGGTTATACTTATTTCCGATTCACGCTCAAGTATCAACCCCCCGTGCAAGGTTTCCTAAACTTAAACAAACCATTTAACTGGACTTCTCATGACTGTGTGGCGCGAGTGCGAAAACTCCTGCGCTTCAAACGTGTGGGACATGCGGGAACTCTCGACCCCGCAGCTATCGGCGTCTTACCCATCGCCCTCGGTAAAGCTACAAGATTATTGCAATATTTACCAGGAAACAAAGCTTATCAAGCCACCATCCGCTTTGGTGTACGAACCACAACCGATGATTTACAAGGTGAAGTGATCACATCTCAACCTTGCTCTCAATTAAGTTTAGCGGCGGTGAAAACTGCATTACCAGCATTTGTGGGGAAAATAGAGCAAATCCCACCCAGTTACAGCGCCATTCAAGTAGATGGGAAACGCTTGTATGACTTAGCACGCCAAGGCGCAATCGTAGAAGCGCCCAAGCGTACAGTTGAAGTTTTGCAAATAGAGATTTTAGATTGGCGAGGGGGAGACTTTCCAGAATTGGATTTAGCGATCGCCTGTGGAAGTGGTACATATATTAGAGCGATCGCTCGTGATTTAGGCGCAGCCTTAACAATCGGTGGTACTCTCGCAGCTTTGACACGCACCGAAAGCAGTGGCTTTCACCTCACCAATAGTCTCACCATTCCAGAATTAGAAACGCAACTACAAGCCGGTACATTTCAACCCATCCTCCCAGACACAGCACTACAACATCTACCATCATTAACCCTAGCAGCGACATCTGCCGAGAAATGGTGTCAGGGACAACGCCTTCCCCTCACCCAAGACCTATCAGGAATAGCGCGAGTTTATGACGAAGAGACTCGCTTTTTAGGAATCGGTCAAATACAAGAAAATATCCTAATTCCCCAGATGGTCTTTGAACCAATTTCTTGACCATATAAAACATCCTCTCACTCCCAAGTTGACACACTCCGCAACACAGTCGGGATTTCTCCTTGAGACAGCGGAAACTCTAAAATAGTCTCTCGATAACCTAAGTATCCAGACTCAGCAAACGACAACAACATCCGCGACAGCGCCAACCACACCTCTAATTCATACTCCCAATCACGATAGCGCGAAGCCTGACCAGCGATCGAACGCAACGCCCAAAAATAAGAATTCCTCACCACAGAACCCCCCTTCTTAAACTCTGGGAGGTCTTCATGATTGAGGATTAGTACTTGATTTTCAATTCTCGCTCTCATAATACTAGGCAACAAGAAACAGGCTGGAAAGTCTCTTAGTGTAACGATTATCTCTTTAGTTTATGTCCTCATCTACCTGACTACCGCGCCTCGACAACATGCTGCTAAGTTTGATACTTATTCACCGTGTCAATTTGTAGGTGCATTACTGTTGACAAAATTTGTTTTGCTTCAACTTGATACCAATACTGAAATACTCGCCCTGCACTTACCCAATATCCAACCATATTCCCGATAAAAACTCTATCTCAGCAAGTGTCACTCTGAAAGACCCAAGTAAATTTAGACTCTTGACTTTTAACCGTAGAAACGAAATGATATGCAACATATCAATAGTCAGTAAATAATCAAGCAAATACGCAGATATGCAAATCATCTGAAGCCAGAATAGGCTCAGGGTCTACTCATCTTCTAGCTGCAACCGACATGTCTATGGGATATTACAGACAAAAAGCAATGCAATTCTCATATTTTCCACATTTGTGCAAAGGAATGAGATAATCAGATCAAAATTTTCACTCGCAAGTTTACGACTGATGTGTTAAACCATTCTTTTACTTAGAAGTAAATACCAGAAACTAATATTAATTCCCTGGCACATCAAAACAGTTTTTATTTAATCTTCAGTTATGTCTTTTCCATAAAATATACCAACCACTAGGCAATATATAGAACAATATGCTGTTACGCTCAATTACATATCTGTCTTGTAACCCTTGAACAGTAATATTGATTCCACATATTTTACTAAAGATGAATAAACTAATTCCAGCTATCAAAGTCAAAAACCTCAGCTTTTATTACGACACCCAAAAAATCTTAGAAGGAATATCAATTGATATTTTTCAAGACAAAGTTACGGCAATTATTGGCCCTAGTGGTTGTGGTAAGTCCACTTTTTTAAAATCCCTGAATCGCATGTGTGAATTAGAAGGAGATGTGCATGTTGAAGGGAGAGTAGAATTTTTTGGGCAGAATATCTATGAGCGCCGAGTCAACTTGAATCGGGTGCGCCGTCAAATTAGTATGGTGCTCCCAAAACCCAACCTTTTTCCTATGAGTGTCTATGACAATGTAGCCTATGGGGTAAAAATAGTGGGATGGCGCCCAAAAGCAGAATTAGACGAAATTGTTGAATTTGCAATTAAATCTGCAGATTTGTGGGATGAAGTCAAAAACAAGCTCCACAAGTCAGCTTTAGAATTGTCTGGTGGACAACAACAAAGACTTTGCATTGCTCGCGCTTTAGCAGTTAAGCCAAAAGTTATTCTGATGGATGAGCCTTGCTTTGGACTTGACCCAATCGCTAGCATGAAAATTGAAGAACTCATCCAGAGTTTACGCTCTGAAGTAACAATTGTCATTGTTAGTCACAATATGCAACAAGTCACCCGCGTATCTGATTTTACGGCTTTCTTTAATAGCTATGAAAATCGCGTTGGTCGCATGATTGAATTTGGTGCTACACACAAAATTTTTACCAATGCTCTTGATATGCGTACCCGCGACTACCTCTTAGCACGCTTGAATTGAAGTCTGTTATTTTCAGCAAATTACCACTTGCTTTATGGCAAAAAATAGGAATTTATCTGATTAATTCCTACTCACCACCATCTTCAATTCTTGATTTTCAGGGTGTTTACGGTTGTCAAAGTATTTTTTATCAATCCGTTATCTTAGCCTAGCTCCGCTACTACGTGTATCAGTGTATGATTAATACAGTGTGTAAAGAAATGTAAAACATAAAATGCAGGATCGAGTTATTGTTGTTGTCGGTGCTACGGGTGGTATTGGTTCAGCCTTAACCCGTAAACTAGCTCACACAGGCGCACGGCTAGTGTTAACCGCAAGAGACGCAGTGCGATTAGCAACACTGGCAGATGAATTACCAGGTGAGGTTTTGACTATCCCCTGCGATATTACTGATCCCCAACAAGTGGATATTTTAGTAGAAAAAGCGATCACTCAATTTGGTCAAATAGATGTTCTAGTCAATGCGGCTGGTGCTGGTATCCTCAAACCCTACAACAGCCTAGAACCAGCCGATTTAGACAAGATGCTAGACATCAACCTCAAAGGCAGCTTTTACACCACTCAGGCGGTAGCTGAGGAGATGCAAAAGCGCAAATCCGGCCATATTTGTAACGTAGTGGGAATTCTGGGTAAGCACTCGATGGCCATGGCTGCAGCTTATTCTGCTTCCAAGTTTGGCGTCGTTGGTTTTAGCAAGTGTATGGCAGAAGAACTTAAACGCTTCGGGATTAAATTTACCTTATTTTACTTTGGGGGTGTCGATTCACCCTTTTGGGATCACGTCAGCTTGAAGGTGGACAGGAAAAAAATGCTTACTACTGAAACCGCTGCTAATGCGATTTTCTTTGCATTGAGCGCTGACCCTCAAGCCGTACCAATGGAAATCAACATCCAACCAGACAGTCATCTGTTTTTCTAAGTTCACAGCAGCTAACTGAAGTCTGAAACTACCTCACTCATCAAGCGAAGGACAATTTTCATGATTCGATAGCTCACAAATCACAAATAACAAGTAACAAATCACAACTAAACATAACAATAACTGCGATAATCTTAATAAAAGTTAAACTTCTCCGCCGATGCTAAGACTAATTACTGACTTCGACGGCCCGATTATCGATGTTTCCGAGCGCTATTATCGCGTTTATCAATTTTGCCTGGAGAAAATCCGCCGCCCAAATCAACCAGTGCAAGAATTGTCTAAAACCGAGTTTTGGCAGATGAAGCGAGCGCGCATTCCCGAAAAGCAAATTGCCATGAATTCTGGCTTAGATGCCGCACAATCACAAGAATTTGCTCAGTTACGGCGGCAAACGGTGCATACAGAGCCTTATTTCCAGTATGATAGCCTCATGCCCGGTGCGATCAATGCTCTGTCAAAAATTCAAGCAGCTGGCGTCGATTTGGCAGTCATGACAATGCGGCGGGTGTGGGAACTAGACTATGCCTTTAAAAAATACGATTTAGGCAGATTTTTTCCCGAAAATCGCTGTTATTGTTTGAGCAATGACTATGTGAAAACCCGCGACATCGAAGACAAACCCCTGTTAATGGCGCGGGCTTTAGCAGAGTTACCGCCAGCTAGGGATACTTGGATGGTGGGAGATACAGAAGCGGATATTACTGCTGCGAAAAAACACGATATCAAGGTGATGGCTGTAGAGTCTGGTATCCGCGATCGCATTCAATTAAAACTATATCACCCAGACTTCATTATTCCTGATTTAACCTTCGCTGTAGATTTCATCCTTAAAAACGCAAGTACTGCTCACGAGCAACTTGCAATAAGATAACCTCTGTTGACATCGATAAAACACCGCCTCTGCGAACTAGTTTTGCAGAGGCGGTGTTTTTGCTCGTGTTTTAGCACCTGTAAGTGTAGCTGACTCTAATCGGTTTAACGCAGAAAACTACTAACCAACCACAACAAAATAAACGTCAACACCGTAGAAAACTGATTCGGCGTCAGACTCATAAAGGTTATTTGTGGTAACAACCAACCAGCAATTAGCCCCCCGATAACTAAGCCTAGTATCAGTCCAATCAGGGTGAACAAAACTGCTCTACCAAACTTACCTTCTTTGCGGTTGAGAAAATAAATGCTGATTCCTACTCCAACTACCAGCGCCAGTTGTAAAACTTGATCCCCGGTTGCTGGGTAAAATATACTGATAGTACTCAAACCAATGTACCAAGCACCTGGTAGAAGCACGTCCGTAGGTGTTGGTTTATCTATCATCCTTTGCAGCCATGCAGGAGACTGCTCGCGGGGGGTAGGACTTTCTTTGGGGAGTGATTGCACTCTTAGCTCTGGGAAACGAATACGCTCAGGCACTTTAATTTTACCTTCCTGGCGCATCCGTAAGCGATCCATTAAAATCGCGTCGTATGCCACTTCAATTATTTCTAGACGTTTAGCATCGCCACTATGTTGCTCGAGTAAACGATTGCGAGCGTCTTGAATCTCATCAAAGCTAGCATCTTCTGATACCCCAAGTTTTTCGTAGGGATTTTGATCGCTCATGGGAGTTTATACTTTAGCCTTAGTCAACGGCAGTCTTCTGTTGACAGAAAAACAACTTTTAAGTTTTATCCTCATTTAAAACCAGTAGATTAACCGATTTTCATGCTCTACCTGGATAGTAGCACGGCTTAGTCTAATCGGTTGGGAAAATTTATCTACAAACACTTTAACATATTGTTATAACTCCGTGTATACCCTCATGTCGTTGACTAATTCTAGCTCTACTCTAGAATTTGAAGATAGGATACCTAAGACGCATTTTTTATGAGAAAAATTACTTTTTTGTGGCAAATTTGGCAAACCAGCAACATTCACAGACACTGATGTTAGGGATATGGGAACCTGATACTCTTCCTCCCGCAGAAATGGAAATTACTCAAATTTGATGAAGTTTTCATCAAGCCTTCGTATAACTGTGATGGCGATCGCTTTCTCAAGTGATTTAAATTACACCATAATAGAGATAATAAAGTGTTATGTGTTACTAATCTCCTGTTGGTAATAACAGAGAATTTGCTGACTAGGCGTAGAGTCGTAGCTCCAGGCGCTCGCATCTAAATCACGCTGGATACCAAAGTTGTTACTGCAACTGTCCCACATCCTGATTACACTATTATTTGAATAATCAGGAAATGCATCTCCTAGCCTTGTAGATTCTTAATCATTCCCTCAAAGTGGAAACTGCGTTTTTACGCAATTTTGCTGTTAATCCTATGAACTTCTGTGCAAAGTGATGGTCATGGCTCCTGCCAAGATTCTTGTAGTTGATGACGACCCTGCGGTTCGGAATTTAATCCAACGCTTTTTGATCAAGCAGAGCTATCAGGTAGAGGCGGCCGAGGATGGTAAAACAGCCTTAGCCTCATTTGAGCAGTTTAACCCCGATTTGGTGATTCTAGATGTGAATTTACCAGATGTGATTGGGTTCAACCTCTGCCAAGAGATGCAAAGTCGTAATGGTGTTTTTGTGCTGATGCTGACTAGCCGCACTGACGAAGCCGACAAGATTCGTGGCTTTGCTAAAGGTGCTGATGACTATCTCACCAAACCATTTGGACTGGGAGAACTGGAAGTCAGAGTAGCAGCTATTTTGAGGCGTCAGCGAGTTGTCACCACAGCCGAACAAAAACGCCTAGTATTTGAAAAACTGATGATTGATCCAGTACGGCGGGAAGTGGCGCTTAATAACCTACCAGTACCACTAACTGCTTTGGAATTTGATTTGTTACATTTTTTAGCCAGCCATCCAGGTCGAGTTTGGCGGCGTGCAGAACTAATTCAAGAGGTGTGGGACTATGAGTATGTGGGCGACCAGCGGGTTGTCGATGTACATATCGGTCAAATTCGTAAGAAAATTGAAATCGATGCTAGCCAGCCTGCTTTAATTCAAACTGTACGTGGTGTAGGGTACAAATTTGAGTGTCCTGCTTACCCCCAGGTAATGGAAGCCAATTCTTAAGTTTTATAGTCAAGAGTAAAAAGCTCTCGACTATAAACTGTTTGCGAATGTATAAAAATTAGTGAATTTTTGCGGTTTGACTCAAAACAATATTTGTGTTTATGTAGCTAACCGAAAACTTTTCATTAATTATAAATACTGTACTAGTAGCAGTACGGTGAATTCAAAATTACCAAATTCTCAATACTTGCGGCTTACCGCCTTGGTCTGCGGTAGGCCGCGTTTGGCAATTTTACTCAAGAAATCTGCCGATGAAAGAAATCGGTACATCTGGCGTGGGTGAAAAAGGTCATTTATCTTCCACAGATGCAGTCTGGTTCTGGTCGTCTGTCACATTAATTTTGACAAGTTTGTAGTCAGCACTAAAGTGCTTAAAAATTCAGGACTAAAGTCCCGACTACGAACTTATGAGACAGACCACTAGAATCGGTCAGGTAGTTTCATATTTCCTACTCAAGTCTTTTATTTAGCTGTGGTGGAACAAAGTTTCCAGATAGACACGGGCAGCGCGGCGATCGCTGTCTCCATTTTGCAGCAAAAATAATGATAGGGCCGCCGTCAATACTCGATTTTGATCCCAATCAGGATGGGTTTCTAGGTAGTTCTGGAGAGATTCGTGCAGTGTTTCGGGAATTTCCGTAAAAATGCTAACTGTTGCGTTCATGAGATTTTCCTCCTCTGAGGTCAATCAAGAGGTACTAATTGCTCGCTTTGGGTAGCCTAGGGCGCTGTGTGCAATCTTCTCTGTGCCCCACGGTCTGTATCAACATCTGAAATAATTTACACATGTTTTCTGCCACGGGAGAACAGATTACAACAGCAAGCCGAACCATTGTGCAGTAAGAGGGGGTAGGTTTGTCAATGCTGCGAAATGTTAAAAACTTTAGTATGTAAAATAATTTTCTACGAAATAATCAGGGTTTAGACTGGGTTTTTGTTACATTTCTCAATAAAAACTCAGTCTATTTCATTTTCGATACTTAGAAGTAAAAAATCCCCAGTAAGACAGCAAGAGCCTATGACCTCGTAGAGCATCTGTGGAAAACTGCCAAAATCCCTGTGGAAACCCTGTGGAATCAGTGAGGAAAATTTCCCTCAATAATAAGAATTACAAAAATCTGATCTTGTGACGAAATTTAATTTTCTCAGGTTTTGGCCCCTACCTCGCGCATCTGCATCGAGTAATCAAGGCGATCGCATCCATAAAAATAGACTAATTAGTGAGATATTTTCTTATTAAGCACATTTATGACTGGAATGAACACTCCTCCATGACCGGAATATATGTGCCAATTGTATAAGTCCTGATTTAATAATGAGCGATCGCTTATTCCTAAATTTGTCACTAAACTATCAAATTATTTAATGATATATTTTTGCATCTAATCTTATTATAATAAGAGCCTGAATAAAGCTTGATTCATCGCTAAAGCTGCAATTATTAAAAATCATCTACCATGAATACAAAAATTATTCGCAACACAGCGTTTCAACTACACCGTTGGCTGGGTTTAGTAGGTGGAGTGCTGCTGTGCATTGCGGGGTTAACAGGAAGTGTGTTAGTTTTCTGGCACGAAATTGACGAAATAGTTCTAGGTCAGCATATTCATCTAATAAAATATAATTAGTTGCAAAATTATCGATATTTTGCACAAGCCGATAATCTTGCAACTTAACTTTATTTCCGGCGCTCTTGCAACCGACGATACACCGCCTTGATATCAACTTGGTGGTGAGCTAGAGCCACAAGGGTATGATAGAGCAAATCTGCCACTTCCGATGCGATCGCCTCTAGTTCATCATCCTTACAAGCCATCACCACCTCAGCGCTTTCTTCACCAATCTTTTTCAAAATCTTGTTATCGCCACCTGCAAACAACTTGCAAGTATAAGAATTTTCATTGGGGTGGTCACGGCGATCGCAGATCACCTCAAACAACTGTGATAAAGTGTCTCCTGGAGGCGACACGATTTGCCCATCCACTTGATGAAAGCAACTGCGCTCACCAGTGTGGCAAGCAATATCCCCTAATTGTTCTACGCCAATTAAGAGCGCATCACTATCACAGTCATAACGGACACTCTGAACCTTTTGGATATGTCCAGAAGTCGCCCCCTTGTGCCACAGTTCTTGACGGGAGCGACTCCAAAACCAAGTTTCACCAGTTTCTAAAGTCTTTTGTAACGACTCCCGACTCATCCAAGCCATCATCAAAACCGCACCATCAAGATAATCTTGGACTATTGCAGGCACTAAACCCCGTTCATCGTAGCGGATTTTCTCGAGCGGGATAGCATGGTGCAGTGAATGCGAATCGGTAGAAAACATACCAGCTAGTTTGTGTTCGTGAGAATGATTCATAGACTCACGATACCATTCTAGACCGCCCAACTAACGTACTTTTTCATCCCCCAGGCTTTGCAAATGCAGCCTGCATAACATAATGTCATCTTTTGGGTGCTGCTAATTTTATACGATTAGAATTCTGATGTAGTTTTTCAACCTATCCTAAGATAGAGCTTTTTTGTTCCTCACCACTAGGAGAAAATCTTGGTCAATACAACGATTAGAACCACAAAATCACAAGAAATCTTCGCCGCTGCTCAAAATCTGATGCCTGGAGGAGTGAGTTCCCCAGTCCGCGCCTTCAAATCCGTTGGTGGACAACCCATCGTTTTTGACCGCGTTAAAGGTGCTTATATTTGGGATGTAGACGGCAACCAATATATTGACTACGTTGGTACATGGGGGCCTGCTATTTGCGGTCACGCCCACCCAGAAGTAATTGCAGCCCTCCACGAAGCTTTAGAAAAAGGTACCAGCTTCGGCGCACCCTCAGCACTAGAAAATGTACTGGCAGAAATGGTCATCGATGCCGTTAAGAGCATCGAAATGGTAAGATTTGTGAATTCTGGCACAGAAGCTTGTATGGCAGTATTGCGGCTAATGCGGGCTTACACCAACCGAGAAAAAGTCATCAAATTTGAAGGCTGCTACCACGGTCACGCTGACATGTTCCTCGTGAAAGCAGGTTCGGGGGTAGCCACACTCGGCTTACCCGACTCTCCTGGAGTACCTAAATCTGCAACCAGCAGCACATTAACAGCACCATACAACGACCTAGAAGCTGTCAAAGCCTTATTTGAGGAAAACCGCGACGAAATTGCTGGCGTCATCTTAGAGCCAGTTGTTGGTAATGCCGGCTTCATTCCTCCCGATGCTGGTTTTTTGGAAGGGTTACGGGAACTCACCCATGAACACGGCGCCTTGTTAGTTTTTGACGAAGTAATGACAGGCTTTCGCATCGCTTACGGTGGCGCGCAACAAAAATTTGGCATCACTCCCGATTTAACAACCTTGGGTAAAGTTATCGGTGGTGGCTTACCAGTCGGAGCCTATGGTGGTCGTCGAGATATCATGTCAATGATTGCACCAGCAGGCCCTGTTTATCAAGCTGGTACACTTTCTGGTAATCCCCTAGCGATGACAGCTGGGATTAAAACCCTGGAATTGCTGCAAAAGCCAGGTACTTACGAGTATCTTGATCAAATTACCCAAAAACTTGCAGATGGTTTATTGCAAGTTGCTCAAGAAACAGGTCACGCGGTTTGTGGCGGTAACATCAGTGCGATGTTTGGCTTATTTTTCACCTCGGGCCCAGTCCATAATTACGAAGATGCGAAAAAATCTGACACAGCCAAATTCGGACGCTTTCATCGTGGCATGTTAGAGCGTGGTGTTTACCTAGCCCCGTCTCAATTTGAAGCTGGGTTTACATCTTTTGCTCATACTGAGGCAGATATTGAGCAGACTTTAGCTGTCGCCAAAGAGGTGCTGTCTAGCCTATAACCTCAATAAGCAAGTTGAAGTAAAGCAAACCACGATGAAGTACAGCATGTAGCTACAAGGTAACTTTTCACCCTTTGTCTTTGAGACTGATTTAGTTAAAAGTGCTGAGTATAAACATACTTAAGGAAATTACTCAGCACTATTACTATTAGCGCAAGCTAAAACTATTAACAAACGAATATATTGGTGGAAGCTTAACCTAAGTGTATCTTCAAAATCAAAGTAATATAATCTCGAATTAAGTATATTTAACTATAGTAAAACTACTAAAATTTGACTCAACTTCAACGTAACTTTAACAACTCTTAAAAGCATTTCCAGCAAAAATTACCTAGCAAAAACTGATTCTGCTTTCAATAATGAAAAGAGTGCAAAGCAACAATCATTCTTTGAGCAGCGAGTTGACAGTGCATGAGCTATTGCTTAAACCCTACCTGTCCGAGTCCAGAAAATTTGGCACATAGCCAAAGGTGTCAGTCTTGTGGCTCCAAATTATTGTTGAGCGATCGCTATCAAGTAATCAAACCGCTAGGTCAGGGTGGCTTCGGCGCCACTTTCCTCGCCTGCGATCAATCCCTACCAGGAGAACCAAGCTGCGTCATCAAGCAACTTCGTCCTTCCACAACCGCACCACAGGTTTTGCAAATGGCGCGAGAACTCTTTGAGCGAGAAGCCAAAACCCTAGGTAAAATCGGTAATCATCCCCAAGTACCAAGACTACTGGACTATTTTGAAGAAGACCATCAATTTTACTTAATTCAAGAATACATCAGCGGTGCTACTCTCCAGCAAGAGGTTAAACGCAAAGGTAATTTCAGCGAAGCGGGAATCAAGCAATTTTTGAGTGAAATGCTACCTGTGCTGCAATATATCCATGACCACAAAGTGATTCATCGTGATATCAAACCAGCCAACTTAATTCGCCGCACTCAAGATGCCAGAATGGTTCTTATCGACTTTGGCGCCGTTAAAAACCAAGTCACCCAAGCAATTACAAACCAATCAGAACATACAGCATTAACTGCATACGCTATCGGTACCCCCGGTTTCGCACCTCCAGAGCAAATGGCTATGCGCCCAGTCTATGCTAGTGATATTTACGCTTTGGGAGTCACTTGTATTTATTTACTTACCACTAAGTCTCCTAAAGATTTGGACTACAATCCCACAACTGGTGAAATGTTGTGGGAGGAGCTTGTCCAAATTAGTGACCACCTCAAAGGTGTCCTGCGGAAAATGTTGGAAGTATCAGTACGCAATCGCTATCAGTCAGCTGAAGAAGTACTCAGAGGACTAGAGATGGAGCCGTATCTAGAAAGTTTAGCTCAAGGCTTACTTGTCAAATCTGACGTTAACTTCAAGGAATCGGCCCGTAACCACCGCGGTGATTCTAGTATTTTATGCAATGGTTCCACTTCTAATCCCACCAGTTCAGGAGTGGCCCAGGTAGCAGCCGCAATTCGGGCTAGACGAGCTAAAGCAGCAGAAGCCGCTGGGTTACACACAGCAAAAATGCACGCAGGAAGTCAAATCGCAAAACAAACAACTTTGGGTAGCACTAATAGTAATGGTTCACAAGGTCAAAATTCTCAAGTTGCACGTAAGTTCGATACTCAAGGTTTACTTAGTGCTTATCTTAAAGGAAGGCGAGATTTTGCTCAACACAATTTGAGTATGTTGAACTTGCAAGGTGCTGACTTATCTGAGACGAATTTCCATTCGGCACAATTACGAAAAACTAATCTCCAAGGAGCTAATCTGCATCATAGCGACTTTGGTAGAGCTAGTCTAACTCGTGCTAATCTCAAGGATGCTAATTTGAGTAAAGCTTACTTCAACAATGCAGATTTAGAAGGCGTAGACCTCCGAGGTGCTGACCTTAGCTATGCTTATTTTAGCAACGCTAATCTCCGGGGAGCTAATTTGTGCGGAGCCAATCTCATGGGGGCAAAAATATCTGAAGAACAGTTGTCATTGGCTAAAACTAATTGGCTAACGGTGCGTCCTAATGGTAAACGAGGTTTGTTGTAATTCTATAGCGATTTGCAAAGCCGATATAAAAAATGGGAATTAATTTTTTTTAGTATTTCTTAATTCAATTAATACTATTCAGTAATTGATTTATCTACTTAATTACAACTGATTTTAATCAAACTAGAAATGAACTAAAAATATGGACGTAGGTTAACTGCGTTCATATTTGTTTATATTTATTACTGTTTTTTTTAAAAAATTAATATGTCATATTTATAATGAAATAAAAATTGTTTCAAATTTTTATTAAAACTATACTTTTTTTATACAGATAAGATTGTTTCCTAGCTACTTCACAATTAAAATACAATAAAGATATACATTTAATATAATTGCTCAATAGAAACACTATTTTTCAATTTTTAGTAAGTAAAAAAACATACATAATATAGCTGTTTAAGAGTAATTAAAAATCCCGTAATTCTCTCCTGGTGTGTCGTAGTCAATCAATCACATAATGGCTGATGAACACAGGAAATTACAGGAACTAACAACCATGTTTCTCAAGAAAATTGCTTGTATTGCGGCTTTATCCGTATCTGCGATCGCTTCATTGACCTACGCCGGCTCTGCTCATGCGATTTCCTTTAAGGTGACTACAGGGGTAGCTGGCCCTAATGGTGTCACTGACCAAGGTGCGTATTCTGACTTTTTTGCGCTTCCAGGTACAACAACTATTGACTTTAATAGCGGTATCGCACCAACTACCGGATTTGCCAAATACTCGTTTCAAAAGAATGACGGTAGCAGTAGTGTTCGCTCCGATCGGTGGGCACCTGCAGGCGCTAACGGCGAAGTTAATAAAACCAATTACTTGGCGGTTTTCCAAGGTAATGATGTCACCATTAATCTAGAAAAGACGCTCAATTATTTTGGTATTGACTGGGGTGCTATTAGCGGTGGTAACGTTTTTTCTTTCTACAAAGACGACACCTTAATTAAGTCATTCAGCACAGAGGATGTTGACCCAGTTGCACCAATTCGCGCTGAACAGCATTACGGTGAAGGTAACGGTTTTCTCCATTTCTATTCTGATAGTAAACTAGATAACTTTAACAAAATCGTCATCAGTCAAACTGGTGGTGGTGGATTTGAAAGTGATAACTACTCTTTCCGTGCGGGAACCGGACGTTTTGATTTTGAAGATCCTACATCTGTACCTGAACCTAGTGTTACTTTAGGGATGCTGGCTGTTGGTGGTGTATTTCTACTCAAGCGCAAGAACCAAAAATTAAAAAGTGTCAGACAATCTGCCTAAAGATTGACAATTAAAAAGATATTCAAATTAAGCAGAGATAAAACTGATTATTTTTTCAAGCGAGGAATCACTGAGATTCTTCGCTTAATTTTTGCATGGGAGATAAGAGTCAGCGTTTGGAGGAGGATGTTTTTTCACTGCTGATGATGTGTAGATCAACGTTTTTAAGTAAACGGACTAATCTTTGAGTTAAAGAACCTTTAAGAAACATTTGCCAGCGCGTTAGCAAAGCGCCTCCGAAGGAGGTTCGCTGGCTTTCACCGATGACAATTTGGGTGATATGATATTTCTGTGCTACTTCAGCGATCGCTTTAGCAACGTTACTGTTGGTGACTCGCAAAAAAGTACCTTCAAATTCTTTGCACAGTTTTTCACAAGTGTGGATATGTAAGCTTTCTTCCTTGGTGAGGAAACGTTCTGGGTCGGCTACAAAGACAACATAAAGCGGTGCGTTCATGTAGCTAGCTAGCCTAGCACCCCGGCGTAACAACTGCACTGAGTTGGGATAAGTGGAAACACATACCAAAACTCGCTCATGAATATTGCAGAATTCGCCATTCGGGCTAGATGCGATCGCATCTTCCTCAATGTTGTCTGCTACTTCCCGCAATGCTAATTCCCGCAATGCAATTAGGTTACGGCGCTGAAAAAAGTTATCTATGGATTGTTGAATTTTTTCTGGTGCATAAATTTTGCCTTCGATCAACCGTTCTTGCAGAGTTTCTGGAGTAACATCAACTACTACCACCTCATCAGCGTCTTCTAAAATCCTGTCGGGGACTCGTTCTCTGACAACTATACCTGTGATTCTTGCTACTAAATCGTTGAGACTTTCGAGGTGCTGGATATTCATTGTCGAGTAGACATCGATACCTGCAGCTAAAATCAGTTGTACATCTTCGTAGCGTTTTTCGCGCAGCGAACCAGGGACGTTGGTGTGAGCGAGTTCATCGATTAACGCTAATTGGGGCGATCGCTTGAAAATCGCGTCTGTATCCATTTCTGTCAGCGTCAAACCACCACGCAGAATTCGCTGACGAGGGACAATTTCTAACCCCTCCCCCTTTTCCATCGTTTCCTTCCGTCCGTGGGTTTCCAAAAGCCCCACGACGACATCAATACCTTCCTGTTTCAGCGCGTGTCCTTCTTCCAGCATCCGAAAGGTTTTGCCTACACCAGGAGCCATACCGATAAAGATTTTGTGTTTACCCCGTCGCATAGGATAAAGGGAAGAACTTATGGAAGCCAAGGATTTAGTGCCAGCTTAACAAGTATAAACACCGTCAAGCATATCACTATTGGTAGATATTTATATTCTTAACTGAATTTATTAATTTTGCTTGCGGTTGAATTCTTGTAAATCAAGAGCGTAATTTAATCGCAAAACGTTTACTCCTGGTTCGCCAAACAACCACAAAAACCTCCCATCGGTATATTTATTAATTAAAGGTAATATTTCATTTTCGGGAATACCTCTAGCCCGAGCTACTCTTTCTAACTGTTGTCTAGCGGCTTTAATAGAAATATGCGGGTCTAAACCAGAGCCGGAAGTGTAAATTAAATCAGCAGTAGCTTGAATATTTTCATCTCGAAATTGATTAGCTTGTTCTAAAATTCTGTTCATTAATTCTGGATTACTAGGAGCAAGGTTACTAGCACCAGATATACCAGTTGGTCTAGCTTTTTTTCCTTGACTATATCTCACTGTACTCGGACGACTGTGGAAGTATTGCTCAGATGTGAATACTTGACCAATCAAGGCTGAACCGATTGGTTGATTATCAATATTCACCATCACACTACCGTTTGCTTGTGCGGGTAAGAAAACTTGACCGACAACAAGAATCAGCAAAGGATAAATAATAGCTGTTAATAACCAAAGCACAAGAGTGATGCGAACTGCTCTGATGATTTCTCGAATAATAAACATAAAAAACTTGTAAATTTAATTGCGAATTTTGAATTTTATTACTTATGCTGGCGTAATTTTCTTGCTGCCTGATGAGTGCATTTTGCTATTTTCAATTGCCATGAACAAACTTAATTATCAATTATTTTAAGTTAACCCTACTGCCGTTATCAGCATATCTATTAACTTAATAGCGATGAACGGCACAATCACTCCACCTAAGCCATAGATGAGGATATTGCGTTGCAATAATTGATTAGCTGTCAAAGGTCGAAATTGTACGCCTTGCAAAGCTAGAGGAATTAAAGCAGGGATAATCAAGGCGTTGTAAATCAATGCTGATAACACGGCGGAATTAGTACTGGTTAACTGCATGATATTGAGACTTTGCAAGTTTGCGGAGGCAAAAATTACTGGAATAATGGCAAAGTATTTAGCAATATCATTCGCAAGAGAAAATGTAGTTAATGCTCCACGAGTCATGAGCAATTGTTTACCAATAGTAACGATATCAATCAGCTTTGTGGGGTCTGAATCCAAATCCACCATGTTAGCGGCTTCTTTTGCTGCTTGAGTACCTGTATTCATTGCTACGCCAACATTTGCTTGTGCGAGGGCGGGAGCATCGTTAGTCCCATCTCCCGTCATGGCGACTAATTTACCTTGCGCTTGTTCTCGTTGGATGACGCTGATTTTGTCTTCTGGAGTAGCTTCGGCGATGAAGTCGTCTACCCCGGCTTCTTTAGCAATAACTGCGGCGGTAATGCGGTTGTCTCCAGTCAGCATGATGGTACGTACTCCCATGCGTCGCAACTGGTCAAAACGTTCGCGGATACCGGGTTTGACAATATCTTTGAGATAAATGACGCCGTAGACTTCGTGATCTAAGCAAACTGCTAGGGGTGTACCTCCCTGTTGAGAAACTCTTTCATAAGCTGCGTCTAATTCGGGTGTATCGTGTCCATTGCGGGAGCGAACAAATCCTTTAATTGCACCAACTGCACCTTTTCTGGCCTCGCGCCCACCGGGTAAGTTTGTCCCACTCATGCGGGTTTTGGCGGAGAATTCAACACCTTGGGCTTGGTTGTAATCGAGATCAACTTTGACGCCTAAATTTTCTGCTAGGCGGACGATTGATTTGCCTTCTGGGGTATCATCAAACACACTAGCTGTCCAAGCTACATTGGCAATCTCTTCTAAAGAGTGACCGTTGACGGGGATAAACTCCTCGGCTAGACGATTACCGAGGGTTATTGTACCTGTTTTGTCGAGGATGAGGGTGTTAATATCTCCGCAGGCTTCCACTGCTCGTCCGGAAGTAGCAATCACATTAAATTGCGCGACTCGATCCATACCAGCAATCCCGATCGCACTGAGTAACCCGCCGATGGTTGTGGGGATCAAGGCTACCAACAGAGCAACTAAAATGGAGACGCTGACTGGACTATCGACATAGTAGGCGATCGCTGGTAACGTTGTCACCACAAATAAAAATACTAAACTCAAAACTGCTAATAACACCGTCAGGGCGATTTCGTTCGGTGTTTTACTGCGTTCTGCGCCTTCGACTAACGCAATCATCCGGTCAATAAAACCTTTACCTGGGTCAGTAGTGATGCGGATAATCAGTTCATCGGAGATAATCCGAGTCCCACCGGTGACGGAACTAGCAACATCAGAACCTGATTCTTTCAGAACTGGCGCAGATTCCCCAGTAATCGCTGATTCATCTACTGAGGCGACACCCATAATCACTTCACCATCAGCAGGAATGATATCACCAGCAACGACGTAGATTGTGTCACCTTGTCTGAGACTGGTAGAAGAAATTTCGCTAATACTACCATCAACTGCCAGTTTTTTGGCGATTGTCTCGGATTTTGTTGACCGCAATGCATCCGCTTGGGCTTTACCTCTTCCTTCCGCCATGGCTTCGGCGAAATTGGCAAACCACACGGTGAAGAATAAAATTACTGTTAACAAGCCGTTGAAAAGTTGTGGGTTCTTTCCCTGGGATGGGCCGAACAGATTGGGGTCAATTGTTACCGATAAAGTGATGAGTGTTCCCATCCAAACCACAAACATCACCGGGTTTTTGACTGCATCTTTGGGATTAAGCTTGAGAAATGCATCTTTGATGGCTCTGAGGTAGAGCCATTTGCTATTTATTTTCGCTTTTTTGCGGGATGGACGGCGATCGCCTCCCCGAGAACGTGGAGATTTAGATTTGGCGGTAGTTACAACTTGATTCATGAATTTTATTGTGTGAGGAGATGCAGTAGTGGGGGGAAGATGAGAGAACAAGTGAAAGGGAACAGGGAACAGGGAACGGGGAAAACTAAGCCCCTCACGAGGAACGAGGCTTTAAACCTTTACCTCTTTTCGTAAATTATTGATTCCTCCTCATCTTTCTCATCTCCCTAACTTTTCTAGCTACCAGCAGCGAGTTTAAAGCTCTCGGCTAGGGGGCCTAAAGCCAAGACGGGAAAGAAGGTGAGTACCCCTAAAATGACAATTACTATGGATGTGACACTGGTAAATAGTAGAGAATCGGTTTTGAGAGTACCTGGAGTTTCGGGAACTACTGGTTTATGAGACATACTTTCCGCCAAGATTAACAGAGCAATCATGGGGATGTAACGTCCTACTAACATGCTGAAGCTGGTGCTTAAATTCCACCACAGAGTGTTATCTTTTAATCCCTCTAAGCCGGAACCATTGTTAGCACCCGCTGAGGCGAATTCATAAACCACTTGAGAAACACCATGAAAACCAGGGTTGGTAATTCCAGATAAAGAGACGGGATAAGCTAGAGCGATCGCACTGGGAATCAAAACGGTGATGGGGTGAATTAACAGTACTACGCTGGCGAGGATAATTTCCCGTTTTTCAATTTTACGCCCTAAAAATTCTGGGGTGCGTCCCACCATTAATCCTGTTAAAAACACGGTGAGTATTAGATAAACGAATAAGTAAGCTGTTCCTGTACCCTGTCCTCCCCAGATAATTTGCACGAACATGTTGAATAAGGTAGAAAATATTCCTTGAGGCATGAAGGAGTCATGCATTCCATTGACACCACCGCACATGGTAGCGGTAGTCATCACGCCCCATAATGCTGTCTGCGCCCAACCAAATCGGATTTCTTTACCTTCTAAATTCGGCTCTTCCCAGCCCAGGGAGGCGTTTACTAGGGGATTACCTTGTAATTCTCCTGTAGCTGCTATCCCCACCAACACCACAAAAATTGCTAACACCATCCAGAAAAGTAACCAAGCCTGTTTGATATTATTGGCAAATATACCGTAGGTGTAAATCAAGGCGGCGGGAATGGAAATCATGGCGATCATCTCGATTAAGTTGGAAGCATTGTTAGGATTTTCAAAGGGATGAGCCGAGTTAACACCGAAAAAGCCACCACCGTTCTCGCCTAACATTTTGATCATCTCGAAGGATGCGACTGGCCCTCTAGCTATATACTGTGTGCTTCCTTCCAAGGTTTTCACCACCAGTGTTCCCGCTAATGTTTGTGGTACTCCCAGTAAGAGTAGAGCGATCGCCCCGATTACACAAATGGGTAACAAAATCCGTGTAATTGCTCTGGTCAAGTCAATATAATAGTTTCCCAGTGATTTACCTGTTAACCCCCGAATAAAGGCGATTCCCACCGCCAACCCCGTAGCGGCGGAGGTAAACATTAAAAAGCCTAGGGCTGCTACTTGGCTAAAATAGCTTAATGTCGTCTCACCTGTGTAATGTTGCTGGTCAGTGTTTGTCACAAATGAAACAACAGTGTGTAATACTACACTCCAGGTAGGTGCACCCAAACCGTTGGGATTCCAAGGCAATAATCTCTGAAAATATACAAGGAAATACACTACAATTCCCATAATGAAGTTGCTGGCTAATACTGCCCTGGCGTATTGTCCACCCTTCATATCATCTTTTTTACGCACACCAACTAGTACATAGATACTGTGCTCTATGGGGTTCATTAGAGGATCAAGCAGTGTTCTTTCTCCTAAAAAAACACGCGCTATGTATCTTCCCAAAACTGGAGTGATTAGTATGACAATAGCGAGTGTTAAGCCAATTTGTAAAAAACCTTGTCCCATGTATTTTCTGCTCAATTATATTTAAGTAATCAACAGCTAAATTTTTAGAACTAATACATTAGCTGTTTGGCAATTTGTGGAATGAGACATCGGGTAACGTCTCAATTTCCTTGAGATTTACTAAATCTAAATTTGCCTCTTTTCGCCGTCACTATTGTTTAAATGATTTTTTAAGTTTCCGTCAATAACATTTGAATTTTACTCACAGTTGTCTATGATTTCTCATTGATATTATTTGTTTATACAATATATTTTTGCAAGTCGCTACTTTCGTGTATATAGTATTTTATGATATTTTTATTACATAAAATTCTTCAAAATCTAGTATAAGTTTACACAACTTTGCGTTTTGAGGTAAAAGAGGTTAGGAAAAAATAAAATTATATTGCTCATTGAACATTTTTGAAAAAAAATAATCGTCTATGGCAGACAATGTGTTTAGCTGAGAGAAGTTGATAATAGCTAATAGATATATTTAAAAAATAGGGATGCTGTTCCCTGTTCTCTAACTACGCAAATAGTTTCAGTAATCAAATCGGATTCCTATAGTCTTACCAAGCCCCGAAGAATATGGGTTTGAAGCCCCTGAATTTATTTATGAAAAAAAATAAAAACATTTATTTTGCGACGCACAGCGCCAGAAAAAATACGTCCGCTTCAAATCCCCTGCTTTTAAGTATGGGGATTTCCCTGTTCTCTGTTCCCCGTTAAGAGTTCCTTCTTAATGAAATTAATATCAGAAAAAAACAAGTATGTTACCTCGATTTTTAGCTCTAAAAAAGAGTAGTTTTAATTTTGAGGAACCTTGGCAGATATACTGGCTAATAGGAATTGCCTTTGCCGTAGTTATAGCCCTAGAATATTTGACACCACCTCGGTATGTATTTGGCTACCTGTATACAGGAACAATTTTGTTAGCCAGCTCACGATTAAATCGTGCAGCAATGTTTGGTGTTACCTTAGCATCAGTAGGATTAACACTACTCAACTTGTTGATCCCGTCCCTAGAAAAGATTGATCCCTCCACAATAGCAAATCGCTTGATTGCGGTATTAGCACTATTAGTAACAGGATGGTTGAGCCAACGTAACCGCCATAATGAAGAAGCGATCGCAGATACAAAAGCAAAATTACGCTCTCAAAAACAACTAGCTAGGATGCGTGAAG
The DNA here is from genome assembly GCF_000332295.1 of Fortiea contorta PCC 7126. GTDB lineage: Bacteria > Cyanobacteriota > Cyanobacteriia > Cyanobacteriales > Nostocaceae > Fortiea > Fortiea contorta. The sequence goes on along the minus strand of NZ_KB235930.1, from coordinate 303,111 downwards.
ATTTTGTTTCTACTCTGACTCACGATTTGAAAACACCCCTGTTAGGAGCAATGGAAACGCTCAAATATTTTCAAAGTGGTCAATTTGGTGAAGTGACACCTACCCAAGACAAAGTTCTGCAAACAATGACTCGCAGTCATCATCGCACACTCCAATTAGTACAAACACTGTTGGATGTGTACCGAAATGATGCTGAGGGATTAAAACTGAATATACTACCCGTTAACTTAGAAGCTTTAGCACAAGAAGTCATTGCTACCTTGGGTGAATTAGCCAGAACGCGCCAAATATATGTAACGATCCATTATGGAGAATCAGATTACCGCCGTTTTTCCTGGGTAAATGGCGATGCTTTGCAACTAGGGCGTGTGTTTAGTAATCTTCTGATCAACGGCATTAACCACACCCCCCGTGGCAGTAAAGTAGAAGTAGTACTCGAAAGCGATTCGGAAAATCAGGTCGTAAAAATACTTGATAACGGCCCTGGCTTTACCGCAGAAGAGTTACCGCACTTATTTGAGCGGTTTTATCAAGGACATAGCGATCGCCACGTACCCGGATCTGGATTAGGGCTATACCTAACCAGGCAAATTATTGCCGCACATAAAGGTACAATTTGGGCAGAGAATCGCTCTCCACGAGGCGCCCTCTTCGGCTTCCGACTCCCCGCTTGTCTACCACCCACAAATGTAGACGACGAAGCATGAGGAATCAAGAATAGGGTAGACAAGGAAAATGAAAGAAAATCACAAATAACGAATGACAAAATCGGCTAATGCAATCAAAATCCTACTCGTGGAAGACGACGAACTGTTTCGCCTTGGTTTAAAGGTACGTCTAGAGCAGGAAACGGGTCTGGAAATTGTCGCAGAAGCAGAAGATGGGGAACAAGCTGTAGAATTGGCAAAACGCTATCCCCTGAATTTAGTCTTACTAGATATAGGTTTACCAGGAATTGGCGGGATTGAAGCATGTCGCCAGATTAAACAACAGCAACCCAACTTACCAATTCTGGTGTTAACGTCTCGTACAGAAAAACCCCTAATTACAAAGTTAATTTCCGCAGGAGCGCAAGGATACTGTCTCAAGGGTATTCCACCTGAATCTTTAATATTAGCGTTACGTTCAGTCGCTGCTGGTGCTTCCTGGTGGGATCAAACAGCGACAACAGAAATTAGAGCAGCGTTAGAAAGTAATTCCACACCCGCACCCTTAGAAAAACCAACCCAAACTCTCGAAAATCCTTTAACCAAGCGAGAGCAGGAAATCTTGGCGCTGGTAGCAACTGGTAAAAGCAATCAAGAAATTGCTGAAATTCTCTACATCGTACCCGGTACAGTACGGGTGCATATTCATGCCATTTTACAGAAATTAGAAGTGCGCGATCGCACTCAAGCTGCAGTTTTAGCTATTCAAAAAGGATTAGTATCACCAGAACTACTGATTAAATAGCTTTGATGGTATTTGATTCACCATAACTTCATCAAGATTGTGATTTTATAGGTAATTCGCCTAACCTAATATTCATGCCTAACAAGCATTTTCTACACTAGATACAGCATCAGACATAGATTGATTTATCTAGCTATATTTTCATTTCTAATATATAAAAATTGCCACGTATTATCACTGTGGTAATTGTTTTTTATTTGGCATAAATTGCACTTAGATATCGTTAATATCGGCTAGTCCAAAAATTCCATTTAACCTAAAAATTATGATGCAACTACTAGAAAATAAAACTTTTACAAACCAGATTAATTATGTTCAAACATTCTCAATTGCTATTAAAGATATCGTTTTTATAGACACAGCAGTTGCTGATTATCACAGTCTAATAGTCGGGTTAAAACCGGGATTTCGAGTTGTGCTCCTTGACCCAAAAAAAGACGGCATAGCCCAAATCACAGAATCCTTAGCCACAGGTCAATTTAAGTCAGTTCACATCGTTTCTCACGGTAGCCAAGGTAGCTTGCAACTGGGAGCAACTCAACTTAATGCAGAAAATATCATATTTTATAGTCATCAGTTACAACAATGGGCAAATTCTTTAACTTATGATGCAGATATTTTACTTTATGGTTGCGATGTCGCCAGTGGTGAAGGCACAAAATTTGTGCAGCAAATCAGTCAATTAACTCAAGCAAATATTGCTGCTTCGACTAACAAAACAGGTAGCTCAAAATTAGGTGGTGACTGGAATTTAGAATTTGAAATTGGTGCAATTAACTCTACCTTGGCATTTAAAACTGAAGTAATGCAGACTTATAGCTCAGTTTTAGCCATCGCTGGAGATGTCATCATCAACGAATTTTCTCAAGGTAACGGTGGCGGTAAAGAATGGGTGGAGATTCTTGTTGTTAAAGATAACCTAGATCTACAGTATCACAAATTAGCTGATGGTAATAATCAACTTAACATCGAGCTATTTGGTGAAGGGTTCAAATCATTGAAGGCTGGAACTTTAATAGTGCTTTATAACGGCAATGATGTTGACAGTACTATTATTCCAGACTTAACTTACGACCCGGCTAAAGGAGATTATGTACTACAAATATCGTCTCGAAATAACACAGGATTATTTGCCATTAATGGGGTAATTGGTTGGGCAACAAATGGTGCTTTTGCTAATAATGATAATACTGATATCCCTCGATTCATCAATCAGAACGGGGTGGAAATAGCTAAATTTTCTAGAACTTCTACTCCTAAAGCTGGTCAAGCCAGCGCTTACCTAGGTAACACAGCATCAGGTAATAACTGGTCAAGTGATTTTAATGCTGCAGCTGCTAATCCTGGTTTAGCCAACGGTGGAGATAACACGACCTGGATTAACAGCTTGCGTAGGAACGAGGCACCTGTATTGAATAAAGATGGTGAGCCAAAGCTGCCAACGATTAATGAAGATATCACTGATGCCAATAATAAAGGAATTTTAGTTGCCGACCTGATCAAAAATTCGATTACTGATATCAACAAGAATGCTCAAGGAATTGCTGTAACCGATTTAACCGGCAACGGTAAATGGCAATACTCCCTCAATAGCGGCGCTACCTGGATAAACTTCGGTAATGTGTCAGACAACTCAGCTACGGTTCTAGCAGGCTTGACACCTCTCTACAACGGCTCGTTAGGTGGCGCACCCAACACTCAAGGCTGGCTCCAGTTTAGCGCTACTCCTGCTATTGGTGCTGTAGCATCAGGAGGCACTCAGACCATCAACGGTGGTGAAACTAAACTAGTCAGTACCAAAGAGGGAGGCGCTGGTTACAGTAACTACAATGGTGGTTTACCAATACCCTTAAACCCTGCATTTCCGGTTCTTGACCGCAACCAAGGCTTTACTCTGAGTTTTGATCTCAAAATCAACAGCGAAAGCCACAGCAGTGATGATAACAACGATGGTATTCAAGACCGGGCTGGTTTCAGCGTCATTGTTGTGACTAGCGACAACACCAAAGCAATTGAGCTTGGCTTTTGGGAAGATCAAATTTGGGCACAAAACGATGGGCCTAACACGCCTATAGGCTCTAGTAGAACACTATTTACTCATAGCGCCACAGAAACTGTCTTATACGACACCAAGAAACAACTCACCCGCTACGATTTAACAATCCAAGGCGACACATATTCTCTATTTGCAGCGGGTGGAGTCGCACCAATTCTCAAAGGTTCCCTGCGTAACTACACAGCTTTCGACCATACCAAAGCCGGGCCTTTAGGAACACCTCTCTCCTACGACCCATACGAAAGAGCTAACTTTGTATTTTTAGGTGATAACACTACCTCTGCCCAAGCTGATATTAACTTGCAACGGGTAGAACTCCTAGCAAATAGCAGAGTTCGCTTTGTGCCTAACTCCAACTCTTACGGCACATCTGACATCAAGTTCCGCGCTTGGGATGGCACTGATGGTTCAGTTAGCGGTGCTACTGGAGTCAATGCCAGCATTAATGGCGGCAATTCAGCATTCAGCAGTGATGTAGAGTCAGCCACCGTCAGCATTAACCGCAACCCGGTAGATGTTCAGCTTGGTGACAATTTTATTGCCGAGAACAGCAGTAATAACACTGTGGTGGGTACTTTGTATGCGGCCGACCCCGATTTTGGCAACACCTATACTTATACTCTGCTAAACAATGCTGGGGGGCGTTTTGCTCTCAATGGGAATCAGATTGTTGTTGCTAATGGTAACTTGCTGGACTTTGAAAGCAGCAATAGCCACATGATCCGTGTTCGTACCACTGATAATCATGGTGGCAAATTAGAAAAAGACCTCACCATCACAGTGAAGGATATTAACGAAGCGCCCATCGTTGCTAATACTATCTCTAACCAAGCAGTAGAAGCTGGGATAGCCTTTAAATTTCAAGTCCCTGCAAACATCTTCGCTGATGCAGACCAAGGAGATATCCTCACTTATTCTGCCACCCTTGCTAATGATGGTGCTTTGCCTAGTTGGTTAAGTTTCAATGCTACTACACGCACCTTCAGTGGTACTTCTAACTACGCTGATATCGGCAGCTTGAACATCAAAGTGACGGCTACAGATACCGCTGGTGCAGCTAACAAAACCAACTTTAGCATTAACATCACCATGCCTGAAAATGTCAACATTGTCACAGGCACAGATAATAAGGAAACATTTGTCGCTACAGACAAGACAGATATCATCAATGGTCAAGGTGGTGACGATAGTTTTACTCTTGTATTCGCCAACCTCCAGCAAAATGATCAAATTAACGGTGGGGCGGGAATAGACACTTTCTTGCTCACTGGTGGTAGTGTCACCGACTCCATCACCATAGATTTACGGAATCCCAACAACCAAGTCCAGGGTATCTCTAATCTTACTGTCTCAAACTTCGAGAACTTTGACGCCACAAATTTTTTGGGCAAGATTAACGCTATCGGTAGCGCCGGTAAGGACTTGATTATCGGCGGACAAAACAACGACAACCTCAGCGGTGGAGATGGCGATGACGTTCTCAGCGGTGGTAGCGGTAATGACACCCTCGATGGTGGTGCTGGCAAAAATCGCCTAATTGGTGGTGATGGTAATGACAACTACTACACCAGAGGTAATGACACTATCGAAGAAACTATCACTGGCGGCACAGATACCATTTATGCATCCGTCAACTATACTTTGGGTACTAACCTGGAAAATTTAGTTCTCGTAGGTAATATTGCCGTTTCAGGAGTAGGTAATACTCTCAATAATGCTATTCAAGGAAACAATCTGGACAACTCTTTGTATGGCTTTGGTGGCGATGACATCCTCGATGGTGGTGACGGTAACGACTTCCTTGTTGGCGGCGCTGGTAATGACAAGCTTTTGGGTGGTAATGGTAATGATATCTTTGTCGGTGAAAGCGGTGATGATATTTTGACTGGTGGCGCTGGTAATGACCAATTCCGTTATTACTTGACAAATTCTGCTTTTAATGCAAGCGCTTTTGGTGTGGACATAATAACTGATTTTACGACGGGGGCTGACAGAATTACCCTCTATAAAAATACTTTCACGTCTTTAAAAAGTGTGCTTGGTAAAGGTTTCAGTGTTGCTAACGAGTTTGCATTTGTCAAAAATGATGTTGCGGCTGCAACTAGTAGAGCTTTGATTGTTTACAACTCTACTAATGGTAAGTTGTTTTATAACGAAAATGGCATTGCCGATGGTTTTGGTAGAGGTGCTCATTTTGCCACTCTGACTAATACTCTTTCACTGGTAGCAAGTGACTTTTTGATTCAGTAACAAAGTCTACTTTGTAGAGACGTTTCTACATTATTCATACCTCGATTTAGTCACACCTAAATTTAACGTGCGCCTCTGTTGGAAGCGCACGTTAAATTTTAATTTGAAACTGTCTGACCAAGCTTTTCGGGCCCATTAATAAACTCAGCGAACAGATGATAGTAGCTGTTTTAAGATATGATTTTCGAGACAGGAGATATTGCACCAAATATACTGAGCGACCACCAAGCTAGATGCGTAAATTGGGCGCACTCAAACCAAGTGAAAGTAAAGACAAGATAGGCAATGAAGACTGCTTCAATCCCACGGTAAGGGGATTGGATTATCTGCCACAGACACCATGCTAACAAGGTAAGGTAGGATGCCAGCCCCAGAAAGCCTACGGAGATAACTGTATCTAAAATTAGATTGTGCGCTTTAGCTGAGGGTAGTTGTGCGGTTTTAATCAGGCCATTTTCGTCTTGGTAGTCGAAACTAAAATCACCCAAGTGAATTACTTTAGTTATTTTTCTGCCGGGTCGCACAGAGGAATAAGCAGTGCCGAAACCATTCATTCCCCATCCAAGTAAGGGACGCAGACTAATTCTATAGCTAGCTATTTGCCACAGATAAACTCGGTCAGATGTGAATTGTTTAATCTCAGTTGAATTATGAATCTGCCTAGTACTGGTAGCGATACCAATTATGAGCAGACATACCAGTGCTGCTGTTACTAAAAGCTGATAATGCTTGCGTCCTAATAGGTAAATAGTCGCTACCAGTAAGGCTAATAATCCCGCCCTGGTCTGAGTGAACAGTAACGCTGGCATAATTAAGATGCCAGCGACTACAGCTAGACGTGTATTTATCCATTGCCATTGCCAACCAACAAGTGTCATCACTGCTACTGCTGCGAGGACAAATGACGCATGACCGCGATGGGAATACAAACCGATTGGCTGCTGATTTTGGAAGATGGTACTGGCTAGAATGTGACTCTGTATCAATTGACCGCTTGTGCCAGTATAGTCAATGCGCCAGTTAATGACTTGAGGAAAAACGCTCAGGGCCAGGATAACGCCGCCAATTACTAAACCAACGAGTTGAGAACGTGCTAGTTCTGGGTACAGTTTTAGTAGTAGGTTATTACTGAGGGTAAAGATAGCGATGAGCAGCCAGTAAAGCCAGCCATCACCCATTTGTTCTTGACCGAATAGTGAATGCCAAGGGAAAGGACTAACAAGAGTTGCAATTAACCCGATTCCTAAAAATATTTCCCATAGCAGTCTGGTAATTTTCCAATTTTCGGGTAGCTTGAGGTTTTCTCTTTCTTCCCAGAGGTTTAAAAAGTTGAGTATGCAGATGAGGCTAATGGCAAATACTTTTGGTTGAGTCCAAATTTCCCCGCGCATTGACCCGATGGGGTTGATGAGAATGATGCTGAGGGAAAATAAAATGGTGTAGAGGTGATTCACGATTGTTTGTCATGGGCGAATTTTCATCGCCTTTATTATTCCCCATGCAGTGAGTGCTAATAGCCCTAATACAGATGTTGATTCGGGGGTAGATTGAGGAGAGGTTTCTTGAGAAATTGGTCGCATTTTGAAACTGCCTCTGCGGTCATTAAATGCGAGTTGAATAGGGAAAGCAGTTTCTGCAGTTGAACCCAATAAGGAATCGATATCGGTGATTTTAAAGTTAGAAATACCTGAACCAAATAAGGAAACGAAGTCTACACTGTCTCCTGCACCAAATTCGCCGAGTATTCTATCTCCGACTGAAACTGTAAATCTATCGTCGTCTCCAATAGGGAAGTCTAATATCTCTGTAAACAGAGTGTCATCTAGTGCTTGGAATTCAAAGCCATAGGTTGTATGTGGGTCGTACCAGCGACAACCGGGTACGTTGCGGAATACTTGCCAGTTTCCTTCTTTGGCGCTGGGAAGGATGGGATTTTGTTGAGTTAAACCTGGGCGTTCGGTACTTACACCACCGCCACCACTGCTACCAACAACATGGGGAAAATCTGCTTCATTATCAAACACCATAACATTCAGCTCATAGTTACCTTTGTCTTCACCACGAGCACCGGGATTAGCAGCACGAACATTGAAGTTGATAGCGCCATCATTAGGTATAATACCTGTTAGTGCAGAGGCAAATCCATCTCCTATTTCACTACTGTTATCGTCGTCATTTATCAAAGTTCTTATACCAGATGCAGTTAGGTAGGTATTTGGATTGCATTGATTTCCGGCTATGTCATTATCAATGTATGCATAAAATTTTTTCCCTGGAGTGAGTTTTGATAGTTGGAAGTTATCTTGTTCATTACCAGATGATAGGCTATCTGAAAAATCATAATAAGAACAATTCTGACCACTATTATTACTACTAACTGGACAATAGTCTTGACGGCTACGCTTTGTTTGGTTTCTCCAACCCCAGGATATTCCGTCATAAATCATAACTGTATCTCTTCCAATTCGTTGAGCTAAGAAAAGTTCAGCATTCCAGTAATGACTATTTTCAGAGTCACCTCTATAAGGTCTGTCAAAAAAATTGGGTTTATAATCTTGCTTAGGGAAATAGAATGGTTCCTCAACTGACCTAGTATCTAAAATATCCTCTTTATCGTCATGTGTTCCGGAAGTTGCAGAATGATTACTTACAACTCGCTGAATCCAATTAATATTGTTTATTATCCCAGGATCTCCTTCTCCTGGAATATATTCAACAGAAAGTAATGCACCAACTCCGCCAACTAAAGTTGAAGTTGTAGGGAATCCGCAGGACGTGAGATTACCACAAGCATAATATTGATTAACTCTAAACTCACCGTTTAGGCTATATAGAGGATTGACTTTAGGTTCTGCTGTCAAGAATCTCCAATCTGGAAAAGCATCTCGCAATACGCGAAGTAAACCTGGTGTTCCGCCTCTCTGAAGCGGTTTAATCTCAGTTACTGATGCTTGACCTTCTCTATTTCCAACTCTGTATATAACTTTATCAGAACTAATATTATTCTCTATATCTTTTTCATAAATAATAGAGACGGCATGGCTGGACTGAGTATTAAATATGGCTAAAAATATTGATGGTAGCACAGCAAAAAAATAATATCTTGACTGCATTTTTATCTCCTTTATACAAAAAATTGTTGCCAAATAGTACAAGTGTCTGCGTTAAAAATGGATATTATGCCGTAATTCAGTTCACTATTAGATTAGGTGAAACTCGATAGGACTTGTATGTACCTTCCCTATCCAGATATCTACTATCTTGGTAATATCACTTCTAGGGTTGTTGTAAATTTGTTCGTGCCATACTGGCTTTAAATCTATGGGATCACTCCGATCACCTCTTTGTTCCCATGTAGGGTACTGATTTTCATAAGTAAACAGAATCCAATATCTGCCATAATTAAAATCGTTGAATATCCAAGAAGACCCATCTTTTTCAAGAAATAAAAACTTTAATTTATTGTTCTCCCAGTAGAAGTATCCTTCCAATAGGAGAGATCCGCTTTCTCCAGGCATCAATAATTGAAAATCGGATAGCTGGGGATTGTAGCTACTATTTACATTAGGGCCAGATCTCGGCAATTTTTGTTTATTAGCTCGGAGGAATTCTGGGCGTGCAAAGAATAGTAAAAAACGTCGAGAAATTTCTGTGTTGTTAGTTATGTGAATACCAAAATGAACCTGAGTTTTAGAATTAGGTAACTTTGGTGGAATTGGCAGTATGCACTTAGGCATAAAAGTTTTAAATTGAATTCCATCTACTTCTAAAGTATTGCTATTATTTGATTCACAAGATGACATGTTGATTATCCTCTGAGCTTCTACTTTTTATCGGGCTATTATGCTGATTAGAGTATTGCTTAATACTATTATCCTGAAAAAGACTGAAACTACAGCTAAAACTGTTGCACAAAATTTCCGCATATTGCTTGTTAAAATTATCTCAGGCGGAAATTGACTAAATTTGTGGCAATTTGACCAGTCCAAAAATTGCTGTATTCTGTGGAGCCTGTGGATAAACGAATTTTTCGCGTAGGTAAATCGTTGATATATTTCATCCGAATCTGATATTTAGTTGGTTTAAAGTTATAAAATCTCAAAATCCCTCCGTACAATGCATAAGCGAAAAGCTCAATACAATTTTTGCTATACCACTTGAATTTTGCATCCATCCAATACCCCAAACTTTCCCCGGACATAATTAAAGGAATATCCGACTCTTCTACAAATCGGGTTGCATTTCTACCAAAACTTGGTTCTATAGGCTTTCCATGTGGATTTAATATTTCTGGTACAAACTGTGGTAATTCAAATCGATAAGGAGTTAATGAGTTATTAGTAATTCTTACTCCAAATTTAATTGGTGTTTCTTCTCCAAATATTGGAAGATTATACTTCCGCTCTGACACTAAGGTTTCAAAGCAGATTCCATCTATTTCAACAGCATTGGAATTGTTGGATTCACAAGATGTCATATAGGCTACCTTCTTTATCTAGCGGTTCATAGCAATTTTGTTACTTTTGCTTCAATCAGATAGATTGAAGTTTTAGCGGAGATAAAAATTTTCAAAAGGCGTTATAACTTTACCTATCCAAAATTGATCAATTTCAGTCCATCCTTTTGGTGATATCAACATCTTCTTTTTGACTAGTTGATTTTCATATTTGAGCCTAATATGATATCTACCAGGCATGATGTTCCAAAAAATCCAAAATCCTCCGTAAGTTGCATTTCCTGAAACCGATAAACATTTTTTGTTATACCAATTAAATTTGGCATCCATCAAAAAATCCAAACTTTCTCCGGGCATGAGTAGTGGAATATCAGATTTTTCTACCTCCCTTGTTGCATTTTGTCCTCCATCCATTTGTAAAATCTGTCCTTGTGGATCTAAAATTTCTGGATAAAAGCGTTGTAAATCAAAATGATAGGGAATTGATGCTTGATTCATAATTCTCACGCCAAATTGCATGGAAGTTTCTTCACCGTATTGAGGAATATCTACCACTTGTTTAGGTACTAAAGTTATAAATTGAATGCCATCGACTTTAAGTACGTTATTGTTTGATTCAAAAGATGTCATATGAGCTACCCTTTCAATTTTTACGTCTTCATTAGTCATGATATTTCTCGATACGTAGCTTGATGCCATTATCCCAAAAAAGACTGAAACTACAGCTAAAACTGTTGCCAGGAATTTACGCATGAAGTTTTTACTAATTTGTAGATGTTTTTGAAAACAATATTTCAGTCTAATGCTACACATAAATTTTATGCAGCCGTGTTAATTCATGCTACTAGATAACCGACATTCCCAGCCAACAAGGCCAACTTTCATTTCATTACTGACTTCAATTTATGACTCTACTAAGCGAATCTCTACAAGTGGAGTTAGTACCTCTCCAGTCCAAAGATTTTGTAATATTGTTTGTAATGTTGTTGGTTCAATCCAGTGATAATATTCCTCCATCCCTTCACGAGATTGACGATATTTGAAGCGAAATTGATATATACCTGAATACAGTGGACGAAAAGCATAAATGTCTTCACATGGAAAAGGAATGTTCAAAGTTAACTTTCGATCACGCTTTTTCTTACGGTTCTGTATCCAAAAAAGAAAGGCATCACGAGAAAATATTACTGCTTCTCCTGGCACTACCAGTACATAATCAGATTCAATTGGTGGGTTAATTCGTTCGGAGTGCAAACCTGTTACCATGACTTGACCATCTGGTGCTATCATTTCTGGAAACATCGAATAAACATAAGATGAAAAGTAAAAAAAACTTTGCGTATTATTAGTAATCCGAATACCCAGCCGTACAGGAGTATAAACACCATGCTTGGCTTTTGGGATGGTTAATACGCTCTCTGATAGCAGAGTTTCAAACCTGATGTTATTCACTTCAACTGTATTACTCTCATTTGATTCAAAAGATGTCATTTTTATTACCTTTAATCCGAATGTATTATCCACGAGAGGCAATAGACCTCTATTTTTAACGTGCGCTTCTGCTGGAGATTCACATTAAATTTAAACTACAGATAGTTATACTTTGGTATTCATCTGTAGTTTTATTTTTGCTATTTATTATTCATAAATCATCCTGGAGGGGAGGAATTTATCATATCATCGCGCTACACTAAGGTTTGAATTTCCTCAGGCAACATCAATGATATGCATACTGAAACATCTCCCAATTCTCAGGAAACTAAGTATCAAAGCAAGAATGTATTGATTGTTGGTGGTGGCCCGGCTGGACTAGCTACTGCATTAATGCTGGCTAAACGGGGTTGGAAAAATATTACAGTTTTGGAACAACGGGTAGCTGCTGATTACTACGAACCAGATAAATCTTTTAATTATCTGATCGATGGTCGGGGTCAAAAATTAACTGATTTTCTAGGATTGTCTGATGAATTAGCTAAACTTAGCGTTCCTACTCAGGAGTTTTATTTAACGGTGATTCAACCAGATAGCAGCCGCAAAACTTTGAATTTACCCATCATAGATGCAAATAGAAAAACTGCTTACTGGATATCAAGAAAGAGTTTTGTGTTGTTGTTATATCAGGAAATTGAAAAAAATTGGCAGGATTATATAACTGTATTTTTTAAAACAAAATGTGTAGAAATCAATCAAGTTGCTACCAATATTGCTGATGAGAAAAAGCTAGAAATTTTGGCTCAGTCCCAGGATGGCGATAGTTGCAAATTTACGCCTGATTTTTTGATTGGTTGTGATGGGATTAACTCTTTTGTTCGTCAGAATCTCAAGGAATGGGAGGAATCTAATTCAGATAGATTTGTCATGAAGCTTTTTCCTTCGCCTAGTTCAAATCTGCGGTATAAGGTGTTGAATCTACCGCCTCAGTTTCCTGTTGATCGTAATGGTAAGGAATTGGCGATACATGATATGGCTTACGCGATTCGCGGAGCTTTTAGAGGTCGTCGGCGTTTAATTACTCTGGGTATATTACCGCTGAAAAATCCGGAGGAGGGGCGTACTGCTAATATTATTACACCATTTGATCATGAAATTTGGCAGTTAAGAAATAGCGAGGATTTAGCTAATTTTCTTGAGCAAGCTTTTCCTCAATTACCAATTCGGGAAATAGTTACACCAACAGAAGCTGACCGATTTGTGAAAAGTGAAGGTGGTTATTTTCCGATTCCTCAATATTGTGCGGGATTATATTTTTTATTGACCCAGGAATCAGCAGAAAATGCTCCGGGAATAGTACTATTAGGTGATGCTGTTCATTGTTTCCCGCCAGATATTGGACAGGGTGTAAATTCCGCTTTGGAAGATGTTTATGTTTTGCATGAAGCACTATCTAAAGCTGATGATGATCTTTCACGGGCTTTACCTTTATATGAATCTTTAAGAGCCGATGATGTGAAAGCGCTGGTACGGTTGTCTCAAATTGCTTTTCCGTGGCAATATAACCAAGATCCTTGGCGTCAATCGTTGTGGATTGTTAACTTTTTTATCAGATTATCACTTAGTCGGTTCTTGCCGAGTTTATTCAGTCCTCAAGCTTTTTTCTTGATTCAGAATCATCGGCTATCTTACCAAAAAATATTAGCCAAAGTTAATCGAACTACGCAAATTTTATGGTTGATTATTTTGGTGATAATTTGCGGAGTTTTGGCATTATGGGGTTTAATTTATTAGAAATATTCACAAAATTACATAATATTTAGCGGGTCTATGTCTATTGTCAGGCTAACAGATTGAGGACATAGCGATCGCACTTCTTCCCAATCTGGCAATTTTGGCAATGTATCGGGGTCAATTTTGATCAATATCTGCCAGCGATATCTGTTTGCTACCCGGAAAACGTTGGCTGGGGCTGGGCCTAGGATTTCAAATCCTTCCCCTGTACCGATGGCTGTGGCGATGATTTGAACTGTGTTTTGGACTTGGATTGGATCAAGGCTGCTCAAGCGTAATAAAATTAACCTGCCATAAGGAGGGTAGTTAAGCGCTTGTCGTTGTTCTAGCTCTGCTTGGGAGAAAGATTGAAAGTCATGCTGTTTAACTGCCGCAATTACCTCATGTTCTGGTGTATAAGTCTGCACAATTACTCTACCTGGGTCATCTCCTCTCCCAGCGCGCCCAGCTACTTGGGTTAGGGTTTGGAATGCTCTTTCGCTGGCGCGATAATCTGACAGATGTAGCAGTCCATCAGCAGCGACGACGCCCACTAATGTTACCTGCGGTAAATCCAAGCCTTTGGTGAGCATTTGTGTCCCGATTAATAAATGTGCTTCTTTGTTGGCGAACTTGGTAAGCAGGGTGCGGTGTGCGCCTTTGTTGCGGGTGGTGTCGCTATCAAAACGGATATATTCCAACTTGGGGAATTGTCGCGTTAGTTCTTGGGCTACTCGCTGAGTCCCACTACCAAAGAATTTGAGGTATGGGGAACCGCATTCTGGGCAGTGTTGGGGATGGGTACGCCCGTAGTTACAGTAATGACAGCGCAATAATTGCGGCGCTCCGTCTTCGGTGTGGTGGTAGGCTAGAGATACGTCGCAGTGGGGACAATCCAGCACATAACCGCAGTTGCGGCAAGAGACAAATGTACTATGTCCCCGGCGATGGATAAATAAAATTCCCTGTTGGTTTGTCTGTTCTAACTGCTCTAATGCTGCTTGTAGGGATCTGCTGAATATGGAGCGATTTCCTTGCTGTAACTCCTGGCGCATATCCACTATTTCTACTGGGGGGAGAGGACGGGAGTTGATGCGTTCTGGGAGGGAGAGATAGTAGGAGGGATGACGGGGGTTGTGTTGATTTGGTTTTTGGAAACTCAACCAACTTTCTAGAGAAGGTGTAGCGGAACCCAGGATGAGAGGACAATTTTCTAATTCGGCGCGCCATTGGGCGACGGTGCGGGCGTGGTAGGTGGGGATGGGGGCGTCTTGTTTAAAGCTGCTGTCGTGTTCTTCGTCTAAGATGATAATACCTAAGTGGGGTAATGGGGCAAAAATGGCGCTGCGGGTACCAATGACGACTTGGGGTTCCCCTGTGAGCATTTGTCGCCAAGTGTCGTAGCGTTCACCGTCTGAGAGGGCGCTGTGATAGACATTAACTTTTGCTGCGCCAAATCGGGCGCGGAAACGGTCTGTTAGTTGGGGTGTGAGTCCGATTTCGGGGACGAGGACGAGGGCGGATTTATGCTGCTGGAGTATGGGAGCGATCGCTTGCAAATATACTTCTGTTTTGCCTGAACCTGTGACGCCGTGTAATAAAACTTGAGCAAAGCTATTTAAGGTTTGTATTGTTTCTAGGGCGCTGGTTTGCGCTCCGGTTAGAACTTTAGGGAAATCGCTGGCTAATGCTGGCCCTTGTTCGGTGCGTAATATTTCCCGTTCTTCAATGACGATATAACCTTTATCAGCCAAAGCTTTGAGGGTGGAAGGGCTAGCATGGCAAATTTGCAGCAGTTCATTTTGCCACAATTCCCCACCACGTCGCCGCAATACGTCGATAATTTCTCTTTGGCGAGTGGTTAAATCACGGTCAATTGTGTTGATGAGAGTGACAGCTTTTTGCTGTTTTGCTTTAGTTAATTTTGGTTGTTCTAAATAACTTTCTACTAAACCAAATCGCAATAATTCCCGGACGCCACGATATGCAGATTTAACTTTTTGTTGGATGTAGGCAAAACTATAATCTCCCGCAGGTTGTGCTTGCAAAAGTGCCAAAATTTGTTGGGCGTAGGGAGTGAGAAAAGAGGCGACAGTATCACTGTTTGTATCCTTTGGTGGTCTGCTTTTGCCTAAAATAGTTAAACGGATGCGACGCTGCGATCGCCCTAATAATCCAGGTGGTAAAGCCATCCGGATCACTTGAATTAATGGCGTATAGTAATATGCTGAGACTCGATTAAGCAATTGCCAATAACTACCGGGAAAAAAACCCACACTCACCACATCTTCCACATCGCGGATTTTTTCTGGCGCTATCTCGACATTTGGCTGTGTTAGTAACCTGATGGCAATTCCCCCTAGTTGTTGTGAGCCAAATGGTACAGTTAAAATATCTCCTGGTTTGATTTCTAACTGAGATGGCGAGCGGTAGGTAAATATTCCTGAGTTTCCGGGACAATCTACTAATACTTCTACCCACTGATTTTCTGCGGTTTTTTGTTTATATACTTCCCCACTTTCAGCCACAACAAAATTGGATGATTTTATGCCATTTATATACATAGTTTCTATTTTAATATACAGCTATTTATCAGGATGTTACCTAGTTACTGAAAGTTGGACTTTTTCACTCAGCTATTACTTTTTGCTCTTTGATTTGTCAACTGTATTTCGCAATACTTTTATCCTTTATAATACTTGATAAATTTTCTCTTATGTAATCTACTAGACAAATTAATTTCCACTACACGTGTCATAAATATTTAGTGTCCACCACACACAATTAAAGCATCTCACCCGCTTTTTCCAAGTCGGAAACGGTCTACGTATCTACTAAATAGGGCATAGTCTTTTTCTCCCTATCGATAGATATTCAATCCATTGTGTCTATGAGATGCTTTTATACAAACAAGAAATCTCCAATTTGTAAATTGCCAATTTTGCATCATCATTCGTAAAATTCTATCAGGGACAGACGAACTTAGTACCCCGAAGCCAATTTCTTAAATGATTGCGAAATTATAAAGTCTATAAAACTTTATAAAACTATATAAATTTTTAAGAATTTGGCAGAATTAGCAAAGAAATTCATATTGGTTAAGGTTGAGAAAGTTTGAGGGAGTTTGACATATTTGGCGATTGATAAAAAAATAAGGAATATATTGGTTGGTGGACTAGGGATGAGGTTGGTGGGTGCAAAAGCCAATATTTGTGAAAAATTGGATCTAGCGGTAGCTCAGGAATGTCAGCTAGAAACTAATTGAAAAATTGCAAAGAGAAATTAGCTCCAGACTCAGACTTTACGGTCAAACGGGTGTATCTGTCTCTTAGGGAAAACTACCAAGCCTCAAGCGAGCAGCTGTCACTGAATGATGTACCAAACAAAGCAAAAATCCCTAAAGGAAACTATGAATATTGCTCAGTTGGGAACAATGGAAACACTGGAGAACGCTGCTGACCATGAACATCAATCACTCGATAATTTAGAACTAGTGGTAGAGGAAGATTCCCCAATTACAGAAAACCTGGAATCAGAGGAACGTGATGGGGACGAGATGGCAGCAGCCCGACCTTCGGGGTATAACAAAACAGAGCATGACGATGCTGTAGGCGCATTTTTTAAGGAAATGGCGCGCTATCCGTTGCTAAAACCTGACGAAGAGGTGGAATTGGCGCGGAGAGTCAGATTTATTGAAGAAGTGAGAGAATTACAAGCGTCTCTGCACTCAGATTTAGGACAGTATCCGACAAAGCTACAAGTAGCTGCTCAACTAGATATGACCGAAAAGCAACTAGAAAGTCGCTTATATCAAGGTAGAGTAGCGAAACGCAAAATGATTCGCTCGAATTTGCGGTTAGTGGTGTCCATCGCCAAACGATATCTCAATCGCGGAGTCCCTTTCCTGGATTTAATTCAAGAGGGAGCAATGGGTTTGAATCGAGCTACAGAAAAGTTTGACCCAGATAAAGGATATAAGTTCTCGACATACGCTTATTGGTGGATTAGACAAGCAATTACTAGAGCGATCGCTAATGATGCGCGCACAATTCGTTTACCGATACATATTGTTGAAAAACTTAACAAACTTAAAAAAGCCCAACGAGAACTCAAACAAAAACTTTCTCGCAATCCTTCCGAAGCCGAAATGGCCGAAGCTTTGGAAATCACCGTCCAACAACTACGCCAATTACAACAACTACGGCGTCAAGCACTTTCTCTCAACCACCGTGTCGGGAAAGAAGAAGACACAGAGTTGATGGATTTGCTAGAAGACGAAGACAACCAATCACCTGAAGCAAAAATGAATGAAAACATGATGCGTCAGGAAATTTGGGAAGTATTGGGTGATGTGCTGACTCCACGGGAGAAAGATGTGATTTCCCTCCGCTATGGGTTAACAACTAGCGAACCCTGTACCCTGGAAGAAGTCGGGAATATGTTTAATCTTTCGCGGGAAAGAGTTAGACAAATTCAAAGTAAAGCCATGCGGAAACTGCGCCGTCCTCACATCGCCAAACGGTTAAAGGGGTGGTTAATTTAAACGATAGGAGTATTTTAGCGATCGCTAGTGGCAAATTCTGGGATAATTACACGTTCACAAGCCAAAAACTTGATTTACGACTCGTAAACTTGATTTACGAGTCGTAAACTTGATTTCCAAGTCAGAAATTTAATTTACGAGTCGTGAACTTAATTTACAAGCCAGAAATTTAATTTACGAGTCGTGAACTTAATTTACGAGTTGTAAACCTGATTTACGAGTTAAAAAAGCCGTATATCCAACGTCTCAATTACCCCCGAACTGAATCCTTAGCTTTTATGGCTATTTAATTTCAAAACCATATCTATCTGGTTCAGGTTTTGAGATAATCTGCTATGTATTCACCGTAGCGATCGCACAACATCTGTGTTCGGAATTTAACTGCTCTGAATCTCAACTTCAGCTTTCGACTCACCCTTGTCAGGGGTATGGCTCAGAATTAATGCAGCCAAAACCAGAACCGCACCCATAAAACCGCGGATTCCCAAATGCTCTCCTAGGAGCCAGAATGAGAAAACCACCGTGAACAGCGGCTCAAGTGTATACAATAAAGCCGCTTCGTCAGCGGGAACCCAGCGCATAGCCAGGGTTTGTAGCCAAATGACCGCAGCCGTCGCTACTAACCCTAGGTAGAGAATCGCTCCCCAGTGTTGACGAATTGTTGCAAACTCAGTAAAAATTTCAGTGTTACTCCACACCATACCCAGCCCCGCAATGAACAAAAGTTGCACACTGGTGAGAGTTAAGGTGGGGTGACGAGACGCAACTCGCCCTAGGAACATTGTGTAAGCTGCATAGACGAAAGCATCAAATAACATCAATATATCACCAAACCGTAGCTCTCCCCCTTCCCAAAACATTACGCCAATACCAATCACAGCTATTCCTGCAGCGATAAAGGTTCTCAAAATTACTCGCTGACCACTTAGCCACCCCAGTAAGGGGACGATGAGTGCGTTCAGACTGGCGATGAATACTGCTCGGTTTGCAGGTATCGTCTGCAGTGCAACTGTTTCAATAGCTAGGTATAAAAAAAACAAAAAACCTAAAATCGTACCATCACGTAGCAAAAGCTTGTTAATGTTGCGTAAGTTGAGGGCGAAAACGGCTGCAGCTATAATGAACCGTGCCGCAATCAATGCACTAGGCGATAGGTCACTCACTATTTCCTTGGTTAAGGGAAAAGTTGTCGCCCCAATTATGTTAATAAGAATTATTAGTATTATTCCTTGAATGTATAAAGAATTTCCAGATCTCACAATTAATCGCATAAATTAATCAAAATTTAGGTAAATAAATACTTTGAACATGTTTCTACACAATTCTTTGCTCAAAACTTATGATACTACTTTTTACTGGTAATAAAAGTTATATGTGCCTATGAAGATAGATAGAATAGTTATGATTTTTTTATACTAACTCTAACTTGGAGTACTTAATTCTTTATTCATCTCAATTTTGGAATTAAAAACTTGAGAATTTTTGATATTCTCAGTCATAAACTAATTACACAAGTAACCTTTTTTATACGCTAATGACTACAGATAAAAATTTAACTTTGCGTTTTGCTGAACCCGATGATTGTGGTGTATTGTTTGATTTAATTCAACAGCTTGCGGAGTATGAAAAATTAACTCATGCTGTTACTGGTAATGTTTTGCTACTTCAAGAGCATCTGTTTGGTGATCACAGATATATTGAGGCAATATTAGCTGAGAACGCAGGTCAAGCTGTGGGTTTTGCGCTGTTCTTCCATAACTATTCTACATTCTTAACCAAGCCAGGAATTTATTTAGAAGATTTGTTTGTTAAACCAGAATTTCGACGTCTAGGAGTCGGGAAAGCGTTGTTAATTAAATTAGCTCAAATAGCAGTGGAGCGAAATTGCGGACGCTTGGAATGGAGCGTTTTAGATTGGAATGAACCAGCGAAAACCTTCTATCGCCGTATGGGAGCTGATATTTTAGATGACTGGCGAATTTGTCGCGTTACTGAAGAAGCGCTGACAGCTTTAGCTGACCAAAAATAGACAAATCCAAAAATTAATCAGAGTGAGGACTTTAGTCCTCGAAGATGAAAGCACGCTTTGTGCTGACTACAAACTTATCAAATGGATAGCGCTAATTAAGTTTGCTGGAGAAATTAGAGATTTTTCCGCTTCATTTTTTATTCATTATTAGTGATTGAGTATGAATATTTACAAAAACTTGCATGTCACTCTTAGTAGATAGCTTTGTAGTGACAAAGCCGCAGCTAATAACCCGGATACCCAAACTTGGCAATAGTTACAACGAAGTTTGACAGCCTGTCTTTTGACGAAGGAAACAGCATCAACTGACAATCATAAAGGACATTCCACCGAATCCACCTTGGTTGTAGAGAGAACACGAAATGAAGAAAATTTTTTCAGTAATACTGTTAGGCATTGCCATCTTCACTTTTGCCTTTAGCAGTCCCGCTTTAGCAGACGCAGCCAGTGGAGCTAAAGTCTTTACCGCTAACTGTGCTCAGTGTCACGCAGGTGGTAAGAATTTAGTTAATGCGGCAAAAACTTTGAAGAAGGAAGCTTTGGTAAAGTTCCACATGGATACAGCCGAAGCTATTATCGCTCAAGTTACTAATGGTAAAGGCGCTATGCCTGCTTTTAAAGGTCGGTTAAAACCCGCTCAAATCGAAGATGTAGCTGCTTATGTACTTGATAAAGCAGACAAAAACTGGAAGTAGTAGTCTGTTTTATTAATGTTACAAAGAGACGCAAAATTTTGCGTCTCTACTGCACGAAAATATAATTTTTGAGCAGAGAATCCAAAAATTTAACCGAAACGCCCAGAAACGTAGTCACGAGTACGGGTATCGAGGGGGTTGCTAAAGATTTGATTTGTGGCGCCAAATTCTACCATTTGTCCAATGCGGCTTTCATCGGTGCTAAAGAAAGCTGTGAAATCTGATACACGAGTAGCTTGCTGCATATTATGAGTAACGATCGCTATTGTCAACTCTGAACGCAAGCTATGGATCAATTCTTCAACTTTAATAGTTGCAATGGGGTCGAGGGCTGAACAAGGTTCATCCATCAACAGGACTTTTGGTCTGACTGCTAAAGCGCGGGCGATACAGAGGCGCTGCTGTTGTCCACCAGATAGCCCCAAAGCAGATTGGTGTAGTTTATCTTTAACTTCGTCCCACAAAGCTGCACCTTTGAGAGCAGATTCCACAATCTCATCTAATTCTGTTTTAGAAGGATTACCGGCTATTTTCACACCATAAGCAACATTTTCATAAATGCTCATGGGAAAAGGATTAGGCTTTTGAAATACCATCCCAATTTGACGGCGTAAGCGATTGATATTAATCTTTGGGTCATAGATATTTTGTCCCAAAAATTCTACACGTCCTTCAGGATTAATTTTGACATCTCCTTCCAATTCGCTAATCCGATTGAGGGTTTTGATGAAGGTAGATTTACCGCAACCGCTAGGGCCAATAATGGCGGTTACTTGATTCTTATAAATATCCATTGATACCCCCTCAATCGCCGGTTTAGTGCTTTTGGGACTGTAGTAAAAGCTGAGGTTTTTGACTTGGATAGCGGGAGTTAATTGACTCATATTTACTCAAAGGCGAAATAAAAATTAATAATCTTGTTGCTTTAGCGTTTTCTCGTTTTGCTAATAACTAAACGAGACAGAAGACTGACACACAAAACTAAGCTCAGGAGAATGATGGAAGTAGTCCAAACTAGTTGGTTTCTTTCCGGGCTGGGGTCGTTATAAAGGTTAAAAATCAAGACTGGTAAAGAAGCAGTAGGACTAATTAATCCTTCTGACCAATCTAAGCTAAATAAAGCAGTAAAAACCAGGGGCGCTGTTTCACCCGCAGCCCTAGCAACAGCTAACAAAACACCTGTAGTAATCCCCGGAATCGCTGCAGCCACAACAACACGAGATATGGTTTGGAACCGAGTTCCACCTAAAGCTGCAGAGGCGAGACGTTGAGGAACAGGAATTAGTTTTAAAGCTTCTTCTGTGGTGAGGACGATAATCGGAAGCATGATAACTGCTAAAGCAAACCCACCAGCTAAAGCGCTAAATCCTTTAGTTGTTAAAACTATCAACCCGTAGGCGAACATCCCGACAACAATTGAGGGAACACCTGTGAGAATAGTAGTGATAAAGCGCACTGTTTTAGCATATTTATTTTTGCTAAATTCAGCGAGAAATATACCTGTTAAAAGACCTGTGGGTATACTTAATGCTGAACCGATGAGGACAACGGTAATCGTGCCTAAAATAGCATTGCCAAAGCCATTATCAATGACTGAGGTGAAAAACATTGCCGGTCTGAGTCCGGAAGTTCCCCGTACTAAAATTTCCCACAATATTGATACTAAGGGAACTAAGGCTAAGGCAGTGAAAAAAAAGGCGATCGCATTCATCCCGTAGCTAAAAAACAGTCTTGTGGACGGGAGGGGACTGTACAATTCTGCTGCTAGAGATTTATCTATTTCTGACTGTTGATAGCTGCTCATTTCGCTGAATAAAATTCTGGCTATGTGTAATATATACTTGGTGAGAAAAGCTATTTATTTTTCTTGCCTACCCACTGTACCAAAAGCACAGCACCGATATTTACAGCTAGAGTTAAAGCAAATAAAATTAAGCCTAAATAGCTGAGAGCACCAATGTGTAATCCGGGTTCAGCTTCGGCGAATTCGTTAGCTAATACAGAAGGAATGGTGTAAGCAGGATCGAGTAAGGAAATGCTAATTTGAGCCGAGTTACCAATCACCATAGTCACAGCCATTGTTTCGCCCAAAGCTCTACCTAATGCGAGCATGGCGGCGCTGACAATTCCAGAAAATCCAGCTGGTAACAACACCCGAAAAATTGTTTCCCACCGAGTGCTTCCCAACGCCATAGATGCGCTGCGTAACTCCTTAGGAACTACTAACAAAACTTCACGAGAAATTGCAGCCATGGTGGGCAAAATCATAATCGCTAGCACAATTCCAGCGGTTAAAATATTTGTCCCAGCGGGGTCTACTGTACCAAATAATGGTATCCAGCCAAAAATACTAGCTATCCACTTTTGGGGAATTTCCAGAACAGGAATAAAGATAAAGATAGCCCATAGACCCACAATTACACTAGGAATTGCGGCAATTAACTCAACCACAAACGCTATAGTTGAGCGTACCGATGGAGGAAAGAAATTCTCGCTGGTAACTAAAGCGATCGCTAAGGCGACTGGAACTGTGAAAATAATCGCGATCGCACTACTTACCAAAGTCCCGTATATATAAGGTAGAGCGCCAAAATTTTGATTACCTGTGTCCCAATCTAAACCCCAGATAAACCCCAACCCAAACTTAGCCACCGCTGGATAAGCTTCGCGGAAAATAATCAAACTCATCAAAAATAGTACTGCAACAGTAATCACCGCAAAGGCATACACTAACCATGTAAACCCTTGATCAAACCAAAAAATTCTGTCGCCAGTAGCTGTCAAATTAACGTTTTCATCACCTAAATTCAGTTGGTGTGATGAATTTTTATCAGTAGGTTCAAATGAATTTGCCATTACAAATCAATAAATTACACTGTTTTCATGTTTTTAGGGTGAGCAATTAGCCCACCCTATCCAGAAGATAGAGGAGCAAGAAAATCAATTACTTGACAGTGCTATTTACTGTTTGTAATACACGGTTAGCTACACTATCAGGGATTTTGGTGTAGTTGAGGTCATCATTAAATTGTTGACCATCTTTGAGCACCCAATTGATCCATTTTTTAATAGCATCACCTTTTCCAGCGGGATACTGCTTATAAACCATCATCCAAGTTAGACCAACAATGGGGTAGCCTTGTCCAGGATCACCAACGAAAACGCGGTAGTTGTCAGGGAATTGAACTGTTGATAAAGCTGCGTTTGCTGTTTGTAAAGAAGGAGAGACAAATTCTCCTTTCTTATTTTGGATTTGTGCAGAATTCAACTTGTTTTCTACAGCGTAACTGTACTCTACATAACCAATAGAACCAGGGGTGCGAGCTACTAGAGCCGCTACACCTGGATTACCTTTACCTTTGAGCACATTAGGCAAAGTCCATTTGGGAGCTGTGTTAGCGCCAATTCTACCTTTGAAATAACCACTAATGGTACTCAAATGATTGGTGAAAATGAAAGTTGTACCACTACCATCAGCGCGCACTACGAATTTAATTGGTAAATTTGGTAGGTTAGCGCTGGGGTTATCAGCTTTGATTTTGGCGTCGTTCCAGTTAGTAATTTGTCCGGAAAAAATAGCGGGTAATGTAGCGCGAGACAATCTCAGACTGCTAACACCGGGAAGATTGTAAACAACAGAAACAGCACCGCCTGCAGTGGGTACTAGGATGACACCATTCTTGACTTGTGCCATTTCTTCGTCTTTCATCGCTGCATCGCTAGCACCAAAATCAACGGTTCCAGCAATAGTTTGGCGAATACCGCCACCGCTACCAATTGCTTGGTAGTTAACTTTCAATTCTGGATGTTTTTTCTTAATTTCACGAGCATAGCGCTCATACAATGGAGCGGGAAAAGTTGCTCCTGCACCATTGAGAGTTTGAGCTTGTTGAGCAGTCGCTACAAACATAGGACTAATTGCAACAGCAGACGCTACTACAGTAGTAGTAACTACACGATTCCAAATGGTGGTCGAAAAACTCATATTACCTCGTTTTTAAGGAACATTTTCCTGCTGAAATCACAGCCTCAAATAAGTTACATTCCCTATGGTTAAAAAAACCTTAACGAAAGGTAAAAATTAAATTAAATTGGACTAAAACTTAATTTAAATCCTCATTATGATCATATGTGTCCTATCTTTAATAAACTGTGATAGTCACGACATTGTTTTTGTTTTGCTCACAAAAAAACAAAATAGAAATATTAGACATTTCTGAAAAAAAAGGGACTAGGAGTTAGGGGTTAGGGGTTAGGGAAAAATATTTTTATGATTGCTTGTGAGTGCGGCTCTTGCAGTCTCTGGCAAAAACCATGATTCTCGCACTGTTGTTGGCGTGAAACAAAAAAATATTGATACAAAAATCTATTATTTCTACAACTTTTGTTAAAGTTAGATTAGCAATTATGACGAATTTTGAAGCTAAGTGTCTTGACTTTTATATAGTCATCTAGTTAGTTTGATAAACTCTGAAAGTTGCCTATCTCTGCGGTGGATTTGACATCATCATTACGAATTGCTTCCTCAGATTTGAGGATTAGGCAAAAAAATAAACCCAGCAGGGGCCAAATACTCAGTACACCTGCCAGGAACTGTCTCATCTTTTCGCCATGTTTGATCAGGTTAGCGCTTATTTGTAGTAAATAATGCTTTATCCCTAAACACCATAACGAAATAGGTGGCGACAGAACGTTAAGAAAAGTCAAGCCTGAGATTAATTTGCTGTTAAATTTAAGCTGTCACCCATGTAATATAATAAAGCGCTTCATATTTCTTAATTATTCGACTTGACTAAAACAATGGCGAGAGATTTGCGGGGATTTATCAAAATTCTGGAGGAAAAAGGACAATTAAAGCGAATTTCCGCTTTAGTTGATCCTGAGCTAGAAATTGCAGAGATTGCCAACCGGATGCTACAAAAGGGCGGCCCTGGCTTATTATTTGAGAATGTTAAGGGTGCATCCTTCCCGGTAGCAGTGAATTTGATGGGCACTGTGGAACGGATATGCTGGGCGATGAATATGCAGCATCCGCAAGAGTTGGAAACTCTGGGAAAAAAGCTGAGTATGTTACAGCAACCCAAACCGCCAAAGAAGATTTCTCAGGCGATAGATTTCGGGAAAGTGCTGTTTGACGTTTTGAAGGCGAAACCGGGACGGGATTTTTTCCCAGCTTGTCAGCAGGTGGTGATTGGCAAGGATGAATTAGATTTAAATAAGTTACCTTTGATACGACCTTATAGTGGTGATGCTGGCAAGATTATCACCTTGGGATTAGTAATTACCAAGGATTGTGAGACGGGAACGCCTAATGTTGGTGTGTATCGTTTGCAACTGCAATCTCAAACGACGATGACAGTGCATTGGTTATCAGTGCGGGGTGGTGCGAGACACTTGCGAAAAGCTGCCGAACGTGGGAAAAAATTAGAAATAGCGATCGCTCTTGGTGTAGATCCGCTAATTATTATGGCAGCTGCGACACCCATACCTGTAGACTTATCAGAATGGTTGTTTGCTGGACTTTATGGCGGTTCAGGAGTGCAGTTAGCCAAATGTAAAACTGTAGATTTAGAAGTCCCCGCTGATGCTGAATTTGTCTTAGAAGGGACGATTACACCAGGGGAAGTCTTACCAGACGGGCCCTTTGGTGATCATATGGGTTATTACGGCGGTGTGGAAGATTCCCCACTAATTCGCTTTGAGTGTATGACCCACCGCCAAAATCCGATTTATTTAACAACATTTAGCGGTCGTCCACCCAAAGAAGAAGCGATGATGGCGATCGCACTTAATCGCATCTATACTCCTATTCTGCGGCAACAAGTCTCAGAAATTGTCGATTTCTTCCTACCAATGGAAGCTTTGAGTTACAAAGCGGCGATTATTTCCATTGATAAAGCCTATCCAGGACAAGCGCGACGAGCGGCTTTAGCTTTTTGGAGCGCTTTACCACAATTTACTTATACTAAATTTGTGATTGTTGTGGATAAAGATATCAATATTCGCGATCCGCGTCAAGTAGTCTGGGCAATTAGTTCTAAAGTAGACCCCACACGAGACGTATTCATATTACCAAATACACCCTTTGATACTTTAGATTTTGCTTCTGAAAAAATTGGTTTAGGTGGCAGAATGGGAATTGATGCTACTACCAAAATTGCTCCAGAAACTGATCATGAATGGGGTTTACCTTTAGAATCAGATCCAGATGTAGCCGCAATAGTTGATAGTAGATGGGCGGAATATGGATTAGCTCAATTGCAATTAGGCGAAGTTGACCCCAATTTGTTCGGCTACGATATGCGGTAATCAATTGTAGGGGCGTAGCTTGCTTCTCCGTTTCGGAGTACGGTTGTTCGCCCTTATTAGTAATTTTAAAAATTAAACCAGATTCCTGAATCAGTGTAGATAGCCACAAAAGTGCGATCGCTTCTCAATTACCCTGAATAATGTTCAGAGAAATTTCCCATTTCTACAGAGGGATTTTCTCACTACTGTTGCTGCACTAGCATTATTTATTAAATTGCACCAGTCGCTTCAGAACTTTTGTCCCCCTATGCGTCGCCTATTTGTTTATATTCTCATTTTGCTACTTTCATTTAGCATAATTACACTGTTTTGGCCGATCAATGATTCACAGTGCAATTCACAAACTTTTCTCACATCAAACATTCCCAAATTCACAGTACAGGCGAGTAAAGTTGTAGTGCAACCGTGGCGGGGTAAACATCATGTGTATGGTATCTTTATGATTCCTGATGAATATAAACAAGCGCCATTTTTTGTGTTATCTGTCAAAGGTGCTGAAAGCGAATGTTCTCAGCCATTTGGTTATAGCCAAAAATATGATGATATCTTTGCTCAACCAGGAACACATTTAATTAGAGACTATATCAGAACTCGCACAGCTTTACGGCTGATTCTCCAAGGTTTATACTGGCAAATTAGCGATCGCCAAAATTGGACTTTAATTTTTCCACAACAATAGACTTCTTACAGAAGTCGGGAACTCTTAACAGGGAACAGAGAGCAGAAAAGGTACTTTTGCAAGAGGTTTAATTTTCATAAGTAATCCTGTTTCACTCGTTACTATTCTTTATAGCGGTTCCCATTCAGATGCGGTACAACATTATATCGTCGCCTCTAGGGGCACGGCGGTGCCCATTGGTGTCAACTTAAGCTAAAACCTTTGTCCCCCAGGCGTTTTACCCCACCCCTTCGTCCCCTCTCCTTGCTAAGGGGAGGGGAGGTTTTGCGCCAGCAAAGCCGGGGTGGGGTAACGCGGATTGTCATGGTAAGTGAGTGAATCCAAAATCGAGTTTTGACAAGGGTTTCACGTTAAGTTGACACTAATGGGCGGTGCCGTGCCCTTACGACTGTGTACCTCATATGACCGAGAATTGCTATAATAATTTAATTGTCGCATTGAGAACAATCTGTGCTGCACCCACAAAAAAAGGACGGTCTATAGTTGCGGGTGTATCAGTTGGTTGATGGTAATAGGGAGTACGCAGATTAGCTGTATCCGTGACCAATACAGCACCCACGCCTTGATACCAGAAAGGAGCGTGGTCACTCCGCAAGGTGTCTGGTGTGAGCAAGCCTTTCAAAGGAATCGGGACTGTTAAGACTGGTGGTAAATCTGCGGTGTTGGCGGTTTGGAAGGTGTTCAGCAAGGGTAAGTGTTCTGTATCGCCCACGACTGCGAGGAAATCGCCTTGCTTCGTGGGGGGTGTTACAGGTAAAGCGGCGGGATACTGTTGACAACCGACTTTGTGACATGCATAGCCTACCATATCCAAGACGATCGCCCCACGCAGATTTTTTAAATGGGCTGTATTGGTGACAAAAGCTTTACTACCTAAAAGCCCGGCTTCTTCTTGGTCAAAAAACGCCAACTGCAAAGTCCGGGGTGGAGAATTTGCACCCAGAAGCCGCGCAATTTCCAGGATGACGGCGATACCGCTAGCATTATCATCAGCACCGGGAGAATTGGCGACTGTATCATAATGGGCTGCGAGGAGAATTGCACCTGCAGCTTGATCTGTCCCCTGGCGTTCAGCAAAGATATTGACACCATGGGAAAACTTTTCTAACTTTGGCTTCCAGCCGAATTTTTGCAGTTCCGTTGTGATATATTTGCGAGTTAGCGATCGCTCTTTCAACGTATAGCGCTGAAAATCCAACTTTTGCACATGATTAAATAGTCTCTCGGCAGAAACTTGTAGCTGATTCTGCATTGGCTGCAGTTGGGGCTTTTGTGTGGGGACACTTTGGACAATTTCTGGTGAGAGCGCTTGGGGAAAAAACGTGCTCCCCCTGCTACCTAACCCCACAACTACTACTAAAACCAATAGCACTAGCCAAATCCATTTTCCCATCTGCATTTATCCTGCTTATCCGATTTTAGATTAACGCGATCGCTATCTGTGACAGCTTGTCTTTTGACAGATACCGCAATTTCACCTAAAGTTCCTTGTGAGGAACTTTAAATACTGATATACCTGTCACCAACTGTTCCCCAACCCCCTAATCTATGCTAGATTTATCGCTAATCATGCTCCTGGGGTTTCTGGGAAGTTTCGGTCATTGCTTAGGCATGTGTAGCCCCTTGACAATGGCGTTTTCTTTGTCCCATCAGCAGAAAACGCCTGATTGGCGACAACAACTGAAATTTCACCTGTTGTTAAATCTGGGGCGACTGTTGAGTTATGCTCTAGTTGGCGCGGGTATTGGTACACTCGGTGCAGTCTTATTAGAAAGTGGATATCTAGCGGGTGTTGGTAGCGACTTGCGCCGTTGGATGGCGATTATTACTGGTGTGATGCTGATTTGGTTTGGGCTAGGACAAGTCAGCCCCAAACTTCTACCACGAATTCCTCTTTTACATCCATTCCTACAAAAAAGTTTACACGATCGCCTGAGCACAGGCATGGTCAAACTTTCCTTACAAACTCGGTGGTGGACGCCAGCACTCTTAGGTGTAACTTGGGGTTTAATGCCTTGTGGTTTTTTGTATGCTGCTCAAATTAAAGCTGCGGAAACTGGAAGTGTAGTTATGAGTGCAGCCACCATGCTAGCTTTTGGCTTGGGAACACTACCGACAATGTTAGGTGTAGGCGTCACTGCATCTTTAGTCAGTCAAGATAGACGCAGCCAATTATTTCGCTTGGGTGGATGGGTAACGTTAATCATTGGCATCATCACCCTGTTGCGGACTGGCGACACCATGGTTGATTATACCGGACACGCTGCCCTAACTTGTTTAATATTATCCTTGATTGCTCGCCCCATCAGCAATTTTTGGGCTGCACCGCTGCGTTATCGTCGTGTTCTGGGGGTGGGGGCTTTTGTGTTATCAGTGGTTCACACCACCCACATGATTGAACATGCTTTGCAATGGAATATTGCTGCTTTCGTGTTCTTACCACCAGAATTTCAGTGGGGCATGGCTGCAGGTGTTATAGCATTGATCTTAATGACTCCAGCTGCTGCCACGAGTTTCGACTCATTGCAGAAATCTTTGGGTAAATATTGGCGACAAATTCATTTATTGAGTGTACCAGCTTTGCTCTTGAGTGCCGTTCATGCTCTGCTGATTGGTTCCCATTACTTGGGTTCCTTACAATTAACTTGGGGGAATAAATTAGCCGCTGCGTTGATGGGAGTTGTTACCCTCGGTGTCTTGCTGGTGCGTTGGCGCTGGTTTTGGTCAAAATTAACTCTAGAAAAGTTTTATGTTCCCCCAAGTAAGTCGCGGTAAATCTGCTCTTGGTTTTGTGATGCTGTTGACATCTGGTATTTTCATTGCTGGTGTTGACAGTGCAGTTGCTCATAAAGTGAAAACAGCCGCAGATGTTGGTGCTACTATACATATTGAACCGAATGATCAACCCCGCTCCGGGGAAAGTGCTAAAACTTGGTTTGCTCTCACTCGCAGAGGTGGAAAAGCCATTCCCCTCAAAGATTGTAATTGTCAATTGGCAGTTTATGCCGAACCCCACACCCCAAAAGAGCCGGCGCTACTGTCACCAACTTTAAAACCTGTAGTCGCAGAACGCTATCAAGGTATCCCAGGGACAGAAATTACCTTTCCTAAACCCGGAATTTATCAACTACAACTAACTGGTAAACCTGCATCAGGAGCAAATTTCTCACCCTTTAAGTTCAACTTTCAAGTCACAGTAGCCGCTGGCGCAGCTGTAGACTCTACTGCACAAAATTCGCCAAATGTCAACAATGAGCAAGAGAATTCATCTCGACAATTGCCATTGTGGGCGATCGCTCTTTTAACTGTACCCATCATCGGCGGTTTGTTTATGGTACTCAAGGGCGTGAAGAATGAAAATAGGCAATGAGCATAGCGGGAATTAATAGATTTTTTTAACGCAAAGGTACGCGGAGAGAACTTGCGTGCGCGGGTTTCCGAGGCAGTGCGTTGCGGGGGTTACCCCCGTTGAAGCAACTGGCGTCGCGGAGGTTTTTTTGATAATTCGCTTGTAGCTTTTGAGAGTAATGGGGAGATAGGGAGAGGATAATTTACCTACTCCCTATTCCTCAATCAATTATTGATGGCGCTGTTGATGCCATTGCCAAGCATGGACGACAATATCCTTAATGTCTGGATATTGGGGTAGCCAACCGAGAATTTTTCTAGCTTTCTCACCACTACCAATTAAAGCTGGGGGATCTCCGGGACGGCGATCGCATTCTTGCACTGGGATATCAATTCCGGTAACATGTTGAGCAGCTGCAATCACTTCTCTGACTGAGAAGCCTTGACCATTGCCCAAGTTGAAGACTTCACTATCGCCACCCTTTAATAAATATTCCAAACCTAAAATATGAGCGTCTGCTAAGTCACTGACATGAATATAATCACGAATACAGGTACCATCAGGGGTGGGGTAGTCAGTACCAAAAATAGAAATTGATTTGCGTTTACCTAAAGCAGTCTGCAAGACTAAAGGAATCAAGTGAGTTTCTGGGTTGTGGTCTTCACCTAATAAACCATTGGGATCAGCGCCTGCAGCATTAAAATAACGGAAGCGCACTGACTTGAAATCATAAGCGACATCAAAATCAGCCAAAATCCGCTCCACCATCAACTTGGTCGCACCATAAGGATTAATGGGATTTTGGGGATGATTTTCGGGAATGGGGATAATTTCCGGTACACCATAAGTAGCACAAGTAGAAGAAAAAACAAATTTCTTTACAGAAGCCGCTACCATCGCTTCCAATAGCGTCAGCGTCCCCATCACATTATTGCGGTAATATTTAGCCGGGTCGGAAACCGACTCACCCACGTAAGCATAAGCCGAAAAGTGCATGACTGCGGCAATATCGCGGGTTTGAAACAGATGATCCAACAAAGCGCGATCGGCAGTATCGCCTATTATTAGTTCCACCTGCAATACTTTTTCCACTAAATCCTGGTGTCCATAGACCAAATTATCCAGGATAACTACGTGATAACCAGCGCGTGACAGAGCCAGAACTGTATGGGAACCAATATATCCAGCTCCTCCTGTCACTAAAATAGTGGGCTTGACGGGCGACATAGGTTTTCCTTGTGAATTGTCAACTACTCAATTAATTTAATTTACGGGTGCCTCATTACTCATCTGGAAAATTGCAAATATATAGACGCACTGGCGAAAAATTGCACTAAAATCACTACGACGGTAGTCTTTGGGTGTGAGGTTTGATGTATTTTAAGTCAGGTAACGGTGCGATTACAATTTGACACGCAAATAAATCGACTCCCCGAAACCTCTAGGCTGACCGCAACAGAACATTTGAGAGTTCATCTATGTTTAGAACACTGACCCTGATACTAGTGTGGCTGTTGATTGGCACTATCGCATACTCTCTGTTCCAGAGGTTCTATCCCAAGGGGACTTTTTTGGGGCGAGTGGTTTTGGGAGTGTTATTCGTCATTTTATTGCTGGCGTTTGTCAATCCAAATGACCCAGCAGTGTTGTCTTTGTGGCGACTGATATCTTTTCCCCTCAAGCCTTTGGGTGCGTCGGTGCTTTTGTTGATTTTTGCGGCTCAAAGGATTAAAGGTGGCGGAATAGACGGCCCTGGGGGATATTTGCTGGGGTGGGCACTGGCTATTTTAATGCTATCAAGTACGCCGGCGATCGCTTATTTTTTAGTTAGGTCGCCCGTCGCTATGATCAGTGAACCACAATTAGTCACTCAACAAGTCGTCCCCAATTTCCAGCTAGCGTCTGCTGTCGAGCAGGCAGCTCCTACCCCTGGAACTTTGGTAGCATTAAGTACGGCAAACCCAGTCAACAGCATTTCTGATATCGCGGGAGATAAAATCCTCCCATCTACAAGTCTCAATCAAGTTACTCTGTCCTTCAATTCCCTGAAAGTGACAGTTCCTCCTTACCTCCTCCAAAATCCGCAAGAAATTCGGACACGGGGGTTAAGACCTGAAGACTTCGTACCCAATGCAGAAACACTACAGCTCACAACCCAAGTTTGGGACAGTTATTTGAGTCAGATTTATGGTTTCTTGCGTGGTCGTTAATCATCAGGTGCAAAAGATTAAAAGCTTCATACCCTTGCGGATGGAGTTTTTGGAAATGGGGTAAGGGCGTTCGGGGAAGAGGAAAAAACTCATTACCCCTAACTCCCAGCCCCTGACTCCTACACCCTTAACTTTTCACTGTTTTTCAATGGCGAAATCTCGACGTCTTGCTCAACTCGGTGCTTACCTCCGCCCACACTGGCACGAAACAGCCTTTGGCATTATCGCTTTATTCTCTGTTAATGCTATTGGTATTTATATACCCTGGTTGATTCGCGCTGGTGTTGATCAACTTTCAAAAACTTTCAACTGGCAACAATTACTAAATTCTGTAGTAATTATTATGTTGCTCAGTTCGGCGATGTTTTTTATCCGTATGGCTTCGCGCCTGTGGATATTTGGAGTGGGACGCCAGGTAGAATTTGATCTCAAACAGCAAATTTTTCAACACCTACTGAAACTGGAGCCGTCTTATTTTGCCACTAATACTGTGGGCGATTTAATTAGTCGCGCCACCAGTGATGTCGAAAATGTCAAGCGGTTGTTAGGTTTCGCCGTACTGAGTTTAGCAAATACGTTCTTTGCCTATGCGCTGACAGTACCTGTGATGTTGGCGATTAATGTGGATTTGACACTAGCGGCTCTGGCAGTATATCCCTTGATGTTCTTGTTAGTGCATCTATTTAGCAACCGCCTCCGCCGACAACAAACAGCAGTGCAAGAGCAACTCTCTGATATGAGTGAATTAATTCAAGAAGATATCAGCGGTATTGCTCTGATTAAAATCTACGCCCAAGAAGAAAATGAGCGTCGAGCCTTCGCCCAGAAAAATCAGCAGTTATTAGCGGCTAACTTGGAATTAGCCAAAAGCCGCAATACTCTCTTTCCCCTGATTGGTGGATTAGCTAGTGTCAGTTCCTTGGTGATTATTTGGTTAGGAGCGGCGCGAATTTCTGCCGGAACTTTAGCTGTAGGTGACTGTCTGGCGCTATTAATTTATGTAGAGCGGTTAGTTTTTCCCACCGCTTTGTTAGGATTCACCATCACCACCTACCAACGGGGCGAGGTGAGCATTGACCGCTTAGAATCGATTCTGGCGGTGACACCAAAAATTGCGGATGATCAGGAAGTTATACATCTTCCCCAGTCGGAAGTAAAAGGGAAATTGAGCGCGAAAAACTTCAGCTATACTTACCCAGGTGCAGCGAAACCAGCGATCGCTGATGTTAACTTTACTATTAATCCTGGGGAAACAGTAGCAATTGTCGGGGCGATTGGTTCCGGGAAATCTACTCTAGCCAACGCCCTACCCCGACTGTTAGATATTGAACCAGGACAGTTATATTTAGACGATTTTGATATTACCAACATAGCATTGGCAGATTTAAGAGGTGCGATCGCCTATGTTCCCCAAGACAGCTTTCTTTTCAGCACCACTATCAAAAATAATATCCGTTACGGCGACCCCGTGAGTGAACAACAAGACGTTGAAGCTGTCGCCCAATTATCCCAAATTCACCCAGAAATCCAAAACTTTCCCCAACAATATGAAACCATAGTCGGAGAACGTGGCATCACTCTTTCTGGTGGTCAGCGTCAACGTACCTCCCTCGCTAGAGCCATGCTCATCGATGCTCCCATATTAATATTGGATGACGCCCTCTCCAGCGTCGATAATCAAACCGCCACACAAATTCTCAAAAATCTTGCCCAAGGCGTCCAGCGCAAAACTATCATTTTTATCACCCATCAATTATCCGCCGCAGCCACCGCCGACAGAATTTTTGTGATGGACAAAGGTCAAATTGTCCAAATGGGAACTCATGGAGAACTTTTGCAACAAGCAGGGTTTTACAGAAACTTGTGGAGCCAACATCAAGTAGAAGAACTACTGCGTTAAAATTTTTTGTGTCAAACAAGAATGCTGAATTCAAAATTCAGAATTAATCTGCATGTAGAGACTTTGCTTTTGCTTCGTCTCTACAAAATTTTAGTATCTTGCAAAATCATTTTCACCACTCAAATATAACCCCTAACCCCTAGCCCCTGACCCCTCAACAAACTAAACTCAGTAAATCTATGGAATTTTTACAAAGCTTTTTCGCTGAGGGCTTCTTTATTCCCCACGGACATTGTTATCTTTGGAAACCAAATTTGGTATGGCTACACATCATCTCTGATTCCTTAATTACTTTAGCCTATTACTCGATTCCGATTACCTTAGTTTATTTCGTCCAAAAACGAGAAGATTTACCATTTAAATGGATACTCTTACTATTTGGTGCATTCATCGTCTCCTGTGGTACAACTCACATTATGGAAGTGTGGACATTATGGCATCCCACCTACTGGTTATCCGGTGCTATTAAAGCAATTACAGCCGCAATTTCTGTGTACACAGCTATTATTTTAGTACCGATAATTCCGCAAGCATTAGCTTTACCCAGTCCAGCCCAATTAGAAGTAGCAAACCAACAGCTTAAAGCCGAAATTAATGAGCGAAAAATTGCCGAAAATGCCCTAAAAAAAGCTAAAGCTGAGTTGGAAATTAGAGTAGAGGAAAGAACATTTGAATTAAAACAAGCCATGACACAATCGTTGATAACTGCAACCAAAGCCCAAGAACAAGCCACACAACTAGAAACCGCTCTCAAAGAACTCGCAAACACCCAAGCCCAACTAATTCAAACAGAAAAAATGTCTTCTTTAGGTCAATTAGTCGCTGGTGTCGCCCATGAAATTAATAACCCTGTTAATTTTATTTATGGTAATAGCATCATCGCTAATGAATATGTGGAAAATTTACTACAACTCATTGCACTTTATCAAGATAAATATCCTCAACAAGAAGTAGAAATTCAAGAATTTATCGAAACAATCGACCTGGATTTTATTAATAAAGACTTACGAAATATATTATCTTCAATGAAAATGGGGGCAGACCGCATCAGCGAAATAGTTGTATCATTGCGAAATTTTTCGCGCCTAGATGAAGCAGAAATGAAAGCAGTTGATATCCATGAAGGTATTGATAGCACATTGTTAATTTTAAAAAGCCGTCTGCAGGGAAATGCAGATAATCCCGATATTCAAGTTATTAAAAATTATGGTAAATTACCAGCAATTGAATGCTATCCTGGGCAATTAAATCAAGTATTTATGAATATACTGACTAACGCCATTGATGCCATAGATGGCTTATCATCTCTGCATAAAGATGCATCAATTCCCTACCAAGGAGAAATTATTATTCAAACTGAAGTTATAGATAATAATCAAGTCGTAATTGGGATTACAGACAATGGCTGTGGTATGACCGAAAATATCAAAGAAAAAATGTTTGATCCATTTTTCACAACTAAACCCGTCGGCTCAGGTACAGGCTTAGGAATGTCAATTAGCTATCAAATCATCAGCCAACATCATGGCGATTTAAAATGCACATCTACACCACTCCAAGGCACAGAGTTTTTAATTCAAATTCCCATTTTTATGCATTTGGAAAAGATGAAATCTGAAGTCTGAAGTCTGAAGTAAATAAGATGTAGTTTGGGTTGAAAAACGTAGACCTGCAGGTTTTTAACGCAGGATAACCCAACATTTTCGCGGCTAGCCTAAGCGCCTCTATTTCCTAACCCCTAATCCCAACAAAATGTACAATAATAAAACGAGAAACGCTATATAATTTATGTTATGCAACTGCTATAATTGGATTTAATTGACTGCTAAATTAAATAAGTTAGCCAGAATCAACCTAATCATATTACCAGCCATAAACAAACATAAAATCCTGTCAAATAACAAATAATAAATACCAAATAAAAAATGACTATTGAATATTTACTAGAA
The DNA here is from genome assembly GCF_000332295.1 of Fortiea contorta PCC 7126. Classification (GTDB taxonomy): domain Bacteria; phylum Cyanobacteriota; class Cyanobacteriia; order Cyanobacteriales; family Nostocaceae; genus Fortiea; species Fortiea contorta. The sequence continues at coordinate 266,030 of NZ_KB235930.1, read as the reverse complement.
GTAGAAAATGTTCATGCTGGATATATCAAAGATGTAGACATTCTCCAGGGCGTCAACTTTCGGGTGGAACAGGGAGAAATAGTTACAGTCATCGGCCCCAACGGTGCTGGTAAATCTACTTTAGCGAAAACTATTTTTGGGCTTCTCACTCCCCACACAGGTACAATTACTTTCAAAGGTCAGAATATCGCTGGGCTAAAGTCAAATCAAATTGTGCAGCGGGGAATGTGCTATGTCCCACAAATTGCTAATGTCTTTCCTTCCCTCAGCGTCGAAGAAAATCTAGAGATGGGGGCTTTTGTTCGCAGCGTTCCCCTCCAACCCCTAAAAGACAAAATTTTTGCCATGTTTCCTAGATTAAGCGATCGCCGTCGTCAACGAGCTGGTACTCTATCTGGAGGGGAGCGTCAAATGTTAGCGATGGGTAAAGCTTTGATGTTGGAACCGAGTTTATTACTGTTAGATGAACCCTCCGCCGCTTTATCCCCAATTCTCGTCACACAAGTATTTGAGCAAATTGTGCAAATCAACCAGGGTGGTACATCGATTGTATTGGTAGAACAAAATGCCCGTAAAGCCCTAGAAATGGCTCATCGCGGCTATGTCTTAGAATCGGGACGCGACGCCATCTCCGGCCCTGGTCAAGAATTGTTACATGACCCCAAAGTAGGCGAATTATATCTGGGCGCTGGCAAGAAGCATTAACAAAGGTGGGAAGGTAAGGGAAAATCACTCTTGCCTATCCTCAATCATTAAATCACTCTTAAACAGTCTCGCATAGTACTCTCGCACCCTACTCAAGTCTGATATCTTCCTGGCAACAATGAAACTGTTGTTGGTTAGATTGATGAGTCGAATTAATGGATTTGTAGGACGGCGTGATTTTTTAAAGTTGGCTGGTTTAGCCTGTGTTACAGCTACTGGCTTGAGTTGTAGTCTGCTGTCAGATAGAAAGCAAGCAGTAATTGCGGATGTTCATTCAACAAACCCTAATCCAGTTCAGGGGAATCAAGCTTTAAAACGCCTACTAGACGGTAATCAAAGATTTAGTCAACAAAACCGTAAATATCCTGACCAATCATTAGCAAGATTACAATCAGTCGCCAAAGCCCAGTATCCGTTTGCAGCAATTTTAGGTTGTGCTGATTCTAGAGTACCTACCGAATTAATTTTTGATCAAGGAATCGGTGATTTGTTTGTGGTGCGAGTGGCTGGTAACGTAGCTACAGATATAGCGATCGCTAGCCTAGAATATGCTACATCAGTATTAGGCTCACAGTTAATTGTAGTTTTGGGTCATCGCCGATGTGGTGCTGTTGCAGCAGCTCTTAAAAACGAAGAACTCCCTGGTAAACTTGGCTTGATTGTTGACAGTATTAAACCAGCAGTAGAACCCGTCAAAAAAATTTCCGCTAATCTCAATGAAAATGCAGTCCTAGCCAATATTAAATATCAATCAGCGAAATTGCGTCAGAGTTCAATTCTACAGCAACTGCTACAAGAAAATAAATTACAAATTGTCGGTGCTACTTACGATCTTGATACTGGTAAAGTTACTTTGACTGCATAATTTTGTTGTTTAAAAAATAAACAACTTAAAACTTAACATTTTCGATGATTGTATTATTCCATAGCTGGAGTGGTTACACCAACCATAGATAAATACCATAGCAAACCCTAGTATTACTGTATGGTAATTCTATTCAATCTTGATAACTAACTTTGGTATTATTTCTACAGTAAGTAAATTTTTTCATCCTTAGTTGTAGTCGCACATTAACTCTGCTACCTCAAACAGCAGCGGCTTGTTTGCGAACTAAATTAATACAGTTCAGTTAAGTCGGAAACGCTTTGTACAATCGTTGCATTGCCATGTCTCTAGCGACATCAATCAACACCAAAAAGCCTTAACTGAACCGGATTGCGGCATCAATTTGTTGTTGATAAACACAACTTAGGATGAACCTAATCGATAAAATTAAGGTAAAACGATGACTCGAATTAATGGATTTGTTGGGCGTCGAAATTTTTTCAAATTAGTGGGTGTGGGAAGTGTTGGTATTGGAGCCACCGCTGCGGCTAGTGGTTTATTGTGGGGAGAAGATTTAGCTGTAGCTCAACAACCATCTAATACTAATGTTGAGCAAAGACCAAAACCACTAAATCCACAAGCAGCTTTAAAAAGCTTGAAAGAAGGAAACGCAAGATTTGTAGACGGAAAAACTCTCAATCCTAACCAATCAAAATTACGTTTACAAGAAACATCCGTAGCTCAATATCCCTTCGCTGCGATACTAGGTTGTGCTGATTCGAGAGTACCTGCAGAAATTGTTTTTGATCAGGGACTTGGAGACTTATTCGTTGTCAGAGTAGCTGGTAATGTCGCTAGTCAAACAGCTATAGGTAGCCTAGAATTTGCTACAGCCGTATTAGGTGCTCAACTAATTGTAGTTCTGGGTCACGCAAGATGTGGTGCAGTAGCAGCTGCTGTTAAAGGTGAACCACTTCCGGGAAGAATCGGTGTGTTTGTCGAAGAAATTAAGCCAGCAGTCGAAAGAGTGAGAAATAAAACTGGTAGTTTAGAGGAAAATTCCATCATTGCCAATGTGCAGTATCAAGCACAAAAATTGGGAGAAAGTTCAACAATTTTAAGAACTTTAATCAAGGAAAATAAACTGCAAATCGTTGGTGGTCGCTACGATTTGTCTACAGGAAAAGTCACATTGGTAACGTAAAAATTTAGATTCCAGTTAACTGTAGTGGATTATTTGAGATAGGGGTGAGCATTGCTGACCCCATTTTTAACGTAACGAGGAAGTCCCCACCCTCAATGTACCCATAGGATTGAACAGTATCATGTTCCCTGTTCCCTATCGCCTACCATATAATAATCTCCGTTAAAAGTTGGGGCGTTGATGACCACGGTCAACTTCCACCAGCAGCAATTGCAAACATAACTTAACAACTTAGCAAGTCGGGCGTCATTTTCCGTTAGTATTAATACTCGCCGCTCCCAAAGCAAATTGCTATGCTTAATCCTAACTTGGATGAAATTCAGTTAACTAAAGACGATTACGAGCGCTATTCCCGCCACCTAATTTTGCCAGAAGTTGGACTGGAAGGGCAAAAGCGCCTCAAGGCTGCTAGTGTATTGTGTATCGGTACAGGTGGATTAGGTTCGCCACTACTTTTATATTTAGCCGCAGCTGGTATTGGACGCATCGGCATTGTTGATTTTGATATCGTTGATACTTCCAACCTGCAGCGTCAAGTAATTCATGGTACATCCTGGGTGAACAAACCCAAGATTGAATCTGCAAAAAACCGTATTCATGAGATTAACCCTTATTGTCAGGTTGATCTTTATGAAACTCGCCTAAGTTCAGAGAATGCCTTAGATATCCTCCAGCCTTATGATGTCATAGTGGATGGTACTGATAACTTCCCCACCAGATATCTTGTTAACGACGCTTGCGTATTGCTGAATAAACCCAACGTCTACGGTTCAATTTTCCGCTTTGAAGGACAAGCCACTGTATTTAATTACGAAGATGGCCCCAACTATCGTGACTTATACCCCGAACCACCACCACCAGGGTTAGTTCCCTCTTGTGCAGAAGGCGGCGTTTTGGGAATATTACCAGGAATTATTGGTGTCATCCAGGCGACGGAAACAGTCAAAATTATTATTGGCAAGGGTAACACCCTCAGCGGACGACTGCTGCTGTACGACGCCTTAAATATGAAATTCCGGGAATTAAAATTGCGTCCTAACCCCATCCGCCCGGTGATTGAAAAGCTGGTAGACTACGAACAATTTTGCGGGATTCCTCAAGCCAAAGCTGCAGAGGCGAAACAGCAAACAGAAATTCAAGAAATGACGGTGTTGGAATTAAAGCAATTGTTAGACAGTGGTGCAGATGATTTTGTACTGCTGGATGTCCGCAATCCTCATGAGTATGATATCGCCAAAATTCCCGGTTCTGTGTTGGTACCTTTGCCTGAGATTGAAAATGGTAACGGTATCGCTAAGGTAAAAGAAATACTCAACGGTCATCGCCTAATTGCTCATTGTAAAATGGGCGGACGTTCCGCTAAAGCCCTCGGCATTCTCAAAGAGGCAGGGATTGTCGGTACAAACGTCAAAGGTGGAATTACCGCTTGGAGTCGGGAAGTTGATTCCTCGGTTCCAGAGTATTAATTTTTGAATAGGGAATAGGGGAGGTGGGGAGATGGGAGTGTGGGAGGTGTGGGAGGTGTGGGAGGTGTGGGAGGTGTGGGAGGTGGGGTGATGGGGTGATGGGGAGATGGGGTGGTGGGGTGATGGGGAGATGGGGTGATGGGGCGTTGGAGGATGAAACGTGAGCCTTTGAACCTCAAGCGCGAGCCTTTGAACCTCAAGCGTCAGCCTTTGAACCTCAAGCGCGAGCCTTTGAACCTCAAACGTCAGCCTTTGAACCTCAAGCGTGAGCCTTTGAACCTCAAGCGTGAGCCTTTGAACCTCAAACGTGAGCCTTTAAACCTCAAGCGCGAGCCTTTGAACCTCAAGCGTGAGCCTTTGAACCTCAAGCGTGAGCCTTTGAACCTCAAGCGCGAGCCTTTGAACCTCAAGCGCGAGCCTTTGAACCTCAAGCGCGAGCCTTTGAACCTCAAGCGCGAGCCTTTGAACCTCAAACGTGAGCCTCTAAACCTGACGCTTTAATCCCCCCATCCCCCCATCCCCCCATCTCCCCATCCCCCCATCCCCCCATCCCCCCATCTCCCCATCCCCCCATCTCCCCACACCCCCCACACTCCCCACACCCCCCACACTCCCCATCCCTCATACCCTATCTTTCGCTTGAGGAACAATTCCACTTTTTTGTAACCCTACATCGATTTCCTTGAGTAATTTAAAATCTTTTTCAGGTAACGGATAAGTGTTACTCTCGAATAAACCTGCGCTGACGGCTGGTTGTTTTTCTAAAAAAGAGAATGCTTGTCTAAATTGATGCGGTTCTGATTTGATGGGTGCGTCAAAATGACAGGGAATAATCCATTGAAAATCCCAACTCGCTACTTTTTCAGCCCAGTCGATGGTTGCTTTCGGGGCGCGGTTGAGGATGAGGGTTTGTAGAATTGGGGCGACAAACAAACGCCCATTACCCCGCAATGCATCAAATGAGCGTTGCCAGTCTGGTTGCCATTTGAAGGGAAACAATCCAAAATAGTTTTTAAGCGATCGCTCTGGTGCTTTGAAAGCATTCAGCATTAATTGACCCAATCCGACAATATCCAGCACACTCGGTCGAAAATATAAAGCAAACAGCGAAATTCTTTGCCATCCTTGACGGCGGTTTGCTTGAGTGTCGGCAACAATATCTGCGGCTTGATCCTTAGCGTGGAATAATAAGGGATATGGATCTAATTGCACGATCGCTGGTGGTTCATCTGGTACTGAAATCACGATATCTGTGACTAATAAAGTGTGCGATCGCTTATGCAAGAATACCACCTCTGCAAAGCTTCCCGGCCCTAAATTAATCGCATCCAAAATCGCATAATCAAACTCATCCGCAAAAGGCGCTTGGCTACTATCTTCCGGGAGTATTTGTGTCCGTCCTAGTGGTAAGCCCAACCAGCTCAACGGTAAATTGAGCGGGAAACTCCACTGATGCGGTGCTACAAATATCTGCGCTTTGGGAAAGCATCTGGCAAAGGGCCCAACAAAAACTTTATGCTCTAATCCAGAGATAGTAGGCAAAATGATGTACTTGACATCACCATATTCTGTCACCAATTCATTGACTAATCGGATACATTCTGGCGTAGGTGCAACAGGCGCATAAATCAATAGCCCACCACCATCGAGCTTAACAACAGTCATGCGAATCGGCACAACCACATATAAAATTCCTTGTAATTGGTCGAAAGTCCAGATGGTATTTTTAACTACTTCTTTGCGAATTGTGCGCCTTCTCCCGTAAGGATAAATTGGGAGTGTAAACCAGAAGGGCCAGGAAAAGTCATTTGGCATTTATTATTCTTGTTTGGTTATTAGTTATTTGTTATTTCTCCGCATCTTCCCATTGGCAAGTTTTGATAAATCTGACTTGAGAGATAGGATTTATAAAGAAAGTAGGATTTTAGGAGTAGTTCCCTGTCTTTGCAATTTATCAACATTTCTCCCTCAAGTCTTCAACCTCCTGCAGGTTTAATTGTCTGCTTACACGGTTGGGGCGCTAATGCTGAGGATGTAGCATCGCTATCACCGTTTCTTAATTTACCTGATTATCAATATATTTTTCCCAATGCGCCTTTTCCTTACCCTTATTCTCCGTTGGGTAGGGCATGGTATGACCTAAGATCAGAAAATATGTATCAAGGGTTGCCAGAAAGCCGGCAAACGCTGACAAATTGGTTGCAATCTTTAGAAGCTAGTACTGGTGTGCCTTTATCACGGACAATTTTAAGTGGTTTCTCTCAAGGCGGGGCGATGACTTTAGATGTGGGCTTAAATTTGCCTTTAGCTGGCTTAGTATCCATGAGTGGTTATTTACATCATGATGCAGTCAGAGTCAATCAAAGTAATTTCCCTCCTACCTTGATCATGCATGGCAGAAACGATCAAGTTGTACCACTGTTAGCAGCTTTGAAAGCTAGACAAACTCTAGAATCTTTGGGAGTTGCTGTAGATTACCAGGAATTTGATATGGGCCATGAAATTAGTCCGGAAATGTTGGGATCGTTACGAAATTTTGTAGTGACTACCATTGGTTAGTCTTTATCCCATTTTTTTGTAAATTCTGTTACAAATTTGGGAAAATTTTAGCAAACTCATGCCATCTAATGAGTAATATATATTGGGTAGTTGCATTAAGCGCAACTCAACTCATGCTGGATGCCAATGCTGCAAAAGGGAGGGGCAAGCATTATGAAAACTCTAAGCATTTCCAAAAAAGAAATTGCTGCCATGACTACGGTAGAAGTGGAAGAGTTAGCTACACGTCTGGAACTAGACAATTACAGCAATGCTTTTGAGGGTTTAAACGATTGGCATCTACTACGAGCGATCGCTTTTCAGCGTCCAGAGTTAGTTGAACCCTATATCCACTTACTTGATTTAGAACCCTACGATGAAGCTTAGATAAATTATGAAGTGCGTAGACGCGAAGCGGTGAGGGAGTCGCAGGCTAGGATGAAGTATGAAATTATTTAACTTTCAACCTTCATTCGTCGCCCCATTATCTCATGTCTGATCTGCAAACTCAACAGCAACAGCCAAGGGTTTTAATCGGTGTCAGCGGTGGTATAGCTGCTTACAAAGTATGTGAAGTGGTTTCGCAATTGTTTAAAACGGGTGTAGAAGTGCAAGTCATTCTCACCCGTTCTGCACAAGAATTTATCACGCCGCTGACTTTCGCTACCCTATCTCGTCACCAAGCATACACAGATGAGCTTTTTTGGCAACCAATTCACTCGCGGCCTTTGCATATTCATTTGGGTGAAAACGCCGATTTATTAGTGATTGCGCCCATGACTGCAAATACACTAGCTAAATTAGCCTGGGGAATGGCTGACAATTTGCTCACCAATACTGTCTTGGCTTCCACTTGTCCTGTGTTGTTGGCGCCAGCCATGAATACGGATATGTGGGAACAAGTGACAGTACAGCGAAATTGGCAACAGTTATTGACAGATCAGCGGTATCATGGACTGAATACAGCATCAGGATTGTTAGCGTGCGATCGCGTTGGTGCTGGAAGAATGGCAGAACCTCCAGAAATCTTAGCTTATATCCAATCTCTGTTACACACCAGAGGACGGCGAGATTTGGCGGGTAAGCAAGTTTTGATTAGCACTGGAGGGACGCGAGAATATCTTGACCCGGTGCGGTTTATCGGCAACCCCTCCACAGGTAAAATGGGGTTGGCTTTAGCACAAGCTGCACTCCATCGCGGAGCAAATGTGACTTTAGTACACGGGCCAGCCAGTTGGAATCCGCCCTTGGGAGTCCACGCGATTCCTGTAATCAGCGCCGCACAAATGCAGCAAGTCATGGTAGATTATTTCCCAAAAGCTGATGTGATTGTCATGTCGGCGGCTGTGGCGGACGTCAAGCCCAAAGATTATAGCCCAGAAAAATTGCCCAAGCGATCGCTTCCCCAAAGCTTACCCCTAGAACCAGTAGCAGATATTGTCGCCCACCTAGCGCAACTCAAACAACCCCATCAGCGGTTAATTGGCTTCGCTGCACAAACTGGCGATATTGTCAAGCCTGCTTGGGAAAAACTGCAGAATAAAAAATTAGATGTGATTGTCGCCAATCCCATCGACCAACCAGACAGCGGTTTTGGGAGTAACAATAATCAAGCCATATTTTTAGATGCTCAAGGGCGACGTAGAGAAATTCCGCTTGGCTCTAAATTGCAAATGGCACATTATTTATATGATTTTATTAGATAACAATAGAAAGCATAAATTCTCAAGCTTCATCACTCTCAATATTTTCATCCAGCGCCTTCTGAATCGCTTGTCTGCAGAACTCAGGAGGATTCTCCTGTTGCTGTATTTTTTCTTTCATCTTTTTCGTCATCCGAATATTCATTTTTTCAATCAATGGTTCATCCCGGTCGGTGGTAAATGGTTTTAAGCTTTCTGGATGACCTTTAGGGTTAGGCATTGCGTATATAATGATCGATTTGATAGGAAGATGTAGAGTGCGATTAGAACGAATAAATTCTCAAGCTTCATCACTCTCGATATTTTCATCCAGCGCCTTCTGAATCGCTTGTCTGCAGAACTCAGGAGGATTCTCCTGCTGCTGTATTTTTTCTTTCATCTTTTTCGTCATCCGAATATTCATTTTTTCAATCAATGGTTCATCCCTAGTTGACTGAATTGGTTTCAAATTTTCCGGTGTTCCTTTAGGATTAGGCATTGTTGAGAAATATAAATAAGGCTTGAATCTTTTGGAAGTCAAACATTAGAGTGTTTAATTGGTGGGTAACTTCTGGCAAGAAACTTTACCCACCGTGTCCACTTTTCGAGAATGAACAATCTTATTTTATGTTCACAAGGTCAGAACTTGAAATCAAGACCATCGAGGAACTGCGTAATTTATGCCGTCGGTATGGTGTCAAGCCAACGGGTAACATTGGTTACAAAATTTCTCATATCGCCCCTCTGATAGCATTTCCCACCCTAGCACTCAAACAAATGCAAGAAAACAGGGGGTTAAAATTTCCTAGTTTCGGTAGTTTTCAAGAAATGGAAATAGCACTCGACGAGATGGGAACGCCGACAGACGAACAAATCGCGTTAATTAGGATATCCCTTGAGGGTAGAAGAATGAGCTATCCGCACAGATATCAGCAAGAAAAATTATTGAGCTTGTACAAAGCTAAATTATCCCTCGAAGAAGTTATCCGACTTCTCAACCAGTGTAAATAAATTAGGTTTAATTATTTGTAGGATGGGTTAGCGAAGCGTAACCCATGCGGTACGATAGGCTGATGCGTTACGTTGGCACCAACGCATCCTACATTTAATTCCGCAACCCTCAGCGTACCTCCGCGTTAAAAAAAATACATCGTGCAACTTCACGAAGAAACAGTATAAATCATTAAACCTCATCAAAACCAATCGCAAAGCAGTACAAAACTACTTAAAAAAAGTAAATACTAGAAAGTTAACGTAAATAGCTACACAATAAGCTAGAAGTATTGATTTGACGTAATTAAACCGGATTGGAGATGTTGACATCAGAAACTTCGATCATTGCTACGATCCTTTTGGTAGCTCTAGGAATTTTAGGTTGGGGCTTTTATCGCGCCAGACCTTTTGGGAATCTGGGAGTCCTGGCTTGGTTACAGTCGGTGGTATTGATGGCTCCCTGGCTGTTGTTCTTTGGATTATTTGCTGCTGGTATTTATATCAACATAGTGGGTGTGTTGTTTTTGGTGGTGGTTTCTGCTGGGTTGTACATCTTCTTGGGAAAAAGATTACGTTCTGAGGGACAAGATGCAATTCTCAAGCAGCGCGCCACAGAAAGGCTAGCGGCTGAATCTGCGGCTGACGGAAATTCAACACCCTCAGCAGATATCGCTGAACTCAAAGCCGAACCACCCTCAATTCCTGACGATGATTTGCAAAAAATCAGAAGCATTTTTGGGATTGATACATTCTTTGCCACAGAAGCGATCGCTTACCAAGAAGGTGCTATTTTTAAAGGTAATCTCCGAGGAGAACCAGAGGCAATTCACGCTCGTCTGAGTCAGAGTTTGCAGGAACGCTTGGGCGAGCAATATCGCCTATTTTTAATTGAAAATATAGACGGAAAACCTGTGGTCATTGTCCTACCCAGTCGCAATGACCCGCGCCCAATGTCGTTAGCTCAAAAAGCATTTGCGGCTATCTTGTTATTAGCAACTATTGGCACTAGTTTAGAAGCCGCAGGTATATTGCTGAATTTTGATTTATTTTCCCAACCAGAGAGATTTTTAGAAGTTTTACCGATTAGTTCTGGGATATTGGCGATTTTGGTAAGTCATGAAATCGGTCATTGGTTGTTAGCGCGACGTCACCAAGTCCGTTTGAGCTGGCCTTTCTTCCTTCCAGCGGTGCAAATTGGCTCTTTTGGCGCCATTACTCGATTTGAATCGCTGTTACCCAACCGCAAAGCGTTATTTGATATCGCTTTAGCAGGGCCAGCAGTTGGTGGGATTATTTCTTTATTAATGTTGATTCTCGGATTACTGCTTTCCCATCCTGGGAGTTTATTTCAAGTACCCAGTGAATTTTTCCAAGGTTCCATTTTAGTAGGTAGCTTGGCGCGGGTGGTGTTAGGTTCGGCTTTACAGTCGGCTTTAATCAACGTCCATCCTTTGGTGATTATTGGTTGGTTGGGGTTAGTCATCACTGCTTTAAACTTAATGCCAGCAGGACAATTAGATGGTGGTCGCATTATTCAAGCGATTTATGGTCGGAAAACCGCTGGACGGGCGACCTTTGCAACTTTAATTCTGCTGGGGATAGTATCACTTGCTAACAATCTAGCAATGTATTGGGCGATCGTGATTTTATTATTACAACGGGATTTAGAACGCCCCAGCTTGAATGAAATCAGCGAACCCGATGACGCCAGAGCTGCTTTGGGTCTTTTAGCTCTGTTTTTGATGATTACCACTCTCCTTCCCCTGACTCCCGCTTTGGCTGGGCGTTTGGGAATTGGTGGATAAAGAAGGGGATGGGGTATTGGGTTCGGAAATTCAATGCTCCATCCCTAATATCCGCGGAAATTCAACAGCATTACTGATGTAAAACAATATACTTGCTCTTCAAAATAGAGGAAGTGAATTTGTGTGCATCTATGATATTTAACAGAATTCTGAAAACGGCTGCAATTACTGCTATAACTGCATTTAGTCTTTTATTTACTGCAAATGCTGTATTAGCTGATTACTTGAGCAGCGAAGGAGGCGGCGGTAATTACCGCTACGAGTTATGGTCTGATGGTAATAATGGTTACTATTTAAAAATTTGGCGAGAGGAAGCAAGTAAAAATAGTGCTCCCTACAGAGTAAGTGGAAAATTTGACTCTAGTAGGGAGGCACTGGTTTATTTTGATTGCTATTATGCTGAGAAAAGTTTGCCAGAATGTCCGCGATAATTCAATACGGTTGAATTAAGGATTTTTGGTATTGATTTTGATGTGTGTGGAGATGTTGCTTGTGCTTCGTCTCTACAACCAAAATATATTTCCCCAAAATTCACCCCTTTCTCTTCAGACTTCAGACTTCAGACTTCATACTTCATACTTCCTACGGTTTCCAACCTGTGAGTAAATTGGGATAAACTACGGGTGTGGGAAAGATTTTTTGGAAGCCAACTTGGCGCTCTTGGGACTTTTCTTTGCTCAAATTCCAGAGAGTTTCATAGAAAAAGAATGATACACCAGCAAAGTTGCGATCGCGCGCTTTTTGCACTTGGGTTTGAATTTGTTGCATGGGTATGGATTTGTTTTTCAGCCCTGTTAAAATACCAATGCTCACAGGAATATGACGTTGTGCAGCTTTCACTTCTGGGTATTCTAACTCGCTGACAAAAACATTCAAATCATCTCGATAGATTTGCAAAACTAAGTCTTCAATAATTCCCATGCGTTCCCATTTTTGCCAGTCTGCTAAAAAGAAATCATAGGAGAAACGCTGGGGATTAGGCGCAACGGAAACTAAACAATTTTTTTTGGTGGCTTTAATGGCGGTGAATACCCGCTTCATAAATTCGGTGATTTTGCTGGCTCTCCAACGCAACCATTCTGGATCTTTAGGGTTTTTAGAGGGCGCTTGACCGCGGTGTTCTTGTTTATAAAGCGCTACTGTATAAGCATCATAACCTAATTCTGAAGGTAAGCCGAAATGGTCATCAAATTGAATACCGTCGATGTCGTAGTTGTTGACAATTTCGATGATTAAATCTTGGATAAATTGTTGCACTTCGGGACGAAAGGGATTGAGCCAAACGCGATCATGTGTTCCTTCTTTGACGATGCGACTTCCATCGCTGCGATTGGTGAGCCATTGGGGACGATTTTTAGCCAGTAGGGAGTCAGCAGGAGCCATGAACCCAAATTCAAACCAGGGAATAACCGTCAATTTTTTGTTATGTCCCTCATCGACAATTTCTTTGAGAATATCCCGTCCTTGTAACCCTGGTGTTGGGTCGATCGCTCTGCCGATAACATTTGCTGCTACTTTACTAGGGTAGAGTGTGTAACCCCAATTCCAAACTGCGGGATAGACGGTGTTGAAATTGAGTTCACTCAACCGTTGTAAAGATTTTTTAAGGCGATCGCGCTCAAACAACACATCACTATCAATATTGGTTAACCATACCCCTCTTAATTCGGCTGTAGAGGGTCTAGAAGGAGAATTTTGAGCATTTAAAGGTAAAGATACCATGACGGTAGTTACCAAACTCACAGCAACCATCATGGCAAATAACGCCCGCTTCAGGTTTTGGTCAACCTTCCACCCAAAAACCTTGATACACGACTTGAAAATTCTCTTGATCATTGACTACAGGCGGCATTAAATATCAATGATGACTAGAATAGCTGGATTAAGGTTGCATGTTGGTTATTTGTTACTTTCTCATCTTTTACCAGATTACACTTTAATCACCACGCTGATCTGCATTTACCACTAATACGGGGTGATACACTACACCCTCATTTCTTTAATTGTGCGTAGGATTACTACAGAACTCCTAATAAAGTGTTATTTAAAAATCCCCAAAAATACCTTGGGTAAAAACTATACCGGAGAACTAAACTAAAATCACTAAGCTAGTTTCTAAACTAAAGGCAGAGTTTCCGATGATCAACAGCTTAAGTAATCAACAAGAAAGCGTAGCCAACACCACTGCAGCTACGAAAAGGCTAGCAAGAGCGTTGATGGTTTCTGCTGGAGAGTTTTCATTGATTTTAGCTTCTTGTAATTCTTTGCATCGCCAACAGCAAATCCTCAATTTGCTCACAGATTTTTCGTCGGTAGATATGCAAGAAATTTATCTTTTACCAGAAACTGAGACGCTTTATACGACTATCGCTGCTAACATTAACTCAGTTCAGCCCGGCGCTTTGGTGGTACTAGGTTTAGAGTCGGTGGTCAAAATCAATCAACTGATCATCAGTACCAATCTGATGCGAGATGAATTCCGCAAAACGTTTCACTGTCCTTTGGTGTTGTGGGTCAATGATGAAACTCTGCGTAAATTAGTTTGGTTAGCACCTGACTTGAAAGACTGGGCAGCTAGTACTATTAGATTTGATACGGCTAATCATGGGGTTGCTCGGCAAATATTGATCGCTTGATCCTGTCTTGAGTCTTGATGTATAAAATTCAGGAACAAATAACAAAAGTTTCAGCGTCTGTCTTCAAATCTGCTTCGGAAGACAGACGCTTATTTGTCTGGAAAGGTATGAAGTGTAGGTGTTGTTGATAATAGTATGAACCCAATTAATGTTGTGCTGCAAACCTTTGTAGAGACTTTACATTGCAAGGCCTCTACATCCAAATTCAATCATCTGACCATCTAACTATGAAAAACCTACTAAGAGCCTACTGTAATATTAATAAAGCACAAATTTTCACTGCTTTAGTCCTCACCGGCATTCTTTCAGTTTTCAGTGGACTATCGTTAATTAAAAGTACTAATGCAGTCACTGTTAACGCCTTACCGGAGACAACAAATGAAGTTAACAAACAAAACTTAAAGCTCAATCGCTTTCCCCGTGTAGTCGCTAACGCAGTACTGCGAAATATTCTTGAAAATGAACAGGTATCTGCAAACAAACTGCAAATAATTGAATATAATCAGCAGACTTGGCGCAATGGTTGCTTGGAATTACCACAAGCCAATGAACTTTGTACCCAAGCACTAGTTCCCGGTTGGCGTGTTGTGGCATCTGATGGTGAGCAAAAGTGGATTTATCATACCAATAACAATGGTCGTTCGTTACGTTTAGCAGTTGCAAGTAATTCTCAAATAACTCCTCTCAAGCCTGTACAAATTCCCGCTAATCAGTTACCAGTACCTTTAGATCGAAATGTGCTCTTTCGCCAAATTTCTAGTGGTGGGTTGACTGGTAGAACTTATGAAACTGTTTTGCTTAAGGATGGGCGGATGATTCGTGTGCGAATTGGTGATGCTAATGATTCTGAGCGTAGCGTCCGCCGCATTTCTTTACAACAGGTGCAACAGTTTCAGCAATTGTTAGAACGTTCCCGATTTCGTCAATTTGTGGGTTTAAGTTACCCAGCGCCGAATATCGCTGCTGACCATATCACCCATACTCTGACAAGTCCACAGGGAACGGTTCAGTATAACGATATTTCCCAGAACAATCTGCCTCAGAGTTTACAAGCGGTCGTCAAAGGCTGGAATCGGATCAGCAAAAGTCAACTTTGAGCACAGCGTCAGGTTGATACTTGCATTATAATTGGGTGCATTTTGATAGTACTGCCGAATTGGAGTGAAAATGCACCCACATCAACAAAAAGAGCGGATGTTCTATTATTTTGCATACGGCTCTTGTATGTGTCCGGTGGATCTCAAGCGATCGCTGCGGGAGAACACCCACCCTTATGTTGTTGGTACTGGTATACTTAGAGATTATCGGCTGGGGTTTTATCTTTATTCTGCTACCCGCAAATGTGGTGTTTTGGATGTGGTCAAGGACGCTAAACACAGCGTTAGGGGTGTACTATATCAATTACCTTGGCGATTGAGTGATTATTTAGACCACCGCGAAGGTGTTTCCCAAGGTGTATATACGCATGAATTAGTAGATATTCATTGCCAAGAGCGGATATATGAGAATGTGCGGACTTATGTTGTGGTGACTAAACTCGCTCATGAAGTCCCGCCCAATGATTGGTATTTTAATGTTGTTTTGCGGGGTGCTGTCACCTGCGGACTCCCAGAAGAATATTGCTGGAATCTGTTTAATCACATGTACCAATTACAGCAATTGCATCAAGGATAATCAAAAATGCGATCGCTTTCGTGATTGCATAAAAATAATTTTGTGTTGTCCCAAAACCCCTCTCCCGCGAGGAGAGGGGTCAGGAGCGGGGTTACGCTGGATAAATCCGTAGCCGCCGATTTGGTTCCTCACCAAAGCTATGAGATTTGAGTCGGTAGTGTTCTACTAACTCATGTTGCATTTTGCGGACTTGGGAAGAACGGGGTAATAACTCGACTGGCTGTCCTTTGGGTATGACTATCTGCTCTACCGCGAGTCTAGCTTCTTCCAAGGCGTCAATCTCGTCTTCGCTACCGCTGTGTAATAACAGTTCCAGTTCCCGGTCATCACCTAGTTCGGTGTCATCCATGTTGAGTAAGCGCCGCAAACCACGGGTAATTTGGGGAATGGTGCTGGATTTAATCACATGGATGGGTACATGGCGGGCTTTAGCCATTTGTCGTAATTTGGCGTGGTTTTTGACGTGCGATCGCAGCGCTAAAATAGCATCAGCACTATCAATGTCTTTTGTCAACATCACAGGCAAAGTTAGCACACTAATCACCTGTTCTAGTTGGTGGCGACTGACACCATAGGGATAAATATGCAGCGGTAAATCTTCGCCATTCGGCCCTGGCTGTCTAGCAGTCTCAAAATCGACAGCTTCTGAATAATTAAACGATTCATCCAGCAAGCGGTCAAACTCACTGCGTCCAGTTACCCTTTCCCGCTCTAAAGACAAGGGTGGTAGTGCTACCATTTGTCCTGATGAGCGCCAGCCGTTGGATTGTCGCGCTGGTGGTGCAGCTTCTTCAGCAACTGCGAGGTGTGAATTCCGACCGTTAACCACAGCTAACTGTCGAGCGACTGCAACTTTACCCTGTTCATCCACAGTCCGGGTCTGCGGGTTGGGTTGACGCCCCCTGAGCAGATTGTCCACTGTCTCAGCCACGCTTTCATGTACTACCCAGCGTTGCCGTTCCATCATTTCCACAGCAATTTCAAAAGTGGGAGGGGCTTTGCGCTCCAAAACTGTCTTTTGACTACCGCGCCGTCTGGCTTCATCATCTCCCAGCGTCACAGCTTGGATACCCCCCACTAAATCAGCTAGGGTGGGGTTTTTAATCAGGTTTTCGATCTGATTACCATGAGCAGTACCTACTAACTGCACCCCTCGTTCCGCAATGGTACGCGCCGCTAAAGCTTCCAGTTCTGTACCAATTTCATCGATGACAATGACTTCTGGCATATGGTTTTCTACTGCCTCAATCATTACCTGATGTTGTTGGTCAGGATGGGCGACTTGCATTCGTCTGGCGCGGCCAATAGCCGGGTGAGCGACATCACCATCTCCAGCGATTTCGTTGGATGTGTCAATAATCACCACTCGTTTATTTAATTCATCGGCTAAAACACGAGCAATTTCTCTTAAGGCTGTAGTTTTACCGACCCCTGGACGCCCCAGCATGAGAATCGATTTACCAGTTTCTACCAAGTCTCGAATCATGCCGATGGTGCCGAATACAGCTCGACCAACACGACATGTCAAACCGATAATCTTGCCACTACGGTTGCGGATGGCGCTGATTCGATGCAATGTTTGCTCAATTCCTGCCCGATTATCTCCGCCAAAAATTCCGACTCGCCCAATGCAATCATCTATTTGTGCTTGAGTGACGGGCGTTTCACTTAAATACTCTGCCTGATGAGGAAAGCGAGCCTCTGGGCGACGACCCAAATCCAAGACGACTTCTACTAAAATGTCTCGTTTAGGATGATTCTCTAGTACTTGTCGCAGGTCTTGAGGCAAAATGTCTAACAACTTTTGGAGATCTTCTGTAATCGTCATGCTTTCTATGGTGACGTTTTTAGAGATAACGAACGAGCGATTAGCGCTCCTGCTGTGACTTGAGCTGGGAAACGAGAGAACGGGCAAGCTCTACAGCTTGCCAGAGTAATTCTGGTTCTTGTTCTAGGTAGATATTTTCTTTGACGCCGGTGTGACTCACCTCCTTGTTTTCTAACTGCTCAAGAACGGGTGACAGCAGTACGCGGGCGTAGCTTCCGTAAGCGACTCCAGAAATCCATGGGGTGGTGGGGTGGTGGGGTGAGGGGGTGGCTTTCACTCCCCATTTCCCTAGCTCCCCATTTCCCCATCCCTGGAGGAGTCCCATCGCCTTTAACTTGGGGACAGTGTAGCTGTTGGTGCCACCTGCCAATTGCACATATCCCGGTAACTGCGCTGCCAAAACTTTTTGTCCTAATTTCACCGCTGCTAGGGTGGTGCCGTGGCCAATATCGCCACTCATTGGTCGGCCGTCGGTTTGCCAAATTAAGGCTTGAGGAAAGGGTTGAATAATTTCATACAGTGTTCGCAGGTAGTCAACCAGGCCTTCGCCGTCGGGACAGCTAATGGCTAATAACTTGAGTTGGGAGGCCCACGGTGAAATCGCTTGCCATAAGCGCTTAAATGCCGATAAACGTCCTACCTGTGTATGAATTTCGATGGCATCTACTCCCGTTGACATTACCAATGGTGCGATCGCTCCCGGCGTGGACATATACGAGCTTGTATAAATTATATCATATGGGCAAATGGGGATACAACGACCGCAGCCATAGCATTTTTGGGAGATGACTCCACAAAGGTTGTCTTGAAGCTGGTCAAACACAATCGCCTGTGCTGGACAAACTTTTTCACAGGGTCTAGAGCAATCTTGGGGACACTGTGTGGGGTTAAACTCTGCTTTGCGAAAATGAGGGTCTTCTCCATCATTGAGGCTAACCATCAAAAAAGGTGAGTTACCTTTGTAACTAAAACCTCGCCCCTGAGTTTCTTTAGCTAGATGCTTGGCTACTTTTATGGCTGCTTGGGCTGCTGTGATTACAGCTGGATCAGCTGCCACATCTATGCAGTCAGCGCCCGCCAAAGTGTAGGCTAATGTTAAACTTCTGACTGCGGGTAGGTGCTGGTAACTGGCGCCACAAATCAGCTTAAACCAGTGGCCTGCTTTTAGGGATTGTAAGGGGGCATACAGATCAGTCACACTTCTATTATGCTTTTCTATGGCAGAAAATAGAAGCCTGTTGTGGGTAAAAATCCCGGTTTCCTCATCTAATATTTTGTATTACCTACTCTATTTTGTAGTTTATGCTACTGAGTTATCCTCAAAAATAATTCTGTCATAGTTGAAATCACTGTTATTTTGAGATTTTAAATGTCAAAATTATAAATTTTATGATTTTATTTTACTTAAAAAGTATTAATAGTTGGAAAAAAGAATGCAACAGATACAAACTTTCAAACATTTGTTATGTCTGATTTTCTTCATTTTGAATTGGAAATTTTGAATTTGTATGAGGTTGGGTAATAGGAATTTCTAAGACAAATTCTGTTCCTTGTCCTGGTGATGAAGTACAGGTAATCCGTCCGCGATGTTTTTGGACTATGATTTGGTAGCTAATTGATAGCCCTAATCCGCTACCTTTACCTACAGGTTTAGTAGTAAAAAATGGGTCAAACAAACGCGATTTAAATGACTCATCTATGCCTAAGCCATTATCAGCGATCGCTATTTTAACTGTATTCAAATCTGTCGTTTCTGTACAGATATTAATTTGTAAATATGTCTTTTTTTCTAGTTCTAAAGCATCAATAGCATTATTCAATAAATGCATAAATACTTGGTTTAGTTCACTAGGATAACAAGTAACTAACGGCAAGTTGCCATAATTTTTTTCTACTACAATAGGAGGGCGGTCTGGTGTTGGTCGAAGGCGATATTGTAGAATTAACAAGGCGCTATCGATACCTTCATGGAGATTTACAGTCTTGATGAGGGATTCGTCATGGCGAGAAAAGTTTTGTAGTGCTAACACAATTTCTCGAATCCGATCTGCACCTCTATACATTGCACCCATGATAGTTTGCAAGTCCTTGGTAATAAAATTCAAGTCAATATCTTTAATTATTTTGGCAATTTTAGGACTGGGTTGAGGACATTCTTGTTGATATAAATGAATTATATGTAATAAGTCTTGTACATACTGATCAGCATACTGCAAATTTCCATATATAAAACTGACTGGATTATTAACTTCGTGAGCAATACCTGCAACTAAATTACCTAGGGCTATCATTTTTTCGTTTTGAATTTGTTGCACCTGAGCAGCTTTTAAATTATCAATAGCTGCTTCCAGGAGAAAATTCTTCTCCTGTAATCTAATTTGCAACAGACGTAAATTGATCTGATTTTCAATTCGTAATATTACCTCGGCGCCATGAAAAGGTTTAGTTACATAATCCGCGCCTCCGACATCAAAAGCTTTGACTTTATCCAATACATCATCAAGAGCACTAATAAAAATCACTGGTATTTCACAAGTTTTTTCATCAGCTTTCAGTTTTTGACAAACTTGATATCCATCCATATCTGGCATATTGATATCAAGTAAAATCACATCTGGTAAAACCATTTGACACGCAGTTAATGCCATTTTTCCATTGAGAGATTTGCGAACTTCAAATCCTTGCGCTGTCAACATAACTGATAATAATCGCAAGTTATCTGGGGTATCATCGACCACCAAAATATTCCCTCTATGGTTTTTTTGATGATTTAAAGGCATTTTTTCTGCTGGATATTGATTGTTAATTATTATAATAATGCTAATTAATAATTACCATTGAGGTTCTGTAGTTAATAAATTAAAGACTAATTCTTGTTTTATGGGTCGAGAAAATAGATATCCTTGAGCAAAATCACAATTTAAATTTCTTAATTGCGCTAATTGTTCTGGTGTTTCTACACCTTCAGCGATCGCTCTCATACCCATTGATTCAGCAATGCTAATCATCGCTGGTACTAAACCCATATCTTCATGGTTTTCTTGCATACGTTTGACAAAAGATTTATCGATTTTCAATCCATTTAAAGGAAACCGATGTAGATAACTTAAAGATGAGTAACCTGTACCAAAATCGTCCATAATTAATTTAATGTTTCGTTCTTGTAATTGCTGGAGAATTGTTTTAACTTCCTGGCTATTTTCCATAATTACACTTTCTGTAATTTCCAGTTCTAAATTTGCCGGATTCACTTGCTTTTCATGAATTATGGCATCAATTTGCTCTATTAGATGCGGATGGGAAAACAATCGAGCACTCAAATTCACACTCATAGTAATGGTTTTTGATATTGCTGGGTGATTTTGCCAGATTTGCAGTTGCTGACAAGCTGATTGTAGTACCCAAAGGTTGATGCTACTGATCAAACCTGTTTCTTCAGCTACAGGAATAAACTCTATAGGAGAAATTAAACCACGGCGGGGGTGTTGCCAACGCACTAAAGCTTCAAAGCCAGAAATTCGCCCTGTGGCTAAGGAAATAATTGGTTGATAGTAAACAATAAATTCTTGGCGGTTAATAGCCCTCCGTAAGTCACTTTCTAGCTCTAAAAGTTGGATGGCTTCTTGATACATTGCTGGGGCAAAAATATGATATCTCACTCTGCCTAAAGCCTTGGCACGATACATCGCTGTGTCAGCATCTCTCAACAAATATTCTGGACGTTCATAGTCTTTATTACCCCAAGCAATACCAATACTGGCACTCAGAAACACTTCATATCTCGACAATTGAAACGCCAGTAAAAGTTGTTGTTGGATATTTTCAGCTACTTGAACAGCGGTGTCAATATCTGTGAGATGTTCTAAAAGAATGCCAAATTCATCGCCACCTAATCTAGCTAAAGTACCAACTGGTGACACAATTGTTTTCAGGCGATGGGCGAGGGCTATAAGTAATTCATCTCCTACTAAATGACCGAGAGAATCATTGACAACTTTAAAGCGATCGCAGTCTAAATAAAGTAAAGCAAATCGATAATTGTCATTCTGTTTAGCGCCATGTAAAGCTTTTTCTAATCGCCGGATAAATAACACCCGATTTGGTAAACCAGTTAATGAATCATGTAAGGCGATATCCAATAATTTATTTTGCAGTTGCTGACGATATGTAATTTCTCCTTGGAGTTTTTCTAAAGCTTTTTCTAACTCTGATGTTCGCTGTTTCACTCTTTGTTCTAGTTCAGTATTTAATTGCAAAATTTGCAATTGCGCCGACCTTAGTCGTAATTGATTTTGCACTCGCACTAATACTTCTGCTAACTCAAAAGGTTTGGTGATATAGTCCACGCCCCCAACTTTAAAAGCTTTTACTTTGTCGAAGGTATCATCTAAAGCACTAATAAAAATGACTGGAATATCCGCAGTTAATTCCCATGCTTTTAAATACTGGCAGGCTTCATAGCCGTCAACCTCTGGCATCATAATGTCAAGTAAAATCAAATCTGGTAATACTGTTTGACAAGCCGTTAAAGCCATTTGCCAGTTTAAAGCTTTGCGGACGTTATATCCTTCTTTTGTCAAAAGTGACGATAAAACCCGCAGGTTGTCTGCCATGTCATCAATTAACAAAATATCTTTTTTATCTAGGTCTAACCGCTCGTAATTCATTCTGGGTTGATTCTAGTCAATTCCATAATTTTTTTAAATTGGTATTCGTTTGCTAAATCCCGAAAAAGTCGGCGTAGCAGAATTTGAAAATGTTATTTTTAAAGGGTTTTGATTTTAGTTTACACCAACCAGTACTGTTGCTTATGGCTGGTAATTTAATTTATTTCCTTTTATACTTATTCTTCGAGATAATAAAACCTGTGATAAACACTTTGCACTTTAACGATTCCACCGTCTATCTGTCGCCTTCTGTCGGCAAACTGGTATGATTATGCGGGTTAAAATTTGCGGCATCACCCAACCACAACAATCTGTAGCGATCGCTTCTCTGGGTGCAACTGCGTTAGGTTTTATTTGTGTACCCTCTTCGCCACGCTACGTTAGCGCTGTGCAAATCTTCGCAGCCACAAAACTGTTACCAGATAACGTTGATAAAATTGGCGTTTTTGCCAACGCCAGTATTCTAGAAATTATTCAGACAGTGGTTAATTCTGGTTTAACTGGTGTCCAGTTACACGGAGATGAATCAGTAAAATTTTGCTACCAACTGCGTCAATTCCTACCCCAGGTAGAAATTATTAAAGCGTTGCGAATTCGTAATTTCCAGGATTTAGACCAAATAGATAGTTATATAAAATACATAGATACCTTACTCCTTGACGCTTATCATCCTCAGCAGTTGGGTGGTACAGGTCAAACTTTAGATTGGAGTCTGTTAGAAAAATTTAATCCCCCTCGGCCGTGGTTTTTGGCGGGGGGATTAACACCGGACAATATTTTAGCAGCTTTGAATCAAGTTAACCCCAACGGCATCGATTTATCTAGCGGAGTAGAGCGATCGCCCGGAGATAAAGACTTAGACAAAGTAGCTCAGTTATTTGAAAAATTAAGGAATGGGGCATTTTAGATTTTGAGAAAAGCAAATACAATTGCCCTACGCCCTAAAAAAACGCAGGTTGATGACGAATTAAATTAAAGAATTCCTCGCGCGTTTTCTGTTCTTCTTGGAATACACCGATCATGGCGCTGGTGACAGTCCAAGAACCAGGTTTTTGTACACCCCGCATTACCATGCACATATGGGTAGCTTCCATAACTACCGCCACGCCTTGGGGTTCAAGAATTGTTTGCACTGCTTCTGCAATTTGGCGAGTGAGTCTTTCTTGTACTTGCAAACGGCGAGAATACATCTCGACAATGCGAGCTAATTTGCTCAGTCCCACAACTTTTTGATTAGGAATATAAGCGACATGGGCTTTACCCATAAAAGGCAACATATGATGTTCGCACAGGCTAAAAAAGTTAATATCCCTAACTAACACCATCTCGTTATGGCCTTCGTCAAAAACGGCACCATTCAGGAGTTCTTCTAGAGATTGGTTGTAACCACTGGTGAGAAACCGCATTGCTTCCGCTACCCGCTTAGGAGTTTTCAGCAATCCTTCGCGTTCGGGGTCTTCGCCTACACCCAGTAATATTTGACGCACGGCGTCTGTCATTTGCTCTATTTCTTGTTCTTTGGGTGTATGCAAATCAGGCTCTCGCCCATCGTGGGTATTGCGGTCTGGTCTGGTAGTGATAGCTTCTGCCAAGTCGGGAATCAGCGGAGATTTAGAGCAATTGGAACCGTTGGAACCGGCGATAGTCATGGTGTGAGTGTTGGGTAATGGTTGAAATTTTGATAATGCAGATGATTGGTGCAAGAGTGCAGAAATTTGTGGCTCAAAAACTCACAACTCAACACTGGGAGCAGATCTGATTGAAATTTTGTTCTTAATTCAAAATGCCCAATTTAAAGAACACCTGCACTAGGCATAATAGTTAATTCATCAATAACTGCTTGGGGCGGGAGGAGGATAGTGTGGACAATTGACTCAGCCACAATCTCTGGTGTTAACATCTTGGCTCGGTCAAAGTTGACATTGACTGTTTCTGTGTCCCAAAGTCCAGTGTTAACAGCTCCAGGACAAACGGCGGTGACGCGAATTCCGTGGACACGTTCCTCCTGTGCCAAGGTTTGAGACAAGGAAATCAAGCCAGCTTTGCTCACACTATATGCTCCCCATCCAGGAAAGGCTTGCTTGCCGGCAATAGAGGCAACGTTGATAATTGTGCCCCTGCCGCGATCGCGCATTCCTGGTAAAATCCCCATAATGCACTCAAACACGCTGGTGAGGTTTAAGTTGAGCACTTGCTGCCAGTCTTCTAAAGGGATTTCGCTCAAGTTGGCTGTGTAAGCTATGCCAGCACTGTTTACCAGAATGTCTATGTGGCCGAAGTCATGAGCGATCGCTTGTATGTTTTCTTTTACTTGCTCAATACAAGCTAGATCCACAGCGTAGGCTTGAGCTTTCACCCCTGTGTGTTCGGCTGCTGTTGTTACCGCTGCCAGTTTATCTAAAGAACGACTGACTAAGGCGACGTTAATTCCGGCTTTTGCCAACGCTAAAGCCGTGGCTTTGCCAATTCCACTACTCGCCCCTGTAATTAGGGCTTGTTGTTTTTGCTCGACACTCATGCTATCTCCCGATTTGTTGGCGGTTGTGCGAACCTATTCGCTACCCAATTATTCAAATCCCTCAGATTCAATAGATTAAATCAGTCTAAGAATCCGATAATTTTTTGGCGTGTGCAATGACACGACGCCTGTTTGGGTATATTTTCAGTTGAGCATTCCTCCAGCGAGGACAACAGATGTTCGCTTGGTAAATCCACTTAGGTACTCAAAGTTGATTGCTGAATATTACACCACTCATTGGTCAAATTGAGTGAGATTTGCCCAAAGTGCAAATGCCCATAACTGATGAAGATTGTTAAAAATCTTTAAGTTACTGAGGCAATTATAGCATTGCTGCTATGCAAATCGATCATTTTGAATGATTTTAGTGAGATGTTTCCGTGTAAACACCAATTTGGCGGAATTTTTCATAACGCAGTTGGCGTCGTTCTTGGGAGGTGAGGCGCTGGAGTTCGTCTAAGTTATCCAGCAGTGCTTGCTTGAGGGTTGTAGCCGCTTGTAGAGGGTCGGCGTGGGCGCCACCGATGGGTTCTGGTAATATTTGGTCGATGATACCCAAGTTTTTCAGGTCGTGGGAAATAATTTTCAGAGATACGGCTGCTTGTGGTGCTTTGCTGGCATCTTTCCAGAGGATGGCGGCACAGCCTTCGGGACTGATAATAGTATAAACGGCGTGTTCAAACATCAATAGGCGATCGCCGATACCAATACCCAGCGCTCCACCAGAACTAGCCTCACCAATCACAGTGCAAATAATCGGCACATCTAGACAAAACATTTCTCGCAAATTATAAGCGATCGCTTCTCCTTGTCCTTGATGTTCTGCTGCGACTGTAGGTAAGGCTCCGGGTGTGTCGATAAAGGTTAAGATGGGCATTCCAAATCTGTTAGCGTGTTCCATCAACCGCATCGCTTTGCGATAGCCGCCAGGGGCTGCCATGCCAAAGTTGCGGGCGATATTATCTTTAGTGTCGCGCCCTTTTTGTTGACCCAGCATAACTACCGGCTGTCCACCCAAACGCCCCACACCACCAACTAAAGCTGGATCGTCACCACCACAGCGATCGCCGTGTAACTCCATCCATTCATCACTGATAGACTGAATATAATCTAGTGTACTGGGACGGCGGGGATGGCGCGCCACTTGCAAGCGCTGAAACGGAGACAGCGTGCTAAAAATTTCTTCTCGCAGTTGCATCGCTCGTGCTTCTAATTTCCGAATCTCACTAGAAACATCGACGCCATTTTCTTCTGCTAGTGTCCGAATTTGGTCAATTCGGGCTGCGAGTTCTGCTAAAGGTTTTTCAAAATCCAAGAGTAGCGGTTTACGCTCGGTAGTTGCCATAGTTTAATATTGGGGAATTGGGAATGGGGGATATGGCATTGGGTGTCGGGAGTGTGGGGAGGTGGGGTGATGGGGAGGTGGGGTGATGGGGAGGTGGGGTGATGGGGAGTGTGGGGAGTGTGGGGAGTGTGGGGAGTGTGGGGAGAAAAAGAATTGAAGAATTTATGCTTACGCTTGTAATCTTCCCCGTCTTCTCCTTCCTCCCACACCTCCCCCTCTTCCCACACCTCCCCCTCTTCCCACACCTCCCCCTCTTCCCACACTTCCTGTTCCCTGCTCCCTGCCTTAAACTAGCAATGGTCTAAATCCGTGCTTAACTGACACTTGACCAATCTGCTCCATTTTGTCTACGGTAATCTGATTACGGCCCCAAGAAAAGTTCGTATATAACTTCTCAAATTCCAGAAGCATTGATTCCGCAAAACAAGCAAACAACTGGCGTGCTGGCACATCCATGTTAACGATTTTCATGATTTTCCAGTCAATATCCAGTGAGTGTTCTACAATCCCACCATTGAGTACATGCACACCCGGATACTGAATTTTCGTTGCTAAGTTTTTAGGATAGCCACCGTCAATTAGTAGACTTGGTTGTTTCAAAATTGTGGGGTCGATTTCTACACCCTTGGGCATACTGGCAACCCAAACTACAATATCAGCTTGGGGCAATGCTTCTTCCAAAGCCATAATTTTACCCCGTCCCAGTCCGGCTTGTAACTCTAAGAGACGCTCTTGGTTACGCGCAATTAGCAATAGTTCTTTGACATCTGTTTTTGCATCTAGCCAGCGGGTGACGGCGCTACCAATATCCCCAGTAGCTCCACAGATGGCAACAGTCGCGCTTTTGAGATCAATTCCTAATTGCTTAGATGCTTGTTCTACTTGCCGACAAATAATGTAGGCTGTGTGCGTGTTCCCTGTGGTGAAGCGTTCAAACTCTAGCTTGATATTACGGACTTGGCTAAACTGCTCTAAGTTAAAGTTTTCAAAAATGATTGACGAAAACCCACCCAAAGCCGTGATGTTTATACCATTTTTTTGAGCATGGGCCATAGCATTGAGAATTTTGCGAGTCGCTGCCTTAATGCGACGATTTGCCAACATTTCCGGCAAAAAGCAAGATTCTACATACCGTCCCTCAATTTTTTGCCCAGTTACACTAGTGACGGTGATATTATCAACAATTTGTGGCGGGGCACTGCACCAAAAATCTAGCCCTTGATCGGCATATTCTGGGTAGCCCAATTCTTGAGCTACTGCTTGAGCGTGTTCTAAACTAGTCAGATGTCCAATTAGACCAAACATGTATTGATGTATCAGGCGCGTGCTGCGTCGAAAGCGTGGAATCGGTGGGTTAAAAGACGATAACTAGTACCAATTCGTAATTCGTAATTCGTAATTCGTAATTTGCAATTCGTAATTCGTAATTCGTAATGAAGAAAGCTAGACTCTATCTGGGTTTTCAGATTTGTATCTGTTGCATTCTTTTTTCCAAATTGGTGTAACTCTTAAAAAGATTACACAAAACGTAATATACATCAGGGGCGACCGAATTTGTTGCCCCCATGGGAAGTTTTATGCGGCTGAGAGTCCGTAGGCTGACAGGCGCATGATGTCACGGGTAGTGAAGCCGATGTTACTCAAAGCTTCACCGTATTGAATCATGAAGTCTTCTACTAAAGCATCTTTTTCCATTGCTAAAACCTGAGCATCGCCTGCTACTTTGTTGAGCATTTGCCAAACAATAGGTAGGTTTTGACGATTTGCTTCTTCGAGTTCTGCTTTGGCTGTAGTAAAGTTTTCCTTTAACCAAACTTCTCCAAAGTTGAGATGGCTATATTCATCTTTTACCACTCCCTCTGTAATTTTGCGGGCAAAATCATCAGCTACGGGAATGTAAATGTTGTATGCGGCTATGGCAAAACACTCAATAATCAAAGACTGAATTAGCAAGCATGTGACTACTTTACCTGCTGCTGCTGCTGTTTGGAAGTTGCCGTGCAAGCCAGCAAAAAACTCTTTGGCGAATGCCAAATCCGGCACCACTTGTAGATTGCGTGCACAAGCTTCAAATCCTTTCTTGTGGCGACTTTCCATCTTGGAGAGACGGATCAGGTCTTCTTGGGAGTCGGGTAATAATTCAGCCAATTTGATGTAATTTTCAT
Source organism: Fortiea contorta PCC 7126 (assembly GCF_000332295.1). Classification (GTDB taxonomy): domain Bacteria; phylum Cyanobacteriota; class Cyanobacteriia; order Cyanobacteriales; family Nostocaceae; genus Fortiea; species Fortiea contorta. The sequence goes on along the minus strand of NZ_KB235930.1, from coordinate 237,978 downwards.
GGGCTTCTTGTTCCCCTTCAATCACAATGGCATTAATGCGGCTGTAAGCGTCTTTGTATATTTCGCTGTGGAAATCTATGTCAGATTGAGTTGTCATCTGCTGCATGTTATGTTCACCCCTGTAAATGTGAATCATTTGATACCGAAATTTAATCGACCCCAGAAATTTAGGGTAGCGATCGCTGTGATTTAATTTAACTTAATCAGCCACTATGTTATAGATTAGCTGTTGCTGGGGAAGATGTTCTAGTTATTTGGGAATAGGCTCCTTGTTTGCGGTCTTGGCGATACCCCCAGTGAAGGAACCAGCCTTGTAATAGCGGGTACAAGCGCCAGTCGGACTGGCGTAAAGTGGCGTCGTGGAGCTAGGGAAAATAACAAATGACAAAATCTAACTGGAAATACAGCGATTTTTTGAGTGTAGGAGTGCTAGTGTTGGGGGCGGCGATAGTTTTACTGCCCTTAATCGTGGTCTTCTTCACATCTTTTGCGCCTGCAGGGGCGACTCCAGAAGTTTTGCTCAAAAATAACTGGACTGTGGCTAATTACCGCGAAGCATGGCAGCGGGGTAAGTTTTTGTTAGCGTTTGCTAATTCTACCTTGGTAGCGATCGCTGTGACGGCGTTTCAAATTATCACTTCGGCCTTAGCTGGTTACGCCCTTGCAAGGCTGAAGTTTCGAGGTAGACAGGCGCTGCTATTGATTGTCTTAGCAACTTTGGTAATTCCCTTTCCGTTGCTGGTGATTCCGATTTTTTTAGTATTGAAGTGGGGACACCTCATCAACACTTACGGCGCGCTAATTTTACCCACCGCTGTCAACGGCTTTGGGATTTTTCTGTTACGTCAATATTTCCAAACAATTCCTGTGGAATTAGAGGAAGCGGCCGCCATTGATGGTGCAAATCGATGGGAAATTTTGTGGCGAGTGATGTTACCTCTGGCTCGTCCCGCCTTAGTAACGCTGTTTTTATTCACCTTCATCGGTGAATGGAACGATTTATTTAAACCCTTGGTGTTTACCACGCGACCGGAGTTAAGGACAGTACAGTTAGCGTTAGCAGAGTTTCAAGAACAATTTACCAACAACTGGCCTTTGATGATGGCGGCGGTAACAATTGCCACAGTACCTGTGATGGTACTATTCCTCATTGGTCAACGGCAATTTCTTCAAGGGATTGCGACAACAGGGATTAAAAATTAAGCGATCGCTTTATGAGCAGCCTGTCACAATAGCAATATAGTACTCAGGTTGACTACTTCCCCTCTTGCTAGTAGCCGTTATGTATCAAACCGACCCACCGCGTCCCCCCAAAGAATACTTACCTACAATGTATGATCTTCCTAGCGAAGACCCAGAGGAACCCGGTTTGCCTGATGAATTTCATCTTTTACAACCGCAGCTACTACGTGAAACCTTTTGTCCTGCTAATTTCCCAGAAAACCAGGTATTTATTGGCACAGATTTAAATCTTTACTATGATGTTCGTCATCCCTTGTGGTACAAACGTCCTGACTGGTTCGCGGTTGTTGGTGTATCGAAGTTGTATGAGCAACAAGAACTGCGACTGAGTTATGTAATTTGGCAAGAAGGGGTGAATCCCTTTGTGGTGGTGGAACTGCTTTCACCAGGAACAGAAAAAGAAGATTTGGGACAAACTTTACGAGACGCTAGCCAACCCCCGACTAAGTGGGAAGTCTATGAACAAATTCTCAGAGTTCCATATTACATAGTTTTTGACCGCTACACTGACCAATTAAAGGTTTTTCAGTTACAAGGTAGTAGCTACATCGAGTTAGAAATCAATCAGGGGCGTATCTGGCTCAATCACATTCAGCTAGGTTTAGGGCTTTGGAGTGGTGTGTATCAAGGCATCGAGCGGCAATGGTTGCGGTGGTATGATTCTTCTGGTAGTTGGGTACTCACACCCGCAGAGCAAGCCGAAATCGAACGACAACAAGCGGAGATTGAAAGACAACAAGCTGAAAGGGAAAGACAACGCGCCGAAAGAGAAAGGCGACGAGCAGAAAGATTAGCAGCGCAACTACGCGCCCTCGGTGTTGAGCCGGATTTTGGTGATGAAGAACAGGAATAGGGAATAGGGAATTAATTCGTTTCTTGAATTTGCAACCTGATTGTATGTTCCACAGCACCACTTAATTGCAGTTCCATGATTTCGCCTCCTAGGGGTTCGATGCAACTGAGGAGCGATCGCAAGTTGGGTGTACTCGCACCAGTATCAACGTATAATCTATCTGCTAAGTTACCGATACGTTTCCAAGTCATGTACAACTTGGCTACGGTTTGTTCTATTTGGGAGGCTTGATTTACCAAATCTGCAGCGACGCTTAAACAGCCGATGCGTTGAGCTTCTTCTAAAGCTGTTTCAATGTCCACATCCTCTGCGTTCAGAGCTTGGACTTGGGCTGCAGATTTGAGATATTTTGCTAAACAACGCGCTTCTGTTGTGACTTGTTTGAGAGTATCTACCTCCGGATTGGCGGCTATTTCCTTTTGTATGGACTTTTGGTGAGATTCTGGCAGTTTTTCCATTTCCTTCACCAGAGGGGCAATGTAGCGCGGCGGCAGGGTATTATCTGCGGCTTTTGCCCTCACAGGCTCAGGGAGTAAATCAGAAGACATCGCTGTCCATTCGTCGGTGAGTTGTCGGACTTCGCGTCTGGTGATGCGATCGCCTTTTTGGGCGGCTTCACTCACCATTTGTTGTACTTCTGGAGCGGCTTTGGAGGTTTCCACAAAGGCGCGTTTACTGAAGTTATTCACCGATTCTGGTGCTAATCGACCCTCTTCTAAAAGGGTATCAGCACTGTTTGCGAGTTGAATCCAAGAATAAGCCTGACTTTTGCTGATTTCTCGCTCTTTGAGCCAGTGCAAAAAGCCCGTACCTCTACCATCACCGCCCTTCTTCTCTCTGTCGCGGATCGCCCGTAAAATTCGCCCCCGCCAAATTTCCGTTTGTAAGTCAAAGCGATCGCATACTTGCCATGCTATGTCCAACTGCTGCTGAAAATCTGACTCCGGAATCTGTTCATCTTCCGGATCTGGTAATTCAAAGCTTAGATCCGCCGGCTGTTGCAACGCAGCCGCAATATCGTTGAGCGATTCGTTATATTGCACGACTAATAGCAGGTAGTTTATGCGATCGGCTTATTATGCCACAATCTGTGTACTCTGGTGGTGAAGTAGAATCACATTTTTTATAAATTGGTATTAATTGTGCTTTCCTGACTTTGAATTAGCCCTACCCCAATCCCTAACTGTGAATATCGACTCACTCCTCAACCCTTTTCAGCGCTTTGGTATTAATCTAGGACTTGCGCGCATCAACAAATTATTGGCAAATCTCGGTAATCCCCATCACCAAGTACCGACTATTCATGTTGCTGGTACTAATGGTAAAGGTTCTGTCTGCGCTTATCTTTCTGCTGTGCTGACACAAGCGGGTTATCGTACAGGGCGTTACACTTCTCCTCACCTTGTGGATTGGACAGAACGCATTTGCATCAATGAACAGCCAATTACATGTGATGAGTTCTCGCAATTAATACTGCAGGTGACAGAAGCTGTTGCTGCTGAGGAGGAATCCCCAACTCAGTTTGAGGTAGTCACCGCTGCAGCTTGGCTATATTTTGCCCAGCAACAAGTCGATGTAGCTGTGGTAGAAGTGGGACTGGGAGGGCGTTTAGATGCGACTAATGTCTGTCCGCAACCATTAGTAACAATTATTACTTCTATTAGCCTGGATCACACACAACAACTCGGCCCTACCATTGCTGATATTGCCGGAGAAAAAGCAGGAATTCTCAAAGCTGGATGTCCTGCGGTGATTGGGCCTTTGCCAGAATCAGCACAAAAAGTAGTGCGATCGCTTATTCTGAAATTAAATTGCCCAATCTTTACCCCTCAACCTGCTCGCCAACTTGACACAGGATGGGCTGAGTATCAAAAATTGACTGATTCAGAAACAATTAAATATCCTCTACCTTTACAGGGAAAAATTCAATTAACTAATTCAGCATTAGCTTTAGCCGCATTAGAAATTCTGCAAAAACAAAGTTGGCAAATCAGCGAATCAGCCATCATTAACGGTATGGCAAAAGCTAAATGGCCAGGACGGATTCAATGGTTGACTTGGAAACAGCATAAATTATTATTAGATGGTGCTCACAACCCTGCAGGTGCCCAAGTATTACGCGATTATGTCGATACCTTAGATACATCATCGATAACTTGGGTAATAGGAATGATGGCAAATAAAGACCATGCAGAAATTTTTCAAGCCTTACTGCGAAATGGCGAAAGATTGTTGCTTGTACCCATACCCAACAATGGATCAGCCAACCCCAAGGAATTAGCTAAATTGGCTATGAATGTTTGCCCAAACTTGAGTTTTTGTCAATCTTATCCAGACTTGTTTTCCGGATTAACAGCAGCGTTTGCTAACACAAACAATTTAGTTGTATTGTGCGGTTCTCTATATTTAATCGGGCATTTTTTGGAAATAGAAAATAGTGCAGAAAAATTTTAGATTAAACCTGGATGAAAAATAGGGAACTGGACATTCCCTATTCCCTATTCCCTATCTATTGTTCCATTGTTGCGCTGCATCTTCTACAGCTTTATCTACTGTTTTTTCCCCTAACATTGCTGCTTGCAAATTTTCATAAATTGCTTTTTGCAGCTTTTTAATATCCTTTAAAGGTGGGGTCAAAATTTCTGCTTGTTGTAATTGTTGAGCACTGACGAAACGGGCTTTTTCCACTGAGGAAGCATTGGTTGAAACATCCTTAAAGTAACTATCTGATAATGCTTTGACTGTCGATGGTAGAACATTAGCAGCTTTCGCAAAAGCCAATTGATTCTCGTCATTGGTGACAAAGAGAGCGAATTTGACCGCAGCGTCTGGTTGTTTGCTTTCGCGGGGAACGACGATATTCATCACTGCGACATTTTTCTTACCTGTATCGCCTGTGAGTTGAGGTGCGATCGCCGAATTTTGTGCTATTTTCGGAGCATTATTAGCTATAGTCTTGAGGAACTCCGGCCCTGAAGCTAATAAGGCGGTTTCTCCCGCTTGATATAAATCTATCGCATGGCGATGTCCTTGGGTTAAAGCTTCTCTAGGGAGTAGTCCTTTTTTATACAAATCTACCCAATATTGAAAAGCTGCTTTCCCTTGGGGAGAATTAAAAGCCGCTTTCCCTGCAGTATCAACTAAAGTAGCTCCCATTTGTACAAAAGATTGCAACACTTCACCGGAATCTTGCGGTACAAAAGTCACAAAGAAAGCATATTTTCCTGTTTTATCTTTAACTTGCTGGGCTACTTGTGCTAATTCCGCGTAAGTACTGGGGGTTTTACTGACGCCTGCCTGTTTTAATAAATCAGTGTTATAAATGGTTAACCGTGTGGTGAGGTACCAAGGAATACCGAAGCTTTTACCATTTAGCGTACTAGCTTGCCAAATATTTGGCAAATATGAAGAACGTACTTCTGGGGAAACTTTTGTATCCAAGTCCAGCCAAGCATTTCGCCCTGCAAGTTGAGAAGCAAAATCCGGATTGAGATTAACAACATCAGGTGGCGTTTTTGCGGAGACAGCTGTTAAGATTTTGTTCTCCATCGCCGTCCAAGGTATATCAACCCATTTTACTTTTATACCTGGGTTTTGTGATTCAAAAGTCGCAATCAGGCTTTGGAAGTAGTCAGTAAATTGAGGTTGGAGTTGCATTGTCCAAAACTCAATATTCGCACCGCCAACAGCAGCTGATTTTGTGCTTGAGTCAACATTACCTGTGCTACAACTAACAATCCAGCTAGTTAATAAACCAAGTATTGCCCAAATGGTGAATTTCTGGAGTTTTTGAATTTTAAACATTTTACTCGTATTTTTACGCTTGCCTACGGTGAAAAGGTTATGCAGAATTATCGAGATTATAAGGTCAAATGAAGTATGAAGGATGAAGTATGAAGGATGAAGGATGAAGTATGAAGGTTTTGGGATGTTTGGCTTTTTACTAGCTTTAGGAAAAAGACATAACACTTACAAACTAGCCTCTAGTTCCTAATCCCTAACCTCAACCAAATGTACCTCACTAGAACGAGAAACACTATATCATTTGATTTTTCAACTTAGCAGTTCAGCGAGCAAAACTGTGGTGAAAAGTTTCAATAGTTTGTTTGGCAAATCTCATAAAGGAATCGGTATTGAACTTGCACCAGAACGGGTGAATATAGTTCAGCTACGCAAACAGCGTCAAGGCTTAAAAATAGAAGCATTAGCATCAGTAACTGTTCCCGAAGGACTGATTAGCGATGGTCAAATTAACGACCCTGGCGGCGTCGCTGAATTAATTCAGCAGGCGCTCGCTGACAGCAAAATCAAGGCTTCTCGCGTGGCGACTGGTGTCCCTGGAAGAGATTCGGTTGTCCGTTTAATCCCCGTACCTGCGGAGTTAGATGACAAAGAACTGCGTGATATGGTTTTGAACCATGAAGCCAGTTTATATTTACCTTATCCCCGTGAGGAAGCTGATGTTGATTATCAGAAACTTAACTACTTTGTAGACGAAGATGGTATCGAAAAAGTGCAAGTTCTCTTAGTAGCTACTCGTAAGGAGGTGACAGATACATATATCAGCACATTTGAGCTAGCAGGATTACAAATTGATGTTTTAGAAATTAACAGTTTTGCTTTGCTGCGGACAATTCGTGAACAATTGCGACAATTGGGACCACAAGAAGCAGCGGTGTTAGTTGATATCGAGTTCGACAGTTCGGAAATAGCCATTATTGTTAACGGTGTACCTCAGTTTTCGCGGACGATACCCATAGGTACTTATCAAATGCAAACTGCTCTATCAAGGGCGATGAGCTTACCGACATCACGAGATATGGAACTGTTACAGGGAATGATTATTGTCCCAACTCCTATGGATGATGGGAAAACTGGGATAACTGAAGCTAATCCGGGAATGGCGGCCATACTGAGAGTAGCCAATGAAATTACGGACGAATTGCGGCGCTCCATCGACTTTTATCTGAATCAAAATGAAAACTTGGAGGTAGCACAGATTTTACTCGCTGGGCCTGGAGGTGGATTACAAGGTTTAGATGAGTTTTTTACTCAAAGATTGAGTTTACCGACCACTCAAATTGACCCCATAGCAGCTTTATCGATAGGGGTGGATGAGGAAAAATATCCGACTCCACAACGCTCTGGTTTAGCAATTGTCCTTGGTTTAGGAATGCGGGAGGTATAGGAACATGTACAGTTTAGATATTAATTTCCTCAAAGACCGTCCCCAAAATCAACAGCCGAAGGATAAAAACGGCATAAAAATTCGGCTTCCAGTGGGGAATTTAACACCGATATATTTAGGAGTGGCTCTGGGAGTAATTTTCCCTGGTTTGGTCAGTGGTGGGTGGTGGTTGTTACAGGCAAAAAATCTGGAATTGGAGCAAAAAACAGCACAACTCGACCAAGAGAACAAGAGATTAGATACAGCAATCGGCAATATCAAGAGAATTCGTCAAGAAACCAAGCAAGTAAAAACAGAAACCCAAGCTTTAGTCACGGTTTTTGATCAAATTCGTCCTTGGTCAGCTATGTTACAAGATTTGCGCGATCGCATTCCCGCATCAGTACAAATCGAAACAATTAAGCAAACCCCACCCATAACTGCAGACAAAGGTCAGCCCTCACCCAACCCCGCCGGTGGTATAGAAATCAGCGGTTTGGCTCGCTCTTTTAATGATGTGAATGATTTCCTCTTGACTCTGCAACAATCTCGATTCTTGAAGTCTACAGACAGCAGAATTATCACAGCAGAGTTAGTGAATGCACCACTACCACCTAATAGCAACAACACTAATGCATCAATTCCCCCACCACAAGTAGTTAAATACACAATTCAAGCCAGTTTGAGCGACATTCCCGCCTCTGATTTAATCCGGGAGCTAGAACAAAAAGGCACAGTGGGATTAGTAACACGAATTCGTAGCATACAACAAACAGGAGTCATTTCCAAATGACGCTGAGTGATGATTTGAATTTTGCAGACCAAAGTGGAGATGAGCTAAATACCCCCGCTGCTCCTGTGGTTTTTGGTATTAGTTTCACACCGCCAGTTATCGGCATTTTAGTTGCAGTTTTAGGACTGGGTGGAGGATTATACATATTACTAAATATGGTAATGCCAGCTTGGGAAACCTTTCAGCAACAACAAACAAAAGTTAACGAATTGCAAGCACAAATTGACCAAAAAAACGCCAGTATTAGAGAAATTGACAAAGTAAAAAACGAACTCGCTCAAGCCAAACAGCAACGGATCCAGGTGTTAGCTTTATTTTCTAACGAAAAAACCCTAGACACAATCTTGCTCGACATCAACCGACTAGTAGAATCTGGGAATGTGCTCACACCAAACAATCTTGTTAGAGCCAAACTGCAGAAATTTGTCCCAGTCACCCAAAAATCAGAACCGATTACCGATGGCAGCTTGGGAACACAAGTAGATGGCAAACTAAAACGTAGCGTGATCAATATTGAAATTGTCGGTACTTATGAACAAACACAATCTATTATTCGGAATATTGAACGCTTGCAACCATTGTTGATCTTTAAAGATTATCAATCAAAATTAGCGCCACCAGAGCCGATTGATTTATCAGATAAAACAGTGCGGCGAAATAAACCACAAATGATTAATACAACCTTCCAATTGCAAGCATTAATGCCCCTTAATCCAGAAGAAATAGCCGCAGCAGCTAAACAAGCAATTCCCAAAAAATAATCTATTCAGCATGTAGTGTGTGCGTTGAAGGTGGTGGGGTGACTTGTACTGAGCGGAGCCGAAGTATGGGGTGATGGGGTGATGGGGTGATGGGGGGATGGGGTGATGGGGGGATGGGGTGATGGGGGGATGGGGAGGTGGGGTGATGGGGAGGTGGGGAGTACTATCGCCTGTCGGGTATGAATAAGATGCTCAAACCAGTAGAAAAAGTTATTTTGTCAACAAGAATTTATCAGGTGAGGAATTAACTGTGAAACAACTTCACGGTAACAGTTTAATATTCGGCACTACCGCTTTTGTGTTTTTAGCAGCCCAGCCAGCTTGGGCCCAGATTACTCAAATTACGGAAGTGAAGCTAAACCCTGTCAATGGCGGAATTAGCGTTAACTTAAAAACTTCTGCAGGTAGTCGCCCGCAAATTTTCACGACTAAAAGAGGCAAATCCTCAGTTGCAGATATTATTAATACTCAACTACGTTTACCACAAGGCAATAGTTTTCGCCAAGATAACCCCGCACCAGGAATTGCTTCAGTTGAGATTCTGCAACTAGACGCCAATAGCATCCGGGTGGTGGTAACTGGAAGCAACAACGCCCCCAACAGTCAGCCCGCAGACCGCAAGCAAGACAGCATTAGCCTCGCCTTCACCCCTTCTGCAGGTACTGCAGCTTCCGCACCCCCAGCGGGAGCCACCGCACCCACACCAGCTGCGCCCAGTAATAAACCCGATGTACTCGTCCCTAACCCAGTAGTCACAATTGACGGTAAACCCGCACAACCCGCAGGTCCTGGTCAACCCGTCAACCAAGCACCGCCTTTCCTACCTAGAGCGGTCGCCCCACCAGTAGGAGATATCGCCACTTCCAATACAGATGCATCTCCCAGCACCATTGATTTAGGAACTCAGGAACGAGTACCACGTTTAGTGTTGCGAGATGCACCAGTGCGGGAGGTTTTATCATTACTAGCCCGTGCGGCGAATCTGAACTTGGCTTATATAGGTAGCGAGCAAGGAGGTGGAAAAGATGCAGCAGGAGTATCTCAAACCATCTCCCTCGATATCCAAAATGAACCTGTGCAAGATGTGTTTAACTATGTCTTGCGCTTGAGTGGTTTGGAGGCTAACCGCAGCAATCGCACGATTTTTGTGGGGCCGAAGCTACCTAATTCTACCCGTGATACGGTGATGCGTAGTCTGCGACTGAATCAGGTGACAGTGGGAGTCGCTTTAAACTTTTTGGTCGGGTTAGGCGCAGAAAGTGCTATTAGCAGAGAAAGACTTGTTACGAGTGTAAATGCTGTACCTGTAGGTGGTGCGGCTAACGCTGCAGTCACCCAAACGCAGACAACTACAGAAACTAGAGTGGAAACTCAACGAGTTGATTTTAAAGACTCTAACCCGTTACTGAGAGGTTTGCAGGTATTAGGAGACGAGCGCACTAATTCTGTAACTTTAGTTGGCTCTCCTCAACTACTTAATATTGCAGTAGCTCAACTAACTCAACTTGATGTCCGGCGTCGTCAAGTGGCAATTAACGTCAAGATTATTGATGTTAACTTGTTAGGGACTCAATATTATAACAGTAGCTTTTCCTTTGGGCTTGGTAATAACTTTTTTAGCAATGATGGTGGCGCAGCCACTCTAAATTTTGGTGGTTCTAGACCAGCGAATAGTGGTGAAGTGGCAAACAGTATCACTCAGACACCGGTGATTACAAACCCAATTACAGGAACTCCTCTCTTGAACGAAAATGGTACATTTACCGTGCCAAATGGAGGTTCAGGTTTAAGAGTGATACAAAATGGTCGAGTCGTGCAAGAGATTCCAGGTGATGCGACCTTCCTTCAATCTATTTCTCCAGCAAGTAGCAATCCAACTGTCCCTGGTCTTTCAAATTTCACACCAGGAACACCCGATACAGTAACAATTACTACCGACCCTGTAACAGGAAGACAAACTAGTACTTATGCCCCAGGCACTCGTGCAACAGCTACATCCAGCTTACCTTCACTCTACCAGTTTCCCAAACGTCTTCTTGCTAGCCTACAAGCTCAGGTTACAAATGGTAATGCCAAGATTTTGACTGACCCGACTTTGACAGTGCAAGAAGGACAGGAGGCTCTTGTTAAACTGACTACGGAAGTATTTGGAGGTTTTGAAACTTCAGCGCAAAGTTCATCAACAGGGCTAAATTCACAATCTTCTTCTAATAGAAGACCTATTATTAAGGATGCGGGTCTAACTGTTAGAGTTAAGATTGAAAGAATAGATGACAATGGATTTGTATCCTTGTCTGTTGCACCTACTGTATCTGCACCTGGTGGTTCAGCGCCAACTTCAGATGGGGCGATTACTCTTTTAGCAGCAAGAAGTCTTCAATCCGGTTTAATTCGTCTCAGAGATGGTCAGACACTAATTCTTTCAGGTATTATTCAAGATTCAGACCGCACAAGTGTCTCCAAAATTCCCATCTTGGGTGATATTCCTCTCCTTGGTTCGCTGTTTAGAAAGACAAATAGAGAAAATGAACGCAGAGAGGTGATTGTGTTGCTCACGCCTCAAATTATGGATGACTCCGAGCGCTCCTCTTACGGTTATAACTACAACCCTAGCCCAGAAGTGCGGCAAATTCTCGAACGCCGTGGGTTTAAGGCGCCCGGTAATTAGTTTGATGGGGTGATGGGGTGGTGGGGTGATGGGGTGATGGGGTGACTTGTACTGAGCGGAGCCGAAGTATGGGGTGGTGGGGTGGTGGGGTGATGGGGTGACTTGTACTGAGCGGAGCCGAAGTATGGGGTGATGGGGTGATGGGGTGATGGGGGGTGGATGAAAGGTGAGGAAATTTTGAAGTTTAGGGAGATATAAGGTGATGTCTAGTGTGAGGAAAGGTGGGATTAAGAGCCATAGAGATTTAGAAGTTTATCAAATGGCTTTCGATGCGGCTATGCAAATTTTTGAGTGGTCGAAAAGATTTCCTGTGGAGGAGAAATATTCTTTAACTGATCAGATTCGTCGTTCGTCTCGTTCTATATGTGCTAATTTGGCGGAGGCTTGGCGCAAGCGGCGTTATGAAGCGGCTTTTGTTGCGAAACTGAGTGACTCAGAAGCAGAAGCAGCAGAAACTCAAATTTGGATAGAATTTGCCGTTAAATGTAATTATCTGGATATTGAAGTGGGGCGATCGCTCTACAAAACATCTAACCAAATTCTCGGTAAACTAGTCAACCTGATCGCCAACTCCTCCACATGGGTCATTAAACTCAACAAACACTAACTCCCCATCACCCCACCACCCCATCTCCCTACCTCCCCACCACCCCACCACCCCTTAACTTCATCACAACTAAGTAGTACATTTATAATTTAGGCAGTTGTCCAGGAAATAAAATTTATGCGGCAGCCGTTGAATATTGAGCAAGCAGTATTAGAAAAATTGCGTCAACTACCTGTAGATAAACAACAAGAGTTATTAAATTTTGCTGAATTTTTGTATCAAAAAAATACTCCTAAAATTCCGTTACGTAGCATTCGAGGGTTATGTGCTGATTTAGCAGTAGATATTTCTGAGCAAGATATTACTCAAGCGCGTCAAGAAATGTGGGGTAATTTTCCCAGAGATATCGTTAATAACCTGTAAGTACGTTTTTTAATCACCCGACACAATCTGGTTATAAAAAAACCCCAATCAGGGGCTTTTAGAGTTATTTAATTACAGTGATTAATTAATACTTAAAGCAGGTATAACAACCCAAAAAGTATAATCCAAATCACGTCTACAAAGTGCCAGTAAATTTCGGCAGCTTCAATCCCGAAATGATTTTTACTGTTGTAGTGATCCTTGGTGCGCGATCGCCATAATACAGCTGCGATCGCTAAAACACCAATTGTCACGTGTAACCCGTGAAAACCAGTCAAGACGTAAAATGCACTGGCAAATAAATTAGTGGTCAAACCAAATTCTAAATGTGTATACTCATACACTTGACCTACTAAGAAAACTGCGCCCATAGCTGCAGTAATTGCCAGCCAGATTTGAGCACCGCGTGTATCATTCTTCTTGATAGCAGTATCCGCGTTGTGCATCACAAAACTGCTAGCAATTAGGTTCACAGTGTTAACGCCAGGAAGCAATAATTCTAATTCTGGTGTTCCTTCTGGCGGCCAGACAGGTGATGTGGAACGGAAAGCCAGATAGGCTCCAAATAAGCCAATAAAAATCATTCCTTCTGCAATCAAGAAGACAAATAGACCAAACAAGCGATGGTCTGGATGGGCTTCATGATGACCACCTGCAACTTCCGCCGCGTGGTGATGATTTAGTTCCGTTTTCGCTGGGTCAATAATTTGACTTTGCATGAATCTTTTAAAGGATGAAGGATGAAGGATGAAGTCTGAAGTATGAAGGATGAAAAATAATACTTGATACTCCAGCCTTCACACTTTAGCTTTTATTTGCGGTCTTCGGGATTCGCCGCTACCGCTGGGTCTGGTTCGGCTCTTAAGACTGAATTGGGGCCAGCAGATAACAGAGGATTGGGATCGGATAAGGGTACACCTTGTTTAGCTTTTTCCAAACCGTAGTCATAAGGGCCCGTAGCCAATACCGGGAGCTTGGCAAAATTCTCGATCGCCGGTGGTGAGGTAGTCATCCACTCTAAGGTCAGTCCATTCCAAGGATTATTACCTGCTTTGGGGCCATATAACCAACTCCAAATGGCGTTGACAATAAATGGCAGCGTGGAAACAGCGAGGATATAAGCGCCGTAAGTGCAGATTTCATTCAAAAATGTGAATTTGGGGTCGTATTGGGCTACACGGCGGTTCATGCCCATTAAACCCAGCTTGTGCATGGGTAAAAAGGCCATATTCAAACCGATAATTGTCAAGGTAAAGTGCACCTTGCCCCAAAATTCGTTAAACATCCGTCCCGTCATTTTTGGGAACCAGTGGTAAATGGCGGCAAAAATGCCCAGGACGCTACCGCCAAACAGCACGTAGTGGAGGTGCGCTACCACAAAATAGGTATCGTGGACGTGGATATCAAAGGGAACTGCAGCTAACATCACGCCGCTAATTCCACCAATAACGAAGGTACCCAAGAAGCCCATAGCAAAGAGCATGGGAGTATTGAGGCGAATTTTGCCACCCCAAATAGTCGCCAACCAACTAAAAATTTTAATGCCAGTGGGGACGGCGATGATCATCGTCGTGATCATGAAGAACATCCGCAACCAACCAGGGATACCGCTGGTGAACATGTGGTGTGCCCAGACGATTAACCCTAAGAAACTAATCGCCAAGGAAGAATAAGCGATCGCTTTATATCCGAAAATTGGTTTACGGGCATGAACTGGCAATATTTCGGAAATGCCCCCGAAAAAGGGCAAAATCATGATGTAGACTGCTGGGTGGGAATAGAACCAAAACATATGCTGGTACACCACAGGGTCGCCACCGCCAGTCGGGTTAAAAAATGTTGTGCCGGCGATTAAGTCAAAAGACAATAAAATCAGCGCACTAGCCAGTACTGGTGTTGATACCAGCACCAAGCAGGAAGTGGCAAACATCGCCCAACAAAACAAAGGCATTTGATGGATTCCCATTCCCGGAGTCCGCATCTTAAATAGGGTGACGAGGAAATTTATCGCCCCTAAAATCGACGACGTACCCAAAAGCAGGAGACTCATAATCCAAATCTCCTCACCCACTTGACCTGTTACCAAGCTCAAAGGTGGGTAGGAAGTCCAACCCGCATCTGGTGCATCACCCACCACTAAACTAGCGATGAGTAACAAACCTGCAGGGGGAATCATCCAAAAAGCTACAGCGTTTAGTCGTGGAAATGCCATATCTTTTGCCCCAATCATCAGGGGAATTAGATAGTTAGCAAATCCCGCACCAGCCGGCACAATCCACAAGAAAATCATGATTGTGGCGTGCAAGGTAAACAAGCTGTTGTAAACTTCTGGAGTGACAAAATCTACATCCGGCGTGCGTAATTCTGTACGCACCAAGTCAGCCATCACCCCGCCGATGCAGTAGAAAACAAACGAAGTGACGAGGTATTGAATCCCAATCACCTTATGGTCGGTACTAAAACCAAAGAAATCTCGCCAGTGTCTTTCCCCTGGTTCAGGAGCCAGGACGGGAAAGTTAGCGGTTTCTTGTATTTGAGCTTGTGTCATAAGAATTTAGGGTCTAGGGTCTAGGGTCTAGAGACAAGAGGCAATTAATCTTTTTGTATTGCCCGTTCCCTGTCGCCTCTGGGTTATGGTGACTACTTGTGGATTTGATGTAACATTTCTGGCTGAATTCCCATGTCCTTGGTGTAAGGAGCGAGGAACTCATGGGGAGATAAATCCGCTGGGTTGAGAGCAACAGCTTGGTTGAGGGTTTCGCGGCTAGCCATTAGCTGTTCTTGTACCCAACTGTCATAGGCTTGCTGTGATTCCACCACAACTTGGGTTCTCATTGCGCCGTGGTAGGGGCCACAAAGTTCCGCGCAGATGAGAGCATAGTCACCCTCTGTTTTGGGTGTGAAGCGAAGTTGGCTTTGTCTACCGGGGATTACGTCTTGTTTCATCCGGAACTCTGGCACCCAAAAAGCATGGATGACGTCGTTAGCGGTCATGTTCACCAATACCTCACGCCCGATGGGTATGTGTAGTTCACCAGTGGATATACCGCTGTCGGGATAGGTGAAAATCCAGGCGTATTGTAACCCGGTGACGTTGACGACCAATTCTGGAGGTTTGCCGGCGTTTTCTGGGCTAGCGCCAACAGTGGGTGCGACAATACCCGCGCCGGGGGCGTCTTGCTTTTGAGGAATTTGGTCAGCGTTACGGACTGCTGCGGTGGCTGGATCTGACATCGCCGCATCAGATTTCTCTTGATTGAGGTTCGGTTTGTCGTCTATTGCGGGTGCATCGCTGAGAGTTGCAGCGATCGCTGCTCCTGGCATATGCATCGATGACATATCCTGAGTAATCGGGGCTTCATGGATAGCATGGGGATCAAAGCCGCCGATATCGTTATAAACTTCAAAACTGTAGATAGAAATACCGAGCACAATCACTGCGGGAATTGCTGTCCACAGTATTTCTAGAGGCACGTTACCTTCCACAGGCGGCCCGTCTTCATTGTCACCTGCACGCCGACGATATTTAAAAGCAGCGTAAATCAAAATACCTTCAACAAGTAAAAATATACCTGTAGAGACGATCATCATCGTGTTGAATAGACCATCTACTAAGATGGCTTCATCTGTGGCTGCTGTTGGCAACAGACCGTGATTTTGTCCGTACCAAAGGCTGGCCAGGGTGAGCACGATGCCAATCAGTAATGTCCAGATAGAACTTGGAATATTCACGGCTTACTTAATTGAATTTACTACGTTATGTCGAAGCTGCCCACTTACTAAGGTAGTCTAGGCTGCTAGATATGGAGTACAGAGGTCTGAAATTTTTATTAATTTTTTTGGTTACTTTACTCATCCTCAGTATAAGAGGTTTATCTAACAATAAGGTTTAGTTAAGGTTTGTATTCGGAGAATTTGGCTAAAAATTTTCATTTTTCTTCTTAATAGGGTTTATCAGATACTAAGCAAAATAGACATAAATCAATGGAAAAATTTAAGATTATCAAATTAGTTGTCACAACTAGAAAAATTAGAGGATGTTTGAAATAGGCGGAAGGTATAATTTATCATATTTGGCTTGATGTTTACGAATAGCGGCTTCTCGCACAGTAGAATCTCAAATTTTGGGCACATATCGAGTATTTCGGTCTTGTACAGAGAAAAACCTTTTCAAACAACCTCCTAAAGGTAGTAGGTTAGAAAAGTTATATTATCTACCAATCAACTGATGACAGAGGAATTAGAAAGAGCAGATAACGATTCACCGTGGAAGGAAATTTTAGAAGCATACTTTCCCCAAGCGATGCAATTTTTCTTCCCCGAAACAGCAGCCTTAATCGATTGGTCACGTCCCCATGAATTCCTGGATAAAGAATTTCAACAAATCGCTAGAGAAGCTCAAACGGGTAGAAGATATGCAGATAAATTGGTGAAAGTTTGGCAACTTGAAGGTGAAGAAATTTGGCTGTTAATTCATGTGGAAATTCAAGCACAACCAGAAGAGATATTTCCTCAAAGAATGTTTTCATACAATCTGAGAATCTTTGACTTCTTTGCCAAACCAGTCATTAGTTTAGCAATTTTGTGTGATGCAGATTCGACATGGCGACCAAACCAATATAGTTATAATTACCCGAATACCAGACTTAACTTTGAATTTGGCATCGTCAAGTTGCTGGATTATCAAAATCGTTGGACAGAATTAGAAAACAGCGATAATCCCTTTGCAACTGTGGTGATGGCGCATTTAAAAACGCAGCAAACAACTAAAAAATTTGCCGAACGTAAGACTTGGAAATTTAGCTTAATTCGCCGATTGTATGAATTAGGGTTACAAGAAAAAGATATTCGTAACCTGTACCGATTTATCGATTGGGTTATGATTTTACCAAAAGCCTTGGAAACAGAATTTTGGCAAGAGTTTAAGCAATTTGAACAGGAGCGGACTATGAGCTACATAACCACAGGTGAGCGCATTGGTTACGAGCGAGGGAAGGAGGAAGGTGAGCAGGAAGGTAGACTCGAACAAGCACAAAAACTCGTGCTACGACAACTGCAAAGAAGGGTAGGAGAGTTATCACCGGAAATTCTACAGCGCATTCAAACTCTTGAGTTAGAGCAATTAGAAGCACTGGGTGAGGCTTTGTTGGATTTTACGGCTATTCCAGATTTACTCAACTGGTTACAAGCGAATCAAACTGCGTAGCCAATTTCTGGGACATGAATTTGGGGATCATTCAGAGCGTTTAATTTACCATTCGCCCGCATTTTCAATGCGGGAGAGAAAAAGGCGCTCGCCTAATTATCCAACGACCTTAGACCTAACGTGCCCTTCTTGACAATTAAAATATAGAGTACCAAGGTCTAAAGTTTTTATTAATTTTTCTCGCTAATTGATCAATCTTGAGTACAAGAGATTTATTCAGCTACTGTGACAAATATATGTGAATGCGGGTAAAAATTTAAGGAAAAATTTAGAAAGCTAAATTAATTGCCATATACCAAATTCTCACAACTTAAAAAATACCTAAAGCTTCTGGCTAAAAGTGGTGAGAGTGATTCAAAGTATAAGTGAAAGCTAATCTATAAACCTTAGTCGTATACGCTAGGGTGGATATGGGTCGTGACTAACAAACTTATAACTGTAAAAGCTTTACCAAGAGCGGGCAGAAGGTATTGTTTATGAACGAATTTGTCGTACAACAACAAAATGAAGCAGTCACCGCCGCAACTCGGCAGCAAAAGCCTCAAGAACTAATTCGTAGCTTAGTGTGGAAAATCTGCATCGCTACCTTAATTTTGATGGCTATTGGCTCTGCTACCCGCGTGATGAATGCAGGTTTAGCTTGTCCAGATTGGCCTTTGTGCTATGGGGAATTAGTCCCGGCCAAGCAAATGAATCTGCAAGTGTTTTTAGAGTGGTTTCACAGATTGGATGCAGCTTTGATTGGGATCAGCGCGATCGCTCTGGTTGGTCTATCCTGGTGGCATCGTCATGTTTTACCTAACTGGCTACCTTGGGCTTCTACATTTGCCCTGTTTTTAATCGTCTTCCAGGGGATTCTCGGTGGACTCACTGTCACCGAACTGTTGCGGTTTGATATTGTTACCGCTCACTTGGGAACGGCGCTATTGTTTTTCACCACCCTCTTAATTATCGGTACGGCACTCGCCCCTTATCAAGGAACTGGAAATGTCGGAAAATTACCTTGGGTAGGTTTAACTGCGGCGATTCTGGTTTATTTGCAAAGTCTCCTGGGCGCCTTGGTCGGTTCTCGTTGGGCGCTACATCAATGCTTGGGTACATCCCAACTGTGTAGTGTGATGTACAGTCATATTTTTGGCTTAGTTCCGCCCACTGTGGCAACTTTAGCTGTGGTCATCATTTCCTGGCGGACACCTGCACTACATCCAGCTTTGCGGCGATTAGCAAAAATGGCTGGCTCGTTATTGATTTTGCAAATCTTGTTGGGATTTGCCACATTCCGATTACATCTGCAAGTCGAGCCGCTCACTGTCTCTCACCAAGCTGTGGGTGCAGCTTTGTTGGGAACTTTGGTGGCTTTCACCGTGCTTGCATGGCGTGACTGGGTTGATAGCCGCCAAATCAATAGCTACCCCGTCGCTGTCATAGTTAATGATACAAGCACACCGGCGAATGGAGCGAATCCCTAACTTGTTTCCGGTTTCTTTGAGAGCAGTGGTGGAACTACACAAACCCTTGTCTCTAATTGCACCCTTACAGGGGAGAGGGGGGGAGTGTGGGGAGTGTGGGGAGATGAGGGAGTGTGGGGAGAAATAAGAATTTATGGTTCCCCATCTTCCCCCTCCTTCCACACTTTCCTATCCTCTTCAACCTCCTCATCCTCTCCTCAAGCGCGTGCAAATAATTTGTTGAAAAAGAAGGAAAATTAGCCAACATGATTGAGACTAATGTCTCTCGCCACCACGAAACGTTTCTCCAGGTAATTCAAAGCTATTACCAGCTCACTAAGCCACGGATTATTCCCTTACTGTTAATTACTACTGCTGGGAGTATGTGGATTGCGGCTAAGGGAGAAGTTGACCCATTGCTGTTGCTAGTAACTCTTACTGGTGGCACTTCGGCGGCTGCTAGCGCTCAGACAATTAATTGTATCTACGACCGAGATATTGATTATGAAATGGAGCGGACGCGCCATCGCCCTATGCCTGCTGGTAAGATACAGCCCCATGAGGCGTTAATTTTTGCGATCGCTCTGGCTGTGATTTCTTTTACTCTGTTGGCAGTATTCGCTAATCTTTTAGCGGCTTTACTCGCTTTCTCTGGTATCGTTTTTTATGTTCTGGTTTATACCCACTGGCTGAAACGTCACAGCACCCAGAATATTGTGATTGGTGGGGCGGCTGGAGCGATTCCCGCTTTGGTGGGTTGGGCTGCTGTTACTGGCTCTTTAAGCTGGGCAGCATGGTTGATTTTTGCGATCGTCTTTGTCTGGACACCACCGCATTTCTGGGCTTTGGCGCTGATGATTCGGGATGATTACGCAAAGGTTGGGATACCAATGTTACCTGTAGTTGTGGGTGATACGGCTACAGTCAAGCAAATTTGGTATTACACTTTGGTAACAGTCGCTGCAACGCTGTTACTAGTTTTTCCTTTACAGGCGAGTGGATTGGTTTATGGGGCGATGGCTTTGGGTTTAGGCGCTGTTTTTATTCGTAAGTCTTGGCGCTTGTTGCAAAATCCGGAGAATCGCACTGTTGCTAAAGAGTTGTTTCTCTATTCCATTTCCTACATGATGTTGTTGTGTTTGGGGATGGTGGTGGATAGTTTGCCAATTACTCATCACCTAATTAATGCGGCGATTGACCGACTGTATTTGATGATTTAGGAAGAGATTAAAAAAGTGCGATCGCGTTGGTTAGAAAGCGCGATCGCATTTTTTTATCGAGGTTATTTCAAGATAAAGAAGAGGAATAAAACGCAAAGGAACGCAAAGTTAAACGCAAAGGAACGCGGAGTTTTACAGCGGTGTTGGCTATTTTAATTCAGATACTATCAAAATTTGTGAGTGATAAACTGATATGAAACATGGCATTATTGCTAATAATTATTAATACTAAAGCTTAACCATATCTTACTAATTTTTTTAAACAAAAACCTTATGATTTAAGGCTTGAATGTTGTTGAAAATTTTTTGTCATGAGTTTTTCAAGGCGTCATTTTTTTAAGTTAGCAGGTGCAAGTGCGATTGGTGCGACGATGCTTTCTCCTTTGGAAGCTTTGTATGCTAGATCTCCTCGTGGTAGAGGGCCGTTGGGAATCGGTTATGGGCCGTTAGAAGCAACGCTACCTGTAAATGCTGATGAACTTGTGGGTGTGGTTCTCGGTGGAATTGATTTAGGCCGTACTCCTCTACTGGAATTGCCTAAAAATTTCAAATACACCGCCATCTCGGTTACAGGTCAAACTATGGATGATGGTGCGTTAGTGCGGGGTGGTCATGATGGTATGGCTGCTTTTAAAGGCCCAAGAAACAACACAATTTTGGTGCGAAATCATGAGTTGGGCCCCAGTGAAACCAGTGGATTGATAGCGTCGCCAAGATATGACCAAATTGGTGGTGGTACAACGACTTTGGTGATTGGCCCTGACCGCCGTGTGACAAGACATTTTGTTTCTTTGGCGGGGACGATTCGTAACTGCGCTGGAGGCCCGACGCCTTGGGGTTCTTGGATTAGCTGTGAAGAAAATCTCACCTTACCGCCTACTGGTGGTGCTAGCAAAAGACACGGTTATAACTTTGAGGTACCAGCAACAGCGAATATTCAAGTAGCAGAGCCAGTTCCCCTCGTGGCGATGGGTCGCTTTAACCATGAAGCGGTGGCTGTTGATCCCAGAAATGGATGGGTCTATGAAACTGAAGATGATGGTGGTAGCAGTTTCTATCGCTTCCGTCCTAATCAAAGGGGCGACCTCCGGAGTGGTGGAGTTTTGGAAGCTTTAGTGATTGAAGGAATGCCCAAGGTTAACACTGGTAAGAATTTTCAGCAATATAAAAACCAACCTTTACCTGTTAGCTGGGTAAAAATTGATAATGTTGACCCCGCGACGAATGACTTGACTACTTCTGTGCGGTATCAAGCACAAAGCAAGGGCGCAGCTATTTTTGTGCGCGGTGAAGGTGCTTGGTATGCGGATGGCATAATCTATTTTGTTTCTACCAGTGGTGGTGACATCGGACAAGGCCAAGTTTTCGCCTATAAACCCAACACACGCGACCCTAACAGTGGTACTCTCACTCTGATTGTTGAGTCTACCAATAGTGGGGAGCTAAATAACCCTGATAACATTACCGTAGCTCCTTTTGGCGATTTGTTCCTTTGTGAAGATGGTAGCGATACCGAATTCGTTATCGGTGTGAATCCGGAAGGGGAATTGTATAAATTTGCCGCTAACGCTATTAACGGTAGTGAATTTGCTGGTGCTTGTTTCTCACCCGATGGCGACACCATGTTTGTGAATATCCAAACTCCAGGAATTACGCTAGCAATTTGGGGCCCTTGGCATAGAAAACTAAGAACAACCTAATTTTAGATTTTAAATTTTGGATTTTGGATTGATGTTTCAAAATCCAAAATTTAACAAGATATAAACAGTATATAAACAGTTAAAATTGGCACAATTAAGTATATTGGAAAATTTATCAGCGAATGTGTTTGGTTAAGTTTTCGCCTGTCCTGCTGATAGTAATACCAATTCCCGAAAAGAAAACAACAGATAAATTGGTAGGAGCCTACGCACTTATACCAATTTACCAAAATTTTGATACATATACAATCGCTTGTAGGGGTGTACGGCCGTACGCCCTTATAACCGTATTTGTATCATGATTAAAGTCAAATGGTATTACAGGTTATTTGTTGCCAAAATTTAGAGAATTGGTACAAGATTTTTTTGGACATATTTATCTCTAGTGGTGTCTGTAGTCTGGCAGCATTTTTGTTAGGGTAGTCATATAAGATTGCTCGCTGGGCGCAAAGAGGTTTGATATGGCTACTTTAAAACTGCGTCGCTCTGAAAATATTGATGGCGATTTTTATGTGGATACTACTTGTATTGATTGCGATACTTGTCGCTGGATGACTCCGGAGGTGTTTAATCGCAATGATGAACAGTCGGCGGTGTATCATCAACCAACGAATGAGGCGGAAAGATTAGCGGCTTTGCAAGCACTTTTGGCTTGTCCTACTAGTTCTATTGGTACTGTTGAAAAACCAAAAGATGTCAAAGCGGCTCAAGAAAGTTTGCCGATTTTAGTGACAGAAAATGTTTATCATTGCGGCTATCATTCGGAAAAATCTTATGGTGCTGCTAGCTATTTTATTCAGTTAGCAGAGGGAAATATTTTGGTGGATTCACCCCGGTTTACGCCTCCTTTGGTGAAGCGATTGGAAGAAATGGGAGGAATTCGCTACATATATTTAACTCACAGGGATGATGTCGCAGATCATCAAAAGTTTGCTGAACATTTTCAAAGTCAGCGCATCCTTCATGCTGATGATATTACTGCAGATACTCGCAATGTGGAAATACAGCTAACTGGTGCAGAAGAATTTGCTTTGTCTCCTGATTTGCTGATTATTCCTGTTCCAGGTCATAGCAGAGGGCACACGGTTTTACTATATAAAAATAAGTTTCTTTTCACTGGCGACCATCTCGCTTGGTCAGAATCTTACCATCAGTTAGCTGCTTTCCGTGATTTCTGCTGGTATTCTTGGTCAGAACAGATTAAATCTATGCGGAAGTTGGCTGGTTACTCTTTTGAGTGGGTGTTACCAGGACATGGAAGGAGGTTTCACGGAGATAGGGATACGGTGCGTCAGCAAATGCAAAAATGTGTGGAATTAATGGAGAGCTTTTCTGGTTAAGGTTGAGTCGCCATACATAACGTAAATTACCACAAAGTGCGATCGCTCTCCCGCACTCCACCGCCTTCAAACTGCAAAGTCGGCGACAGTCTCACGCAGAGGAGGACGCTAGCGTGAGAAAAAATATTTAAGGAAAATCATAGTAGCATATATATCGACAACCAAACGTTTAGATGAGGCTATATAGGTTGGTTCACCAAGAAAACTAGCGGTAATGAATTTGGCGAATATTTGCCAGATGCAGATGCATTAGACTAACAAGTATACATTTACAAACGCTGATGTGGCTACGGCCATACTTTTAAAGACATAAAGTTTTACGTCTCCACAACTGTAATAATTTCACAAAAATTTAAGGTGCGTTGCGCTGTGCCACAACACACCTTACTGGCGATCGCTTTAATATTAATACTTAGAGTTCAATTAGCTTGAAACCCCAAGGTTTGAGAGCAGCGAGGGCGATTTCTGGATCTACGCCTTCATAAACTTCCCATTCTAAGGGATGATCTTTAGGATGTCCGTCGCCGACATTACCTGCTACTTTAATTATCGGACAATTTGCCAAGCGATCGCGTTCTAGTCCTTTTGGTAGTGCTAGTTGAATTTTGCGCCCGACAAATTTGGCTGTACTTTCTTCAGCTACAGATTCACGAATTAAGCAGATATCACCAGCGGTTCCCCAAGTTGTTTGGTAGATGTGGAGGAACGATATATAGGTTTGTGGTTTGATGGCTCTTTTGAGAACTTGCATTAGTTTTAATGTTGAGGCTATTTCTAGACAGAAATCCGGTTTGATTTTGGTAAAAATCTTCAGTATTATAGACATTGCTTACCAAGCCCGGATGCGGTGAGCAATGCTGATTTTACTGATGACATCAGGGAAGTTCAAAACACAATCATCGCCCACATACTCATACCCAAAGCAACTGCTGATAGATGTTGCCAAAACATAGCTCTAAAGGATTGTCGAGCAATTTTTTGTGTCAAAACAATTGTCAAAAGTAAGGAAAATATTAATGTAAAACCTTGCAAAAATGCAACTACGGCTGGATGCGCTACTAATATTGGCAATTGTTCATTTTGTAGACCAAATGTGGCTAAAGTCACAGATAAAATTTGTCCTCCTTCTCCTAAACCTAAGCGCAAATAATGCGCTAAACTTCCCCCCAACACTAAGGGTAAATAACCATAAGCTAGCTCTACAAATGATTTAGGTTGACGGCGAGAATTGAAAATTTTCATCAAACCATAAGCTGCTAGGGGAATAGTTGTTGGGAGAATTAATGTTAATAAGGATAATCCCAAGTGTTGCCAAAACTGATTTAAATCTATTTGTAATCCTAGCAAAGTTTGCAATTCTGGTAAACGATGTAAATATACTCCACCCAATAATAAAAATAACAGTGCGACTTCGTAGTTGTGGGCGACGTGAGTTGTCCAAAGTTCAATTCCTGGAGGACGTAAGTTAAACTCTACGGAACGATGGGGACAAGCTTTTAAACAAGTCATGCACAATACACAATCTCGGTTATCTTCTAATTGTGCTGGGTGAGAATAAACAGGACACCCCAAAGTTTCCATACCTTCGCCTTTTTGCGGCCCGCCTTTATAGCATTGATAAGTGGTACAGGTGGCGGAACATATTCCTTGTTGTGCTCTTAATTCTGTCATGGACAGTTTAGCAAATAATCCATTCATGCCACCAATGGGACATAGGTAACGACACCAAAATCGCCGCTCGAATAAAGCTGAGAAAATCATGGCGCCAGCGGTAATTAATAATAGTAACCAAGCGCTGAGGTAGGCAGTGTTTTCTAAATTCCAAAGTTCTTCCCAAAGAAAAATGAGAGTAAATAACCCGAATAAAAGCCATCCGCCCCATTTCTCAGCTTTCTCTCTGGGCCAGCGTTGGAGTTGGCGCGGGAATAACCATAAGGATAATTTTTGGGTAATTTCTCCATAAATCATGAAGGGACAAACTGCACACCAAACGCGACCGAGAAAGGGAAAAAGCAAGAGAAAGCCAGGCCACCACCAAGCCCAAAATAGATTGAGTACAAAATTGCGATCGCGTGTTTGCGGCCCAATAAATAACACTGCAACTATAAACGCAAATGCAACTACCGTAAAACCATAGTTAATGCGGTCAGGCCACCAAGAACTCCGCAGAAATTTTCGCAAACCTGGATAAAGATTCAACAAATTGACCCGAAATTGTTTTTTCTTTGTTTCCGCTGACCAGAAAATTTCTTCTGTTAATTCGCTGCTGTTTTCTGCTTGGGCGATCGCTCTTTCAACTAAGTTTTTTAATTCCTTTAAATTACCAGGAAAATCATAAGATTGTAACCTCCGCAACGCTTCTGGGGTGATATGCGGTTTAGCAATACCTCTGGCTCGCACGTAAAGACTGGTGTAATATTCTACCTGCGCTTTGATATCAGCCTTTCGTACCCGCAGCGGTGGGACTTTAATCATATGACCGATACACCGATCAATAGTCGATTCGGTTTTTTCTGCCACAATCAGCACACGAGCTTGACTGCGACGAATTGTAGTAGGTGGATCTCCCGGACGAGAGATGGGGGTATATTCACCTGTTTTCAGCCATTTAGCTACAGATGGGATCAATTCTTTTGGAAGTTCTTGAATGTTATTCAGAACTAAAGAGCCTTCTCCTAACCATTCCAGCAATCCTGGTTTACCACCAACACGACCGAATAAATCTGCACCACTAGTTTGCAGAATCCCACAATTGATTTTAACGATTGGTTCGCGCCTTTTGGGTGAACTAAAGTGAATCAGCGCCGCGATGTTGTCCTTTTCTAAACCCGGTTCCCCAAAAATTTCAACCGACTGGCGATCGCTCGCAGCTTGGCGAATTTGCTCCCGGAGACGCACCGCATAACGACTCGTTCCTACAATTCCCCGCTGGGCTTTGGTCACTAAATATGGACGCAAAGCGATGGAACGTTCTTGCTCATAACTCAGCGCAGATGTCACCTGTGCTAATTCCTGGGCTAATTGGCGAGAAAAAGCGAGAGTGATTTCCGGGTATTCGCCCGCTAAAACCCGGAATTGAGCAGCAGGTATCTGCCAAACGTGACATTCTGTTAAGGTCGTAATTGTCAAGGGAGTGGATTGGTCTAAGAGTAATTCTTTGAGGTTAATCACCGCACCCGCAAGAAACCCACAAGCTAACACCGGGTTAGTTTGATTGGTGGTATTGCTTTCGAGTTGACCGTCGATAAGAATATAAAGCGCTTCTGGGGAAGTGTTTTCGCTGACTAAATTGGTTTTTGGGGGAATAACTTGTAATTGTAAAACCTGAGCGATCGCATTTAACACCTCAACTGCAAGAATACCTAAACTCGTGCGCTCTTGCAGCCAAATTACCGTTTCTGAAAATGTCATTGGTTATTTGTTATTTATTATTGGTTATTTGTCAAGGTTTCCGGCGTATTTTCTTGTTGTAATCTAGTCAGATCGATAGCAGTTGCTAATTATATAAGTTACACACTCTGGTACTCCGTTAACCTAAAATAACCAATCTTTGGCAATGGGATATGGGACAATACTGTTGAAGTTTCAGCCTCAAAGCCTCAAGCTTCAGCCTCAAA
Source organism: Fortiea contorta PCC 7126 (assembly GCF_000332295.1). Taxonomy (GTDB): domain Bacteria; phylum Cyanobacteriota; class Cyanobacteriia; order Cyanobacteriales; family Nostocaceae; genus Fortiea; species Fortiea contorta. The sequence goes on along the minus strand of NZ_KB235930.1, from coordinate 210,993 downwards.
GCCTCAAGCTTCAGCCTCAAAGCCTCAAGCTTCAGCCTCAAAGCCTCACGCTTCAGCCTCAAAGCCTCACGCTTTAATCCCACACTAGACATCTCCGACAATGACGTAGCGCAAAGTTAATTTCTGGAGATGTCTACTCCCCATCACCCCACCTCCCCATCACCCCACCTTCCCACCTCCCCATCACCCCACCTCCCCACTCCACCCCACCTCCCCATCACCCCATCACCCCATCACCCCACCTCCCCACTCACCCCACTCACCCCATCACCCCACCTTCCCACCTCCCCATCACCCCATCACCCCACCTTCCCACCTCCCCATCCCCACACCTCACCTCGCAGGCCAAGAAATCATCGGATCGCGGGCTAATTTCTGTGAGACTTCATAAGCGCCGAAGCGGTTGAGATGGCTGGGATCGGAAAAGTATTCATGAGATTTGAGCCAGATTTGGCTGAAATCTCGATAGAGAAAATTGGGGTTGTTGGAAAAACCCGTCATGTATTGTTGAAATGTTTGCTCATGCTGTTGACGTGCTGGATCTAAATATTCGTCGGTCAGGGGTGTGTTGATAAATACTAAATTGATTCTTTGAGATTCAGTGAAATCAAGTAATGTTTTAAAAGCTGTGTCTTGTATACCTGCTATTTGAAAAGATATATAGTCTCTATCGTCATTTCCGAAAACCTTGCGGTGTCTTTGATAGTATTCAGCGGAATTAAAGCGGATATCTAAAGGTAAGAAACCGTCAAAATCAACTGCTTGGGAGACGTTATCTTCTAAATTATTATTTGTCCGCTTGCTTTTTGGTGTAATTAACCAAGAGCGATCGCTAGCGAAAGGCAATAAACTCAGTTGTTTTATCAGTAATGTTTTAATCTCTTCTCGATTTTGATAGCTCACAGAAAGAGTTGCTAACCCTTGATTGAGCACTTGATTGATAGCTTGATAGTTGTTAGATTCGGCTGGCTTTATCCCTATAGTTTTTTCTGTTTCTAAGGTATTTGTAGAGTTGGTAGATAAGTTTTCACCGCTAGTATTATCTAGGTTTTTCTTTAACAGTCGTTTGTAACCAGGAGAAGCAGCGATCGCATTAAACGTAATATCATCACGCCCACTGTTGAAAGCCCTTGAGCCATCAGCCCAGAGAATCAGTTTTGGTAATTGTGATGGTTCTAATAATTTGCGAATGACAAAATCTACAACTTGTGCAGTGGCGCCATTCACCCCAAAGTTAAACACATCAATACTCTGATAACCTTGAATAGCTAACGCTTGGGAAAGCGCCGCTGGGTCGATACCTCTGAGAGCGCGAGAGGAGCCGATAATCAATACTTCTGGCGGACTTCCAGTTTTAGCTAGGCGCTGTTTATAGAGAATAATTTGCTCATCTAATTGACGAGAATTAAAACTGGGCATCTGCGATCGCGCTACTGCTAACATAGCTTTAGAAGTAGCTTTGGCTTTTAGCGGCGTGGCTGCTAAATTACCTGTTTGAGTGTCATCATTTTGCAGAAAACCAGAAGAATTAAATCCAGAATTTTTATCGAGAGACGATTTTGTTTGCGAATTAGCGGTAAAAAATGCTGTTCTTTGATCGGAATTTTCTGGAGATTTTAAAGCCGATTTTGGTGGAGGTGAATTGCTCACTTTCGCAACTGCTGACTGATTTTGTTGCCAATGAGTAATCATCTGACCTAATATCCAATCTGTCTGCAGAGTCAACAGTAACCCCAAAGTGCCCCAAACTAATGCTATCTTCAGTCCTTGAGTATCTGCAGTTTGCTCGACTGGCTGATCAATTTCTGTAAATAATTGCGTAGTGATGAGTAAATTTTTGGCTTTTGTCGTTGCCGTTGTCAACCAGTCCTGCGCTACCTCTTTAATTAAAGTTTGCACTGCTGCTGGAGTGACATCGGCACGTAAAATTGGTTCGCTGCTTTGGGGGAATAACAGCTCATTCACATAAAGAACAGTAGCCGCAAATTCTGGTACAGCTTCTGGTACTTGACGCTGACGATGCACAAAATCTTCGCCATGATGCCAGAATGGTTCTTTGTTACCTGCGCGTCGTCCGTAAACCCGCACCCCAAAGATTTGGGGAACTTTTAACTGGCGGATAAACTGAGTAACTTTCTGGGCGACTTGCTTGATACTGGGACAAACCGGTGCATCACACATAATGTGCAATAAATCACCTTTACGCAGTAGCAGTACGCGAATCCCGCCTGTTTTCAAGCGCCATTCTAAATCGGGGTTGAGTAACCTTTCTAACAAAAAAGTGATGGCGGGTTCATCACCACTGGTAGCTAATTCTAACGGTGATGGTGCTAGTGCGGGATGTTCCTTGGCGGGTAGGGCTAACCAGTCTATCCAGGTTGGTTGCTTATCGGCGGTTTTTTGACCGTAGATAGTGGCGGCGAGAATGCCTTGAGGAGCGATCGCCTCTAATTGTGGGACAATGATTTGTAAGCACAGGTTTTTATCTGGGGCTGGTTCAGTTTTGGCTGGGTCAACTGCAGGCTGACAAAAGATATGTAGAGTTGATTCTTGTAGAGAAGCTTGGACAGTTACCTGCAGTGTTGATAATACCTCAGTTAACAGCCGAGCGATCGCTTGCACATCTCCCCACCGCGCCCATTCCTTGAGCATCACTTCCGGTGGCGTCAAATCTACCCGCATTTGCCAATCAGGCTGGGTTTCTCCCCTGACTTGGGAAACAATCACCGCATCCTGATAACCTGAGAGTTTGAGATATCTTAATTTTTGAGCTATTGGCTCTCCTAGCAGCGAAGGGTCGGGGCTATAACTCGATTGACAAAAGATCCATAACCGATTATTGGACTGATCGTTTTTTGGCGACTGTTGGGGCTTGACTTTGACTAGCACTGATACCCCAAAAGTACTCAGAGTCTCACTTAAATAACGCGCCACGGCATCTAAATCACCTTGCCGTGCCAAACTTTCATTCGAGATAATCAGCGAGCCGCCGGCTTGTTTTGATTTTTCTGCATCTGCGAGTATGGCTTGCTTGACCTCCTCCAAATGCTGATCTAGTTGATTTAAATAAACTTTGTGACACCACTGGGGCCGTGATTCCCCCTTCTTTCGTCCGTAGACTAATACTTGGTATATTGAGGGTTGTTCACCTGTCAAAAGTTGCAAGTCTGTTTGCTGTAGAGCTTGCAACAAGTCAGCAAGGGTGCGCCAACGTTGTGGACATTCTTGATCCTCACAAAGTATGTGTAGATCATTTCCCTGCAACTGGACTTTCACCCCGAAAGTGTTGATCCCCGTGGCTTGGCTGACCCATTGCACTAAGGATTGGTGACGATCTGTTGATGCTGTTTTCATGGGCAGTTAACTTTACACGAAGCGATTGTTGGGGGATATTGACTGCACTTGTAAACTAGAACCATAGATTTATCACACCCTGAGGTTGGTTTTTAACACTTTTGTTACGTTATCATCTGGCAAAATCAGCCAAAACTGCTGTTTCCAATGGCAAGCTATGCTGATATTCAGTTTTTTGTTTATTTTATTCATTTGCACACAACCCAGAATTAGCCATGTCTCCTCTCACTCAAACACCATGGTCTCGTCCGCAATTAGGTCTGTTTTTGTTTAGCGTTCCCCAATCTTTGATTTTACAGGCGGGTACAGCGTCTATATTAATGCTGCTCACCGCTGGAGAAGCAACCACTAAAGCTCTCATCGCTGTAGGAGAAGCCAGTGAAGAATTATTTCGTGGCGATCGCTTACCCATTCTCAATTTTCCCGACGACCCAGAATCAATTAACAGTTAAAAATTTTACACTACAAATGATTTGTCTAGGGTAAATCCGCTGTTGACAAATCGCCAAACTAAGAATCTTCACCGACAATCAGCTATACAAGCGGTAAGAATATGAGTTCCTTGTTATACTCTTTATCTCAGGCTGCAAACATATATCCCGCATCCGAATTATTTTTGCGTCATCGTCTGCAAATTGTGGAAGAATTGTGGGAGTCTGTCCTGCGGCAAGAATGCGGTCAAAAGATGGTGGATCTGTTGCGGCAATTACGCGATTTATGTTCCCCAGAAGGACAAGCGATCAAAGACCAAGCTGCTACTGCTGTCAAATTGATTGAACAATTGAACATCAATGAAGCTATTCGGGCTGCTCGTGCTTTCGCTTTGTATTTTCAGCTGATTAACATCATAGAGCAGGAATATGAGCAACGGCAGCAATTGACCCGTTATTCACAATTAGAAACCGCAGCCGCAGAGCCAGAAAGTTTACCCAATGTCAGCTATTCTTTGAACAAAGGCGAAGATGACGCCCCTGTTCAAGGTTCCGCATCTACAGATTTAGTGACTGAAAATTGGACTAGCAAACAAAAGGAAAAACAAAAAGGAACTTTCTCGGCTCTATTACCCTATTTATTTAAGTTGAATGTCCCACCACAGCAAATTCAACGTCTCATTGCTCAGTTGGACATCCGCTTGGTGTTTACAGCCCACCCCACAGAAATTGTTCGCCACACCATCCGCGATAAGCAGCGTCATGTGGTTTTGCTTTTACAGCAGCTAGATGCAGTCGAAAACCGCTCAGATAACTCAATTGGGGGTTATCCTTGGGAAGCAACAGAAATCAGAGAAAAGTTACTCGAAGAAATTCGCCTCTGGTGGCGTACAGATGAACTGCACCAATTTAAACCCACGGTGTTGGATGAAGTAGACTACGCTCTACACTATTTCCAGGAAGTGTTGTTTGATGGCATTCCCGAACTCTACAAACGCTTCAAATATTCGTTGAATAAAACCTTCCCTTGGCTAGAACCACCCCGGAAAAATTTCTGCTCTTTTGGTTCCTGGGTAGGCGCAGATAGAGATGGAAACCCCTCAGTTACCCCAGAAACTACCTGGCAAACAGCCTGCTATCAGCGCAAAATGGTTTTAGAGCGATATATTCAGTCGGTGAAAAAACTGATTGAATTATTGAGTGTGTCGATGCACTGGAGTGATGTTTTACCAGATTTGCTCGAATCTCTGGAGTTGGATCAGTCCCAGTTAAGCGAAGTGTACGACGCCTTAGCTCTGCGCTATCGCCAAGAACCTTATCGCCTGAAGTTATCTTACGTCCTCAGAAGGTTGGAGAACACCCGCGATCGCAATCTGGCTTTATACAAGCGGGAAACTCCCAAAAACGAAGACATCCCCATGTATCGTTCCGGAGCAGATTTTTTAACTGAACTGCGATTAATTCAGCGCAACTTGACCGAAACAGGATTAAGTTGTCGAGAATTAGAAAATCTCATCTGTCAGGTAGAAATTTTTGGCTTCAATCTCACACAATTGGATATCCGTCAAGAATCTTCCCGTCATTCGGATACCCTTGATGAAATTTTGGCATACCTGCAAGTTTTGCCCCAAGCTTACAATGATTTATCGGAAGCACAACGGGTAGCTTGGCTGACAGGAGAACTGCAAACCCGTCGTCCGCTGATTCCCTCAGAATTACCATTTTCTGAAAAAACCAACGACGTGATTCAAACTTTCCGCGTCGTGCGATCGCTACAGCAAGAATTTGGTACCAATATCTGCCAAACTTACATTATCAGCATGTGCCGCGAAGTCAGCGATGTCTTAGAAGTGTTGCTGTTAGCCAAAGAAGCCAGACTTTTTGATCCAGCGATCGCTGTGGGCACAATCCAAGTTGTACCATTATTTGAAACAGTAGAAGACTTACAACGCTCCCAAAGCGTCATGCGCCAGCTCTTTGAACTCCCCCTATATCGCGCCTTGTTAGCTGGAGGTTACGAAGTAATTCAAGCCAGAAAAGCAAACATCCCCCCCTCTTCCCCGCTTCCCCAAACCCCCGCATCTTCTCCCCTCACCCCCGACCTCCAAGAAATCATGTTGGGGTATTCAGACAGCAACAAAGACTCAGGCTTTTTAAGCAGCAACTGGGAAATTCATAAAGCCCAAAAATCACTCCAGAAAATCGCCGAAGATTACGATTTGAATGTGCGGATTTTCCACGGGCGAGGTGGTTCTGTAGGGCGCGGTGGTGGCCCAGCTTATGAGGCTATCTTGGCTCAACCAGGACACAGTATCAACGGACGCATTAAAATTACCGAACAAGGAGAAGTTTTAGCTTCCAAATATTCCCTGGTAGATTTGGCTTTATACAATTTGGAAACCATTACCACCGCAGTTATTCAAGCTAGCTTGTTGCGGACAGGGTTTGATGATATTCAACCCTGGAATGAGATTATGGAAGAATTAGCAGCGCGATCGCGCACTCATTATCGCTCTTTAATCTACGAACAGCCAGACTTCATCGACTTTTTCCACCAAGTCACCCCCATAGAAGAAATTAGCCAGCTACAAATTAGCTCTCGCCCCGCTCGTCGTCCTTCTGGTAAAAAAGATTTAGGTAGCCTCCGCGCCATTCCTTGGGTCTTTAGCTGGACACAAACCCGATTTTTACTCCCCTCTTGGTACGGTGTCGGTACAGCTTTGCAAACATTCCTCAACGAAGAACCAGAAGAACATCTAAAATTACTCAGCTACTTTTATATCAAGTGGCCTTTCTTCAAAATGGTAATTTCCAAAGCCGAAATGACCTTAGCTAAAGTAGACATGCAAATGGCGCGTCACTACGTCCAAGAATTGTCTAATCCTGAAGACAGAGCTAGGTTTGAGCAAGTTTTTGCCCAAATCGCCAGCGAATTCTATCTGACAAGAGAGTTAGTCTTGAAAATTACTGAGCACAATCGGCTTTTAGATGGTGATCCTGTTCTGCAGCGTTCAGTACAATTACGTAACGGCACCATCGTTCCCCTCGGTTTCATTCAAGTTTCCCTACTCAAGCGCCTGCGCCAATCCCGCACCGCTTCCACCTCCGGAGTCATCCACTCCCGCTACAGCAAAGGCGAACTACTGCGAGGCGCATTGTTAACTATTAACGGTATCGCCGCAGGCATGAGGAATACTGGTTGATGGGAAGATGGGAAGATGGGGAGATGGGGAGTGTGGGGAGTGTGGGGAGTGTGGGGAGTGTGGGGAGATGGGGGGATGGGGTGATGGGGTGATGGGGAGTGTGGGGAGTGTGGGGAGTGTGGGGAGTGTGGGGAGTGTGGGGAGATGAGAGAATAAAAAAAGAATTTATGCTGACGCTTGCTATCTTCCCCGTCTTCTCCTTCCTCCCACACCTCCCACACCTCCCACACCTCCCACACCTCCCACACCTCCCCCTCCTCCTGTTCCCTGTTCCCTGCTATAAATGATTTTTGCGATTCCAGCCCCAATGCTCAAAAACCAAGTCTTAATTTGTACCCTCATAGTCTTAGCGTCAGGATTTTTTGGTAGTCACATCGGTGGACAAATCACCCTGATGATACATCGCCAGAAGTGTCAAAATCAGCCTTGGGGTTTAAAGGAGGTGTGTAATGCTTGGGTAACACCAGGAGCACTCTGGCAAGGTAGTACAACAGGATTATGGACAGGTCTTGTCTTGGGTGCGTGTGTCAGCGGTTTGGTAACACGCCAAAGAAGGTGATACGAAGGAGTATTGGGGAGCCACTAACGCTGACGCTTCAGGGTCAGAAGCTCAAACTTTAATCCCCATCACCCCATCACCCCACCTCCCCACCTCCCCATTCCCTATGACTTTTCATTGTCAGTCGAAGCAGTCGGCGTTTGTAAATGATTTAAGGTTTTCCAAGAGCTTGTACTAGTATCGAAACAGCGCCAAGTTCCCTTAGCGTGTTCCATGTAGCAAAATAAAGTGCGATCGCTACTATCAAGGTCGTCAGTCAAAAAATATACCATACCTCGAAAAGGATAAACTTTACGGCTCAGGCGCTTGGCTACGGCTTGATTGGGACATTCAACAACGAATACCGGTTCTTCATCTAAGTAAGCCAAAGAGAAGATACACATCCGCAGAATGGCTCTGAGCCAACTTTCAGAGTTCTCAAAATAATCATCGATAATTTTGTTAGTCAGAGCTTGTTCTAGGGTTCGGTCTTGATTTTGAGGAGTTTGTGCATCAGACATAGCATCACCATATTGCTATACCGTTGGTTTGAGATTAAACCAAAATCTGCAAAAGTGACAAGTTATGTGGACACATTCCGCATGATAATCACGTGCTTGAGGCTCTGCTAAGATTGCTGATGGTGGGGAAAATAAATAAACTCCGCAAACTGACGGACTAATTGAGGATTACGCCAACCTGAATTAGTTTCTTCTCTGATCACAGATAACGCCTCTTCTGTGCTGTAAGCCCGCTTGTATGGTCTTTCGCTCGTCAGGGCATCATAAATATCAATAATCTGAAATACTTGTGCTAGGTAAGGAATCTCATCCCCCTTCAGCCCATCGGGGTAGCCAGAGCCATCCCAGCGTTCATGGTGATGGCGAATGATGGGAATTACGCCCCGCATACTCCGCAGTGGCTGACAGATTTTTACCCCGATTAAAACGTGCTGTTTCATAATCTCCCAATCTTGGGGAGTGAGTTTGTTTGTTTTCAGTAGCACCGCATCGGGAATACCCACCTTACCGATATCATGGAGATAACCGCCCCACATCAAATCTCGAATTTGGTTGCGTGAGAGATTGAGGTATTCACCGAAAGCTTTTCCGAGTTTTACCAAACGTTCACAATGATCGCCGGTATTCGGATCGCGGCTTTCAATCGCCCTCGCCACGGAAAATAGTACTTGTTCCGCATGGTCTAGGTCTTCATTCAAACGCTTTTGCCGTACTAAGGACTTCACACGGGCTGCTAGTTCAACACGGTCAAAGGGTTTGGTGAGAAAGTCATCCGCCCCGACTTCAATTCCGCGAATACGCGATCGCCTATCGTTTAGTGCTGTAATAAAAATTACTGGTATCAGCCGAGTCAATTCGTTTTGTTTGAGTGTTTGGCACACCTCAAACCCGTCCATTCCCGGCATCATGACATCTAATAAAATTAAATCTAATTGTTTTTGTCTCACCAGTTCTACAGCAACTGAACCACTCTCAGCCTCGATGACTTCATACCCTTCCATTGTCAAAAGAGCAACAGCCGTCATCCGACTGGCTGCATGATCGTCCACTACTAAGATTTTTGGCAGGTCTGAATCAAAGCCGTTCACGTTAGAGCCTTTAACTTGGGGTGTTTTAGAGGCTAATGAATGAGCACAATTGATATTTTCAGCTTGCATCCAAGAAGGTAATGCTGGATTTACTTCCAGCGTAATTTCTGCTTTGGAGAAACCTAATGAATCACTTTCCACTTTTTGTAAACCTAGGGCATGATCTGAACCCATATTTTTCACTTTGATTGAGGGGTTAGACCCATCAACATTTTCTGTGGTAGAGCCTGTATGCTTGGGGTTCCATTTAATCATAAAGGCACTCCCTTTTGCATTAAAAAAAGTTAACCGTGTCAGACTGAAAGAAAAAATTGGTAATCGACTACATTTTACTCTGTATTTTTTTCAGCTTGATGCACTATATTAAGCTTAATTAAATCAAAAAACAAATAATTTTGCTAATTGCTGCTGATAACTCTGTTAGTTTTTCAATAGCGTTCGTTTACACATTATTTTAGGATGACAAAACCGTAAAAAAGAGCAATCAAGCTTTTCGCTTAATTGTATTCAATGTTTAACGCAGAAAAATTTTATCAGCAATAAATTTAGGACAAATTCTGGAGAATTTCTCAAGCTATTAATCAGCGCTGCTATTTCTGATTAACCACCGTTTTCGCCACCGAGAAGTAGGTTCAAGTGCACAAGCTTGTTGTTCTTGTTCTCGTCGCCTGACGATAACATCGGCAGTATCATTTAAATTTGGGTCACGATAAGGAATAGCCGCACGTGTGAGTAAATGCTCTTTTTCTTCCTGGGAAATTGATACATCAAATGTAACTGCATTGCGAGGATGAACAGCAGTAGTACCTGGTGTTCGTCTTCCCACCGGCGGAGTAGACGCTATTTTTAAACCAGCTGTTAATAGCGCAGTGCGGACAGCCGCAGCGCAAGAATACGTAGCGAGAATGCCATCTAAGTGTAAACACGAAGAAACTTGCTGGATAAATTCCACTGTCCATAACTGCGGACATTGAGGCGGCGAAAAGGGGTCAAGAAAAATTGCATCTGCTTGGAATCCTGACTGATGCACTTGTTTAATTGAGCTTCGAGCATCACCAATTAATAGTGTCGCCTTTAAGTGTTTTCCCTTAGCTTGTTGTTCAAAAGCTATCTGGGTCAAAATTTCCGGATATTGATAGTCCCAGTTGGCGAACATTCGATGAACAATTGCTGCTTGTGGCACAGAAGGATTCAATTCTAAACCCATAACTTCAACATCACAATCCGGATTCATTGCCCAAATAGTCTCCAACGCAGCCGCTGTGTTGTACCCTAGACCATAGCAAACATCCAACAGTCGTAATACTGGTCTTTGAGCACGCACAGCCAACTGTGTAGGAGCTACAAATTTCAAAAAACTCTCCTGCTTTGCTCCATAATGGCTATGAAATGATTCACCAAATTCTTTAGAGGTAAAGGTGAAAGAACCATCTGCTGTTATTTGTGGAACAAAATCATCACAATCGAGCATAGAAAATAAGGGAGAAATAACCAATAAAAAATCAAGTTTATGATAGAAAACAAATTTGTCGTTTCCCAATTATGGTTGTTAGAACACCTGAATGATCCGCAAGTCGTCATTGTCGATTGTCGCTTTTCTCTTGCCGATCCACAATTAGGACAACAGCAGTACCAAGCGAGTCATATTCCAGGTTCCTACTACCTAGATTTAAACCAGGATCTTTCCAGTTCGGTCAGAGAACATGGCGGTAGACATCCTTTACCTAATCCTACTGATTTAGCTCAAAAATTAGCAGCGATAGGCATAAATTTTCAAGAAACTCTTGTGGTAGCTTACGATGATTCTCGCTTGGCTTTTGCGGCTCGTTTCTGGTGGTTATTGCGATATTTAGGACATGAGCAAGTAGTGGTTTTAGATGGAGGTTTTGCAGGTTGGCAAAAAGCGGGTTATCCGCTCACATCTGCTATTCCTCAACCCCGCCCAACTACCTTTATTCCTGCCATTAACACAGAAATGTTGATAGCTTTTGCGGGTGTTAAAAATCTTAAAGATTTACCCGAGGTAGTGTTGGTAGATTCTAGAGAAAGCGATCGCTATCGAGGAGAACGAGAGCCAATTGATAAAATAGCTGGTCATATCCCCGGCGCGGTGAATTATCCTTGGCTAGAAGTCACAAATTCTGCCGGTTATCTACTTCCTGAATCAGCACAGCGCCTGCGTTGGCAAAACTTAGCAACAGCCTCAGAAATTTTAGTTTATTGCGGCTCTGGCGTCACAGCCTGCGTGAATTTACTTTCTTTAGAAATCGCTGATATTCATCACGCTAAACTTTATCCAGGTAGCTGGAGCGACTGGATTAGTTATCAATAATTGAGGCTGAGAAATTCATAATTTTTCATTCATAAAATCAAATTTTCTACGATTTGTTGGAGAAACAAAATGATAAATAACAAATGTTAAAACTGCCCCAAATCCCAACTATAATTGAGACTAAAAAACCAGCCATCATAATCAATATTGGGAACAGTGGAGCCACCAAAAGTAACCCCACCTTGTAAATTCATACTACTGCTGTCAGATACTCGATAATTTATATGCCCAAATAATCGATGGAATGTATCTGCTCTTGCGTCTGGACGCTGTGTAAAATTGGATAAATTTAATTGATAATTTATACCAACTTGTAGCGGCTTTTGCAGATAATAGCTTAAAGAAACCCAAAAAGAATTGATAATCCGATTACGACTTTCTGGGTCGGCAAAATTGACGCTAAGTTCGTAGAAGCTATCTAACATTAATTTAGAATTTAAAGGATCTCGCCGTCCCAAAGACAGCCGTACCGAACTTTCATTTAAAAAGCGATCGCCGGCGCTGAAATTTTCTCCATTATTTTTAGCATAGAATAATTGCTGATTGCTAAAAGCAACTTCTCCATACATCCGCTGTGATAGCTGTCGGTAAAGACTCAAATTAAATCTCAGTTGATTGTAATCATATATTGATTGATTTCCATAACGAATTAGATAGCCGTCAATTGACCCATTGATATAAGTTTTGGGATTCAAGGGTAAATATGCAGAGGCTAATGTTAACCCATAAAACATCAAGCCATCTTCTATCGGATCAATATCAGAAGAAAAAACATTATTCGTGTGAAAATAACCAATACGTCCTTGTAAATAGCCTACGGGTTTAAATTTATCTACCGGCTTTTCTTTCGGTGGAGGTGGTGCTTGTTCCAGAGGTGGTTGTGATCTTTGTCGCACCCGCAACCCCAGTTCTAGCTGTTCTTCATAACTAGACGCAGGTGAAGGCTGTTTTTGTCGGAGTAATTGCTGAAGTTTCTCTAGTCTCCGTGTATAATCTGCTTGAGGCTGATCTAAAATTTGTTCTATTGGTTGTGTAGAAGGCTTGGGAAAATTGCTCGGTTGTCCTTCCAGTTGCGGTGGGTTACTCTGCGTTTTTAGATTTTCAGGGTTCTCGACTCCTGTGGAATTGGGTTGAGGATTGGGTTGTATTGAGGGGGTTGAATCAGGCTCAGAATTTGCCGGTACTTGTGAATATAAACGCCCCAACTCTCTCGGATGATTGCACAGATAATCTTTGCAGTAGCTATTCAAGACTGGAATGTTAAAAGATGAGTGTGAGGTGTCGTTCAACCCAGCACATTGACCAAAGCAACTTTTCTGCTCACTTCTGTCACCCAATTCACCGAGACTCTGCTTTGGCAGTTCATAACGATAACTAACTGCACTATGATTTAATTTAGAGTTTGGTATTATACACGAGTTCCGCTGTGATAGCTCAAAATATTTTGTATCTGACTTTGACTTTTGGCACGGATGCTCACTGAGTTGTGAGTTGGGCAAATAGTATGATTTTAATTCCCAGTCATTTTGTAGATTATTAAATCTATCTGAACTTGCAGCCCTTGCTTCACTTACCCCGATGCCAAACAGGCTGACACCACTGGGAGTTAACAAAATTGCAAACAACAAACTTGTCCAGCTTTTGGATTGCATCGTTAGTGACGTTAATCGTGTTTGGCAAGCGTAGAGCCGCAAGCTGTGTCAGAAGTTCCCGTCAGGAACCAAAATTTTCTGCTCAACTTTATCCCTGATGTTTCAACTACTGTTGTAGGAGTAATGTCTGACTATACTATTAGTGTTTAGACTTATTAATCTAAAAAGTTACATATATTTATTTTGTTTATCCGTAGCTTGCGTAGCTTATCATGTAAAATTACTGTAAAATTAAGCAGACATAAAATACATACTTGTTGTATCAATTAGATTGACACAAATCAAGTATTTAAGTCAAAAATTGCATACTTAAGTATAAAAAATAACATTTAATTGGGGTTTGCATCTACTTTCAACTGGTTGGTGATCAGTTAAAGTTCCCGAATCTTTATAATCATGTTTCGTCATAAATTTTTCCCACTTTTGGTGATTGGTTTATGGGGAGTAATAGCGTTGCATTCGCCAAATAAGGCTGATGCAAACATCCCCCTAACGCGAGCGGAGATTCAGAATCTCCGTAACTTAGTGCAACTGATCATGAAAAATAATCAGCAGACCCGCCCTGCGCGCAGATCAGATGCCATAATTCCCGGAGATGGTTTGTCTACCGGTCGAGCTTCTCTAGCAGAGTTACGCTTTAACGATGGCTCTTTAGCAAGGGTGGGAGAGCAAGCTTTATTTCAATTTTTGCCAAAGACGCGCAATTTTCAACTAAACAATGGGACTGTGTTGCTGCTAATTCCGCCAGGACAAGGGCGAACACGTATACAAACGCCCAATGCAGCAGCCGCAATTCGTGGTTCAGCATTGTTTGTCCGCTACGACGAAAAAACAGATACTACTGTTTTAGGTGCGCTGACAAACAGTGGAATTGAAGTTTCTAATAAAGAAGGTTCTCAACGTCAGATGCTCGAAGCAGGGCAGCTGATGGTTATTATTAAAGATAGATTTCAGGGCTTGTACGACTTTGATTTGAGAAATTTCTACGAAACTAGCGATTTAGTTCAAGGACTTGATCTGACTAGGCAAAATCTCAAGCCAGCGCCAGATCCAGCGATCGCCAGTGTTCAAGCAGAAACCGCAGCAGCCGTAGCAGCACAATTACCAATTAGTGGTAAAGGTGTAGTCAATAATCCAGCTTTTTTACAACTCAGCACTGCTTCCAAATCATCTGCTACTAATACTGAAAATAGCACTACATCAAACTCATCAAAGAAAGATATCTCAATAGACTCTTTTATAGACACAGGACAAGTCCTCTCGAACCCTCAGCGTCCATCTGTGACTGAGGAAGTGACGCCTACAAAACCTCAAGATTCGTTAGAGGAAAAACCACTAGAAAAGCCTCCGGAAAAACTCCCTGAAGAAAAGCCCACTGAAAAGCCCCCGGAAAAACTTCCCGAAGAAAAACCACCTGAGAAGCCTCCAGAGAAGCCTCCAGAGAAGCCTCCAGAGAAGCCTCCAGAGAAACCTCCTGAGAAGCCTCCGGAAAAACCTCCAGAAAAACCTCCAGAAAAACCTCCAGAAAAACCTCCAGAAAAACCTCCAGAAAAGCCTCCAGAAAAGCCTCCAGAAAAACCTCCAGAAAAACCTCCAGAAAAACCTCCAGAAAAACCTCCAGAAAAACCTCCAGAAAAGCCACCTGAGAAGCCTCCAGAAAAGCCACCTGAGAAGCCTCCAGAAAAACCACCGGAAAAACCACCGGAAAAACCTCCAGAAAAGCCTCCAGAGAAACCACCTGAGAAGCCTCCAGAAAAACCACCGGAAAAACCTCCTGAGAAGCCTCCGGAACGACCAACTACATGAAACTTTGATGTCTTCTCTGTAATGGGGCTATCAGCGTAAACTAAACTTTGTGTAATGTCAGAGAAGTAAACTCAACCCACTTCTCTGACATTGTTTTACAGACCGATTGCCAAAAAACCTTTGTGTTTATACTTTTTCGTGATGAAATTACGAAAAAAATTTGATGGTTAAGCAGTATATCTACTTACACGGCTTCGCTTCTAGTCCTTATTCTGCTAAAGCGCGATATATTAGCGATCGCTTTACTCAGATTCAGACAAAGTTGACAGTCCCCGATCTCAACGCAGACGATTTTCTTAACCTGACAATCACTCGTCAACTCTCTCAAGTTGCGAAGGAATTTGCTGACGATTCTGTCTGTGTGACACTAATCGGCTCCAGCTTGGGCGGGTTGACTTGTGCCCATCTGGGAGAAAAATATGTGCAGGTAAATAAACTAGTGCTGCTAGCACCAGCTTTTGACTTTTTATCTCATTGGTTGCCCCAGCTAGGAGATGAAGCGGTCAAGCTTTGGCAACATGACAAATATCTCATGGTTCACCATTATGGGGAGGGGCGCTCACTCCCCCTAAGTTATGATTTCGTGACAGATGCGGCTCAATATCGAGAAGAAACTTTGCAACGCCCTATCCCTACTCTAATTTTGCATGGCAAAAAGGATGAAGTCATACCTGTTGCGGCTAGTCGTGACTTTGCGCGATCGCGTCCTTGGGTAGAATTAGTGGAACTCGACAGCGATCATAGCTTGAGTAATGTGATGAGTGAAATTTGGCAGGCAATTTGTCTGTTTTGCCAGTTACCTTGACGCTGTAAAATATTAAACTCTTACATGACCAATGTCCCTAGTCATTTGTCCGACGCCCGTTACCAATGACTAATGACCAAGGACAAATGACTATTGACTGAAACTATGATTCCATTTATTCGACCAGATTTAGCTAAGTTTACCGCTTACAAACCCCATCCCAGTAGCAGTACCACCGAAGCAGTCGCAAAGCAGCTCGATCGGCTAGATACGAATGAAAGCCCATACGATTTACCACTTGAGCTAAAAGCAAAGTTAGCTGAGGCTTATGAGCAAATAATAGAGACAAATCGTTATCCGGATGGTGGACATGAGACATTAAAGGCAGCGATCGCTGAATATGTCAACGAGTCGGCAACCCTAGCTTCACCCTCAGTTACTGCTGCTAATATTTCTATAGGTAATGGTTCAGATGAACTCATCCGCTCTTTGTTGATTATCACATGTTTAGGGGGACAAGGAGCAATTCTCGCTGCCAATCCTACTTTCTCGATGTACGCAATTTTGGCACAGACGTTAGGCATTCCCGTAGTCGCGGTGGCTAGGAATGAAACTAATTTTGAAATTGACTTAACAGCAGCACAAAAAGCGATCGCCCAAACTCAAAATCCGCCGATTCGCGTGGTTTTTGTGGTTCATCCCAATTCTCCCACTGCTAATCCTTTGACGACAGCCGAGATAGCATGGCTGAAAAGTCTGGGTGAAGAGATTTTAGTGGTAATTGATGAAGCTTATTTCGAGTTTAGCCAAAATACTTTAGTGGGAGAATTGACTCTGCGCCCTAATTGGTTGATATTACGTACTTTTTCCAAAGCGTTCCGGTTAGCAGCACTGCGTGTTGGCTATTCTATCGCTGATCCAGAAGCGATCGCTATCTTAGAAAAAGTTCGCTTACCCTACAATCTTCCCAGCTTCTCCCTCACAGCAGCAAAACTGGCTTTACAAAACCGCCAGATCTTGCTAAAATCTATTCCGCAAACCTTAGCTGAACGAGACAAACTCATTCAACTGCTATCTCAACACTCAATATTGCAAATTGGGGAAAGCGCTGCTAACTTTATTTATTTGCGTGTCCGAGAACAGGGTGCTGACCCGCACAGCAGTATTTTAAATAATCTACATGATAAGCTCAAGATATCCGGCACTTTGGTACGGCTATTGAATACCGGATTAAGAATTACTATCGGAACTCCCGAAGAAAATGCACGCACCTGGAATCACATTCAAGTCGCTTTGGCAAATTTCGACTTTTAATAATTCACTCAATAATTAAATCTACTGTCTCCTTCGCCACCCAAACGGCGTACTATACCGACCGTTTGTGGTAAAACACCGACTAAATGAGCAAAAGCTATATCCGGTAAATGGGCTACCGTTTCTGGTGGAAAATATTGTTCAAATTGATCGAGAATTTTCTGGACTCGTTGTGGTGCTACCGGATTTTCAGTAATTTGTTTGATCAACCGAATCCATTGTCGCCTGATTAAGTAAGCCTTCTGGCGTTCCTCATAGGATTCAGGCGTCAATAAGGACAGATTACCGATTGGCAGTACCCTTTGACAATCACAATCGTAATTCCCACCTACCGCTGCTCCGGGCCCAGCAAACTCTGCATGGTAGCGTTTAAAAAGAATTAATCCATTCCGTCTGCGACTATTGATTATAAACACCTTTCCAGTTTGCAAAAGTGAGAGGGTGTCCGAGCCTTGAGATTGCTCAGTTCCATCTGGCATGGCAAAATGGGCAAGGAATGTGGTATCAGAATAATAAGTTGATATCATAGCAGTCTGATAGCGTCGGCGCTCTTCGCTATCCATGTTTTTTCAAACTTGCTAATAGTTGGTTAATAGTAAGCACTTAAAACCAGGATTTGAAGTTAAGTAAAACGAAATTTTTGATTTTTCTTCTTATCCCGATTTTTTTAGTAGGCCTATCTAAAATTACGGACAATACGATTGTTCAATAATTTAGTAATCATATTTTATGAGATTTAACTGCATTTGTCCTCCACTCCAGCGGACTTTATTTTAAAGTTTCTATAAAGATGAACATTGCCAATACAAAGTTTTTATAAGGAATTTATGATTTTTATGAAGATAGTTTTGTGTAGTATCTCTTTCGTTATACCCCTGCTAATATTTATTTTTAATTAAAGAATATTAATTTACACCGAAGTGGTTAATTATTTGTAATTTAGTAGAGTCAATAGGATAGTGTTTCTTTTTGAGAAAGATACTATATTTCCAGCAGCCTTCACAATATCTGATGTAAAAATTAAAAATAGTAAAACATAAAAGCTAAATTAGTAGACTAAGGTTTCAAGAAAATTATGATGATAAATCTTCAAAAACGCGATTGCACGAAAGCCGCCGACATTGACACGCTAATGTTTAACATTATTGAAGCTAAAGATTAAGCTAAGTTACGAAATTAATTCTCATTAGCAAAAATTTGTGTATTCGCACTCTGGTAGTTCTCAAATCACAAGATAAAATCGCTCAGATACCATTTAGATACTGGGTTCAGACCGCAAATACTTGTGCAAGAATAGCTGGTGTGAATATTTTAAAAGAAACATGTTCCAAGTAGATTCAACTTTATAAACCTGATAGCCCTGTTTAAAATAAAGTTGTCTAGCATGATAGTTCTTTTCCAAAACGTGGAGATACAAATCTTGATATCCCCATTCCCGACAAAATTTTTCACAATTTGTCAGCAAGCCTGAAGCCACACCGTGTCGGCGATATTTTGGGCGAACGGCTAGATTAGACAGGTACGGAAAAGTTTTACCTACTGTTGTCCATGAGTCACTCAGACGCAAACCCAGTTCCACAGTTCCGACTAAATTGTTAGTTGCACTCATAGTGGTATCAATAGCAACCAAGCAAACATGATGGGGCGCAGGCGAGGCCAGTCGGTGCTTTAAGTCTTCGTAGATACCCAAACGGAGAACTGGAAAAGCCCATCCCCATATACCATTTTGGGAGTGAAAGCTTTCCGCAATGACTTGAGCAACATCAGTCAAATCAGCAGGTGTAGCCGCGCGGATGTGAAATTGGCGATCAATTTGCTTGGCGGCGGGTGTGACTGGCTCTTGGTGATAGGGGTGAAAAAACCAGGATGTCAAGGCTAGCTCAGTGTTGATTTCATACAGTGGAAATTTTCTCAAATATCATAAAATACTATCAAACTAGTATGGAAATTATCAGATGCTGAGAGCATTAAACTTGGAGCGGTGTCATCTGTGCTCCAATTTAGTCAAAATCAAGTATGAAAATCCTTATTTCCTTATTTTTCGTCTTTAGCTCCCAGCCTTTGTCTTGAAGATAGTGCTTGCTTGTGCTGGAAATAATAGTGCGACACCTTAATATACTGTATATGGATGACGTAGGTTTTTTAAGGTGATAACATACTCTGCTCCTTTGTGGGCAGTTTATTCAGAATTTACGCAATTGTCTTTCAGGGTCGTAACTACCGTCAGCCTAAAGCTGTTGAAGGATGAAGATAAAGGATGAGGTATGAAATTACTCCAACGATTCTCGGATGGGGTACTCTTGATGGAAGAATTTAATTTTTTTCGTCCATGCTGCTTTGTATGAATTCATACTTTATACTTCATCCTTGATCGCAGCCTTGGCTAGAGTAACAGGACAGTGGGAAAAATTTTCCGGGCAAAGTTAGTACTTTGTGGGCGATCGCTTCCCTACCTCTTCACTGCTAAATTAAGTACGGGTATTTTTTTTATCGTACACTTTGAGGTTTAAATTTTATTGTTGTAACATTGCCATCTCTATCATGAGTGTCATAAATAAAATTTACCTACAAGTGTTAGCGCTACTGCTACAACGGGAAAACTTAATATGCAGCGACAGATGGTTTTTTCAGCCAAGCTTGAGTGCTGCTTATTGTTTTGGAGAGTTCTCGCCGGAGGTGAGGGAAAATTTGATCAGCCAGTATCCATTCTGTAACACGCTTACTACATATCCGATTAATTGCTCTGCACTGGAGCGAATAGCAATCATTACTAGCCGTCGAGACAAATTACTGTGAGTAAATCCTCCCACACTCAGCAGTCATGTAACCAAACAGTCCTATTGGTCAAAATGCTCTGCTCTTACCTGATCAGATTATTCTTTATCCAACTGCCGTTGCAGCAGGAAAGCGGTGCATGAAATCCCAAGCAAACAGTAAGCCGAAAATATTGGTTGTCGATGATGAACCAGACAACCTGGATTTGCTCTATCGCACTTTTTATCGTGACTATAAAGTGCTGAGAGCAACTTCTGGGCCTGCGGCGCTGGATTTGCTCTCACTCGAAGGAGAGGTTTCAGTGATTATCTCTGATCAGCGAATGCCGATAATGAGTGGTACAGAATTTTTAAGCCTGACAGCGACTCAATACCCAGATATTATCCGGATTATTTTAACTGGCTACACTGATGTGGAAGATTTGGTGGAGGCGATTAACGCTGGCAAAGTATTTAAATATGTCACTAAACCGTGGGAAGCTGAGGAACTAAAGGCGGTGGTACGCCAAGCTTTAGATACTCACAACGTTCTCAAAGCCAGAACTTATGAACTCACCCGGACGTTACGCCAAGAATCGCTGCTGAATACTGTTACGAATACAATTCGCAGTGCTTTAGATTATCGGCAAATTTTGCAAGCGATTGTCAATACTGTGGGTCATATGCTGGAGGTAGATGTTTGTCTGTTACGTCCTTTTCAGGACGAGCGGTTGAGTGAGGAGGGGTTTATCTACCAGAAAGCGAATAGTGAGGAAAATGGGACTGCTTTATCTTCTTTTCCCGCTGCTTCTTTATTGGCTCAAACTGTCTGGGAAACCCGCGAAGTCCAGGTAATTAGTAATGTGGCGGATGATGAGCGCATTCAGAGAGATGTGGTGGAATTACGCCAACGCTCTGTAGCTTTTGCTACTGCTAATATTTGCTCTAGCTTAATTGTACCTTTGATTTGCCAACAGGAATTAATGGCAGTACTGGCGCTACATCAATGTCAAAAGCCGCGGATTTGGCGGGATGACGAGGTACAGCTGGTTTCGATGGTGGCGGATCAAGCTGCTTTGGCTTTGTCTCAAGCCTATGCTTATGAACAAGTGCGTGCTCTGGCGAAACGAGAGGCTTTAATTAATACAATTACGACGGCGATCCGTTCTAGTTTAGATCCGCAAGATATTTTTGCCGCGATTACGGAACAATTGGGCCAAGCTTTACAAGTTGATGGTTGTGTGCTGTCTTTGTGGACTGAGGAAGATGAGTTTGTGCAGTGTGTGGGTTTGTATGAAAGTTCTCCCAGTCTAGAGGATGCTGTTGAACTAACTCAGGCAGAAGATTTAGAGGATGACTATAAATTAAGACACCGATTACCTGATTCTCAAGTACCTATTAGAGAAAATCCTGTTTTACAAGAAATATTGCGGACACATGAACCTGTGGTAATTGCGGATATGAGCAGTTGCTATTCAGCGCTCAAAGGGTTTGATTTGCCTTTAAAAATGGCGGCGCGATCGCTAATGGTTGTACCGTTGTTGGCTGATGGTAAATGTATTGGCAGTATTACTCTGCGCGTTGGTAGTCAAGTTAGACTGTGGCTAGCGTCAGATATTGAACTGGCTAAAGCTGTGGCTGTACAAGCAGCGATCGCTGTGCAACAATCTCATTTGTATCAAAAGACACGAGAACAGGCGGAGCGCTTGTTGCAATTAGACAAGCAAAAAACTGAATTTTTCCAGAATATTTCCCATGAATTCCGCACACCCATCACCTTGATTCAAGGGCCTTTAGAATCGGCGGTGGGGACGGGCGAGGGTTTATCTCATGCCCAAAGTGCGATCGCTCTGCGTAACTCCCGCCGTTTGTTAAGATTAGTCAATCAACTGTTAGATTTGCAACGGTTGGATGCAGGGAGAATGCAGCCGAATTTTCGCCCATGCGATTTAGTGGAATTTGTTAGTCAAATTGTCGAGTCATTTCGCCCATACTGTGAGAAAAAGGCGCTCAGTCTCGTGACAGAGTTGGGCGTCTGTCCGCCTGTTTATTTAGATATGGAAAAATTTGACAAGGTGGTGTATAATCTACTGTCGAATGCGATGAAATTTACGCCGGAAGGTGGAACAATTACTGTTAAGGTGTTATCAACAGGCGATCGCTGCACCTTACAAGTACAAGATACAGGAATTGGCATTGTTCCTCAACAAATTCCCCAGCTATTTGAGCGTTTTCGCCAAGCTGAAGGTTCAGAGAACCGCTCCTATGAAGGTAGTGGTTTAGGTTTGGCTTTAGTCAAAGAATTAGTAGAACTCCACGGTGGTACAGTAACTGTGGATTCAGTTTACGGAGCAGGTACCAGTTTTACTATTGAATTGGTAACAGGAAATAAACACTTACCTCCAGAACAATTACTAGAAACGCCTGCAGAACTGAAAACAAGCCGTGCTAGTGTGGAATTGGCTGATTTAGAATTAGTAGAGCCAATCACTGACGGTGAAGGGATTTCATCGGTCTTATCTGATGAGCAGGAATTGCAGGGTAACGGCAATGCTAGTTTAGGGAAGCATCAACACTTAATTCTAGTTGTAGACGATAACCCAGATTTGCGTGCTTATGTATCTGAGATTATTCGCAGTAATGGTTATCGAGTCCAGACCGCTCGCAACGGTGCTGAGGGATTTTACATAGCTCAAAAAACCTCCCCCAGCTTAATTATCAGTGATTTAATGATGCCAGTGGTAACGGGACTGGAGATGATTGAGATGATCCGCAATCAGGATAATCTCAAGGGTATACCCATTATTTTACTCACTGCCAAAATAGATGAAGAAACCCGCATTGAAAGTACGGAATATGGTGCGGATGCTTATTTGGCGAAACCATTTAATGATCGAGAACTTTTGGCTGAGGTGAGAAATCTGTTGGCATTGAAGGAAAATGAGCGGCGGGTTGTAGAATTAAATACTTATCTGACAGAATCTGTGCTGAAGCGGTTTTTACCGCCTGCTTTGGTAAAAAAAGCGGCGACGGGAGATTTGACACTGGATTTACGACCGGAACCCCGTTTGATTACGGTTTTGTTTAGTGACATAGTTGGTTTTACTCAGTTAGCAAATACTCTCAGATCCCGGCGCGTGGCAGAGTTATTAAATGAGTATTTAGAGTCCATGACCAAGACTGTGTTTGATAACGGTGGAACTGTAGATAAATTTATGGGCGATGCGATTTTAGCTTTGTATGGAGCGCCGGAAGAATTGACCCCGAATGAACAGGTACGCCGTGCTATCAATACAGCCAGAGCAATGCACAAATCTCTGGCGGAGTTAAATCAGCATTGGCGAAATCAAGGGATATTTGATGCTGATGGACACGCTGGGGTCAAGTTTCGCTGCGGTATTCACCAGGGTACAGCTGTTGTGGGGATGTTTGGTAGTGCGGAAAGAGCTGATTATACTGCTATTGGCCCTAGTGTGAATATTGCTGCTAGGTTGCAGTCTGCTGCTATTCCGGGTACTATTTTGGTTTCTGCTGCTGTGGCAGATTATTTGCAGGATGAAGAGATTACTAAGGTCAGTCCTTTAGAACTTAAGGGAGTCGATGAAACAGTTTTGACTTTTGCGGTGACACCAGAGGTGATGGTTAATCGGTAAAATCAGACTGGAGTAAGTCGGTTGGCGCGAATAAAGTTAGAGGCTGTCAAAATACTTTATACTTCATACTTCAGATGACACCAACGTCTGCGGATACAACTTTAAGTCCAGATCAAGACTGGAGGAGACGCTCTGATCCACCGGGAATGTGGGTTGCGGTAGTGTTAGGTTCAGTTGCATTGCATTTGTTGGCATTTTGGCTGCTCCGTTCCTATCAGTTCAGCTCATTATGGCAACAGCAGAGTGAATCGACGATCGCTGTGGAGTTGATCGATATTGATGCTCAACCACAACCAAAACCTACAACCAAATCTGTATCACCCAAGCCAGCAACCACAACTGAAAAGTTACCGCAGCAAGGTGTGACTACAGAAAAATTAACAGTTAAACCTGCGCCGATCAGTGAAGATGAAAGAGCGATCGCTCTGGCGGTAAAACGTCAACGAGAACTCGCTGCACAACAAGAGCGGGAATTAGCGGCTTTGCAACGAGAATTAGCGGTACAGCAACAAAAGGATTTGGTTGCACAACAGCAACGAGAATTAGCTGCACAACAGCAACGAGAATTAGCTGCACAAAAACAACGAGAACTAGCTGCACAAAAACAACGAGAACTAGCTGCACAACAGCAACGAGAGAACACAAATAATACTACTGAGAATCAAGAACCGTTAGCACCACCAGCAGATGCAGCAGGGGGAACTTTAGTTGCAACTTTGGTAGGGGAACCGCAACAGGGAGAACGGGATAGACACACTAACCCAGCCAAAATAAAACCTAACAACCAACCATTTCCTAAAGGTCTGGAGTACGTTAAGTTTATTGAAAAAAAACCTGGTGAACCTGTAGAAATTACAGCGATTTTGACGATTTCGGAACAAGGTAAACTGGAGGGTGTAGCGATCGCTGATCAGTCGATTCGCCCTGACGAAAAGAGCGAATATGAAGAGTTTATCACCAATGAAGTTCTCAGAGGCTGGGAATTTGAGCCTGCCTATGACAACGATCCGCAAGACCCAAAACCCAGTAATCTCACAGTCCGGATTCTCATTCAGCCTTTACCTTGAGAAATACTTGATTTTTTGCTAGTGTCGTGTTATGTTTTTAAAGTTGGAAACTTGCGGGCGTAGTTTAGTGGTAAAACTATAGCCTTCCAAGCTATTAATGCGGGTTCGATTCCCGCCGCCCGCTTGAAAAATATTGAGATAGTGTTGATGTCTCTAAATCAATCCCATGATCGCGCTAGCGGATCAATTGGTATATCTGAATCAATCTCAATGATAGTAATTTTGGCGTTCTCAACCACCGTATTTCCCATGATTGTATTGTGCATTGCTTCAAACTTCGATTCTTCCTCAGCAATGCGTTCATAGTGCAAAATCACATGGTAGTGCTTGGTAATTGGCTCTCCAGAGTCTGAGCGCTCTACTGTGTCCCAATCTATATTTTGTTGTTCTTGTGCTCTGCGGCGATAGTCATCAGCTAGCTGCTCTAAAGCGATGGCGATTGCGTGTTCCTTTGTTTGACCGTAGCACCGTAGATCCTCCCCAGAAGAATCATTCAGGGATGGTGATATTTGACAGACATACTGTCCATTTTTTTGAGGTAGTACGGTAATGGAAATGCTTCCAGTAATCTGATCAGGGTTGATTTCAGTCATGTTAACCGCACTGAAAAATTGAGGATAATCTGCTCGTGATTAAATTGTAAGCGATCGCGCTATCTGGCTGTTTCCTACTGGCGTTTTTTGATTTTGACGATTGGTAATAATTCAGACGGAATTTAGTTAGCAAAAACAGAGATTGCTTTCTCAAACTGCGGTTTGCTTTCTCATTTCAGTAGATTTAGCAAGCAAAAGCAGAGATTGCTTTCTGATTTCAGTAGATTTAGCAAGGGAATATAGAAATTGCTTTCTCAAACTGCGGTTTGCTTTCTGATTTCAGTAGATTTAGCAAGGGAATATAGATATTGCTTTCTGGTGTTGCTGAATTGCGATATAAATTTAAATGTAGAGACGCAAAATCTTACGTCTCTACAAATGATTTTGAAAAGTTCAATCAGCAGCGCTTAGAAACTAGCTGAGAAGATTGACATTCATGAGTTTCTAATACTTGTTGAGCGAGTCCTCCTGGTTGAGCGATTATCCAAGTTGTTCCTGCTACAGCAAGTGTTCCCATGGTTGCTAGTGCTAGCATTGTTGTGCTTTTTCTCAGTTTTACTACGGTGGCTAGCATTTCTATTTTAGTACCACCAAAAACGGGAATGGGTTGGAGTGTTTTGAGTGCAATTTCTGCGTTAGGGTAGCGATGTTTACGGTTGGGTTCTACCATTTTCATTAACCAAGCGCAGAAACGCGGATTGATGTTTGGGACTAATTTATGGAAATTAAAGCGCAAGTTTTCATCAATTAACTTACCAATATCTACGGCGCGGGTATGGGTGAGTAAGCAAATTAATGTTGCTCCTAAACTATATAAGTCTGATGCTGTTGTGAGGAAATCACCAAACTGTTCTTCTGGTGACATAAATCCTGGAGTACCTGCAGATAAGCTACTCAGAACTGTTGTGATATCTTGTTTTTTCGCCAAACCAAAATCAATTAAATAAGTTCTTAGATGTTGGTCAACTAAAATGTTTTCTGGTTTGATGTCCCGATGGATAATAGGAGCAGTTTGGTTTTGCAAATAAACCAAAATTTCTAAAATTGACAAGGCGATGTGTTTGATTTGTTCTGGATGGAAGTTGTGTTTTGCTCCTAATGATGGAGCGTTTTTATATTCTTGTACCAAATAAAAACCCGCTGGTGTTGTGAAAGAAGCTACATAGTGGGGAATGCGGGGATGATGCAATTGTTGCAAGATTTGGATTTCGTGTTCATAAGCTTGCAAACCTGAACAGTCAGGAAATGTTTTAGCAAAACAGAATTCTTTAATCACTACTAGTTGATGGGAATTGAAAGCATGAGCTAGATAAATAATGCGTCCTGCTTCTCGGTTGCGTCCTAGTTCGCGGATAACTTGATAACCTTTTTGAAAAAAATGTTGGTGGTTATTGAAGGAAATATTCTCGTCATATCCATTTCGCACATCAAGTCCCATAGATTCACACCACTTGATTTTGATTTTCTCAAAATAAATTGAGACAATAACAGGACTTACGCAGGTGGTATTTAATATTCGTTTCCAAAGTCAAGAGTCAAGTTTTTTAAAAGTAAAACTTGGAACGATTTTTCTCAAAAAATATGACACTTGCGTAAGTTCAAAATAAGGGGAGTTTATCCAGATTGTTAGCAGCTTTTTCATACCTGAGAAACAAAGATGCATAGACATCTACTTACAAGATGTCTATGCATAAAAATCATCACCTTTGAGCTAGCCAATCCACAATCTGGTTGTTGACAACTTCTGGGACTTCATCATGGGGACAATGACCGGCGTTGGGAATGGGGATAATTTTGATTGGTTTACCATTCTTTTGCGCCTCCTCGTAAATCTTTGCTCCTGTGATGGGTGTCCAAGGGTCGTCAGCACCCCAAATTATTAGTAGAGGACGTTCTACTTTGGGTAAAAGTTCCTGGGGACTGGGGCCAGGAGGTGCTGACAGAATGGAAGCAAAAACTTGTTGTGCGCCTGGTTCGCAAGCGGGAGTATAAAGTAAATCAACTAGTTCATCAGTGACGGCGGCGCGATCGCGGTAGACTTGGTAGAGAGTGCGACGAATTTGGCTTTTTTGGCGAATGCGGTTAAAAATGAGCTTGCCTGTGATGGGCGATCGCACTACTCTATTAAAAGCTGCCATAACTATTCTCAGTGGTGGGTTTAATTCATGGGGACGATGGCTTAAACCGCCTGCAGAATTAATTAAAACACCACCAGCAGCAATTTCTGGATGTTCTGCTAATACTATCAAGCTAATTAATGCGCCGATAGAATTGCCAATAAATATAGCTGGTTGTTGGATATGTGCTGTCCAAAAATCTTTGAGCAACTCTACCCATACTTCAATTGTGTAATCAATGGGTGCTTTTTCTGAACCACCAAACCCTAACAAATCTATAGCAAATACTTGATAACCAGCATCAGCTAAAACGGGAATATTTTTGCGCCAATGTCCAATAGATGCGCCAAAGCCATGAACTAATACTAAGGGTTTTCCTTCACCCATGACAGTGTACTGAATTCTGTAACCTTGCCAAGTCCAAAGGAATTTTTCTAACTTAGCTGGAAATAGCTGCTGGCTAGTTAAACTCATTATTATGATTCCTAAAGTATTGTTTTTATAGTAATATTTCTGAGATGTGAAAAGTCCAGAAAAAATGTTATTTTTAATCTATTACCACTGAGTTGAGGTCTTGTTTTTATGACCATTACTCCCAACCAACTCAAAACCGAGATTTTCTATGAGCTTATCTGTGGATGAAGTGGAAGAGAAAATTTAGATGTTGAATGTTAAGTTTTAGTCGGATTCTCCTGCATATATAATTCTCTGGAAGGAAAGGGGATTTTAATTCCTTCTTGTTGATAACGTTTGTGTAATTTTTTAATAAATAGATGTTTGCCTATGCGTTGATCAAAAAATTCGTTGACGCGCATGTAAAGTGTAAAATCTATGCTAAAGTCACCAAATTTATGAAATCTAATGTATGGTTCATTAGCGATTAATTCTGGTGCAATCTCTTGCATAACTTCTTTTGCAACTTCGACAGTCACACTTTCTACTTGTTCTAGGTCACTTTCATAATCTACACCGACATTAATTGTCAGGGTGATTTCTTTAACTGGTAGATGATAATTGGTGAAAATTGCTGAAGCTAGCTTAGAATTAGGGACAATAATCACATTGTTAGACAGTTCTTTGATAGTTGTATGTCGCCAAGAAATATCTGTAACGTATCCTTCGTGATTGGCTTCAAGTTTGACGTAATCTCCGGTTCTCACTTGTTGAGAAATAATTAAATAGAAGCCAGAAAATAAATTTTCTAGAGTATCTTTTAACGCTAAACCTACTGCTAAACCGCTAATTCCTAAAGTTGTAATTAACGGTGTGATTTGCACACCTAGTGTTTGTAAAAGGATGAGTGCACCTAAAACTAATACAGCAGATTTTGCTAGATTAGAAAGCAGAGAAGCGGAAACACCAGAGGTTTTGTGAATAAATAAACTGACAAAACCAGCAGATAATCTAGCTAAGACGAGAGTGATTGAATATAGCAGAATAATTGTCAGAATTTTTTGCAATACATCTGCAACATCTGGTTTGAGAGGAGAGGTAAGAATCGCCCAAAAAAAGCCAGCGATCGCTAACCAAATAAAAGTCATGCGATGCAGAGATTGAAAGATGATATCACTCCCCGGAATTTGTTTTTTAATAACAAATATTTTTAGCTTTTTAAAGATAACTTTTTCACCAATTATTCCCGCAAGTAAGCCAGCGAGGATAAACACAATTGGCAGAATCCATTGGATCATATTAATTCGTAATTAAAAGGTAGAGATGAAGGCTGGGTATCAGATGCTTCCCTTTTTTTATGCTGATTTTGAAATCAGACTCACCAATTTAGTATCATAATCGATTGGGTGAGCAATTTCATCGCTTGAATATTTAGGGAACCTGGAAAACTTTACCTTGTTAGCGCTCCTGGTAACTAATGAAAGTTTTTTGTGGTGTCGCATCTGGTTGAGAGAGAATAAAGCGATCGCTAACAGAATTGTCTAAAAATTGGGGATTACCGCAGAATAGTTCACAATAAATAATATGGATTTGCCAATCATTTATCACCCAGATTATATTGCACCACTGCCCCCAGGGCATCGCTTCCCGATGTCTAAATTTCGCCTACTCTATGAATTGCTGATAGGTGATGGGGTAGCGCAAATTGAACAGTTTCACACCCCAGAATCGCCGTCACCAGAGTTGATTGAGTTAGTTCACACTCCAGAATATGTGCAAGCATACTGTAAAGGCACCTTAGACGCCAAGGCACAGCGGAGGATTGGTTTACCTTGGAGTCCAGCCTTGGCAAATCGTACTTGTGTGGCAGTTGGTGGTACGATACTGACTGCCAAGCTAGCGCTGAGTCATGGTTTAGCTTGTAATACTGCTGGTGGAACTCATCATGCTTTTCCCAGTTATGGATCTGGTTTTTGTATTTTCAATGATATAGCGATCGCTTCTCGTGTTTTACAAACAATGGGACTGGTTGAGAAAATATTGATTTTAGATTTAGATGTTCATCAAGGTGATGGAACAGCTTTTATTTTTCAAGAAGACGATAGTGTTTTTACTTTTTCGATGCATTGCGAAGTCAATTTTCCTGGTACTAAACAAAAAAGTGATTTAGATGTACCGTTACCTGTGGGTATGGAGGATGATGACTATTTACAAACCTTAGCAAGATATTTACCAAATTTATTATCTACAGTCCAACCAGACTTAATATTTTATGATGCAGGTGTGGATACTCATATAGGCGATCGTCTGGGAAAATTAGCTTTAACTGACACAGGAATTTATCGTCGAGAAATGCAGGTTTTAACTACCTGTGTCACAGCAGGTTATCCAGTGGCTTGTGTGATTGGTGGTGGCTATGCTGATGATATAAAATCTTTAGTTTGGCGTCATTCTCTACTACATCGGGCTGCCAATGAAGTTTATCATCAATATACAGTTTGATATCATATTTCTTCACCATGATGAATAACACCAAAATTAGAATTTATGAATTATCAAAACAACTGAATTTAGACAGCAAAAAAATATTAGCAATTTGTGAACAACTTAACATCACCGCTAAAAGTCCCAGCAGCACCATCTCTCAAGCAGAAGCAGAAGTTATCATCACAGTCACTCAAAAAACATCCACCACATCTAAAAATTCTGCCAAGAAAAAAACAGATGTAGAAGATTGGGGTTATGGACTGATCAATTCATCAATTGATAGTTTGATTCGCCATCTTGAAGGACAATCTACACTAGAATCTTATACTGATTTTCAAGAGCGGCGAGAACGTGCTCATGAACTCATGTTTGAATGTGTTGGTAAACAAGCTTGTTTATTTTATATCAGTCGTCAGGGTGCGGGAAAAGATCCAGGAGAAGAAATTTGGGAACTGACAATAGCTACAGATAGAGATGATTCCCAATTACCTATCAGACTCAGAAAGTTAGGAAAAACCCTAGGATTTAAAGCCGCAGTGCAAAAAAATGGCAAGGGTGGTTTAAAAATATTATCAATTCAATTGCTACCACTTTCAAAAGGTAGTGCTGATGCTTATAGAGCAGCTTATCGCTTGCGTTTATGTCCGAATCACCAACATCATATTGATATTCCCTTTAAAGCATTAACACGCATAGCAAGTATGCCAGTTTGTGGGGATAATATACCCACAGAAGACCAACTCAAGGCTTGGAAAGCTTTTTTACAAATTGAAGAAAATATTGCCAAAGCACGTCAGTTTTGCGTAGCTTACAGTGGTTATAAATATGTTTCTAAAAGACAAGTTATTTTAGAAATTAATGTTACCTCCGCCACCCTTGACGGCTCCCGTGAAAATGCTTTAGAAGTCAAGAATTTTTGGGAACGAGTACAACGAGCTAAAAACGATGATTTAAAACTTTTTGAAACTGCTCCTGTAGGAAAAAATTGGTATAATGGTCGTCAATTAGGGTCGATTATCGGTATTGACTCTCAACGTTGTCTAATTAATTTACGGCTAGAACGGGAATTAGCTGATTATATTGCTACTGAACGTTATCAGTTACCAAATATTGGTTTTTTATGTTTTGAAGCTGTTGGTGACATCCAACAAATTCAGCGCAAGAAAAAAGCTTTAGAAGATTTAAATAACGGACGCACTCAAAACCCTTATTTGGGTAATTTTTTATTTGATGCTTCCCAAGCAAGACCAATTAAAAAAACTATTCAATTACAACCAAAAGATTTATTATTATCTGCTGCTAATCCAGGACAAAAAGCAGCAGTAGAAACCGTACTCGCAGCTGATGATCTTGTTCTCATTCAAGGGCCACCAGGAACAGGTAAAACAACCGTAATTGCTGAAATTTGTTATCAAATTGCTTTACGAGGTGGACGTACTCTCATCGCTTCTCAAGCAAATTTAGCTGTAGATAACGCCTTAAGTCGATTAGTTCACAATCCTGTAATTCGGGCTGTACGAAAGGGACGCGCTGAGAAAGTCGGAGACGAAGGACAGCCATTTTTAGAAGAAAAAGTGATAGGTACATGGTTAGAAAATACTGCTCATGACTGCGAAAATAATCTGCAGCAACGTCATGGTAATATCCAACTTTTCCGTCAATTATTAGCATTGTCTCCAAGATTCACAGATTATCTCCAAGTCGAAGAACAATTCAATCAACAACAAGAAGAATTTCAAAAAACTAAGATTGCTTTAGAGACAAACTTCAAAAATCAAGAAGCATCTTATACTGATAAATTAACTCATAAAAAAGAAATTGCATCTCTCTTAACAGATTTTGAACACTTGCTTTCTCCAGCAAATATTAATTGGGAATCATTAGAAGTTAAAAACTTTCTACCACGTCTGCAAACATATACAGAAGGTAACAATCAAGTCAAAGCTTTTTTATATAATGTTCGTCAAGCCATCAACTACACTGAGGAAGTAGGTTTAGTTCGCCCTGAATGCGGCGCATTTGGGCTAGCAGCTTGGTTACAGGAAACAGTAGTTACAGAAATCTTTGTACTAAAAACAGCATTGACTGATGCGGAAACTGCAGCTTTTGCTATGTCAGAAGTCGCAACTTTAGCACAGGTTTTTCAACAGAATGCTACCGATTTAAATCAATTACAAACAAATTATCAACAACTGTTGACCAAACAACAAAGTTTACAGCAAACTATTCGCGGTTGGGAAAATCGCCAACGGGAAATTAATTATATTATTGAAGCAGTGACAGAATGGAAGTCTACCGCAGCTTCTGAGTTATATCAAATATTAAGTGATTGTTATAAATCTGGACAACCATTAACAGAAAATATGGTGCAGTTACCATTGGGATTGTTAATGTTCGCCAGTAAATTAAAATTGTCAATCGTGCCAAAAAATTACAGTTTGATTTTGCCAGAATGGGAGCTTTTAGTCAAAGCCTTATCTTATGAAGCAGAGGGAGGTTTTAGCGATAGACGAGGTAAGCAGTATAATTTTAGTCACTTTTTACAACAAAATTTTAGCCAGATACCTATAATCTTATCAAATAGCGATCGCACTCAATGGCAACAAATTTTTCAAGAATTTAATAATTATCAATTACTCACCCAAAATCAGCGTAAATTGCTAGTTGAAAATACCCAGATTTTCTTGGTGAGAATCCGTCAAATTTATGGTAAATCATGGGATAACAAAAATCTCAATGCAACTCTCACCAGAATTACACAAGAGTTATTAGAACATATCCTGACAAATGCGCGCAAGTGTGTTGCCTATATTAAAACCGAAGCTGAACAAAATTTGCAACACCTACAAAAACAATTAAATGAACTAGATCAAAGCCTAATTACCCAACAACAAATATCCACAGCCCAAACTCAAGTAGAAAAAGAAAGCCAAGATGCTAATTTAAAGTTAGGACGAGTTTTAGAAATTTTGCAAAAAATTTACCAACAGCCGAATATACCTGATAAATTACGCACATTGACTGAAAAATACCTCAATAAACAATCCAACATTTGGGAACAACCACAAGAGTTTTCTCAAAAAGTACAGTCTTGGAAAAGTAACTTAAATCAGCTAGAACTATTAATTCCCTCATTAGATTATTTAGCAATGTTGGCTGCAACTAAAAATTCTCTGAATGAGCATAGTGAAAATCTCACAACAGAAGTTGAAATGATTAGAGTTGCTCTCAATCAAATACAAACACAAATCCACGAATTGACACAACCACTGTTATCAGAAAACTTAAGAGCAGAAAGAAACTGGTTGCAAGAATTATGGCAAATCATACCTGTTAAATTCAAGCCTGATATGGCTGATACAAATTTATTTAATATAGATTTGTTATATAAGATTAAAAATCAGTTTGAAACTTGGAAACAGGAACTGCAAAAAGAAGACAATTATATCAATAGATATGAGAATTTTGTGCAAGATTGGATTGCAAAGGTACGCAACCCTACAGAGAGCGATCGCCACGATTTAAGACGTATTTATCTAGACAACGCCAACGTCATCGGAATTACCTGTGTACAAGCAGCAAATAGAGAATTCTCAGAAGAATTTCAATCCTTTGACGTTGTGATTATTGACGAAGTTAGTAAGTGTACACCACCAGAGTTATTAATTCCCGCTTTAAAAGGTAAAAAGCTAGTCATGGTGGGCGATCATCGACAATTACCACCAATGCTTGACACTAGCACCATAGAAGAAGTTGCTCAATCACTGAGAAGTGGACGAGATGAAGTGCAGTTTTTAGAAGAATCTCTTTTTAAAAAGCAGTTTGAAACTGCTGATAACAGTATCAAGCAAATGCTAACCACTCAATATCGAATGCATCCATTTATTATGGGCGCAATTAATCAGTTTTATGATGGTAAATTAGAATGTGGAATTTTAGAACCTGACACCAAACGCGCCCATAATCTAGCAGGTGATATTATTCAACAAAACCATCATCTGATTTGGATAAAAATGTCAGAAACAATCGAATTTACAGAACAGCGTGAAGGAACTTCATTTTTCAATATTCCCGAAATTGATGTCATTGAAAATTTGTGTCAGCAATTTGAAAATACTTGGTCTTCTAGAGTTGCTAATGGTGAACCTAAAAAAGAAATTGCTGTGATTACATTTTACGGCGCTCAACTCAGAAAAATTGACGAACGCTTGCAATCTGAACTTTTCCCTTCACTACATATTCGCACTGGAACCGTAGATCAATTTCAAGGTATGGAAAGACCTATTGTAATTGTCAGCATGGTTCGCAATAATCATAGAGGCGATGTGGGATTTGCTAAAAAACCAGAACGAGTTAACGTTGCTTTTTCCCGCGCCCAAGAACTATTAATAATTGTAGGAAGTCACGATTTGTTTACTCAGCAACCCGGTAAAGTTGGCAAGATGTATTCTCAGGTTTCTGATATTGTTAACCATCACGGAGGTTTCATCGATGTTTCTCGCATCCTCTGCTAAACCAATTGATGAGCATCTCCATAAATTGATAGCTGAAATTGAATCACAAAATTCTAATATTTCAGTGATTATGGCGCGCCAATTCCACTACAACTTGCGTCAAAATATTATAGAATTAACTGTTCAAGAACAACGCAAATTTAATGTATTGGAAGAATTTATTATCCGCGCTGGAATTGAATTTGATCCACCCCCCAGCGGAGATGAATTAGCATCTGTACTTGGGCTTGATCCTATATTTGTCCGCAGTACTATTTCTAATTTACAAAAGTTACAAACTTTAGCAGCTAAATCACCAATTACAGTTACCGCTGAAGGACGAACTTTTTATGAAAAAGGTACTATGTTACAGGCTCCCTACTCCATACAAATATATGCTGTCACAGACCCTTTAACTGAAAAAATTACTTTACAATCTCAGTCTGCAAATGAAACTCCTATAAACCAGAACGATGCAGCAGTTTTTTTGAAAACTGATGATAAACTTAGCGATATTTCCACGTTAAGCCTTGAGGAATTAAAGCAAATTATTCAGCGGTCTGATTTAGAGTTCGATAATTCAGAAACAGGTAAGATTATTACAGCTTTTCGGGTACTATCTCCAATCAATAATATTGGTCAAAATTTATCGCTTTTTATAATATTTGATGAAATTAATCATAAATTAAGTATTGAAGTCAGAAAAAATCAGCAAGTCTTAAAATTACCATCAAGTATACTGGAATTTATTGCTCAACAATTGTGGATAAATGCTGTAAAACTCCGTGATTCACAATTAGCTATTGAACCTCTATGTATTTGGTGTGTCTTGGGTAAAGAAGAACTAGCGCTCACTACTATTCAAAAAAATAGCTGGTTAGAGCTTCTACCAGTGTGGTTAAATGTGGTACTTCAAGGATTAAAAAGAAAAAGTTTGTCTCCTATTTCAGGAACTTTTAAAACCGCTATTTCTTTGTTGAATGAAATTTCTGGCGAAGAAATATTTGTTGAGCCTCTAAAAATAGCATGGCGTCAAGTTATCGGCGCGATCGCTGTTGATAATTATGAAACAGCCAGTAATTTACTCAACACTGAAGCATGGGCCCAATTTCTCCGTCTCGATATCGCCCACAATAGTGATTCACCTGCTACATTCCTCTCGCAACATACTACGCCTCCTAGCCAAATTCAGCAAAAACAAGCGCCAAAGCACAAACGTAAGTGAGTAATATTTTGTAAAGCTGGGATATGCAACATTTTTTGCTACATTTTCTTCTCAGTATGTTTTATGACTAGTTCTAACTCCAGTAGATTATGTAAAATTACAACTCAATATATTGAGGAAATTTTTCATACTACCTTTCTCAATAAATACCCCCACACCAAAGAAAACATTAGTGGCTTTTTAGCAATAAATTCAATGATTCTTAACTGGGATTTAACAAGAATAACTGTGCAAAAAACCGTCTAATTCGATACAATCTATAAACTAGGAGAGGCGAGGAAAACAAAGTGGTCTTAACGAAAGGCTTTGAGATTGAGATGTACACTGGGACACCTCAAGGTGAAATCGTCGGTCTCTCCGACAAGATTGTCTCGGCTTTAGATGGATTTGTGCGGGAGCCTGATAGCCGCAATGTGGAGTACATTACTAAACCGCTGTATAACTACGACCAGTTGTTGTGTGCTTTGTTGAGTCCACGTCGGCAACTGCGACACTATATCCAGCGTTTGGGTAACTATACCTTAATTCCCGGTAGTACTTTATCTCTTGGGAGGAGCGATCGCTTTTTTCGCTCCGATCCCACAAACCCCTACCACGACTACATAGAACAAACCTACGGCACAAAAGTAGTCACCGCCAGCGTCCACATCAATGTTGGCATCAGCGATCCAGAACTCCTGATGCGCGCCTGTCGCGTGATTCGTGTGGAAGCCCCCCTATTTCTAGCCCTCAGCGCCTCATCTCCATTTCTGGATAGTCAAACCACAGGCTATCACTCCACTCGCTGGGGAATCTTTCCCCAAACCCCCGCCCATGTACCCCTATTCGCCAGCCACGCCCACCACATCCAATGGGTAGAAGAACAGCTAGCCGCCGGGACAATGCAAAATGTCCGCCATTTGTGGTCATCAGTACGCCCCAATGGCGATCGCCGTCCCTATGATTTGAATCGTCTAGAATTGCGAATTTGTGATTTGGTTACAGATCCCATAGCCTTACTCGCCATTACCGCTTTCTTAGAAGCGCGGCTGTTACAGCTAATTGACCAACCAAATATAGATCCTCTAACTCAGAGCACTCTCTCACCTACAGAACTCGTCACCTTAACGGCAGAAAACGAAGCCGCAGCCGCATCTGCCAGTTTAGATGCCCAACTCAAGCGTTGGCAAGATGGCAGCACCATCATCGCTAGAGATTGGATTGAGGAACTGTATCAGGAAGTTTGGGCGATCGCTAAACAACAAGGTTTTAGCTGTTTCCTGTCCCCCCTACGCAAAATACTCCGCGAAGGTAATGAAGCCCAACAATGGCTGCAACTCCACGCAGTCGGATTCGACTGTCAGCGCGTCATCACTCAGGCGATCGTTGCTACCCAAGAACGGGAAATCGAATTAGAAAACAAATTGTGTTCTTCCCAGGTGGTATGACACCCCATACTGTGTCTTCTGACTAATGGTAGATTTCTCAGAGGATATACGGAATTTTCATCAAACATCAAGAAATCTCATCTTCACAAAGCAAATATATTTCTTGAGAGTGATGAAAACTGCTTTGGTATATAGCTTTCAGATATACTTTATCTGTTCAAAAAATCTAATCGATAGAGGTAATTCGGGTCTGATTAGTAAAACCTATGGATAGCTTCTATCTCTATATAGATTTAGTAAAGTAGATACAGTGTTTTCTACAATACATTTATTTCCTTGACGATGGTGCAGGTAGTTCTAGTCAACCCACAAATTCCTCCCAATACAGGCAATATAGCCCGCACCTGCGCGGCGACGGGAACAGAATTGCATTTGGTGGGGCCTTTGGGGTTTGAGATTAGCGATCGCTACCTCAAAAGAGCCGGCTTAGACTATTGGCCTTATGTGAAACTTCACTATCACGAGTCCCTAACAGCCTTTGAAAGCCTACGTCAACAACGAGGCGGTAGACGACTAGGATTTAGTGTGGGCGGTAGTTTGAATTATTTAGAATTTCGATTTCAATCCGGCGACTGGTTGTTATTCGGTAGCGAAACCACTGGCTTATCTCCAGCAGTGCTATCGGCTTGTGACACCACCCTCCACATTCCCATGGCTCAACCCCAAGTTCGCAGCCTGAATCTATCCGTGAGTGTAGCAGTAGGATTATTTGAAGCTCGTCGTCAGTTAACTTACCTACAGTAGCCTCTTTCTAGAAATTATAAGTAAAAATACTTAATAAATTCAAAAGTTTTATGAAGTAAGCAATCTCTTTCAGCAAAAATATTCATTGATACAACATTAAAAATGTGAACAGGTATACTTGACTTGGATAGATTGCCCGAAACACAGTGCTAAACACTTACGCACACGAGTCAGGTTATATAAGAAATTTGTATATCACAAGTGAGCCGATGCCGGATTTGAATCATAGGTTTTCATGAATTTCGGCGAATTAGGATTGGGGAACAAACACCTTGAAAAGCAGTCTAAAAGGGCATTTGAGCAACTTTGATTCCAAAAGCATTCTTCAGGGGCGCAAATATCGGTGCGAGTTTACACGGTTGTTTTTTGGGGAATAATCAACGTAAAGTCTCGTGTTTAGAAGGCGGATTGGAAAAAAATATCTTGAACATATTTACAGTGGGAAGCATTGTTTTTCCAGAGGTTATAGCTAGTAAATTGCAGACAGAAGTAAACGCGGCAAAGCCAGTGCTTGTCAAGTTTCTACGGATTGAGCAAGACGGGCAATGAACTACTGCAAAGAGCAAAGCGTCCCAGGGTGTGAAGAGTGAAGCAGACAAGTCGGCACAGCAATTTTAAAATTTTGCAAGCAAAGTTTGATCTTGTCTAAATCAGAGAAGCAGGTTAATCTTGCGTAAGTATCTCTGGTGGGTGTGATCTTGATCTGTCTCTTGATGTGATCTAAATCATTGACTAGTATCAGACTGAAAAATTAGGTCAGTTAAGCGCTAGTGATCAATAGGAGGTCGTCTTTGAAACGAGCATTGAAAAAGAGAGTAACGGCTGTGCTGAAAAATACTTCTAACAGCGATGATGCCCCGGTGGAGCAGCTCAATGTAGTAAATTCCAAAGCTAATCATCGGGCGCGGACAAACTTCGCCATGATTGGCCTAGCGATCTCGATGGGAGCAACCAGCCTCTTGGTGACTCGACAAAGCGATCAAGCCCAAGCAGCAGCTCCTGTCGGTAGCCAAAAAGCAGCCTCAGCGATTCCTGCTGCTCCAGATACGGAAATGAAATTTGCTACCACTAAGTTAGAGGCTCAAAGTGTCTCATCAGCGAGTGTGCCGGCAAACCCCGTCATAGTGGAACCAACAGCAATTTCGCAAGTTCCTGGGCTTGAAGCTAAGTTACAAGTCGCAGGTGCAAAATCTGTACAAGTTCCCGCATCAACAGCAACTGTCAAAGCTTCGCTGTATTTGCACCCCCAAGCAGTACCAAGTTCGTCAGTCAGCCAGCCCAGAGATGTGACAAAGCTCTCCAGCGCTAGCGGTCTTAGCGGCTCTCAAACCAAATCGCTGACAAACCAGCCAGCAGCAGATCAAGCCGTTAACAGTGAAGTCAATGCACAACTGAAAGCGCAGCAAGAATTTGCATTGAATCGCTTACAGGAAAAATCGAACCGTCTAAGAAAGAGTCTGGCGGAGTTGCGGTCTGGGGAGACAAAAAATTTATCAAAAGTTACAAATGAGTCGGCGTCTTCAACAGTAGAAGAAACAGCGGCACAAATCAATGTCAGCAACACAGCAACACAACAGTTGCCAAATGTGGCTGATTCCAAGGAAACTGACCCAGTATCCAGCACAGAACAGGCGGGAGTTGTCAATTCCACCTTAACAGCACCCAAAACAGCCACACTCAAAGTAGCTAACCTACCCAATCCCGAAAGCTATGAAGTGAAGCCAGGAGATACACTAGCAGCGATCGCTAGCCGCTACGGTATTTCCGTATCAGAACTCATCAGGGCAAACAATCTCACCAATCCCAATCAACTGCAAATCAGTCAAAAACTGATCATTCCCGCTCCTGGGGTTGCTCGCAGCATCGCTAACCAGTCTCAGTTAGCAACTGACCCCATTGTTGTGCAGTCTAGTATTACTCCCAAGTTAGCTGCTCCCTCAGTCAACGCACCCAGTGCTAACTTGAACCTACCCATGGCGCCGCAGTTATCGGTTATTGGTGACAGCAGCACCATCACAGTACCAACACCCATAGGTGTAAACAACCAGCTAGGGACAAATATTAGCTCAGGTAATTCCTATGGCGTCGGTGGTGATACCCCCATGCCAAAAGCTTATGCTCAAATCCAGTTGCAGACAAAACCCCAGAAGGTCGCCAGAACAAAAGGTAATGAGCGGCTGCGGAGTTTACAAGCAGAAATTGAGAGGCTACGGAACAAATACCGCGCTCAACAAGCTGGTGTAATTGAGCCAGATACCGCAGAAACAGACAGCGCTGCAGTGTCAGTTCCTGTTCCCAGCCCAAACAACTTTGCGGTGTCTAGCCCCAATGCTCTACGGAATGCAGTACAGATTCCCGTACCTTCTCCTGTAGGCACTGTTAACTACGGTGCTCAACCCGCTCAATTACCATATCGGGCGACTCGACCCAACGAGCCAATCAACCCAGAGTTTCTGCCCAACCAAGCCGGTGGTCAGTCACCTGATGAGTCTCGTTCTCGTTTGGTCGTCCCCTCCGGCGTTAATGCTTCAGACTCCCTAGGCAGGATGCGAGGCACTAGAGTATCTCCACAGTTACCACCCTTGGCAGCAGTAGATCAATACCTGCCCAGGACAATAGATGAAGCTACTCCCCCTCCATCTACCTCCTCTGCGGCTTATGCATGGCCCGCAAAAGGCGTTTTAACCTCCGGTTTCGGTATGCGTTGGGGACGCCCACACAAGGGAATTGACATTGCTAATGCTGTTGGTACACCAATTTACGCATCAGCCGATGGTGTCATCGAAAAATCTGGCTGGAACAATGGTGGCTACGGTAATCTTGTAGACATCCGCCATCCTGACGGCAGCATGACTCGCTACGGTCACAACAGCAAGCTACTCGTACGGGCGGGTCAGCAGGTGCGCCAAGGTGAAACAATTGCTTTAATGGGTAGCACTGGTTTTAGTACCGGGCCACACACCCATTTTGAAATCCATCCAGCAGGTAAGGGTGCTGTTAATCCAGTTGCCTTACTTGCTAGTCGCATCTAGTGCTAGTTGTCCATAACTTAACCATGCTTTGAGGGAGGGAGTTAACTCTCTCTCTTACTGTTTTTAATTGGGATTTGAGAGAATTTGTAGCCCATGAGGCTAGCGATCGCTAATTGCTCATGCTACACTGATGAAGCGTGAGATTCAGCTTGGCTCAGTAGCTCAGTTGGTTAGAGCACGGGACTCATAAGCCTGGGGTCGTTGGTTCAAATCCGACCTGAGCCATTCTAAAACTGATTATTTTAAAGACCAGCCTAAACTAGTTGGCTGTTCATATACCTTTTTTAAGGTGTTGATATCTCTGGGCGAAATCAGCGGTGGTTGACGCACTTGGGAAAAATAGAGAGCATCTGTTGGCAGCAAGCTGTGTCCCCAAATTCCCAAAGCGTGACCAAGTTCGTGACGAATAGCCGCAGGGACATACTCGCCCGTTTGACTGGGACTCAACAAGATAGTGAAACGGTGAGATAAAACATGGTTGTTAATATAAAATTCATAACTAGTTTGAGCAGAGCGCGCCCGGAGTGGCTTTCCTTGTAAGGGTGGCACTTTTCTCAAAATTTGAATATCAGCCGTTTCTGGCTGTTTGACTACCAGCAAAGGTAAATAATTATTCCACTCTTGTACGGCTTGTAGAACACCTTGAATCCAGACTTTTGCTTGGGGTTCTATATAGACGCGAATTGGAAACCGTGACCAAACTAGATAACCAACCTGGGTAGGCGTAACTTGGTCAAAATAGTCGCCGCTATTGGTGGTGTCTTGCCATTTTGTTAATGTGGGCGGTAGAGGATGGGAAGACGAGGGGGTGGGGAGAGAAATTGCTAATTTTAGTTCATGTTTTGGTGATTTTGTCAATAAAGCGGGAGATGACAGGTTGGTGAAAATGACAAGCAGCCCTGCGCCAATAGATAAGGCCAGAACTGCTATCAAGCGCCGCCAAATTAGATAATTTTTCGGGTTATTAGGTGTTGGGTATCGGGATTTTCTCCCCATACTTATTTAGGCAACCAACCAGCGCTTAAAACTGTTGTCAAACCCATAAAAATTACTGTCAGGGCCCATGTAACTCGGTTCAAAGTATTTTCTGCACTCTTAGTGCTGCTAAACAATTGGGCTTGTCCGCCAATTGCGCCGATTCCGTCGCCTTTGGGGCTATGCAACAGCACCAACACAATCAAACCGAGGGCGGAAGCTGCCCAAATGCCTTGCACAATGTTAGAAACTGTCATGGTAGCAATCTAAATAGATAATAAATTTGTACACAGAAGAGACAGTTAACTGTTAACAGTTAACTGTTTTCCATTTTACATACTTGCTTGCACAGGAGTGCGAGCGCGTTGCACGTCGTATTCTGCAGTTTTGACAAGCGATCGCCCTGTCATTTCCGGCGGCTGAGGTAGTTGTAAAATTTCAAGAATTGTCGGCGCAATGTCGGCTAACTTACCATCGTTTCGCAGTTCGACATCGGCACCATGTCCAGGGATTTTTGCTCTCTCTCCTTCTACCAAGATGAAGGGAACAGGGTTAGTAGTGTGGGCTGTCCAAGGATTACCTGCGTCATCTAGCATATACTCAGCGTTACCGTGGTCAGCAGTAATAATTGTTGTACCCCCGACTTTGGTGATGCTAGCGAGTAGACGACCCAAGCAGCGATCCACCTTTTCTACACCGACGATGGTCGCTTCTATCTGCCCAGTATGCCCCACCATGTCTGGATTAGCATAATTAATCACTACTAGAGAGTAGATGCACTTTTCCAGCGCCGAGATCGCTACATCTGTGACCTTTTCTGCTGACATCGCTGGGGCTTTGTCGTAAGTCGCCACCATCGGACTACTTACCAATTCCCTGTCTTCTCCTGGGAAAGGTTCTTCCAGACCGCCATTAAAGAAATAGGTGACGTGGGCGTATTTTTCGGTTTCGGCGGTGCGAAACTGTTTTAAATCATGGTTGGCTATGACTTCACCCAGAATATTACTGAGATTTTGAGGTGTAAAAGCTACAGCCACGGGTAAGTCAGAATCGTATTGCGTGAAGGTGGCAAAAGATAGCGGTGCGATTTGCTCTCTGTCAAAGCCCGTAAAGTTTGGGCTGACAAAAGCTTGTGTTAACTGTCTGGCGCGATCAGGGCGGAAGTTAAAAAATATCACGCCGTCCCCTGGCTCTATGGCACCGGCAGCAATGCGTTGTGGAACGATGAATTCGTCTGTCACCCCTTCTGCATAGGATGCTTTCAATACTTCTAAAGCTGTGCGATCGCT
This sequence comes from Fortiea contorta PCC 7126, assembly GCF_000332295.1. Classification (GTDB taxonomy): domain Bacteria; phylum Cyanobacteriota; class Cyanobacteriia; order Cyanobacteriales; family Nostocaceae; genus Fortiea; species Fortiea contorta. The sequence continues at coordinate 167,761 of NZ_KB235930.1, read as the reverse complement.
AAGAGCACCATCCTGTGTCATCACATCATAGGCGCGTTTGACCCGATCCCAACGGTGATCTCGATCCATTGCGTAGTAGCGCCCGCTGATGGTGGCTATCCGCCCGATGCCGATGCGGTCTAAATAATCTTGCAGTAAACCGATGGCGTTTACACCCTCTTTTGGCGTGGTGTCACGACCATCAGTAATCGCGTGGATACAAACTTCAGAAATTCGCTCATGCTTGGCTAAGTCAAGTAACCCGAATAGGTGGCTGATGTGAGAATGTACCCCACCTTCAGAACAAAGCCCAACTAGATGTAGTTTGCCATTGCGATCGCTAACTTCTTGGCAAATTTTGACAAGTGCTGGGTTATTGAGGATAGAACCATCTTCAACGGCGTCGGAGATACGTACCAATTCTTGGGGTACTACTCGCCCAGCGCCGATGTTCAAATGACCAACTTCTGAGTTGCCCATTTGTCCCTCTGGCAGCCCCACGGCTTTTCCTGACGTGCGAATGAGGGTGTGGGGATAGGCTGCCCATAGGCTATCCATGACTGGAGTTTTAGCGGCGGCAATAGCATTTCCTCGCTTTTCCTCGCAGTAGCCCCATCCGTCTAAAATGACTAGCACCACAGGAGCAACAGGTGCTTTGGTCATAGTAAAATTGCCCTTTACTTTTTGTAATACCCGAATGATACCATTGCTAATCGCCGCCGCAAGTGAATTTCTGCTTAATAACTTGTTTTATGAATGATTTAAATTTTTCTTAGATTTTTTTTAACTTTTGAGATTATTGCGTATTTTTTGTGATAATTAGGTGGGACTAGCAGTCTTTATTCATACTGTATTGATAGTTTTTTCTATATAATTATTCAGCTAGCAACGAAAATTTTAGTTAATAATTATTTTTTACCGCAAATAGTGCACTTGCGGTTTCTTGTTAACAACATCAATTTCTACTAATCACCAAGGAGTGATATAGCAGTTCTCAATCGCGTGAGGTACACATCTTTTCCTTTATCTTCAAAGGGAAGTACCATCACCAAATGAGAATGCTATGTATATCTCTCCTTACTTGCGTTTTGCAGAAGTTTTGGCAGTTTTAGCAGATTTTTTGGCAGCTTTTTCCGCAGCGATCGCCGCTAATTTAGCTTGCTCTTGTTCTTCGGCAATTTTTTCTAGATAGTAATGATAATTTCCTAAATAAACGCGGAATTCACCATCACGAATCTCCACAATTTTGTTAGCTACTTGAGAAATAAAATAGCGGTCATGGGAAACTACAATAGCCGTACCATCATAGTTTTTGATAGCTTCTTCCAGCATTTCTTTCGCTGGAATATCTAGGTGGTTTGTCGGCTCATCTAATATTAGTAAATTCGCTGGACGTAAGAGCATTTTCGCTAAAGCAAGACGAGCTTTTTCTCCTCCACTTAATGCTCCCACCTGTTTAAATACGGTGTCGCCAGTGAAGAGAAAGCTACCTAAAAGTGTGCGGACTTCTTCGTTTTTCCAATCAGGAACTTCATCATGGATGGTTTCCATGACTGTTTTCTTCAAATCCAAAGCTTCCGCTTGATTTTGCTCAAAGTAACCAGGAATAACATTATGTTCACCTAGGGTGACACTTCCTTCGGTGGGCGGTTCTGTACCCATAATTATTCTCAGCAGCGTTGATTTTCCGGCGCCATTGGGGCCTAAGAAAGCAATGCGATCGCCTCTTTCAATTAAGAGATTCGCTGCTAAAAAGAGGATTTTATCACCATAGATATGAGTTAAATCTTTAATTTGCACCACCTCACGCCCACTGCGAGGTGCGGGGGGAAAACGGAATTGTAAGGTTCTGACTCCAGCTGTGGGTGCTTCGATGCGCTCAACTTTGTCTAACTGCTTTTCTCGGCTTTTAGCTTGGGTACTGCGGGTAGCACTGGCGCGAAATCGATCAACAAAGGTTTGCTGTTTCTCTAATTCTTTTTGCTGGCGTTCATAAGCACTCAGTTGTGCTGATTGGTTTTCAGCTTTTTGTAAAAGGTAGGCTGAGTAATTACCAAGGTAATTAGCGGATACACCACGTTCAGTTTCCACAATTTGGGTGCAGAGGCGGTCGAGAAATTCCCGGTCATGAGAAACTATGACCATTGGGGTAATGAGTCCTCTGAGGTAATTTTCCAGCCACTCAATGGTTTCTAGGTCTAGATGGTTTGTCGGTTCGTCCAGCAGCAATAAATCAGGCTTTTGTAGCAGGATTTTACCTAAACTCATTCGCATTTGCCAACCACCAGAGAAAGCGCTGACGAGGCGATCGCCATCTTCTGGTTCAAATCCCATTTCTGGTAAAATTTTCCCAATGCGTGACTCCAAACCGTAGCCATCCAAAGCCTCAAATTGACGCTGTAAGCGATCCAACTTGTTGATCAGTTGGTCTAATTCTTCTGGAGTAGCGGTTTCCATCTCTCGCGTTACCTGCGCCAAAGATAGCTGGACTTGGTTCGCTTCCTTGAATACTGTCCAAAATTCTTCTCTGACAGTGCGGCTGGGGTCTACCTCAAATTCCTGGTTAAGGTAAGCTATATGTAGGCTAGCAGGACGAATGATTTCACCTGCGGTGGGTTCCATTTCCCCAGAGATGATTTTCAATTGGGTGGACTTTCCCGCACCGTTGACACCGACTAAGCCAATGCGATCGCCTGGTTTGACTTCCCAGTTGATATCTTTGAGAACTTCACCTGTAGGGTATATTTTACTTATATGTTCGAGTCGCAGCATCAAGTTTCTCTCAGGTAGGGGATTGGTATTTGGGGAAGATGTACTAACGCCGTGTCAATCTTAACAAAATTTAACCCAAAAAATCTTCGTGGGAAATTTCTCACAAGCACATTCAATATCATTTGCTGCTAAAAATTTAGTACTGCAGTACTATTAATCTAACTTAATTTCTGCTTTAACCTAGACTGTAGCGATCATACATTCTCAAAACCATTCACCACTTTTCTAACTTCTGCAAGACTCAAATCTACCGCTTCGGCTACTTGTTCTATAGAAAACCCTAATTTTAACAACCGAGATATCGTTCTTAATTTTTCCCTGTAGACCCCTTGTTCAATACCTTGTTCAACACCTTGTTCAACACCTTCTTGAAAAACTTCTTGATAAAATTTTGTTTGCTTTAACTCGCTTAATCCAAACATTTTCTCTACGTCCTCCCTACTCATGTTGGGAAACTTGTACAACAAGATGGTCTCTATTAATTGTAATAACTTCTGCCGTGATTGAGAGTTTGATTCTCGCTTAGTTCTGTCGATCAACTCTCTGGCTTGCACGATTGCTGTTGAATCCTCTGACTCAACTACTAATTTAGCGGTTGCCACGCCAATTGGTAAAGAGGCACTTTCTCCTAATTCATCTATATAAATACGCTTGACACGTTGACTGGAGAAAAACTCCCGGTAGTGTTTGATATCTCCTACATCAACACTCCGACTAGGATACAAAACTACAGCACCCCAGTCATTTTGCGGTTGGTTCTGACGGAGATATAGACATACTTCTGCAAATAGTCGTGAGTATATTTTGCTATCTGTTTGAAACTGGACTTCAGCGAAATAAATCGGGTGACTATCTCCTTGTATGGGGACAAATACACCATCGATTCTGAATGCTGTTTGTTTAATTTCAACAGATGAGAACTGATAAATGTTAGCTTGAGCAGGAGAATTCCCGATTAGTTCAAAGAAGATATGAGGAAATTCTTGAAATAGGCGGTAGAAAATGCTGTCTGTTTTCACTAGGTTTGAATAATTTGCTCAGATTTATGTTTCTCCTTCCACACCATCCCGTACCTCTAACAACCGCTCCTTTGACATCCCTAATATTCGCGAAAGTGGCGCTAATAAAATATCCTCAACTGCTTCCCCAGCGTAAATATTATTCAATTCTGTGGGTGATAATTTGAAAGTATCACAAAATTTAGTAAACTCTTGATTATTCAAATCTAGCTCCTTTTGTCTTTCACCCAACAAAAGAGCGATCGCTCTCGTTCCATATTTCGGACGTTCACTAATTTTGATATATTTTTTCATCACTTGCTTGATTTGACTAATATCACCACCAGTCTTCCTAATTAGATCAGTGCAAGCTATTTTTAATGCTTTTGATAAAACTTCTTCCTCATTTAAAAATTTAATGATTTCACTAGCATATTCTTGTTTAAAAAAACCAACTAAATCACCTTTATGATAAACTGGTGTATATAGCTCATTAGATTTAAATTGCCAATCTAAATTTTCACTACATAGCGACATAATGACACCCTGAAAAATTTAAGACTTCACCATTTTAAAACCATATCTCATCACCCGCCAGTGGTCTTACTAGTATCAAACTTAGTTGGCTTTTGTAATCAGGAAGAAATACAGCAGCAACAAGACCCTCCCGAATTGTGTAGGCGAGCAATTCAAGAGGCTTTAGATAAACACAAAAAAAAATAGCAAAGCTCAAGCAATTATGATTTTAATTCCCCAATCTTGCCACTTTTGATTAGTAAATATTAATCAAGTGAAATTTCGCCGATAAACTCTCCAAGGAAGCTTTATTTAACTAGCCTTAGCCTCATCTCCAGACGCTTCTGCAACCGCAGCCAACCTATCAGCCGCCGCTTGGACTATTTGAGCTACTTGACTCAGAGGCATGTGCTGGATTTGTCGTAGAATCAAAGTCAAATCTGAAGTTTCTGGAATTGGCTTACCATCCAAGCAGCTCAATAATTCTTCCATTGTGTAGCCTGCTTTGGACGCGATTTGAGCCAAATTTTCCGTATCTGGCACCTTGACGCCTTTTTCCCACATCTGAACAGCAGTTGCAGAAACTCCTAAAAGCCTACCGAATGCTCGCTGGCTCATGGAACCGCGAGCTAGTTTAATGATTTCAATCAGTTTTTGTCTGCTTTCAATGTTCACTGCTTGTGTAGCTAGTCAACTGCGTTTACACATCTAGTTGCAATACTACAAGTTTACTTTGCATATTGACAACCTTGTATTTTGACTATAAACTATATCTTCTGTTGGCAATCAGCAACTATGGTATTCAATTCTGGAGTGGAATGATTTAATCATTCCTATCTCAGATAACTTAGTTTGCTACGGCTGCTTCAATAGTGGCTGGGCATTGCTGCGAATAAATAATATCGATGGTGCAAAATGTTTCGCAAGCTACGCAAAGGTATACAGTATCGCCGCCAAGGTAAAAATCTTATAGCTATTAATAAAATTAAACCAGAACAGTGGCACATTTTGGAAACAGAAGCTAAAGAAGCACTCCAAGCCCAAGGCTACAAAGTCAAGCAAATTAAAAAAATTACCAGCCTTAAGCATCAGGTTTGTATTTCCTTCTGGGATTGTCAAGGCAACGTGTGCAGCAGCTTTTTCAGTTACCGCATTTTTGCACGTTGGCACAGCGAAGTTGCAAAGTTAGTTGAGAGTTGCCAAACTTCAAAGGAATTAATCAAGTTAAATCACTTTGTGCAATATGAATTTGCGTGTTACTACTATCCCAATGACGTAGAAACAGCGCTTCAACAAGCATTAGAAAACCGCTTATGTGTACTAAATAGTACATTATCACAGGCGGTTCTCTCTGTTATTTAAAGACCAATATTAGTTGGTGGCGCCAGCAGCAGCTAACTCTGCTAAACGCTCCTGCTGGTCTTGAGATATACAAGATTGGATGAGTGTTTCCAAATCGCCTTCTAGGACGGGGTTAAGAGCATAGTTCTGTCCTAGGCGGTGGTCGGTGGCGCGATTATCTTTATAATTGTAAGTGCGGATTTTTTCAGATCGCGATCCCGTACCTACTTGCGATCGCCGCATGGAAGTTACAGCCTCTTGTTGTTCGCGTAACTTCATTTCATACAACTTCGCCCGCAAGATTTGCATCGCCCGCTCTTTGTTCTGCAACTGGCTGCGTTCTTCTGTGCAGAAAATCCGGATACCAGTTGGTTTGTGATACAAGTCAGCGGCTGTTTCCACCTTGTTGACGTTTTGTCCACCAGCACCACCAGAACGAGCCGTACTCATTTCAATATCCTTGGGGTCGATATGGATTTCCACATCATTCACCTCTGGCATAATTGCCACAGTGGCTGTGGAGGTGTGAACCCTTCCCCCAGCTTCTGTTGCTGGTACACGCTGCACTCGATGCACTCCAGCTTCAAACTTCAGCTTACTGTAAACGCTCTCACCCTGAATTTCCAGAATAACTTCTTTAAATCCACCCATTTCACCTAGTGACTCGCTCACTAGCTTGACTCTCCACCCCTGAACATCGGCATAGCGGGAGTACATTCGCAGCAAATCCCCAGCCCAAATACTCGCTTCATCTCCCCCAGTACCGGCGCGAATTTCTAACATGATGTTTTTATCATCATTAGGATCGCGGGGTAACAGCAAGACCTTTAAACGATTTTCTAAAAATTCTAGCTTTTGCTCTAATTCTGCCACTTCCAGGGCGGCGATTTCTTGTAACTCCGGATCGCTATTTGCTTCTTTGAGCACCTGACGCGCCCCTACTAATTCTTCCTGAGCAGTTTTCCAAGTTTCGTAAGTATTCACTACCTCTTCCAAAGAAGAACGAGACTTGGCAATTTTTTGATACTCGTCAGGATTTTTCGCAGTATCAGGGTCAGCAAGGCGACGTGTTAATTCAGTAAAAGTTTGTTCAACAGATTTGAGTTTTTCTAACAGGTATGTTTCAGCCATGACAACGACGCTCCTTAAAAATCACAAATTGGCTCACTCATTAAATGACAATCGACCCAGCGAGCGCAGGGTCGTCGTTAACAGCAGAGCCAATTCGCTACTTTTTCTGTTTGTCGTTAGAGGCTTGAGTGCTAGACATACCGTATTTGCGGAGGAAGCGCTCAACGCGACCTTCGGTGTCAATAATCTTCTGAGTACCGGTGTAAAAGGGGTGGTTCCCAGACCAAACGTCTACGTGCAATTCTGGCTTAGTAGAGCCAACAGTCATCACAACTTGACCGTTGCAGTAAACTTTAGCGTCTGGATACCACTTGGGATGAATATCAGCTTTAGCCATTGTTCCGTTTGTGGTAAATCTATAGAAATTATAACTTTTAGGCGGCAATCGGGACTAGGGGCTAGAATATCGATTCTTAACCGTGCCCAATACCTATCGTTTGGAGTACTGAGGTGCTTTGCGGGCTTTGTGTAAACCGTATTTTTTCCGCTCTTTGGCTCTGGGATCACGGGTCAGATAGCCTTCAGTTTTTAAAGGCGAGCGGTTATCTGGATCTAGTTGACACAAAGCGCGAGCGACTCCTAGGCGAATGGAGTCAGCCTGTCCGGTCAAGCCACCACCTTCAGCCTTGACTAAAATATCGTATTCGTTTTCCAATCCCAAGGTTTCTAGAGGAGCCTTGATCACTCCCAAATAGTTAGCGTTGAATTGGAAGTATAATACTCCGTCCTTGCCATTTACAGTCAGCTTACCTTCGCCGGGGACTAGGCGTACCCGTGCGACTGCCGACTTACGACGGCCTGTGCCCCAGTATACAGCGCGACCGCTGTTAGCTTCTGCCACTACCATTAATTTTCTGCTCCTGGAATTGTATTAATTTTCAGTTCTTTGGGTTTTTGTGCTGCGTGGGGATGAGTAGGCCCTGCGTATACTTTCAACTTAGTGAATAAGTGTTTACCCAAGCTATTTTTGGGCAGCATACCTTTAACAGCATGTTCTAAAATTCGTTCTGGTAAACGTTGTTGTAGTTTTGCAAAGGTTTCTGTTTTCATTCCCCCAGGACGGCCGGAATGGCGACGGTAAAGCTTTTGTGTTCGTTTCTTACCTGTAACTGCGACTTTTTCGGCGTTGATCACAACTACAAAATCGCCTGTGTCCATGTGGGGAGTGTATTCGGGTTTGTTTTTACCTCGCAAAACCTGGGCGATTTCGCTGGCGAGGCGACCGAGGCGTTTGTCGGTGGCGTCTACGACGTACCACTCATGCTCAAGGGCTGCTTGAGGAGGAAGGTAGGTTTTACTCATGTGGTTTGTCCTTTATCATTTGTCGTTTGTCAAGGGTCATTTGTTGTCACTCGTGACTCTTGACTAATAATTAATTTTGGTAAGGTCTCGTACCAAATCTCTTTGGGAAAGGGGAAATCTGAATAGCCGACTCGCAATAAGCATAAGCCTTGGGGCGGTGCGGCGTATTTGACTTCTTCCCGGCGCTGTTCTTGCCAGAGTTGGGTAAAGTTTGTCAAGGGACGATGCCCGGAACCTACTTGTACCAACATCCCGATCAAGAGCCGCACCATACCATACAAAAATCCATCTGCTTGAATTTCAATATGGATAAATGGCCCGCTGCGAATACACTCTGCTGCTTGCACTTCTACCCAAGAATGCGATCGCTTTGACCCGGCGCGATGAAAAGCGGCGAGATCATGCTTTCCCAGCAAGGGCTTCAGGGCTGTTTGCATTAAGCATTCATCCAGGGGTGCATAATAATAGTGCCAACTGAAGGGAGAAGCGAACAAGTTCGGTCTGTCTTCAGTGAACAACGTGTAGCGATACCGTCGGTAAGCGGCGCTAAAGCGGGCGTGCCAGTGGCTCTCTACACTTGCTGAAGCTCTTATTAATATATCTTGGGGCAGATAGCTATTGAGAATAGTTGCCCATTTGTGCGCCGGGATCAAACCTGTGGCTTCAAAATGGGCTACTTGAGCGGCGGCGTGAACACCTGCATCGGTTCGTCCTGCGCCGTGTAGTGTCACATGATACCCAAGAATTCGCGCGATCGCTGTTTCTATCTCTTCTTGGACACTACGCTGATGTTTTTGCCGTTGCCAACCATGAAAGTGAGTGCCCAGGTATTGGATTACCAGGGCTACTCTGTGAGTTTGTGGCTGGTGGCTTTCTAACATACATGTCATTTGTCATTTGTCATTTGTCATTCATGTAAATAAGTCTTCAACTTGATCATAGAAATATTTCACTTTTGACTCTTGACATTTGACCCTTGACTTAAACTAATTCCAAAATAGCCATTTCCGCATTGTCACCCCGGCGCGGGACGGTGTGCAGAATGCGGGTGTAACCACCTTGGCGATTAGCATACCGAGTGGGCGCTTGCTCAAACAAAGCGTGAACTAATGATTTATCGTAGATATAACCAAGAGCTGCACGGCGTGATGCTAGAGAGCCATCTTTAGCCAGAGTGATCATTTTGTCTACTTCACTCCGCACAACTTTAGCCCGAACTAAAGTTGTGGTAATTCTGCCATGACGAACTAGCTCGGTGGTGAGAGCGCGTAGCAGCGCCCGACGCTGGTCTGCTGGTTTACTGAGTTTTTTGACCCGACAACGGTGACGCATAATAATGCACTATGAATAATTAACGGTTTTCAATTAGGCGTGTTTCGAGCCTCTTTCTGGAGGTAAAGTAATGCCTAAGCGGCGCTGTAAAGCTTCTACTACTTCTTCTGCTGACTTTTGACCGAAGTTTTTAATTTCTAACAGGTCTTCTTGGGTATAATCCAGCAAGTCGGCTACAGAGTTAACTTGTGCCCGCTTGAGACAGTTATAAGCCCGTACAGAAAGCTGCAATTCTTCGATCGGAATTTGGGCTGTGGGGTCGTCGGGAATATCCGAACCGATATCGGTTGGTTCTAGAGAGATATCCTTCAACGGGTTGAATAGCTCTACTAAAATCCCCGCAGCAGAGGATAGCGCTTCTTGGGGAGAGAGGCTACCATTTGTCCAAACTTCTAACAGCAGTCGGTCTTTGGTGATGGAGCCATCGCCACGGGCTTCTTCAACGCTGTAGTTAACTTTACGCACTGGCATAAACACGGAGTCGATTTGCAGAAAGTCCAAAGATGTGGCTTCTTCTCTTCCCCGCTCTACAGTGCGATAACCTTTACCTTTCTCGATCCGAAATTCCATTTCCAGCTTACCGCCCTCAGCTAGGGTGGCTACATACTGGGTCGGGTCGATCACTTCTACTTCACTGGGTAAATCAAAATGAGCCGCAGTCACTGTTGATGGGCCGTTAACCAGTAATCTACCAATCTGGGGTTGTGAGGAATAGCTTTTGAGGATGACTTCCTTCATTTTCATGAGGATTTCTAGCACGTCTTCCCGCACACCAGGAACTGTAGCAAACTCGTGGGAAACGCCTGCAATCCTGACTGCTGTAACTGCTGTTCCCTCTAGATTGGACAGCAAAACTCGCCTCAAGGCGTTACCAACTGTCGTTCCTTGTCCGCGTTCTAGAGGCTCGAGGACAAATTTACTGTAATGGCTCCGACTTTCTTCTGTATTAGACTCTACACATTCAATTTGAAATTGCGCCACGGAGCGGCCTCCCTTGTTTTGAGGTGCTGCTGAAAGGCAAGTCAATTGCCTCCCGAATCTACTTTCTACCTTGATCTGCTTGGGGTTGTGTCAAACTGCCAACATGAGACGTTGCTAGAGTTTGACGGCATTCATCTCACGGGTGCTCATCATGTTAAGGATTTTGGGAAGTTGAGCAGATGTCCTTCTGGGGGGACTTGTTAGTTTATGTGTCACAAGCGGCTTTCTGGAAGTCATCACAGGTGACTTGCTTCTGCTCTCATTTTTTGACCCGACTGTCTCGCTGTTTATCTCTAAACTCGGCGGCGCTTGGGAGGACGGCAACCATTGTGAGGAATCGGGGTAATATCCCGAATGAGAGTGATTTCTAATCCTGCTCCTTGGAGGGCACGGATAGCTGTTTCTCTACCTGCTCCCGGGCCACTGACCATCACCTCTATTTGGCGCATTCCTTGATCAATAGCTCGACGAGCAGCGCTTTCTGCAGCTGTCTGGGCTGCAAAGGGAGTTCCTTTTTTTGCTCCCTTAAAACCGCTGGAACCCGCGCTTGCCCAAGAGATGACATCGCCGTTTTGATCGCTAATGGTAACAATGCTATTGTTGAAAGTAGATTGGATATAGGCTATCCCATTAGGTACGTTCCGTTTCTGCTTTTTGCTCCCGGATTTTTTTGTTGGTTGTCGCGCCATATTTGTGTAGTTAAGTTAAGGTAAAACTTGCTCTGATTAACAGCAAGCATGAGGATTTTATTTGCCCGGTGCTTTCTTCTTGCCAGCCACTGTCTGCCTTCTACCTCGTCTGGTTCTGGCATTGGTGCGGGTTCTTTGTCCTCTGACTGGTAAGCTCATGCGATGACGCCGACCTCTGTAAGTACCAATGTCGATGAGGCGTTTGATGTTCATCGCTTCCCAGCGCCGCAAGTCGCCTTCGACTTGATAGTTGCTTTCTATTTCTCCTCGCAGAGCAGCAACATCAGCGTCGCTTAAATCTTTGACGCGAGTGTCAGGGTTGACTCCCGTAGCCGCTAAAATTTCTTGCGATCTAGATAACCCAATTCCGTAGATGTATGTTAGACCAATCTCAACACGTTTATCGCGTGGAAGGTCTACTCCGGCAATCCGTGCCACAATGAATCTCTCCCTCTTGTTTTGCCAATTGCTGTGGAAAAAATGCGGCTAAACGCATCTTGTTTTTTTGGTGGTGTGTTGGTCTTGCCTTGCACTTGCTCTGCTAGTCTGAGCGTTATCCTTGGCGTTGCTTGTGCTTGGGGTTGACGCAGATCACCATAACGCGACCACGTCGTTTGATCACGTTACACTTTTCACAAATTTTCTTGACCGAGGCTCTGACTTTCATGCCTTTATTATTTGACTCCAAATATTAGATTATAGCATTTATGGGAAAAATATTCAGTTAAATGCATATTAATCGCCTACTAAGGTGATTTTATGGTAATATTTTCTACATATACTTACTTCTTGCGTAGCCGATAGGTGATTCTGCCCTTGGTTAAGTCGTAGGGAGTTAACTCTACTTTGACGCGATCGCCGGGTAAAATCTTGATATAATTACGGCGAATTTTGCCGGAAATATGGGCGAGTACATTAAAGCCATTGTCTAAGTCAACGCGAAACATCGCATTGGGCAAAGACTCTGTAACTGTACCTTCCATCTCAATCAAATCTTGCTTAGACAATTTGTGTTTTCCTCAATTCAACAAGCTCCCATTCTGTTGCAGTGCCTTCACCTGCAAGAGAACACATTTTAAGATAAATATCAACAGTTTATTAATATATCTTAGCGAAATTTTCAATTGATCCTGCTGATGTAGAAGAGTAGGGGGAGATGATATCTTCATCGCCCTCATCCTCATCCTCAAGCTATGACTTTTTGCAATTCCGTAGAAACTTCTTCTGGGGATTGATTGCCGTTGACCGTGAGTAATTTTTGGCGATCGCGGTAATAATCAATCAAGGGTGCTGTTTCCGCCCGGTAAACTTCAAGACGACGACGAATCACATCTTCGCTATCATCTTTTCTTCCGCGTCCCAGTAAGCGCGTCACAACAATTTCATCAGGGGCGTCTAGATTAACTACCCTTTCGTTGTTTTGATTAATTGTTACCAACAATTGATCCAAAAAAGCCGCTTGTGACACATTGCGGGGAAAGCCATCTAGAATCCAACCTGATTGAGCATCCGATTGCGAGAGGCGTTCTTTGACCAAATTCTGTGTCAACTCGTCAGGGACTAACTCACCTTTATCCAGATAACCTTGAGCTATGGTTCCTAAAGGAGTTTGCTCTTTGATAGCTTGTCTAAATATTTCCCCTGTGGAAATATGGGGAATACCCAAGAATTGAGCTAAGCTTTGAGCTTGAGTTCCTTTACCAGCTCCTGGCGGCCCCAAGAAGATTAATCGCGTCACTATTGTTTCACCATTCCTTCATAGCGCTGAGAAATCACGTAAGTTTGGACTTGTTTGGCTGTATCGATAGCCACACCAACTAAAATTAGCAAAGAAGTAGCACCCAATCCTTTAAAGGTGGGAACACCCAATGCACTTTCAACTGCTGTGGGGATAATAGCCACGAAGCCTAAAAAGATAGCACCTAAGAAAGTCAGTCGATTGATCACCCGCTCGATATACTCACTAGTAGCCTTACCTGGGCGAATCCCTGGAATACTAGAACCCATTTTCTTTAAGTTCTGCGCTACGTCTATCGGGTTGACAATCAACGAAGAATAGAAGTAACTAAAGAAAACAATAGAAATTAAGTACACCAAGGCATAAGCCCAAGGCTGAGAACCGCCAGGACTGAGATAATTGTTAACGATGTTTGCTAATTCCGGATTTTTTGTAAAATTAGCAATCAGCAACGGCAAACTCAAAATGGCAGCTGCAAAAATAATTGGCATGACACCGCCAGAATTGAGGCGCAGGGGTAGGTAGCTGCGTTGTTCAGCTAACACACGGCGACCGACTTGGCGACGAGCGGAAATAATGGGGATGCGGCGGATACCTTCTTGCACAAACACGATCCCCACAATTGTTGCTAGGAATACCAACACCAGCACAATCACGCGACCGACTATTTCTCTACCGCCTACTTGTACCAAGTCAATGGTGTCACCCAAGGACTTAGGTAATGAAGCCACAATATTGACAAAAATCAGCAATGATGCACCATTACCAATACCACGTTCTGTGATTAATTCTGATGCCCACATCACGAACATGGAACCGGCTGTGAGAGCGATCGCTGTTTCCGCTACAAATATCAGTCCTGGTTTTAAAGCAAATTGCTGCAAAAAGAAATAGGAAAAAGCTGTACTTTGGATAATTGCCCAACCCACCGTCACATAGCGGGTGATTTGGGAAATTTTCCGTCGTCCCGCTTCTCCTTCATTTTTCTGTAAATTTTCTAAAGATGGAATTGCCGCGGTCAGTAATTGGATGATAATGGACGCATTAATAAAGGGCAAAATCCCCAAAGCAAAGACTCCCAAAGTCGAAAGTCCCCGCCCGGAAAAGATATCCAGTAAACCGAATATAGAGTTATTTCCCGATATAGCTTCAGCAAACCTAGCTCTATCAATTCCTGGTACAGGTAAAAAGATGCCCAAGCGAACCAAAATTAAAATACCGACGGTGACGAGCAGCCGACCTCTGAGTCCTGCTGCTTGGGCCATCTGCATAAAAGTTTCTTGAGCCGTGGGGGCTTTGTCTCGACTGATCATAGAGTGCTACCTTCTTTATATAACTTCGCAACTCCCTCCAGCTGCTTCTATTTTGCTGCGAGCTTGTCCTGTAAAAGCAGCAGCTTTGACTGTCAGGGGTACAGTCAATTCACCATTACCCAAAATTTTCAAAGAACCCTTGACAGAGGTGAGAATACCTGCTGCTTTCAATGACTCTAAAGTTACTTCTGTGTTGGCAGGGAGGGAGGCTAGCTTCTCTACATTAATCGTAGTGTAAATCTTGCGATTCACAATCGGAAAGCCTTTCAACTTGGGTAGACGGCGGTACAATGGCTGTTGCCCCCCTTCAAACCCAGGACGAGTACCGCTACCAGAACGAGATTTTTGTCCCCGCATACCTAGACCAGCACTGGCGCCTTGTCCGGCGGAAATACCTCTACCTACACGCTTGCGGCGTTTTTTTGAGCCTTTTTGGGGCTTGGCATCGCTGAGTCTCATAATTTAATTTGTCGTTTGTCATTGGTGATTGGTCATTTGTCATTGATTGGGGATGCAGACTAAAAGTCACATAATTAGAGTAAAAAATCTATCTTTTCTAGCCCCTAAACTTTAGTCTCTAGTCCCTACCTTCCAACTCAGGACAAATGACTGTTTAGATGGTGTAGAGATTTTCTATTGGGACGCCCCGATCTTCAGCAACTTCGCTCAAAGTCCGCAGAGTAGATAAAGCGTTAACTGCGGCTCTGGCATTATTAAGCGGGTTGTTGGAGCCGAGTTGCTTGGCGAGGATGTTACGCACTCCGGCCAATTCCAGTACAGTGCGGACAGCGCCACCGGCAATTACACCAGTACCGGGAGCGGCTGGGCGCATGATCACCTTAGCACCACCACCAGTACCATCAATGGGGTGGGGAATTGAATTAGATTTGGTGATGGGGATATCAATCAGGTGTTTTTTACCATCAGCAACACCTTTTTTGACGGCGCCAATTACATCTGAGGCTTTACCTACTCCCACACCGACTTGACCGCGTTCGTTACCGACGACAACGATCGCCCGGAAGCTGAGTTTTTTACCTCCTTTAACGACCTTGCTGACGCGGCGAATCTGAATGACTCGTTCTTGCCAGGTGGTTTCTTCTTTTTTTGCGCGGTTAGTTTTACGACGACCAGTTGCCATAATTAATGCTCTCTATTAATCAAGGGTTAAGAGTCAAGAGTCTAGTGGATTTGGAACTTTTGACTGCTTAGAAATCTAAACCCGCTTCACGGGCTGCATCGGCTAGGGCTTTGATGCGGCCATGATAGAGGTTCCCACCACGGTCAAAGACAACTTTGGTGATGCCTTTTTCGAGCGATCGCAATGCAATTAATTTACCAACTTGCGCCGATGCTTCACAGTTAGATCCACAAGCCAAGGCTGATTTCAAATCTGGTTCTACACTTGAGGCGGCGACTAAAGTATTTTGTTTAGTATCATCAATTACTTGAGCATAGATGTGCTCATTGGAGCGAAATATAGCTAACCGGGGACGGTCTTGAGAACCGTTGACTTTGCCCCGAACGCGCCGATGGCGGCGCTGTTTTGATTCTCTACGAGTAAGTTTCATTTTTATTTCTTACCACTCTTACCAGTCTTACCAGCTTTCCGTCTGACCACTTCACCTGCATAGCGGATACCTTTACCTTTGTAAGGCTCAGGTGGTCGCACGGCACGAATTTTCGCGGCTATATTGCCGACAATTTCTTTGTCATAGCCACTGACTATCACGTTAGTGGTGCCTTCCACTGCAAATTGAATGCCCTCTGGAGGCTCAATTTGCACCTGATGGCTGTAACCCATGTTTAAAACTAGGTTACGGCCTTGAACTTGTGCCCGATAACCAACACCTTGAATTTCTAAACGGCGCTGGAAACCTTGGGAAACTCCTTCTACCATGTTGGCAACCAAAGTCCGGCTCAAGCCGTGCAATTGCCTAGATGTGCGGGTTTCATCCCGACGCGTTACCTGTAAAACCTCGCCTTCTTGGGAGACGATGACGTTAGCTGGTAAATTGCGAGAAAGTTCGCCTTTGGGGCCTTTCACCACAACTTTTGTACCGTCAATCGCCACTTGGACTTTGGCGGGGATTGTAATTGGGCGTTTACCAATACGAGACATGATTTTGCGTCCTTTGTCCTTTGTTATTTGTCCTACCCTTCGGGAAGTTGCCCTCTG
This sequence comes from Fortiea contorta PCC 7126, assembly GCF_000332295.1. Lineage (GTDB taxonomy): Bacteria > Cyanobacteriota > Cyanobacteriia > Cyanobacteriales > Nostocaceae > Fortiea > Fortiea contorta. The sequence continues at coordinate 151,490 of NZ_KB235930.1, read as the reverse complement.
GGCATCTGTGTTATTTGTCCTTTGTCTTGCACTAATGACAAATGACCGATGACAAATGACTACCAAACGTAGCAAAGCACTTCACCACCCAAGTTCTGACGCCGCGCTTCCCGGTCTGTCATGATGCCACTGGATGTGGAAATGATGGCGATACCGATACCGCCTAGTACTCTCGGTAATTCTTTTCTGTTGGAATAAACACGCAAGCCTGGTTTGCTCACGCGCTTTAAGGCGGTGATCAAAGGTTGACGATTCTTACCCTTGTATTTCAGGGGAATCACTAGGTTACGATTTATTCCTTCTCCGGATTCTTCAAATTCAGAGATAAAGCCTTCATCCCGCAGCACTTTAGCAATACTACGAGTCATTTTCGTAGCTGGCACTAGTGTAGTTTGATGCCTTGCCAAATTGGCATTGCGGATGCGCGTGAGCATATCTGCAATTGTGTCGTTAGCCGCCATCGTTTCCTCTATAGATGAACTTATTGATCGCGAAAGGGCATTCCTAATTCTTTAAGCAAGGCGCGGCCCTCTTCGTCGCTTTTTGCTGTGGTGATGATGGAAATATCCAAACCACGTACTTGGTCGATGTTGTCGTACTCGATTTCTGGAAAAATTAGCTGTTCTCTGACACCGAGGGTGTAGTTACCGCGACCGTCAAAGCTTTTGGGGCTAACGCCGCGGAAGTCCCGAATTCTGGGTAGTGAGAGACTGACGAGGCGGTCGAGAAAGGCGTACATCCTTTCGCCCCGGAGCGTGACCATAATCCCGACTGGCATACCTTGACGGATTTTAAAGCCAGCGATCGCTTTTTTCGCCCGTGTCACTACTGGTTTTTGTCCAGTAATTACAGCAATTTCGTTTAAGGACGCTTCTAAGGACTTCGCGTTTTGAGCCGCTTCCCCTAAACCTCGGTTCACAGTTACCTTGACCAACTTGGGTACTTGATGAATGTTGGTGTATTGAAACTGATTGGTCAGCTTGGGGACGATTGTCTCTCGGTATAAGGTTTTGAGTCTTGTTGTCGCCATAGTTTTTTTCTTGATTACCCCTGGGCTGGGTCAGGGAACAAAAAGTATCAAGTATGAAGTATAAAGTATGAAATCTGACTGTTTGATTGTTCTCCTCTCAAAGAAGCTCGGCGAACAGCCTTTACACTCAATCTTCATCTCTATTTATCGAGAATTTCGCCTGTTTTTTTGAGTTTCCGTACTTTCTTACCTTCAGCAGTGAAGGTATAACAGATACGGCTGGCGACGTTTTGCTTGGTGGAATAGAGCATGACGTTAGAGCTATGAATGGGGAATTCTTGGGTGACTATGCGCCCTGATTCTCCTTCTTGCTGGGGCTTGACATGCTTAGTTTTAATATTCACACCTTTGACAAGGACTTTACTTTCTTGAGGCAGTGCTTTAATCACTTCGCCTACTTTACCTTTGTCTTTGCCGGCAATCACTTGCACGGTGTCGCCAGTTTTGACGTGCATTTTGTGGAATTTAGGTTTTTCTTTTTGCTTCGCCATTACAGCACCTCCGGCGCCAGAGAAACGATTTTGGTGAAGTTTTTGTCGCGCAGTTCCCTAGCCACTGGGCCAAATACCCGTGTGCCTCTGGGATTACCATCTTTGTTAATAATTACTGCGGCGTTGTCATCGAAACGAATGCTCATGCCGCTGTCACGATTGATACTTTTTCTGGTGCGGACAATGACTGCTTCTACCACATCAGACTTTTTGACAGCCATGTTGGGTTGAGCATCTTTGACAACGGCGATAATTTTATCGCCCACGCCGCCATAACGACGATTACCAGCACCTAAGACGCGGATGCACATTAGTTTGCGGGCACCACTATTATCGGCAACATTTAAATAGCTTTGGGGTTGGATCACAATTTATCTCCCTTGTAGAGTTGTTAATTTGATAACAACTATTAAGTTGTGGCTTTGGTGTTGAGGATTTCTGTGATTTGCCAGCGCTTGGTTTTGCTCAGTGGTCTGGTTTCCTGAATTCGCACGCGATCGCCGACTTTACATTGATTTTCTTCGTCATGGGCTTTATAGCGCCGGGTTTGCACTACAATCTTGCCGTACTTGGGGTGAGGAGCGCGGTTTTCCACGGCGACTACCACCGTTTTTTGCATTTTGTCACTCACTACCAAGCCAACTCGTTCTTTGACTGCCATAATCTCCTACTTTTCTGCGTTAGCCGATTGACTTGCTGCTGCTCGTTTGCGTTCGCCCTCTACTGTTAACAACTGGGCTAAACGATGGCGGGCGTGTTTGAACTGGTGGGGCTTGTCTAGTTGTCTGGTGGCTTTTTGCAAGCGCAGGTGAAATAACTGTCTTTTGACAGCAGTAATTTCCTCAACCAGTTTCTCGTCACTTAATTCTCTTGCTTCTGAAATTTTGGGAAGAGGCATAACCCTACTCCTGTTCCTGTATTTGAGGGCGCACAATAAATTTGGTTTTAATTGGCAGTTTGTATGCAGCCAAGCGCATAGCTTCACGGGCAATTTCTTCAGAAACGCCGGCGATTTCAAATAAAATTCGCCCTGGTTTGACTACAGCGACCCAAAACTCTGGCGAACCTTTACCAGAACCCATCCGGGTTTCTGCGGGACGCATAGTAACAGGTTTATCTGGGAAAATCCGAATCCAAATTTGCCCACCCCGGCGGATATAGCGGGTCATAGCTCGACGGGAAGCCTCGATTTGTCGGGAGGTGATCCAAGCTGGCTCTTGAGCTTGCAGAGCAAAATCACCAAAGTTGAGGGAGCTACCACGGGCTGCTAGACCCTCCATCCGTCCGCGCTGCTGCTTGCGGAATTTAGTTCTTCTAGGACTTAACATGACTATGAAGTATGAAGTATGAAGTGTGAAGTATGAGGTATGAAGTATGAGGTATGAATTTTTCTTGTTTCATCCTTTAGCTTTCATACTTCATCCTTCATTAGAACGGTCTTCAAATTGCTGGCGACGGCGTTGCTGTTGACGACGACGGGGTTCACGTTCGCGGGTAGAAGGTTGTTGGGGTGTGGTTGTTTCCTGTCCGGGAATAATTTCGCCCTTAAATACCCAAACTTTGATACCCAAGATGCCGTAAATAGTTTTGGCTGTGCAGTAAGAGTAGTCAATATCAGCCCGTAAGGTGTGTAGTGGTACTCTACCTTCACGAGTCCATTCTGTCCGGGCAATTTCTGCTCCGTTTAGCCGACCGCTGACTTGAACTTTAATGCCTTGAATACCAGCTTTTTGAGCGCGGAGGATGGCTTGGCGCACTACACGTCGGAAGGAAACGCGGCGTTCTAATTGTTGAGCAATGTATTCAGCGATGAGATAAGCGTCTGCATCGACTCGCTGCACTTCCACGACGTTGATGCGAATTTGCCGATTGCTACCCAAGAGTTCTTGGAGTCCGGTACGCAGTGATTCAATTCCTTGTCCACCACGACCGACTACTACCCCTGGTCTAGCTGTGCGGACTTCTAGGTCGATTTGGTCGGCTTTGCGCTCAATTCTCACTTCGGAAATACCGGCGTTGTTTTGAGCGAGTCTACCGAGTTTTTTTTCGATGTATTGACGGAGTTTGTAGTCTTCTTGCAGAAGTTCTGGATAGCGGTCAGGAACTGCAAACCAACGGGATTGATGCTCTTGTGTAATACCCAGACGAAAACCAACTGGATGAATTTTCTGTCCCACGAATGCTTCCTCTAAAATTTCTAACTTTAGGCAATTTTTGTGTATGAGCTTATTTAGCCGGGACACCAACAGCTACGGTGATATGACATGTTGGTTTGCGAATTTGATAAGCTCGACCTTGCGCTCTGGGTTGGAACCGTTTCAATACGGGGCCTTGATCTGCGTATGCCTGAGTGATGAGCAATTCTGCTCGGTCTAATCCAGCGTTATGCTCGGCATTAGCTGCGGCGCTCCTGAGTACTTTTAATATGGGTTCAGTGGAGCCGTAGGGCAAGAATTCGAGGATGATTAACGCGTCTCGGTAGGTTCGTCCCCGGATTTGATCAAGTACACGGCGCACTTTGAACGGGGAGACTCGGATATAACGAGCGATCGCTTTAACTTCGGTTGTATCGTTTGCCATATTTTTTTCCTTTTGTCAATGGTCTTCAAATCATGACTACTGACTTATGACTATCTCCCTGATTTTTTGTCACTTTTGCCATGACCCCTGTAGGTGCGTGTGGGAGCGAATTCCCCTAGCTTGTGTCCTACCATCTGCTCGCTGACAAAGACTGGCACATGTTGGCGTCCGTTATGTACAGCTATGGTGTGACCTACCATCAATGGCAAAATTGTTGAGGCTCTCGACCAAGTTTTAATAACTTGTTTTTCGTTTTTAGCGTTGAGTTTTTCGATTTTGCTGAGTAAATGATCAGCAACGAAAGGACCTTTTTTAAGAGAACGACCCATAGTCAAAAATGAAAGTTAAAGGATGTTCGCGTAGCGTCTCCTCTCGGAGAAGGTGAAAGAAGAATCAAGATTTCAGGATGAAGGCGCCAAGAAATATTATTTGCTAGCGTCCTATTTCATCCTGCATCCCTCATACTTCATACTTTCTTAAGATTCACGACCACCACGACCGCGTTTAGAAGATTTACGGCGACGGCGGATAATCAATTTGCTGCTGGCTTTCTTGGGTTTGCGTGTCTTTGCTCCCAAGGTTGGTTTACCCCAAGGTGTGACTGGCCCTGGTCTACCGATGGGCGCTCTACCCTCACCACCACCATGTGGGTGATCTACGGGGTTCATCACACTACCTCTCACCTTGGGACGGCGACCCTTCCAGCGATTGCGTCCGGCTTTACCTGCACTCAAGTTTCTGGCGTCGGTGTTACCTACTTGACCGATGGTGGCGTAGCACTCGCGGCGAATTAAACGTACTTCACCTGAAGGTAATTTCAGTGTGACGTAATTACCTTCTTTAGCTACTACCTGGGCGGTAGCGCCAGCCGAACGGACGATTTGTCCGCCCTTCCCAGGTTTGAGTTCGACGTTGTGAACACTAGTACCCAAGGGAATGTTTGCTAGTGGTAACGCATTTCCATTTTCAAAAGGCGAATCTGGCCCCGCAATGACGGTGGTGCCGACTTTCAAGCCGTTGGGTTGGAGAATATAGCGCTTTTCGCCATCTTGATAATATAACAAGGCGATCCGGGCATTCCGGTTAGGGTCATATTCAATGGCAACGACTGTTGCGGGAATTCCTCGCTTGTCTCTTTTAAAGTCAATGATGCGGTAAAGCTGTTTGTGTCCGCCACCCCGACGACGGCTAGTAATCCGTCCCAGGTTATTTCGACCTTTGGGGCGATGGACATATTCAGTTAGCGATTTTTCCGGCTCGGTTTTAGTGATTTCGGCAAAATCGGAAACTATAACTTGACGAGTACTGGGGGTATAAGGGCGATAAGAACGAGTACCCATTTTTTTACACCTCTGGGAATAGAACTTGTCTGACCTTTTCTACGTCCCCAGGGGCGATAGTAACGATCGCTTTTTTATATTGGGGCTTGTAACCTATAAATTTACCAACCCGGCGCTTCTTCCGTGGTGGGATTGATGTATTAATTTTGACAACTTTGACTTGAAATAAGTCTTCAATTGCTGCTCTGATTTGTGGTTTGGTAGCTTTGAGAGTGACTTCAAAGGTGTATTTGTTCAACTCCATCAGGATTGTCGCTTTCTCGGTGACGATGGGGCGACGCACTAAATCGGGCAGGTTGCGGGGGTCAAACTTAGCCACTGTAGACCTCCTGAATTTTTTCTATGGCTGATGTGGTCAGGACAATTTTGTCAGCGTGGAGCAGGTCGTAAACGTTGAGCTGGTCGGCGGGAATCAGTTTCAAATTTTCGATATTACGGGCTGATAACTCGACGTTTTCGGTGATTGCCGACAGAATTAACAATGCTTTCTGCTCTGGTACTGCGCCCCAACGAGCTAGGGCGGCTACTAATTCTTTTGTTTTGGGGCGGGATGATAGCTGTTCGCTAAATTCTTCTACTACAATCAGGTCGTCAATGCGACTGACTAGGGCTGTTCGTAGTGCTAGACGGCGTTCTTTGCGGTTTAATTTGAGGTGAAAATCTCTGGGTTTGGGGCCGAAAATGACACCACCACCACGCCACAGGGGTGAACGAGTCGAACCCGCACGGGCCCGACCGGTGCCTTTTTGTCGCCAGGGTTTACGACCACCACCTCTGACTTCGGAACGAGTTTTTGTACTGGCGGTTCCTTGGCGAGAGTTGGTCATTTGTCTGACCAAGGCGCGATGTACGATGTGTGCCGCTGTTTCCTCTTTGGCAACCCGCAAGTCAAAGCTAGTCTCGCCGACTTGCTCTCCTTGCCAATTTTTCACTATACTCTCACTCATCTTTGTTCTTTGTCCTTTGTCATTTGTCATTTGTCAAAAGTTACTTGTCATTTGTCTTTGGCAGCGACTCATGACTCATGACTCCTGACTATCCCACTCGTTTTGCCGGGACGATGCTGACTAGAGCGCCTGGTTTACCGGGAATTGCTCCTTTAATCAGCAGTAGGTTGCGTTCTGAGTCAACTCGCACTACGGTCAATTTGCGAATTGTGATCTGCTTACCGCCTAAACGACCTGCCATGCGTTTACCAGGATAGACACGTCCTGGTGTTGTACCCGCACCGATGGAACCGGGCGCTCTGTGGTTTTTGGAACCGTGTGACATTGGCCCTCGACCGAAGTTATTGCGCTTTTGGTTGCCGGCAAAACCGCGACCGATGCTTGTACCAATTACGTCTACAATTTGACCTGCACTAAAAATATCTGCTTTAATCTCTTGACCTAAAGCATAATCACCCGATGTTTCGGTGTGATACTCACTCAAGTGGCGTAATGGTGGGGCAGACGATTTCGCTAGATGTCCTAGCAAGGGTCTGTTGAGCGCCTTTGGCTTGACTTCACCATAGCCAACTTGAATGGCGGCGTAACCGTCGGTCTGTTTCGTTTTAATTTGTGTAACGGTGCATGGCCCCGCTTGGACGACAGTAATAGGAATTGCTACTCCTGCTTCGTCAAAAATTTGGGTCATGCCCAGCTTGGTGCCGAGAATACCTACAGACACAGTTACTGGCTCTCCTTAATCTATTTGCTAACCTTGGAATCGGACTCTAGAAGACTGGCTTTTTAGGCTGCGGTGGAGATGGAACGAGTCTCTAAAATTTAGAGCGACATCAGACGCTCTAATTTCTCCGAGACGTAAATAGCCATGTTTTCACTGTTTGGTGAATCCGTTTATTTTCACTCATTTTGTCACCAGAACAGCCATCAGTGTCTTCCCGTGGGGAAGGAATAACTTCTGGAATTAAGGCAAGGCTTGAGAGCTTTGCGCTTTGTGCAGCAACGCTTTCGTCCAAGCATTTGCTTAGGCACTTTCTGGCGGCAGTGGTTTAGGAGATTTGCTCACACTAATTACAGCCACTGCCGTGTTGTAGTTGGACTTAAGCGTTTTTTCGCCCAGTATCCTGTAACTGAGGCTGATGCAATGCTACAAACCAACATTACCGCTCAGTTTCTACTTCACTAAACACATTAAACTATAGCTCATGGTTTTGCTTGTCTCTTGGGAGCTATAGGAGTGAACTTTCCCTGGAGCTTGCTTTGGCTGTGTTTTTTCAACCGCTAGCTCCTCTTGTTTGACCTGAAAGCCTTTTTAGTTTACCAGTCTATTGCTAATCTCAGTTATCTGCGTCCGTTTCCGGAATACATAATTAGCTTTTAACGCTACTATTAACTTCGATTACCAAATAAAATGATATCCTAATTTTTACGTTTGGTCACAATCTAACAATATAAATTATTTGTTTACTTTTGTCCAGATTTTTATTATTCATGGGTCAATGCCGCTGATTGAACAGCATAGAGTCAGGTTAATCTCATTTATCAGTTAGTTATCTAACTTAATCATCGCTTCCCGGTCAATAATATAGATATCTAGGTGGGACAGAACGAAAATCTATGGCACTAATTACCACTGGCAACACTTTCATTCGGGAACTAGAAAAAGCTGGTTCTCTCGGTGTTTATGTACCTCTGGAAGGGGGTTATGAGGGTCGGTATCGACGCCGACTGCGTGCAACTGGTTACATCACTCTTCATATTACAGCCAGAGGATTGGGCGATGTAGCGGCCTATCTTACCGGAGTTCACGGAGTAAGACCACCTCATTTAGGTAAAAAAACTACTGGGAGTGGTGCAGCGGTAGGTGCGGTATATTATTTGCCTCCTATCGTTGGCTATAACCTAGAACAGTTACCGCCACAGTCCAAGGGTCTGGTGTTATGGATTATTGAGGGACATATTCTTTCTCAGCAGGAGTTGGAATATTTGGCAACTTTGCCGAGTTTAGAACCCAGAGTAAAAGTAGTAATTGAGCGAGGAGGCGATCGCATTTTCCGGTGGGCGCCTCTGGAAAAAACGCTTTTAGCTGGTTAGTCTGGTGTGATTTAGTCGGTGGTCAGTTGCTTGATGGTACTGACCATTGACTAAAAAGTCCCAGCCAATTCTAGTCAATTCTAGGCATACTTAAAGGGGGAGCGCAGTCTAAAAAACTCCCCTCTATCCGAGGCGTGAAGGTGACTAAGCGACAATGAGACGTACATCGACTAGTAGATCGTCGGCTAATAGTTCCAGATCATCTGGGTTCCAATCATCAATGTTTAATCTGACTACCATCGCCATTTTAGGCGGGGTGTTTGTGTTGGGAATTGGTATTGGCATTGCTTTTAGCTCTACAACCACTTTATCCCCATCCAATGTGGCTTCGCGGGAATTCATTGATACTAAAGCGCCAAATCCGGAAATTTGCGTGCAGTATGGTGCTAGCGCGATGGTGATGGATGCGAGGCTGTTTGTGACTCTCAACCCCTTTAATGTCTATGTTTCTCAACCGAGTATGCGTCCCGGATGTGTACTCCGTCAAAATAACTGGGCGCTTTTAGAGCAAAGAAAGCTGGTGACATCAGATCAGGTAAGGGAATGTAAGAATCGCCTCAATACCTTTGGTTTTACTGGTAATTTGGACAGTGACAAACCTGATATTAGATGCATTTACCAAAATGAGTCTGCACAAAACTTCTTCATGTCGCAACCAGGAGCGGTAGCACCACCTTTGGACACGGAAAGATTCTAAATTGAAGAGTGAGGGGAAGATTCTTTTTTGTGTCCCCTTGCTTTCAATTTGTGAACAACTTAAAAGGGAACTCTTAACGGGGAACAGGCAAAAGGGAAATCCCTATAATTAAAATTTAGAAATGAAGCATTAGTATCTAATTTGCGGTATGGGTTGTCCGAACTCGATGATTGTGGTGCCGGGGACTGTGGGTGTGGGAAAATTAGGTTTAGCGATCGCTCCAGGATTCTGAAAATTCCCCGCTGGCTGAGAGAAAGTTGGTGGAGGAAGAATCGGACTAGGTAGTTGAGAGGAGTTATTAGGCGTCAGGGGTGGGACGGTAACAAATGGCTGTTGTGGGTTGGTATTTGTGGATGATGGTAGGGGATTAAGTGGTTGGGGGTAGTTGTATGAGCTGGGCGGTAAGTTAGGGGCTGTTTGGGCATAATTGTAGGGGCTAATTGGTACGTTTTGCGGTGTTGGCGGGTAGTTTCTTGGTTGCAAAGAGTGACTATAACCCCGAATGAATGGACGTAATACCCAGCGAGTGGGGTTTTGGGGAGAAATTGGTCTTAGTTGTAGTTGCTGCGGGTCAGAGAAGTTTCCTGGCGCTAGGTCTAAAACAATGCGAGTGATACCTGCGTTTAATTGGGAAACGCGAACTGTTTGGATTGCTCCTGAATAACTTTGTTGGGCGGGTACGTAGCCTAATTTAGTGTCGGGTAAATCGACGACGATGCGGGGGGGTTGGGCTAAGTAGAAATGGTGGGGGGTGACACCTGCGGAAAGGGTGAATTCTAGTTGTATGGCTTCTGGGTAGAAGCGCCAATCGTTGAGTTTAGCTAGTGGTGCTGCTATTGGTTGAGCGTTGCTGCTACTGGGTTGTAGCAAAATGGCTGTAGATAAACTGAATAAGCTGATTTGGAATTGGTGGAACCAGGGTGAATGGATTTTTTTTCTCATTTTTGTTTCACGCAGTGTCGCGGAGAGTAGGAGTTGAGAAGAGTTGATTTTTGCATTTCATATTCCAATTCAGCAATGCCAAATCAAGATGGTGGTAATGAACTACTATGAGTTAGTTAATGGGTGTTGGATGATGATTCTGGTATTTGTGGGAAGGCGTTAAATTGCAGAGATTGTGGGACACCGTTAATGTTTATTTGTCCTGTGGGAGTTTTGGGATTTTGGAATTGCATTTGCAAGGTGGTTGAGTTTGCTAAAGTATTTTGGGTGGGAATAATTTGACACAGAATGGCTGTATTAATGTGTCCAGATAAGTTTAATTGTTGGTGCTTGAGGATTCCTGTGAGTGAGTTTTGGTGATGATTGGTTGCAGGTTTGATGTTGCTATTTGCTGGTAGTAATGAAGCGTTGATGTAAATGCCTGATTGTTGAATATTTAAGATGAGGTCTGTTGGTTTTTCACAGTTGGGTAAATTTTCTGCAAGCATGAGACGATAGCGATCGCTAATTGTCGGTGCTGGTTGCAGATGCTTTTCTCCGTAGAGGGTGACGACTTTAAATAACAACAGCACTGAACTGATGGCTACGCCATAAAATGCGAGGGATTTGTAATGGAAATGATTCATGATTTCACTTGCTGAGTGCGGATTCTGGAGTGCTGACATCAGGAAGTACAGAGGCTAGATGGGAGGTAACTTGACTGTAGCGTCGGGTAATGAGTAAGGAGGAACGACATTCAATAGCTAGCTGGTCTGTGTATCTTCCTAGGGTTTGGCGCTCAATTCCCCAGGTGCGACTGGTACCAGCAATGGTCAAATCAACGCTTTCAGAGGCGGAGACTAAAGCTTGAATTGGCTCTGGGGCTTCGATGATGTTGATGGTGATGCGATCGCGTACACTGGTGGGCAATTGTCCCATCATTGTCTCTAGTTCATAACTAAGTTCATCTTTAACTTGATTTTCTGAGACTACCTGTAAAATCTGCAACATGCATGTATCTTGATTAATCAACAATCTCAGCGCAAGTATCAATGCTAAATCGTCATGGATGTTTGCAGAGTAGGGGACTAACAAGCTTTCTAACCGTTCTCCACCCCGATCGACGAATACGGCGACATCTACGGGTGCGGTGGTAAGAATTTGACCGACTCTTCCCCCTAAACGATTGCTACTGAAGGCTGGGCGGTGCCATCCTACTAAAATTAAATCAGCTTGCTCAATTTGTGCTATGTGTGCAGTTTCTCTGGCGACGTTGCTGGAAATGCGGACTATAGGGTGTACATAAGCCCGTGTGTCTGGCGGTTCGAGAGTGTTAATTAATTCTTCTAGCTGCTGATGACGGTGGGCGATTAAGCGGTTGGCTTCAAGTGGGGTACTTTCAAAAGCGTAGTCTTCTTCAAATTCAATCAGGTTAAGGGGATGGACTATAGCAGATTTCTGGTTGTTGAGGGTAATACTTGCGCCGGGTTGCGCGATCGCTACTGCTAACTGCACGAGTCCTTTTTGGGTGCTAGGATTAGCTATTGGGACTAAAATTTTGTATTCTTTGCTGGTGGTGGTTTCGGTTTCTAATTCTGGTTCCACCACGTCTAACCTGATGAGTCGCTTGGGATATGTCCACTCTAACAGTGGCGAGGTCATAAATGTGGTGACTAAAGCCATAATCACCAGCATGGTAAACAACAATGGAGAAATAACCTTTAACTCTAGGCCAATATTCAGTACTATCAGCTCTGTCAAACCGCGAGTGTTCATTAACCAACCGAGGGCTGAGGCTTCGCGGTTATTAATTCCACTGACACGGGCTGCTACATAAGTACCTACATATTTACCAGCGATCGCTACTAGTAATACTAAGGCACATAATGCCCACAAATCCGGGCGATTGAGTAAACCTATCTCTGTCCGTAAACCGCTGAAGGCAAAAAATATTGGTAGCAAAAATACTAAAACAAAATCTTCGGTTTTTTCGGCTAATTCTCTCACTAAATCGGCATTTTTGGGCATGGCTGCGCCTAGTAAAAAGGCGCCAAATATCAAGTGAATGCCAATTAGTTCGGTGATGAGGGCGGAAGCAACTACCGCCATGTAAATTAAAGCCACTAATAGCTGGCTCAGGCGTCCGGTGCGTTCATAGTAAGCGGCTAGGCGTTCTAGGAACCAACGACCCACAGTCAGCATGAAACCGATATAAACTACACTTTCAACGATGGTGGGTAATGCACTAAGGATACCACCACCTCTAGCCACGGCGATCGCTACTGCTAAAACACACCAAGCTGTGACATCATCTACCGCTGCACAAGTTAGCGCTAGTGTTCCTAGGCGCGTTCCCTGTAAATTATTTTCTGTAATAATCCGTGCTAAGACTGGGAAAGCGGTAATGGACATCGCTGCCCCTAAAAACAGCGCAAAGGCGGTAAAAGAAACGCTACCATTAGAAACGAGCGGATAAAGCAGTATTGCCAACACCGTTCCTAAAGAAAACGGTACTAAAATACTCACGTGAGAAGTTAAGATAGCTGTTTCTAATTGACCACTGAGGTATTTAGGATTTAGTTCTAGCCCAATCAGAAACATAAAAAATATCAGTCCCACCTGAGACAAAACATTTAAGAAAGGTATCGTTTCTGGGGGAAATAAATTAGCTGCTACTGATGGCGCAATTAAACCAAATAGAGAAGGGCCAAGCATAATCCCGGCGACAATCTCACCAATAACTAATGGTTGCTTAATCGATTTAAATGCTAATCCTACTAGCCGAGACAACCCAATAACAATCAGCACTTCAACCAGAACGCGAATAACTGTGTGCATGGTTTCCTTGAAAGCGACTACCTGATTTCCCTAAGATAATTCTTGAATTTCTGGGAAAATGTCAAGTGCAGAATGAAGGATGAAGAATGAAATTACTTTAGCTATGAAGCGAAAAGTTTGCGCCCCTGTTACCCGGACGCACAAAACTTTTCAAGACAGGGATTTGTATAAATCAAGAAAAATTTATTTTTTTCCCTGACTATGGCTTGTAAAAATTATTACTTTATCCTTACTTCCGTCAACCTTTTGAGAACAAGATATATTTGCACTTGTTAAGTACGGTCATATCCTGCGGGAACGGCCTTACAATGCCACACATCGCATTTTTTTTCAAATTAATATTAATTATTGTTACAAAGATGTAGTCAAAAAGACTGCTGCAATCTTTTTGAAATTTGTATAACTAAGATTTTTGCTAATTTATCACTGCTAATCTTTAATTCCTCACCTATCTACTACGTAGCTATCCTAATTTTGGGAGCACGAAGATAAGCTTGGGGATTTTCTGGGTCAAATTCCAAACCATTAAAAAACTTTTCAATACCACGGGATGTGCTAGCAGGGATAGCCGCCTCTTGGCCGATTAGTTTAGCAGCTTCTCGCCACAAATCTTCACGATTGACGGCATCAATTAAAGGTTTGGTAGCAAAATCAGGAGAACGATAACCCCAGCGCATATCTTCAGTCAAAAACCACAAGTCGTGACTTTTGAACGGATAGGAAGCAGAATCACGCCAATATTTAATGGCGTGGGGGCTATTTTCTACCACCCGTCCATTACCGTAATCAAATTTACCTAATAAGCGATCGCGCAGTAATTCACTTTTGACACCAATCCACTCCCGCTGAGATACAATCTGGAAAAGTTCCTCTTTATTTTCTGGTTTATCGCACCAGATTTGCGCTTCCATAACCGCCGCTAATAACGCTTTAGCTGCTTGAGGATATTTATCAACCCATTGTGCCCTAACTGTAAATCCTTTTTCTGGGTGATTATTCCACAACTCCCCAGTTGTCACAGTTGAATACCCCAATTTTTGTTTAATTAATCGATGGTGCCAAGGATCAACTACAGCGAAAGCCTCCATACTTCCACTCCGCATACTCGCAACCATTTGTGGCGGTGGAATCACAATAATTGATGTATCTTTATCCGGATCAATACCACCATAAGCTAACCACCAACGCATGAAAAAATCGCCTGTAACCCGACGATAAGGAACTGCACAACGGACAGTTTCACCACTTTGAGTTTTCTTAGCAAAAGCTGCTTTTAATGGTGAACTATCGATGCCAATTTTTAAATCTTTATAAGTATTAGCAAGAGATATTCCTTGTCCATTAACATTCATTCTCGCCAGGATATACATAGGAATTTTCCGTCCATAGGTGATTTCTCCTGTGGACATCAAATAAATCATTGGAAATAGCAAATGTCCCCCATCCAAGCCATCATCAGCCGCGCCTAACATCAATTTATCGCGCATCACAGCCCAAGACGGCTGCTTCATCACCTTGACATTAGGCATTCCATACTGAGCAAAAAAGCCTTTAGCTTTAGCAATAATTAACGGACAGCAACTCGTCACCGGCACAAATCCTAAAGTAGCGGTTGTCACTTCTGGACTATTACCAGAACTTGAATAAACACGATTTTTTAAGTTAGTAGCAGGGACGTTAGCAGTAGAGCTATTAGTTAAGGTGTGAGTTAAAATCGTCGCACCAGCGGCTGTGATAAATTTTCTTCTATCAAGCTTTGTCATAAGAATAATTAAAATTTGAAAGTCTTAGTTTTTAGGGGTTAGAGGTTAGGGACTAGGGATGGGCATTTTTATCTTAATTGCAAGGGGTTAGGGTCTAGAGGTTAGGAATTAGGGAAACACATTTTTGTTGTTTCTTCAAACCATTCTTAAATGTGTTTAACTTGTTCTTGTTTTTGCAAAAATTGCATCATTTGTTGACGCAAAACTTCATACTCTGAATGTTTTTTAACTTCTAGAGAGCGAGGATGTGCAAAAGGAATATCTAAAATTTGACCAATAGTTGCAGCCGGGCCATTTTTCAACATGACTACTTGATCGGAGAGTAACAAAGCTTCATCAACATCATGAGTTACCATAATAGTTGTGATATGACAAATGTCGCAGATCCGCATCAATTCTACTTGCAAAGAACCGCGAGTTAACGCATCTAAAGCACCGAATGGCTCATCTAATAAGAGCAATTTAGGCTGAATTGCTAAAGCCCGCGCCAAGGCGACTCGTTGTTTCATTCCTCCAGAAAGTTGTGCTGGTTTCTTTTGTGCTGCATCTTTTAAACCAACCATTTCTAAATGAGAACCAATGATTTGACGCCGTTCAGTTTGAGATTTATGACCCATGGCTTTATTAACAAATAGAGCGACATTCTCCCAAGCAGTTAGCCAAGGTAGCAGAGAATAATTCTGAAATACTACCATGCGATCGCGGAATGGTCTTTTAACTAACTGTCCATCGACTTGGACAGAACCATGTGTCGGTTTTTCCAACCCGGCGACAATATTTAGCAGTGTAGATTTACCACAACCAGAATGACCAATTAGAGAGACAAAATCTCCCTGTTTGATTTCTAAGTTAATCTGATTGAGAACAATATTTTTACTGCCATTTTGCAGAACAAATTCTTTGTCTATATCCTTGATTTCTACAAAACTAGACATAGTATTTTCTAGTGCTGATTGTTTTTTGATGGTATATCTTGTGAAGATGAGGAGCTTGAGCTTGAGTCTCTGCCAAGTGTTTATAAATTAGATTAATTATTCTTGAGGAGTAACTTTGACAGAGATATAAACCATAATTTTGTCTAACAATAAACCAACTATTCCCAAGTAAATGATTGCTAAAATGATTTCATTAATATTGGCATTATTGTAAGCATCAACAATAAAAAAGCCAATACCATCATCAGAAAGCAGCATCTCTGCAGCTACAACAGCCAACCATGATAACCCGAGAGCAATTCTTAGCCCAGTGAAGATATAAGGTAAGGTTGCTGGGAGCAGAATCTGAAAAAAGTTTTCAAAAATCGATAATCCTAATACCCTGGAAACATTGACATAATCTTTGGGTATAAGCTGTACACCCAAAGCGGTATTAATAATAACCGGCCAAATAGCCGTGATGAAAATTACAAAAATTGCCGAAGGATTTGGTTTGAGAAAAATAGCCTGAGCCATCGGTAGCCAAGCCAGAGGTGCGACAGGTCGGAGTAATTGAATTATGGGATCGATTGCACTTTTAAAAAATTTATTCGTGCTAATGACAAAACCGATAGGAATTCCCACAATAGCTGCGAGTAAATAACCTAAAGCGACTCTTTTGAGGCTAGCGAGAATCAACCAAAAAAATCCTTTGTTATTTCCGCTTTTATAAAAAAAAGGATCTTTAATTAGATCCCAAGTTTTAGTTACAACTGTAAAAGGAGAAGGTAGAGAGGTATCAGGGCGCAGACTCAATAAATGCCAAATAATTAATAAACAGAAAATACCTACTAAAGATGGAAAAATTTGTTTGGTTTTCCGAACAAGTATCTGTTTAACTTGCTCAAACAAACTCTGATTTTTGACTTCTAGATGCATTAATAACTAACCTCAATTAAATTTTGAAAAAAAAAACTACAGCCACTCTCCACCTCGAAAACGCCAACGGGGAAAAATAATCCGCATCAGAGTTTGAGAAACGATAAAAACTGCTAGCCAGACACTGCTGTAATGGAGGAGAAACAGTAATGGAGAAATTTCATCTTTGGGTAAAGGTAAAAAATGAAAAATTCCTACTCCACAAAAAACAAAAACTGCTTCCCAAATACCCGCGAGTAATTGAAAAGCAGCCGGCCAGTCTCGATCCCAGCGATATTTTTGCAGATAGTTATAAAGCACATCCCAACCCAAGCCAAAGATAGTGATGTAGCCAAGTATCCAAAAATAAACTGAGTCAGGCTCGGAGCCAATCAAGCCCATTGCAAAAGGTAAAGATACCAAAACACCGACAGTAGCCAGTAATAACAGCCGAGTTTGCCAGCGACCAAATAAAGTAGGGGTCATAAATATATTGAAAAATCTTGAGATTTCCCAGCAATCATTTTAATAAATCCCCGTGCATTCTGGTGCTTTCCGCAAAAATCAGCAACAAAAAATACTAAAAAGTCCGAAAAGGATGTTTGTCAAGTCTAGAGCGAGCATAACCGAATTTTCTAGTTACTATCTAATGTTGTTGCGGGCCTTTAGCGTCACATTCTCTAGCCCAGCATCGCTCTAGAAGTTGGATGCGCCAGATAGCAGCAAAATGGCGAGGATTGAAAATAAATTTAGTACGGGAACCAAACAAAGGTTGTCGGAGATAATGCCAAAGTGGAAATTTAATTTTGTATTGTTCGGAATTCATGGGAACACAAAATATTATATTAGTGTTGTGAAAGCGGAGAAAATTTGACGTTGCATATATTAGGAGTGATTATTTTTGGGAAAGTACCGCGATGCTATTAAAAATTAATAGTTCAACTAAATACTCACAAGTTCTGAACTGAAAAAATATCAGTTCAGACTTTTTTATTCCCAAAATATACGACGCCAAATGTTTAATACGATCAATATCTGGTGAGCCAGATACTGGATATATAGTTATATATGACACAGGTATTTTCCCGTTGTCTTGGTAATAATTACGGAATATTGGGCGTTCGGCTCAATTTGGGTTAAGTAGGACGAAGGATAAAGTGTGAAATTATTTCAACTATTGAATTTATGGCAGTTAGTTTGAGGTTCACTCTTAAAGAAAATAACTGTTTTGGCTAATCTGATATTTCATCAAGCAATCTACCAAATGGACGATTTTATAGATTCCTTGTCATGTTTTATTGAAATTATTGATGAATAATTAGGAGCAGCAACGGTGGCAAGCGAAATTAAGCGACAATTGGTAATTATTGGGGGCGCGGAAGACAGAGATGGAGATTCTCAAATTCTCAGGGAGTTTGTGCGGCGCGCCGGCGGTACGAAAGCAGTAATTGTGATTATGACAGCTGCTACAGAACTGCCAAGAGAAGTAGGAGAAAATTATATTAGAGTATTTGAGCGGCTGGGTGCAGAATCCGTGCGGATAATCGATACAGAAACCCGCGAAGATGCATCTTCATCCACAGCATTAGAAGCGATCGCTAGATCAACCGGTATATTTTTTACAGGGGGCGACCAAGCTCGCATTACCAGTATCCTCAAAGACACGGAAATTGATGCAGCGATTCACAGCCGCTACGCTGAAGGGATCGTCGTGGCTGGAACAAGTGCGGGAGCCGCCGTTATGCCAGATAAAATGATTGCAGAAGGCGACTCACAAACCAATCCCCGGATTGAAATTGTTGATATGAGTCCTGGCTTGGGTTTTCTCCCAGGAGTCGTCATTGATCAACATTTTTCTCAACGCGGGCGTCTAGGACGCTTGATTTCTGCTTTGTTACAAGAACCCGCTGTTTTAGGATTTGGGATTGACGAAAATACCGCTATGGTAGTTACCGACAATCAAATTGAAGTGATTGGACAAGGCTCTGTCACCATTGTCGATGAGTCGGAAGCTACTTATAATAACCTTGGCGAAATCCTCAAAGATGAGCCATTAGCTATTTGTGGCGCCAAGCTACACATTTTGCCACACGGCTACAAATTCGACCTCAAAACCCGTCAACCCATACTGAATCAAAGCTCAACGGCTAACGTTTCTATCCCCGTTGGTTCTACAGCCACCTAAATATAGCAAGAGGCAGTATTTCGGTTACGCTCAACAAGCACGCAGGAAGTAAAAAAGTTACTATTCCTAAATCTTGGGCTTGCGATTATGTCCTCTTCTATACTTCGATGGTTATACCAATTCAAAATTAAGAAAAGCCGATAACACAAGGATTTCAAGAAAAAAATCTGTTACTGGCTTTTGACTAATTGGTATAAATTGACAGCATTGTATCTTTCGCGAATGCGCTATTTTATCTACGTCACACCACAGCAGAGCTGAATCAGCTTACAGCTATAGGGCTGTGATATTATGGGAGACTGCTGCATAAATTAAAAAACTAGAAATTGGATCAACTATGGCTCTGACGCAACAGCGCAAACAAGAACTTATTGCCAACTATCAGGTTCACGAAACCGATACTGGATCTGCTGATGTCCAAATTGCTATGCTCACGGAGCGCATTAATCGCCTGAGTGAGCACCTGCAAGCCAATAAAAAAGACCACTCTTCTCGCAGAGGATTGTTGAAGCTCATTGGTCAACGTAAGCGTCTTCTATCCTATATCCAACAGGATAGCCGGGAAAAATATCAAGCACTAATTGCTCGTCTCGGAATTCGCGGTTAGGAATTATTGCTTATGTCTACCGAAGAATCTGAACGTAGTCCTTTGCCTTTTGAACGAAACAAAAAGCGCCAGAAACCAGTAAAAACTAAAAATCAACTACCAACCAAGCCTCAGGATTCTCAGCCCAAGACCGATAAGCAGCCACCTTTCACTAAGGAAGAGATGGCGATTCCTCAAGTTGTGAGTCAACGGATGGTGCGGCGTGTGGTTGGGTTCTGTGGTATACCCACAAGTTTAGGTATTACTACGTTAGTAGCCAGCTATTTACTGGCGATTTACGCTGATATCAGATTACCTCCCATTGCCGTGTTATTGGTGAATATGGGTTTGTTTGGTTTAGGCGTTTTGGGGATTACCTATGGTGTGCTCTCCGCTTCTTGGGATGAAGAAAGAGTCGGTGGTTGGTTAGGTTTGAGCGAGTTCCGTACAAATTGGGGGCGAATGGCGACCGTTTGGCGCGAAACTCGCAGCAAAAACGGATGACGAGCAGCGCTCACAAACGCAGATAACTGTCGATATTAGGTAGATTATTACAGTTAATGTTGAAGTTTTATAGCGATCGCCAGTATGGCTAGGACGTGCAGACGTGAAATTTCACGTGTTTATTAAATTTCTTGCAGCTAATCGAACTATATTAGGTGAGAATTTGTCCTCACCCATCTGGCAAGTGCTATAAGTTTTATAACTTCAACATTACTAATTAAAAACTTATAATTATTTTTTAAAATAATGTTCAGTAGTTAACTCACTGAGCGCTATATTTTATAATTCGTCCTAGCATTCAAGTTCTCTTGAAGAAGAACTCGCAAGCGTAGACCTTGGGCGTTTACGTAATTACAAAAAGGTTATTTGATAATTGTTTCCAGGTTTGAATCTGTTGCCCAAATATTAGTATCTTCATCCTTCATCCTGCCCTTAACTAACTAGAGAATTTAATTATGATCGTAGTCATGAAAATTGGTTCTCCTGAAGCGGAAATTAACCGTATTAGTGAAGAACTCAGTGGCTGGGGATTAACACCAGAAAAAATTGTCGGTAAGCATAAAGTAGTCATTGGTTTGGTGGGTGATACGGCTGATTTAGACCCACGACAAATTCAGGAAGTCAGTCTTTGGATTGAGCAGGTATTGCGGGTAGAATTGCCCTATAAAAGAGCTAGCCGCCAGTACCGTCACGGAGAAGCCTCTGAGATATTTGTGAACACTCCTGATGGCCCGGTTGTATTTGGGGAGCACCACCCTTTAGTTGTGGTAGCTGGGCCCTGTTCTGTAGAAAATGAAGCGATGATCGTCGAGACAGCCCACCGCGTCAAGGCTGCAGGAGCTAAGTTTTTACGCGGGGGCGCATACAAACCCCGGACTTCACCTTACGCTTTTCAAGGACACGGCGAGAGTGCTTTAGAGTTATTGGCGAGGGCGAGGGAAGCGAGCGGACTGGGTGTGATTACTGAAGTGATGGACGCGGAAGACCTAGATAAAATCGTGGAAGTCGCCGACGTCATTCAGGTGGGAGCGAGGAATATGCAGAACTTTTCCTTACTCAAAAAAGTCGGCGCACAGCCCAAACCAGTTTTGTTGAAGCGAGGAATGGCGGCGACGATTGAAGATTGGTTGATGGCGGCTGAGTATGTTTTAGCGGCGGGAAATCCGAATGTGATTTTGTGTGAAAGGGGAATTCGCACCTTT
Organism: Fortiea contorta PCC 7126; assembly: GCF_000332295.1. Classification (GTDB taxonomy): domain Bacteria; phylum Cyanobacteriota; class Cyanobacteriia; order Cyanobacteriales; family Nostocaceae; genus Fortiea; species Fortiea contorta. The sequence continues at coordinate 130,483 of NZ_KB235930.1, read as the reverse complement.
GACCGCCAGCACACCCGCAACACTTTAGATATATCGGTGGTACCTGTGTTGCGAAAGCTGACTCACTTACCGATTATGATTGACCCCAGTCATGGTACTGGTTGGTCAGAGTTTGTACCTGCGATGGCAATGGCAGCGATCGCAGCTGGAACTGATTCTCTCATGATTGAGGTACATCCCAACCCGAAAAAAGCTTTGTCAGACGGGCCCCAATCTCTGACACCAGAAGGTTTCGACCGCTTGATGCCTGAATTAGGGGTGATTGCTCAGGCTGTGGGACGCTGGCCGAAACCAGCGGTGGCGCTGGCTTGATGGGGAGTGTGGGGAGTGTGGGGAGTGTGGGAGGTGTGGGAGGTGTGGGGGGATGGGGAGATGGGGAGATGGGGAGATGGGGGGATGGGGGGATGGGGAGTGTGGGGAAGCTTTGGGTTTTGAAATTTAAGCTTCAGGCTCAAAGGCTCAAGCTTCAGGCTTAAAGGCTCAAGTGTCAGGCTCAAAGGCTCAAGTGTCAGGCTCAAAGGCTCAAGTGTCAGGCTCAAAGGCTCAAGTGTCAGGCTCAAAGGCTCAAGCTTCAGGTTCAAAGGCTCAAGCTTCAGGCTCAAAGGCTCAAGCTTCAGGCTCAAAGGCTCAAGTGTCAGGCTCAAAGGCTCAAGTGTCAGCCTCAAAGGCTCAAACTTCAATCCCCCACCTCCCCATCACCCCATCACCCCACCTCCCACACTCCCCACTCCCTAATCCTTGACATTTGTAGCTCGATTCACACCGGGTACTACTAAAACTTTATCAACGCGGTTGCCGTCCATATCCATCACCTCTAAACGCATTCCTTGCCATTCAAAGTGGTCTGCGGCTGCGGGGATGCGTCCGAGGTGGGTAATCACGAAACCGCCTAGGGTTTGATAACTACCGTGTTCTTCTGATTCCCACTCTTGTTGATTGAAAAGTTTTAAGAACGATTCCACTGGTAACATACCATCCAAGAGCCAGGAGCCGTCTTCTCGCTGCACGGCTTGGGGGTCTTCCTCGCTATCGGCAGAGGGCACATCGCCGACAATTTCGCTCATAATATCATTGAGAGTAACTAATCCTTGAATGACGCCGTATTCGTCTACTACCAAAGCCATGTGAGTGATAGTTTGCTTGAATAATTCCAAGACTTTCAAACCACGGGTGCTTTCGGGGACAAATACTGGTTGTCGCAATCCGACTGTTAAATCTAAAGGTTCTCCCTGAAGACTCCGAGCTAGTAAATCAGTGACGGGAATCACACCCAGGACATTATCCAATCCTTCTTGACAAACAGGATACCGCGAGTAGGCACTATCAATCATTTTTTCGCGGTTTTCTTCGGGAGAGTCATCTAAGTCGAGCCAGACGATATCTGGACGGGGTGTCATGAAGGCGCTGACGGGTCTATCGCCCAGACGAAAAACTCGTTCTACCATATCCTGCTCGGCTTCTTCAAAAGTCCCTGCTTCTGTGCCTTGCTCAATTAAAATTTTGATTTCTTCTTCGGTAACTTGTGGCTCTGCGGAGGGGGTAATCCCTAATAACCGTAGTACCATTTCTGTAGAAGCACTTAACAGATAAACTACTGGGGAAGCCAGAGCCGCTAAGGCTCGCATGGGAATAGCGACAAACGCTGCTATTCCTTCTGGGTTGTTCAAAGCCAGACGCTTGGGCACCAGTTCGCCAACGATGAGTGACAAATAGGTGATGATGATGACTACTATTCCAAAAGAGGCTGGTTGACTATAAGGCTCTAAAAAAGGAACTAATTTCAAATATACTGCCAGTTTTTCGGCTATAGTTGCTCCCCCAAAGGCACCTGTCAAAATACCGATGAGGGTAATGCCGACCTGAATTGTGGAAAAAAATTGATTGGGAGACTCAGCTAGTTTCAGTGCTGCGCGTGCTTTCACATCTCCTTGATTAGCTAGCTGTTGTAATCTCACTTTCCGTGCCGAGACGATCGCCATCTCAGACATAGAAAATATACCATTGGCAATAATTAGCACCAAAATGATTAAAATTTCAAAAGTGATGGAAGACATGTTTTGAATTGCCGCTCTATAGCGAACGTAGCTCAACCCTTAGTATCTAGTATTAATGGTGCATCGATAAACGCTTTCATTGTACATAAACTAGTTAAGCATTATTCTTCCACACAAAGAATATGAGAGGTGTTAACACTTTTAAAATAGTGAATATAAGCAACAAGGCAGTCCCTGACGCGAAAATCCGCATTCCTAAACACCTCTTGGAACGGTCAAAAGGAGAAAATCTCTCTAAAAGGGAGTTCTTGACAGGTCGTTCCTCCCCGTTCCCCGTTGCCTTCTTGTTGATTGATAGAGAATTTCTCCTGCCTTCTGTCTCATGCTTGACAAAAACTCCCATCTGATGTAGAAAATTATGCCCTTTTCTTCTGTTGTGCGTGCTTTGGCGCGATCGCCACTCACCACCGAATTTCTCTCCAAACTCAGCCGTCAACAAGAACTGCGGTTAAATGGTGTTCCCCGGCTCCCCAAGGGCTTGGTGGCTTCGGCTTTGGCACAAAATTCTGACAGGAATTTGTTTGTGGTGTGCGCCACTTTAGAAGAAGCAGGACGCGCCTATGCACAGTTGGAGGCGATGGGATGGAAAAATGTGCATTTTTACCCCACCTCTGAGGCGTCTCCTTACGAACCTTTCGACCCCGAGACGGAGATGACTTGGGGACAGATGCAGGTTTTAGCGGATTTGCTCAAGAGTCAAGAGTCAAAAATGGCGATCGTGGCGACTACTGGCGCTCTACAGCCACATTTACCGCCAAAAGAGGCGTTTATCCCTTTTTGCTTGACTTTAAACAAGGGGATGGAATTTGATCTAGATGATTTCAGCATCCAGATGGCAACTCTGGGCTACGAACGGGTACCGTTGGTAGAAACGGAAGGTCAGTGGAGTCGGCGGGGTGATATTGTGGATGTCTTCCCTGTGGCTTCAGAATTACCAGTGCGGCTGGAATGGTTCGGTGATGAAATCGAGCAAATCCGCGAATTTGATCCGGGTACCCAGCGTTCTGCTCTTGACAAAATTAACCAAATTATCCTCACGCCGACTAGTTTTACACCGATTATCCTCAAAGCATTGCAAGATAGCTCTCAATTGCAAGTGCTGAAAAAAGAAACCGAAGTGACTGGGGAACTGACAGATGAATCAGGACTGTTGGAAGGAAGTCGGCGCTTTTTGGGGTTGGCTTTTGCACAACCAGCGTCTGTACTCGACTATTTGGGCGAAAATACCTTAGTTGCCATTGATGAGCCAGAACAGTGTTATGCTCACAGCGATCGCTGGGTAGAAAATGCTGAGGAGCAGTGGCGATTGAGCACTGGTGATGGGGGAGAGCTTGCGGAACTACCAAAAATCCATCGGTCTTTTGATGAGTCTTTAGCAGCAGCGGTGGGATTCCCCAAATTATATTTATCAGAATTGGCAGAAGAAAATAGCGGCATTAATCTTGCTAGTAGACCTGTCCCGGTGACACCACACCAGTTTGCGAAACTTGCAGATACATTGCGCCAAGAGCGCGATCGCAATTTCTCGACTTGGTTAATTTCGGCTCAACCTTCCCGTTCTGTTTCCCTACTCCAAGAGCACGACTGTCCGGCTCAGTTTATCCCCAATCCCCGCGATTACCAAGCCATCGATAAGCTGCAAATTAATCACATTCCCGTTGCCCTCAAGTATACCGGGCTGGCTGAATTAGAAGGCTTTATTTTACCTACCTATCGCCTAGTAATTGTCACTGACCGCGAATTTTATGGGCAACATTCCCTAGCTACTCCTAGTTATATCCGCAAGCGTCGCCAAGCGGCTTCTAAACAAGTTGATCCGAATAAGTTGCGTCCAGGGGATTATGTAGTCCACCGCAGCCACGGGATTGGTAAATTTGTCAAGCTGGAAAGCTTAACGATTAATGAAGAAACCCGCGATTATTTGGTGGTGCAGTATGCTGATGGGTTACTGAGAGTTGCGGCTGATCAGGTGGGTTCCTTGTCTCGGTTCCGCGCGACTGGAGATAAAGCGCCAGAACTGCACAAAATGTCGGGTAAAGCTTGGGAAAATACCAAGAGCAAAGTTCGCAAAGCCATCAAGAAATTGGCTGTGGATTTATTGAAATTGTATGCAGCGCGATCGCAGCAACATGGTTTTCCCTATCCCCAAGATATGCCTTGGCAAGAGGAAATGGAAGATTCTTTCCCCTACCAACCGACAACCGACCAGCTCAAAGCCACCCAAGATGTGAAGCGGGATATGGAGAGCGATCGCCCAATGGATCGTTTGGTTTGCGGTGATGTTGGTTTTGGAAAAACCGAAGTTGCTATCCGCGCTATTTTCAAAGCGGTGACTGCTGGTAAACAAGTCGCGCTGCTCGCACCAACCACGATCCTGACGCAACAACATTACCACACCCTCAAAGAACGCTTCGCCCCCTACCCAGTCAATGTAGGATTGCTCAACCGCTTCCGCACCGCTGAAGAACGGCGCGACATTCAAAAGCGCCTAGCCACAGGGGAACTGGATGTAGTCGTTGGTACACACCAACTTTTAGGAAAAGGTGTGTCGTTCCGCGATTTGGGATTGTTGGTGGTGGATGAAGAACAGCGGTTTGGGGTGAACCAAAAAGAAAAAATCAAATCCTTGAAAACCCAGGTAGATGTCCTGACTCTCTCCGCTACCCCGATTCCTCGTACCTTGTATATGTCTTTGTCAGGGATTCGGGAAATGAGCTTGATTACCACACCGCCCCCATCCCGTCGCCCCATTAAAACTCACCTTGCACAGATGAGCACAGAAACCATCCGTAGTGCAATTCGTCAAGAATTAGACAGAGGCGGACAAGTTTTTTATGTAGTTCCACGGGTGGAAGGCATCGAAGAAACCACATCAAAATTGCGGGAAATCGTCCCGTCAGCGAGATTCACTGTGGCTCATGGTCAAATGGATGAAGGACAATTAGAATCGACCATGCTCACCTTTAATAATGGTGACGCAGATATTCTCGTTTGTACGACAATTATTGAGTCTGGTTTAGATATTCCCCGCGTCAACACCATCTTAATTGAAGATGCTCACCGCTTCGGCTTGGCACAATTGTATCAATTGCGTGGTCGCGTCGGGCGTGCAGGGATACAAGCCCACGCTTGGCTATTTTACCCCCAACAGCGGGCGTTATCCGACGCAGCGCGGCAGAGACTGCGGGCGATTCAAGAATTCACGCAATTGGGTTCTGGGTATCAGTTAGCGATGCGGGATATGGAAATTCGGGGTGTGGGTAACTTGTTGGGTGCGGAACAATCTGGTCAAATGGATGCGATCGGGTTTGATTTGTATATGGAAATGTTAGAAGAGTCAATTAGAGAAATTCGCGGTCAGGAAATTCCTCAAGTCAGCGATACGCAAATTGACCTCAACTTGACAGCATTTATCCCTGCTGATTATATCCCCGATTTGGATCAAAAGATGAGTGCTTATCGAGCAGTGGCGGTGGCAAAATCCAAAGCCGAGTTAACCCAGATTGGTGTGGATTGGAGCGATCGCTATGGTGCTATTCCTGTTCCTGCTAGTCAATTATTGCGGGTAATGGAACTCAAACAGCTAGCGAAAAAGTTAGGATTTAGCCGCATTAAACCGGAGAATAAGCAACACGTCATTTTAGAAACGCCGATGGAAGAACCAGCTTGGAATTTGTTAGCTGGGAATTTACCAGAAAGTCTCAAGTCCCGTTTTGTCTACTCTCCTGGGAAGGTAACAGTCAGGGGTTTAGCTGTGATGAAAGCAGATAAACAGTTGCAAAGTTTAATTGATGCTTTTGGGAAAATGCAAGGAGCGATTCCGGAAGTAGCTGTCAATTAAATTTGCAACTCTTGAGGTTGTAAGAGTGGATTTTTTTTAACGCAGCGAAAAGTTGCGTGCGGTGAACCACTTGCGGTGGACGGGTTTCCCGGCATAAGCAAAGTGGTGAACCCGAAGGGGGGTTCCCCCCGTTGAGCAAACTTTTCAAGACAAAGGTACGCGGAGGTTTTTTGGAGAGAGTTAGCGATGTTTCAAAATTAGCGATATTGGTGTTGTTCTAACAGTTGTTGTGCTCTGGGTTTGTAAATTAAATAGAATAAGGCTTCGAGATAGCGTAATAAGTCTTCTCGATTTTCTTGAGAGGTAAAGTTCCAAAAGCCGTAAATCCGGGCTAGGGATAGTAATTTTGTGGTGTGAATTTTCCAGGTGTAGGTACTATAAACTCGGTTGATGGCTTGTTGAGAAATTTGGTGCCAATAATTTGGGTTTTGTTCGCAATTAGTGACGAAATCGAGAATTTTAGCGGCTGTTTCTTCTAAGTTTGTTGGGTTGATATAAAAGCCGTTGACCCGATTTTGAATAATTTCTAAGGGTCCGCCGAATTGAGTGGCGAAGGTTGGTAATCCGGAAATCATTGCTTCTAAAATTGTCAAACCGAAGGCTTCAAATAGAGCAGGTTGGACAAATATTCCTTGGCGATCGCCAATGACTCGATAAATTTCACCTGAGTCGTTTTTTGATAAACGTACACCTAACCAACGAATTTTGCCGTGGAGGTTGTACTGTTCAATAATTTGGTAAAGTTTGATAATTTCGTCTCGTTCTTCGTTGTCTCCAGATTCTTCGACACGCAATTTTCCCGCGACTAAAATTAGGTTACAATGCGCTTGTAATTCTGGACTTTTACCGAAGCATTCCGCTAAACCGGTGAGGTTTTTAATACGGTCAAGACGCGCCATTGAGAAGATGGGGCGCTTGTCGGGGTCGTCGAGTTTTCCGAATATTTGACTGGGGTCGTCTAGGGTAAAGAGCATTTCTGTAATGCGCTGGCGATCGCTCTCTACTCGGTCTTGATTCTGCGTGTAAGGAAAATAATATTTTTCACTCACTCCTGGTGGAACAACGTTAAATTTAGGACTGAATAATTCTATACCTTTGACTACATGATATAAGTCTGGCATAGTGAAGCATTCATAAGACTCATATTGTCCTACGCTATCAGGAGTACCGACAATTTCTTGGTAGGTGCTGCTAATAATAAAATTGGCAGCATTCATCGCAATTAAATCAGCGGTAAATTGCAGAGAAAAATGATATTTATCTTCTAAATCTTGCCAATAAAGGTTACTAAATAAATATTTGGATTTTTCTAAAGCATGAGCAATGTTACACTGGGTGACTTTCATCCGCCGTGCTAATAAAAAGGCTACTAAATTCCCATCAGAATAGTTACCAACAATTAAATCTGGTCTACCTTGTAATTCTGCTTTTAGTTCTTTTTCTGCATCAATCGCGTAAGTTTCTAAATAAGGCCAAAACTCAAATCGAGAAATCCAGTTTTGAGTCAGGTTAGGGTTGAATTCTCGCAAAGGAACGCGCAAAATCCAAGCATTTTCTGTACCATGGACTTTCTCTAGTCTCTGGTTACAATGTGTACCGTCACTGTTAGGAATTAGCCGGGTGAGAATAATTACTTTTGGTTGGACATTTAATCCTTCTAAACCAGCGAGAATCACATCTTCTTGCAATTGCTTTTCGAGATTCTTCGCCTGATCTAAGACATAAACTACCTGACCACCAGTGTCAGGACGTCCCAATACACCCTCTTGACCAAACCAACCGTGGGCTGATACGAGGACGATTCTAAAAATCATCGGGATGCGAGAAATGAAAGCTTCGAGAGTTTGGGGGTCGGGAGAGTCGATTAATTCATCAAGAATGCTTAAGGTTTCTTGGACACGCTGGGCTGTATTTCCCCACCCCGGTTCAAAACCCATTGTTTGTAAGGTGAAGCGGAATTCTTCGTATAATTCATCGCTGGGACGAGCGCTCACAATTGCGATCGCTTTTTTCACTTGTTCGGAAAGTTGCTGGTGGGTTTTGATGCGATCGTTAATCAGTAACTGGATGCCATTATATTGATGCAGACGCAAAAAGCTAAATAAACTTTCTAGCCATTGTTTAGCGTCTTGAAATAACTTACTAGATAAATAACGGTTGAGATACTGGACGCCTTTACCGATATTTTTTGGGTCACGGATTATCGGCGAATAGTCATAAAATGGAGCGAAATCAAGTTCGAGCAAATCGCCTTCGTTAGGATTGAATCGATTAACAAAGCGATCGCGCACATCTAGCAACTCCTCCACCGTCATCGCTTCCAGACTCAAATCGTCCGTCAATCGATACACTTGCTGATTAGCAATTTTGGGGCGAATAATAAAGCAAAAATTGGACTCTTCTTGAATTATTTCTTGAGTATAGTAAATCAGTTTACCTAAGTCAGAACTGCTGCAAAATTTCTCACTCTTGTGATACTTGACGCAATACTCGTTATACACATTCACTATGTCGTTCCTGAGCAGATACTTTTTCTCTTGCTGGCGTAACTCACTCACAAAGGAACGCAAATCGCTCCGTTCTTCACCGTCTAAGAGCGTTTGGATCAGTTCTGACATAGTAACTCCAAAGAATGCTAATTTATGCTCAACCTTACCTAGGCTATCTATGACAAAGTGTTTTCAACTCGCACCAAAGACATAGAATTAATCATTCTGAGGATAGATGTTGGTTGCTATCAAGGGGATAGGGAACAGGGAACGGGGAACAGGGAACGGGGGATAGGGGCGAAAGTTACTATCTCAACCCTCAATTAAAAAACCTCAGCGTACCTTAGCGTTAAAAAACCCGATTATAGGAATCATATTTGATTTTTGAAAAAACTCAGTACAGTTTTACTCGCTTTTTCCTATTCCCTATTCCCTGTCTACGTGAATCAGTTCTCCAAATCAAAGCAGATTGCTATATCTCTTGCTAACTCATATCCCGTTGTGTAAACATTCCCATCAATTTACGCTTACGGGCATGAGTTTGCATTAAAATAGTGCGATAGCTTGACCACTCGGCTTGTCTCCCAGAATTAATATAAGCAGCGCGTGCTTTTTTCAACCATTCAACAGCATCGCTGTAATATTCAGCTTTACCTGCATTCATAATTGATTCGGCGCGGTGACAAGCATTGCTAATTACCCAGTCGGGATTATGGGTAATAGCAGCATTCATCACACGGTGGACTAATTCTACATGGTAGGAACCGAGTTGACTCACTAAAGCGATCGCATCATCAATTAATCCCTCAAATAAATAGATATCTATTTTTGCTGATGCTGTCTCCCAACCACCAGAACTACGGATAATAGTTAATAATTCTGTTTTGACATTCGCCCAATCTTCCCCAGCCAAGTCTGCTATTTTTTGGTAATCAAAAAAGGAAGGCTTGATTTGGAAGGTAGTTTTTCTCGCTAATAAAGCCGATTCTCGATTCTCCAAAGCTTCGGCTAAATCACTCATCCAAATTCCCAATTGATATTGACAATTCCCAGGTAAATTTAATCCAGTTTGAGCAATATCTAATGCTTGCGGTAATGAGCCTTGTTCTGTGAGAATTTTAGCCAGTGCAAAAGCAGTTTCTACTGTATCCATATGAGTTGGTGCTGCTTCTAGGGCTGCTTCCACTCTACCCAAGCGCGCTAACATAGTTAAATATTGCTGATTTAACCCAGCAGCTGCTGCTAAATACAAATAATCTTGATAACGCTCTTCCCGTTCCAGAATTTTCAGGCGAATTAGTGCCAAACTCTCAGCATTATCTGTGGCTATTTCTGACCATGCACCGCGTTGATTAGTTTTTCCTTGGAATATCTGTAACAATGGTGGATAATCCCAACCTTGATGCAAAGCTTCTAAAACTAATCCAAAGTCAGCATTCCACTCATCTTGCCATGCTTCTAAGTTAACTTGGATATCGACTTTTTCCGCTGCGGTGAATTCAGCGGTGAGAATTGCTTCACACCAAGCGTCGTTTAATTCCCAAACAATCTCATCATTATCGATACCATACTCGGCGACACCGTGCCAATTTTCTACACATGCTGATGTAATCGCCTCTAAAATAGCGATCGCATTATTGCCATCTTTGCGTTCGCTCAAGTCTACCGCTGTCTGGATTAAACTCAGTAATTCTTCGGTGATGAGGTCTTCTTCTTCACCATATTCTAAACTGCGTTCTGCATCCTGAAGAATTTTCCTTACCCTCTCCTGCACGGGTTTTGGATTCACAGTAATCAACCGGATAGGTTGTGTCAATATCTTTTTTGATACAGTCTCTGTATTCAAGCTGACATAGCGATCCACGGCGTCAACTAATTTGGGATATTGCGCTACCAAATCTTGGACTAACCTTTGGGTTTGGAGATGATTCAAGCGATCAAGTAGCTGTTCTAGGGTAGGGCGTTCGGCGATCGTTTCTGGTTGACGCAAACAAACCAGCATTGTCGCCACGATATGCTTACACCAACCCTCAAAATCGTAAGCACAGGTACAGTGAACTGAAGTCAAACCAGTGCTATCAAAATTGATATTGACACGATAGGGGGTAGCTTCGCTGCCTTCCACCTTAGCCTGTAACACATTACCACGCTGAACCACTGTAATGACAGCATCAGCCTCATAGTACGACTCGCCCCGCTGAAAAGATTTAGAATTAGTATTTCGGCGGATAGTAAATTCACTAAAATTGGGAATAGACATCGAGCGATCGCTTAGGGAAATCCTGTGGCTGCCTAGATTTTAAACCTTGTGTGAGTATTAAGCTAACAAACTGCAAAGAAACTCAACGGTTGAGAACAATTACGCAAACAGCAGCATGATATAAATACTGAGGTTTGATGTTACTATTTTTGAGGAATCTACTCAGATAACGCCAGCAAATTCAGGATCAAGTATGTAGACACCCAGTGTTTGGCAAGATGAAACCATAAAAAGCTCTAGAGATATCCGAAAATAAAAGTAGGAACGTTGCTTTGGCTTCATTCCTGCAAAGGTTTCAGTAACGCATAATTAATTGCTGGATCTGTCTTGTGTTCAGATGTAAAACATTATGTTTCCACATCTTTGGTTAAATTGAGAATAAATAGGCGAAGCGCACGGGGAAACAAACGTGAGTCAAGGGTTTGATTATGATTTAGTGATTATAGGCGCTGGTGTGGGCGGACATGGAGCAGCCCTACACGCCGTCAGTTGTGGTCTAAAAACAGCGATTATCGAAGCAGCCGACATGGGGGGAACTTGTGTCAACCGAGGCTGTATCCCGTCGAAAGCGCTGCTAGCTGCATCTGGACGAGTGCGGGAATTACGCAACGCCCATCACCTCAAGTCACTGGGAATTCAAATCGGTAGTGTCGAGTTTGATCGTCAAGCGATCGCTAATCACGCCGGTAATCTCGTTGCTAAAATTCAAGGCGATTTAACCAACAGCCTGAAACGTCTGGGAGTTGATATCATCAGGGGTTGGGGTAAAGTAGCAGGGACGCAAAAAGTCAGCGTCACTGGCGATGGTGGTGAAAAAACCATCACAGCCAAAGATATCATCCTCTCTCCCGGTTCCGTGCCTTTCGTTCCTCCAGGAATTGAAGTAGATGGCAAAACCGTATTTACCAGTGACCAAGGTGTCAAATTAGAAACCTTACCCAACTGGGTAGCGATTATTGGTAGTGGCTACATCGGGTTAGAATTTTCTGACATTTACTCAGCTTTAGGCTGCGAAATCACCTTGATTGAAGCTTTGGATCAGTTAATGCCAGGATTTGATCGTGACATCGCCAAACTCGCAGAACGAGTGTTAATTACACCCCGCGACATCGAAACCAAAGTAGGGATATACGCCAAAAAAGTCATCCCAGGTTCACCAGTAGTGATCGAATTAGCAGACTTTAAAACCAAAGAAGATGTAGACGTGATCGAGGTAGATGCTTGCTTAGTAGCTACCGGACGCATCCCCGCTACACAAAATTTGGGTTTAGAGTCAGTGGGTGTAGAACTAGATCGACGCAACTTTATTCCCGTCGATGACAGCATGGCAGTATTATCAGCCGGTGAAATCGTACCGCATCTATGGGCAATTGGCGACGCCAACGGGAAAATGATGTTAGCCCACGCCGCCTCAGCTCAAGGCATCGTTGCCGTAGAAAATATTATTGGTCATCAGCGGACAGTAGACTATCGTAGCATCCCCGCCGCCGCATTTACCCACCCAGAAGTTAGCTATGTCGGCTTGACAGAAGCCCAAGCCAAAGAACTAGGTGAAACAGAAAATTTTGCGATCGCTACCAGTCGCAGTTACTTCAAAGGCAATTCTAAAGCCCTAGCTGAGAACGAAGCCGACGGCATCGCCAAAGTAGTGTATCGTCAGGACACAGGGGAAGTATTAGGAGTACACATCTTTGGACTGCACGCCTCAGACTTAATCCATGAAGCCTCAGCCGCAGTCGCCAACAGACAATCAGTCCAAAACCTCGCTCATCTAGTCCACGCCCACCCCACACTTTCCGAAGTGCTGGACGAAGCGTATAAAAGAGCAGTAGCCAGTTAAGGAAGAGGGGGAAGAGAGGGAAGTGTGGGAGGTGTGGGAGGAGGGGGAAGTGTGGGAGGAGGGAGAAGCTCGCAAGCGTAACCATAAATTCTTTTTCACCCCATCTCCCCATCTCCCCATCTCCCCATCTCCCCATCTCCCCATCTCCCCATCTCCCCATCTCCCCATCTCCCCATCTCCCCATCTCCCCACACCCCCCACACTCCCCACACTCCCCACACTCCCCATCTCCCCACCTCCCCATTCCCAAACTATGCAAATCCGTCGCCGTTCACCCAGCGCCACTGTTAATGTTTCCATATTGCAATATCAGGTAGCCATGCCTGATGCAGAGCCAAACAGTATTTTAGAGGAAATTGTCTGGCAAAAAGAAATTGAAGATAGCCAAATGCGCGAACGGCTACCGCTGCGAGAATTGCAGAAACGGGTACTCACCGCACCGCCAACCTGTGATTTTCTTTCAGCCCTGGCTGCAGGTAAGACTAAGCCCGCATTGATTGCCGAAGTCAAAAAAGCTTCACCGAGTAAAGGGATTTTACGGGCAGATTTTGACCCAGTAGAAATCGCCCTAGCTTACCAAAGAGGCGGTGCTAGTTGTCTTTCTGTATTGACTGATGCCAAATTTTTTCAAGGTAGCTTTGAAAATTTAGCTTTGGTTCGCGCTGCAGTTGATTTGCCACTTTTGTGTAAAGACTTTATCATTTATCCTTATCAAATGTACTGGGCACGACTGCAAGGAGCAGACGCCGTGCTGTTGATTGCTGCTATTCTCAGCGATCAGGATTTACAATACTTTGTCAAAATAGCTACCACCCTCGGCATGGCCACTTTAATAGAAGTCCATAGTTTAGAGGAACTTGACCGTGTGTTAGCCTTAAATGGTGTGTGTTTAATAGGAATTAATAATCGCAACCTAGCAGATTTTTCCGTTGACCTGCAAACAACTTGTCAACTTTTATCAGCCAGAGGTGAGCAATTACAAGCACGGAATATATTAGTTGTCAGCGAATCAGGATTACACCAGCCAGATGATCTGAGTTTGGTAGCCCAAGCAGGCGCATCAGCCGTCCTCATTGGCGAGTCTTTAGTCAAACAACCAGATCCAGAACTAGCGATCGCCCAAATAATACCAAAACCTTGAGTAAACAAATGCTCACTATGCTTGTGTAAACTTTTTTGTGAAATACTCGTCATTTAAATAAGTTGACCGCAATCACACACCCAAAACCCTAAAAAAGAACAAATGGCGATCGCCGTCAGTCAGCTTGACTTGCTTCTCCCTATTTAGTATTACTAAACTATCGGCAATTACTTATTATATATGCAACAATTCATCTAGTAAAATACCGATTCCGCCTGACACAAAACCCGAATATGAAACCTCAAACTAATTTCATGGAACAAATTCCTTTACCTTCACCTGTCCACTACGAATTGATACTGCAACTCCTAGAAAGACAAACCATGTCAGCAGTCAATCAAAACCCAGATTTACGGCATCAAGTGAACCAGCTAATTATTACCCTGCGTAAAGCTGCTGTCCAACAAAAGCATCTAGAAGAGATTTGTAAATTTTCTTCGATGACTGTTGATCATCGTTGGTCAATTAATCACCATCATACAGAAAAAGCTGTCACTCCCGATTAATAGCATGACTGCAACGGTACAACTCGCACAAACTAAGGGCTAGAGTTTGTACCTCAATAATTGAAAATTGCGATTATATCGCCTATTTTTTTTCCAGTACAGGAAGTGGCAATCAGCAGCTTTACCCAGATTTGATAAAAGTTGCTGTCACTGCCCCATTCTACAAAAGGTTTTATTTCTAAACTAGGTAACATTGATACCATTTCGTTAAATTTAGCGCTGCTTTCCGCTTCATAGCGCTTCTATGGCACAGGCCCCTGGTATATGGAGGCGAGCCGACGACCTTGATGTTTGCATTCCCAACATCGTGCTCTAATATTGTTGGGTATCTTATCGCCTGAGATTGATGATCGAAGTTGAGCATCTGAGTAAAGTATACGGTTCTACCCCAGCGATTACTGACGTCACTTTTAGCGTTGAGCCAGGAGAAATTTTAGGGTTTTTAGGCCCTAATGGCGCGGGTAAAACTACAACTATGCGGATTCTGGCTGGTTATTTACCTGCAACTAAGGGTACAGCCAGAATTGCTGGTTTCGACGTCCACGAAAATTCTCTATCTGTGCGTCAACGAATTGGTTATTTACCGGAAACACCACCTTTATATCCAGAAATGACGGTGGAGGGGTTTTTACATTTTGTCGCCCAAATTAAAGGAGTACCCGCAGGCGATCGCACCACCAAAGTTTTAGCGGCGATCGAGCGTTGCAATTTGCAAGACAAGGGCCAAATTATTATTCGCAAGCTTTCTAAAGGATATCGCCAAAGAGTCGGTATTGCTCAAGCGATCGTCCACGACCCACCCGCAATCATTCTCGACGAACCCACCGTCGGTCTTGACCCCCGACAAATCATCGAGGTGCGGAATTTAATTAAAAGTCTCGCCGGTACTCACACCATCATTCTCTCCACCCACATTTTGCCAGAAGTCAGCATGACCTGTAGCCGCGTCGCCATCATCAATCGCGGCAAAATAGTAGCAACTAACACCCCAGAAAATCTTATGACCCAGTTGACAGGCGGGTCTGGATATGAATTAGAAATTGAAGGGGAAGCCACCCTAGCAAAACAAGTACTACAAAATGTAGCGGGTGTGAGTCTGGTAGAATCTATTCCTACAGCATTGTTGCATGTTCATACTCTGCCCCAAGAAAATCGTGCTTATTTGCGAGTCATTTCGCAGCCAGGAACCGAACCAGGACGGGAAATCACTGTCGCTTTAGTAAGAGCAGGATTCGGATTGTATGAAATGCGCCGTGTCAGCGCCACCCTAGAAGATGTGTTCTTACAACTAACAACAGAAGAAAAGAACTGGGAAGCCATTGAAGAGTCAACAGAAAAACAAGGAGAAGCAGCATAAATGGGTATAATGCTCGGTAATATTATTGCCATTTATCGCCGCGAGTTACAGAGTTATTTTGTATCACCCTTAGCCTATGCGATCGCCGCTGTGTTTTGGTTCATAGCCGGGTTATTTTTAGTGATGATTTTATTAGGGCCAGATGGTATATTACCAGCGATCGCTGCCTACGATTTACAAGGACAACAACTAGGAGTACCCATCCCCCCAATCGATGTTCCCTACGAATTTATTCGCGCCTTTTTAGATCGCATGGGATGGCTATTATTATTTGTGTTGCCGATTCTTTCCATGGGACTTTATGCAGAAGAACGCAAACGCGGCACCTTAGAACTACTAGCCACGTCACCAGTCACTAACTGGGCCGTCGCCGTCGGTAAATTATTAGGAGTGCTCACATTTTTTATCACCATGATTGTTCCCATACTGGCATTTGAAGCTTATGCTATCAGTAGTGCCGACCCACCAATGCCGCCAACAATTCTCCTTTTAGGTCATTTAGGATTAATATTACTCGCAGCCGCAATTTTATCTTTAGGAATGTTTATTTCCTCCCTCACAGACAGCACAATCTTGTCCGCAGTTCTTACCTTCGCCGTCATCTTATTGTTATTATTCATCGACGTCATCGCCAAAAATCTCGGTGGTTCTCTCGGAGAAGCTTTGAGCTATTTGTCATTACTAAAACATTACAACAGCTTAATTCAAGGAATTTGTGATACCAGCGCCTTAATCTTATTTGGGAGTTACATTTTTTTAGGTATCTTTCTCACATCACAATCCATAGATACACTCCGCTTCCAACGTCAGTAGTCAGCAGTTATTAGTCCAAAATCTCAAGTCCAAAGTTCCGACTCTTAACTATTGACAAACCCCATGAAACCCATTAAAAAAAATAAAATTTGGCAATATCTTTTCTGGTTCGGTCCCTTCTTTATTGTTGCAGGCTTAACAGCCGGATTAGTATCCGAAAAATGGACACCAATTCCCCTAGGATTAATCATTACCGGCATCGTCATCAGCGGCTTGTGGGTAGTTTGGCAAAGCCAGCAAAATCAATGGTGGAACTGGCGTTCTACCCAAGCAAGTACTAATGCTTTGATTGCAATTGTGGCAGTACTGACGATTTTAGGATTAATTAACTTCCTAGGCACTCGCTACCACCTGCGGACAGACTTAACAGAAACACAACTCTTTACCCTCGCTCCCCAATCACGGGAACTAGTCCAGGCTTTACCCCAGCCAGTGAAAGTCTGGGTATTCGATGTTACCCAAAACATTCAAGACCGAGAACTACTAGAAAATTATCGCCGACAAAGCCCAAAATTTAAATTTGAGTACATCGACCCCCAAGCTAGGCCAGGGTTAGCAGAAAAATTTGGCGTCAAAGATTACGGAGAAGTCTACTTAGAGTCAGCAGATAAAAAGCAGTTGGTACAGGTAGTGAATGAAAATGAGCGCCTGTCGGAAGTTAAATTAACCAATCGCTTACAACAACTTACCAGCACCGGCACAGCTAAAGTTTACTTTCTCCAAGGACACGGCGAACATCAGTTGACGGCTGCAGAGGGAGGAATGTCCCAAGCCGTTCAAGGATTAAGTGATAAAAATTACACCGCATCAGCGTTAAATCTAGCGCAAAAATCAAAAGTTCCTGATGATGCGGCTGTTTTGGTAGTAGCTGGCGCCAAGCGAGAACTATTTGATGGTGAAGTCAAAGCTTTACAAGATTATCTCAATCGCGGCGGTAACTTACTGCTGATGATTGACCCCAACACTAACCCAAAACTGGATACCTTGTTACAAGCTTGGGGAATTCGCTTGGATAATCGTTTAGCTGTTGATGTTTCCGGGGGCGTAGGCTTGGGCCCTGCAGTTCCCTTAGTCACAGATTACGGACAACATCCTATTACTAAAGATTTTGGTAACGGAATTTCTTTTTATCGGTTAGCACGACCTCTAGAAGTAACTCCAGTCAATGGTGTACAAGCCACGCCCCTACTGCGAACCAAACCGTATCCCAGCAGTTGGGCTGAAAGCGATTTGCAAAGCGAAAAACTCGAATTTAACCCAGACCAAGACCTCAAAGGTCCTTTGACTTTAGGAGTGGCTTTAACTAGAAAAATTGCCGCCCCATCCAACCCCACTCCTGCAACTTCACCCATTCCCACCCCGCTTCCCACTTCCTTGACTGAAGAAAAAAAATCAGCAAAGCCTGTGACTGAATCCAGGTTAGTGGTGTTAGGAAATTCCGATTTTGCTACCGACGGTTTATTTCAAAAGCAGCTTAATGGAGACGTTTTTCTCAACTCAGTCACATGGTTAAGTCAACAGGATTTACAACCCTTGTCCATACGCCCCAAGGAAGCAAAAAACCGCAGAATTAACCTGACAACAGCTCAAGCCAATCTTTTAACTTTGTCCTCTCTGTTAGTTTTACCTTTGATTGGCTTGGCGGCGGGAGCTATTATTTGGTGGCAGAGAAGATAACAAAGTGACCAAAAATCATAAATAACAAATAACTAAAATATGAAACTACCGCGAACAACTTTAATTTTGGTCTTGCTAGCTGTGAGTTTGGGTAGTTTTGTTTATTTTTATGAAATTCAAGGTGCGACCCAGCGAGAAGAGGTCAAAGAAAAAAAGCAGCAAATTTTTTCCTTTACAGCCGACGAAGTGCGATCGCTGACAATCATCACCCAAAAAGTCAACTTGACACTAGAACGTAGCAATCAGCCAACTCCACCTCAATGGTTACTCAAAACTCCCACCTCAGAGCCAGCAAATGACGCCATAGTGGGGTATTTAATGGATTTATTAGTTTCAGGTAAAAGTAATAACTCTTTATCTGTCCCTGCTAATCAAAAAACAGAATTCGGTTTAGACCAACCCCAAATAACTATTAATATCGGTCTGAAAAATCAGAAAAACCATCAATTAATTTTGGGTAAATCTGATTTCAACCGTCGTTTCTTATACGCTCAAGCTGATCCAGCTATTAAACCCGACGGTAATATAGACGTGCTGTTGGTATCCACAGACTTTGAAAATGCTGTGAATCGGGAATTATCAGAGTGGAAGCAACCCCCAGATAATCCTGAACAACAGCCCATACCCAGTCCTACCCAATTAACTCCCCCATTGAAAAAATAGGCTATTGATCATACATATCAGAAATCCTAGAGTTAGATGGATTTTTGATTAAATCAAAAATTTCTCTATGTTTTTTATTAAACTTTAATAGTTCTAAGTAAGCTATCGGCACAACTATCGGCCAAAAAGTAGTACCTATGACTAAAATTACATAAGATAGAGAACGCTGCTCTGAAGTGATATCTTTATCTGCAAGAAAAAAATCTAACCATTCGTTCAATAAGCAGTAAGCCATCACTAAGTAAAATATTACTATTATCCCAATAAACAACATGTGAAACCTCTCTTTTTTATACTTGGTTTAAAATGAAGCGAATGGAGGCAATCTTCCTATTTTTCTTTACTGTGTGAATTTCTCCGGATCATAATTCTAAAACACTAATTGTCTAAAGCTAAACCTTGCTACTATCAATCACATAAACGAATATAAAAACCCTGGTACTAGAAGTTTCAATTTTTTTCATCTCTCTAAAGAAACAGAAACAGATTTTTTCTAGCAAACTTCAATACTCTCTCAGATTACCGCTAGTAATTAAACTTGACTATGACTAATGCCACAGCAACATTGCTTATTTCCTGTCCAGATCAACGGGGACTTGTAGCAAAAATTGCCAATTTTATCTATGCCAATGGAGGTAATATCATTCATGCTGATCAGCATACAGACTTCGCGGCAGGGCTATTTCTTACTAGAATAGAATGGCAGTTAAAAGGATTTAATTTACCGCGAGATTTAATTGCACCCGCATTTAATGCGATCGCCCATCCTCTAGGTGCTAGGTGGGAACTACACTTTTCTGATACTGTACAACGTATTGCTATTTGGGTTAGCCGACAAGACCATTGTCTATTTGACTTAATTTGGAGACAACGCGCTAATGAATTTGTGGCTGAAATCCCTCTCATTATCAGTAATCATCATCATCTACAGCCAGTAGCAGCACAATTTGGTATCGACTATTACCACCTTCCTATTACCAAAGATAACAAAATAGAACAGGAAGCTAAACAACTAGAATTACTGCGCCAATACAATATTAATTTGGTAGTATTAGCTAAATACATGCAAATTATTAGCGCCGACTTTATTGCTCAGTTTCCACAAATTATTAATATTCATCACTCATTTTTACCTGCTTTTGTGGGTGCGAATCCGTATCACCGAGCCTTTGAACGTGGTGTAAAAATTATTGGTGCAACCGCTCATTATGCCAATGCTGATTTAGATGCAGGGCCGATAATTGAACAGGATGTAGTCAGAGTTAGTCACCGTGATGAAGTCGAGGATTTGGTGAGAAAAGGTAAGGATTTAGAACGAGTTGTATTAGCAAGATCTGTGCGCTCACATCTGCGAAATCGAGTATTGGTATATGGGAATAGGACAGTAGTTTTTGAGTAATTTCGTCTGGGGATGAAGTTGATGAAGATTTGCAGAAGTTTGCATTTCCACTTGAGTAAATTGGTAAATCATATTTATTAGATTTCTGAAAGCGTATCCCCTTGAGAGTAGCTGGTTAAAAAAGATAAACATAACCGTATATACCCGTATATTGGGAAATTTAGTCTGAAATTCGCAGATCGACGACTTTTTCATCAAGTCGCAGACATAGTGAGATACGTAGAAGCAAATCCTTGCCTCAGTTAGCTGATAAATTAATAATGAAGAAAGATGAAGCTAAACTAACAGACAGAATGAACCAAACTGCCTTAAATTTAATTGCAATATCTATCTTTTTCATGACGTTATCAGCGTTGCTGGGGCCATTGTTAAACTTGTCACCCACGATACCAGCACTTGCTACCTTCACCATCTTAGGCATAGCCACTTTTGATAGTTTCAAGTTACAAGGTAAAGGCGGTACTATCTTTCTAGACTGGATTGCTGGTTTTTCTGGTGAACACCGCGATCGCATTGTCCATCATGAAGCTGGACATTTTCTGACCGCGTATTTACTAGATATTCCTATCAGTGGTTACACTCTTAGCGCATGGGAAGCCTGGAAGCAAGGCCAACCAGGACAAGGTGGTGTAGCTTTCAATGACGACCAATTAGCATCTCAACTAGAAGCAGGTAAGATTAGCGCCCAAATTTTAGATCGTTACTGCACCGTTTGGATGGCGGGGATTGCTGCTGAAACTTTAGTTTTTAACAATACTGAAGGTGGTGCTGATGATCAAAATAAGCTAGTAGGAGTATTAGCAAATTTAGGTTTTTCTCCTTCAGCTTGTCAACAAAAACAGCGATTTCATGCTCTCCAAGCCAAAACCTTACTACAAGAAAATTGGTCTAGTTATCAAGCTTTAGTTAAGGCTATGCGAGAGCGCGCATCAGTGGTAGATTGCCAAAGTGCAATCAAGAAGAAGCCGCTTTGAGATGTGACCCATGAGGTAAATAGTTTCCACCAATAACTTGGTTACGCCCATTAGCTTTAGCCTGCAGCAAACATTGGTCAGCGCGATGTATTAAACTCATACCTCGGTCATCATCGTCAGCATCCAAAGAAGCAGTTCCCAAACTAATTGTGACATTAATCATGTGCTGACTATTGATGGCGAATGGTTGTTCGCTGACTATGCGGTTGAGGCGACGTGCTACTATTAATGCTTCTTCTCCGGTAGTGTTAGCTAACAGAATGACAAATTCTTCACCTCCATAGCGGAAGGGAGTGTCTTGATAACGGAGATTTTGTCGTAGGCGAGTACAGAGTAATTGTAAAAGGCGATCGCCGACTAAATGCCCGTAGGTATCATTAACTTTTTTGAAATAATCCACATCTAGAATAATCAAACTCAAAGGACTCAAATGCTCACGGGATTTTTGAATTTGTCTTGGTAAATCCCATTCCAAAGCACGGCGATTATTCAGTTCCGTCAAAGAATCCGCTAGCGCGATCGCTGACAACAAATCATTACTGCGGATCAGATCCCGATATTTTTTCGCTTTACGTAAACCAACAGCTAATTGAGCAAGTATCAGGTCATGATTAGGCGTTGATTCAGCAAAAGTATGATCAGTATTTTCCTCATTAAGCTGCCAAATATAAGCGTCAGCTCCTTGTTTTAATACATTAGAAGTCATTTCTAATTCCCACTCCCAACCATACTTACTTCTCTCAATGATTTGCTGAGAACGATCCTCCAATAGGATGCAGTATATCCAGGAGAGCTTCGCCTGATCTTTGAGCCAAGAACACAGTTCCATACTGCCATCAAGACTAGCCTGCACAATTAATACATCAGGCGGCGTGGTTTTAATCTGCGATACTGCCTGAATAACATTAGCGACAACTTGCACGCTAAAAGCGGTTGCGTAGCGGATCTGAGCTGGAAGTGTGGCAATAAATTTATGGCCCCCAAAAACCAGAATGGAAATATTCATTGCTCTGCTTTTTGCCCTATATCAAAATTAAGGATATAACTCAGTGAAACTGATTGATCTTACTTAACTAATACTGAAATCTCGGTGTTTATTATTAGAGGCTATTACCGGACATTTGTTTTTCTTACCACTAAATACACAATCAATTTTCAATTTTAATCTCCTTTTAAGGATTTACCTGGACTTCAATTACTGGGTTTTTGAATTATGATATTTACTTTCTGCCTTTACGTATTTTTTTTAAAACAGTAAAAATACTGAATATTTTATGAAAATAACAAAGTAATCCTGTAATTTCCAGGTGTTAAGTATTTGGGGTGATTCACGCAAATATCTAGTCACAAAAAACAGTAAATAGTCCTGGCAAAATTTTGCTCAGAATGAATATTTAAAACTTTATAAAATTTTTTATATCCGTAAAAACCGAGAAATTTACATAATCTGTAAAATATTATTTCCTTGAAAATACTGAACTAGCTGACTTGTTAAATTAACCATACTTCTTTGCAAAAGTAGGTTTAAGGAATGGTGCTAGTAATAAATCACCACTTTCCCATTTAATTAATTTAGTCTTTACATACGTATTTTATGAACTACATGTTCATAAAATAGCCAGCTTGATTTTTACGTAGATATACATAAAGCTATCTTTTAGCTTGCAGCCTATACGGCAAAATTATGACAGTAAATCTGCTAATGTCAGTTATTTTTACTAGCAGACAATAACCGTAAAAATATTTTGGCGATCGCTAGTTGTCAAACCAAGATTTCGCCAAAATTTGGGTATAGCAATTCCCAATTGCATGAAATAAACGCTAGCTGATAGTCCCTAGATATATTTCAATAAAAAGGGAAGCGCTATGGTGGCTAATAACCTTCGATGGTGTACCCAGCAGCGACAATTACCTGCTTAATGGACTCCTCAGATGCTGCGGAAACTACGCTAATAGTTTTATTTTCGACATCCACATCTACTTTTGCATCTGGTTCCATAACATGAATAGATTCGGTAACTTTTGCTGCCCAGTTTTTTTCAGGAATGTTTAGTACCTTCAGTAATAGTGCCAATGTAGACCTCGTTTAGAAAAATTTAATTATTCTTAATAATTAAGTTTATTCTTTGTAATAGAGTTATTCATCTTACTAAAGTTAGGTAACTACAACAAGAAGCGCTTACTTTTGCAACTATAGTCATACATGAAAACCGATAGCATACTCAGACGGCACAGTCAAGGGTCGTAGCCCCAATAGTCAATTGGCTAGCAAGAGCGTCTCTATCTAAGAGAATCAGTTTTTTCAGGATTGTCAGCCTACTAAAAATCGATACTAACTACAAGACTCAGTTCACCTAGCGAGATGTTGTCAGTGGTCGATCTTATCAGTAATACTTTTATGTCCACCATAGCCTAGTGATAGGTATCAACTACGTAAATCCTGAAAATTTTCTAAGCCACAAACAGCAAAACTTTTCAGAAACTAAGTATCTCTTCATTTTTGCTATCTAGACATTTGAGTAGATGTAGGTATTGTACCCTCAAGCATTACTAAGATTAAATCAACTAATTCCAATAGGTACTACTACCTTAACCGTGTTTTCACCGATTTAGTTAGAACAATAAATTAAGAATATAGATAGTTCCGTAAAATTTCTCATTCGCTTTCTTTAATAAATATGCTACACCATACTTAAGAGCTTTTGCATACAAATTATTGCTATCTTAAGCAAAATTTCATTAAATATTGTTCTAGTTTTTAATTGACATAGTTATTTCTCTAAAATTTTTGGGATTTATTCTATATAAAATCAACATATAAACATAGTGATTACAGTAATTTTATAACTTTATTTTCCCAAACTACTTTATGGTACAAAATCAAATTCCCAATCTAGTTAATTCCCAAACTGAATTAGATATTTATATAGGAAAGTTAATAAATAATCGATATCTAATCAGAGATTTGATAGGTAAAGGGGGAATGGGTAGGGTTTATTTAGCAGAAGATATAGCGAAGGGTGGTATGCCCGTTGCTGTTAAAATTCTTTTGCTAAGTTTAGGAAGTCAGCAAATGTCCCAACGCTTCGCTAGAGAAATTTTTATTGGTGCTCAATTAGGACGAAAGAGTAAAAATATTGTCCGAGTCTTTAGTTATGGTGTGACTGAGGATAATATTCCATTTTATGTGATGGAATATCTCCAAGGTAAAAACTTAAAATTAATGCTTAAAAATCAACGTTTAACAGTAGATAAATTTTTAGATATTTCTCAGCAAATTTGTTTAGGATTGCAGTGCGCTCATCAAGGAATCACTCTTAAAGGTGAGATTTATCCTATTGTTCATAGGGACATTAAACCAGAAAATATATTTTTGACTGAAGACGCTAAATCAGCGGAGATTGTAAAAATTCTAGATTTTGGTATCGCCAAATTTTTAACAGAGCGTAGTGGAATGACTCTGACAGATTCTTTTATTGGTAGTTTACCTTATTGTTCTCCAGAACATATGGAAGGACGTAAATTACTAGATGTACGCTCTGATATTTATAGTTTGGGAGTATTGATGTTTGAAATGTTGACAGGAAAACATCCATTTTCAACAACTAGTAACTCTTTTGGTAGTTGGTATCAGGCTCATAGATTCCAGTCACCACCAGCATTTTTAGAAGTGAATTCCCAAGCAATAATACCAGAAGAATTACAGACATTAGTCATGAATTGTTTAGCAAAAGAAGTAAGTGATCGCCCCCAAAGTATTCAGGAAATATTAAACATTCTGTATCAGATTAAATGGCAACTTAATCATCAAGCCAGTTTTGGTGAAAAACATAATTTACAATCATCAGAGCCAGTGCAACTCGTTCCTGTAACATCATTATCAGAAAAAGAATGTTTACAAAAAAATTGGCCGAAGAATAAACCAATAGCACCAATTGCTTTTCCTCATTTAATACATACCATTCAAGGCACTATACCCACCGTTTGGGCAATGTTGCCTAAACAAGAAATCACTAAATTTTTAGACAAAATACATGCTACTGAATTCATTGCCAAAATGAATGTCTATCCAATGTTATTGTGGATAACAGTGCTTTATGATCCTCAAGTATCTATGACAAGATGGCTATCTTATTTCTTGGATATTAAAGACATTAAAGGACAAAAAACATTACGTATATTAGCAGAAAAAGGCTACTATCATTTACTATTTTTTTCTTTGGAAGAACCACATAACTGTAATCATGTAATGACATTGAGTCTTACAGCTAGCCAGCGTCAGCAAATTCTTAATTGGTTAGCACTCAATCAAGAATCAAATGAATTTATTTCTAGCAAGCAAGCAAAAATTATTCTCAAAGCAGATTATGAAACCAAGAAAGCCGGAATTCTCAGAAAATTAGTAGCAGAATCAGCTAATCAAAAACCTAAAAACAGAAATTATTTTTATAAATTATTATATCAACTAATAGAGCTATTTATACGAAAAAGTAATTGAACATTACGAAAAGAAGTTTTTAATTTTTATTTTTGAAATGTGAATTATTTAGAGGTTGTCACAGTGAATCAAAGTGCATTTGCGTCTTCACAAAGTACAGGTTTACTTGCCAATCGTTATCAACTTAAACATTTAATTGGCAAAGGAGGTATGGGTGAGGTTTTTTTAGCCCATGATATTTTGCTAGGAGGAATACCAGTTGCGATCAAATTTTTGACTCACACTGTTTCCGATCCTAAAATGCAAAAGGATTTTGTCCGTGAAGCTCTGATGAGCGCAGCCTTGAGTCAACAAAGTTTACATATTGTGCGAGCTTATGATTATGGTGTCAGTGAAGAAGGTAAACCCTTCTATGTCATGGAATATTTATCTGGTAAAAGTTTAAAAGATTTAATTCCTATACCTTTGCCAATGTTTATGACTTTGACACGTCAAATTTGTTTAGGTTTGCAGTCTGCTCATCAAGGGATTGAGCACAACGGGATAATTTGTCCTTTAGTTCATAGAGATATTAAACCAGCTAACATCTTAGTTATTCCCGATCCTATATTAGGTCAATTAGTTAAAATTTTAGATTTTGGCATTGCTAAATTCCTCAACTATGCTGCATCAATTAGTACAAATAAAGGATTTCATGGCACTTTACCTTATTGCTCTCCAGAACAATTAGAGGGAGGAGAATTAGATAATCG
Organism: Fortiea contorta PCC 7126; assembly: GCF_000332295.1. Taxonomy (GTDB): domain Bacteria; phylum Cyanobacteriota; class Cyanobacteriia; order Cyanobacteriales; family Nostocaceae; genus Fortiea; species Fortiea contorta. The sequence goes on along the minus strand of NZ_KB235930.1, from coordinate 104,279 downwards.
CTCGGATATCTACAGCTTGGGTGTGATGATGTTTGAGATGCTGACTGGTGAGAAACCTTGGCAACCAGAAACTGATTTTTTCGGAGCATGGTATAAAGCACATCACTTTGAAATACCAAGAGCGATCGCTGATGTTAAATTTCATCTGCAAATACCTCCGCAACTAAATGATTTAATCATGGATTGTCTGTCCAAATCCCCCAGCGATCGCCCACAAAATATTACGCAGATATTAGAGGTTTTACAAAAGATAAATCTAGTAATTAATAATAATTTATCTACAGTTTCTTTCAGAAAAGAAGTATCTAATAAACAAAAAAAATCTCCTAATGGCAATTTAGATATTAATAAAAATCAATCCCAGAAATCCTTAATTTCTGGCTTACCTTTAATAATAGAACAAGGCTGCTGGCAAACTATCTGGCCCAATGAAAAGCCAATTCAAGAAATAGTTTTTCCCCACATTCTCAATACAGAACAAGGAAATGTAACAGCATTGTGGCTAATGTTGTCTAAAAAAGAAATTAAGAGTCGGGCTATTTCTATTTGTTACAACCAGTTTATCTTCATCACATCCCCCCATCCGATGCTGCTCTGGTTGACAATCCTCTACGATCACAAACTGGGCCCAAAGTGGCTACCTTGTTATCTGGATATGCAAAACTCCCAAAATCAGAGAATGGTTTGCTTGTTAGCAGAAAACGAGCGTTACCCTCTGATTTTCTTTACTATCGAAGCTCCGCACTCCAGCGCCAATGTTCTCAGTTGTTACATTGATCAAAGTCAACGACAAATGTTGAAAAGATGGGTAGAACAGAGCAAAAATTTACCACTCTCTACCAAATCTCAGTTGAGCAAAAACCTATTGAAGCAAGAGTACAAGCAATTGCAATTCCGCATCCAACAGCAATTAGCATCCAATTCCCAGGTTTTAGCATCGGTTAGCAGAAATCAATAGAAAGGAAAAAACATGCTCATTCCCTTGCTCTGCAAGGTATTGGGCTGCAAGTTCAAGGTTACATCCACTCGAACCTTTGGCACAGAAAAAATAACTTATTCCCAGAGGTTCAAATATCTGCTTGACAAATCACTAGATGATGGGCATAATAAAGAAGCTGCAAATTTAAGGGACTGTAGTTCAATTGGTTAGAGCACCGCCCTGTCACGGCGGAAGTTGCGGGTTCGAGCCCCGTCAGTCCCGTAGAAAATAGTAAGTGTCGAATAACTGAGTAAAACTTGAGGATGTATAACTAGTTATCATTAACTATCTAACGAGTTAAGTTGCCTTAGCACTCAGTACTTATTAGCAAAAGAGAGAATCAACTGTGACTGTCAGAGTCCGTATTGCTCCGAGTCCAACTGGGAATCTACATATTGGTACAGCCAGAACGGCCGTATTCAATTGGTTATTTGCTCGCCGTCATGGCGGTAAATTTATAGTGCGAATTGAAGACACAGACCTAGAGCGATCGCGCCCCGAATACACCGAAAATATTTTGGAAGGACTGCGCTGGTTAGGGCTGAACTGGGACGAAGGCCCGTTTTTCCAGTCCCAACGCCTACATATGTACACAGCAGCAGTAGAACAACTCCTAGAAAAAGAATTAGCCTATCGCTGTTACACCACTGCAGAAGAATTAGAAGCCCTGCGAGAAGCCCAAAAAGCCAAAGGAGAAGCCCCGCGATACGATAATCGCCATCGCCACCTCACCCCAGAACAAAGAGCCGCTTTTGAAGCCGAAGGTCGCAGTTATGTGATTCGTTTCAAAATTGAAGATGAACGGGAAATTATTTGGGATGATTTAGTCCGGGGTGCAATGTCTTGGCGTGGTAGCGATTTGGGCGGTGATATGGTTATTGCCCGCGCTTCGGAAGCAGGTGTCGGTCAGCCGTTATATAATTTTGTGGTTGTGGTTGATGACATCGACATGGAAATTAGCCATGTCATTCGCGGAGAAGACCACATTGCTAACACTGCCAAACAAATTCTGTTATATGAAGCCTTGGGAGCCAAAACACCAGAATTTGCCCACACACCTTTGATTTTGAACATGGATGGGCGTAAGCTTTCTAAACGAGACGGTGTGACTTCGATCTCAGACTTTAAACAGTTGGGATTCACTTCTGAAGGCTTGGTGAATTATATGACCTTGCTTGGTTGGTCTGCACCAGATTCAACTCAAGAAATATTCACCTTAGAAACAGCCGCAAAAGAATTTAGTTTTGAGCGCGTTAATAAAGCAGGCGCTAAGTTCGACTGGGCAAAACTGGATTGGTTAAATAGCCAGTATATTCACGGTATGGCAGTAGATAAACTGACAGATTTACTAATTCCCTACTGGCAAGAAGCCGGGTATAAATTCGAGAGCGGACGTCAACGCCCCTGGTTAGAGCAATTAGTAAATCTGATTAGCGCCAGTTTGACAAGACTGAAAGATGCTGTAGAGCAGAGCCAAATATTTTTCACTGAGACAGTGGAATTTAGTGAAGAAGCTAGTAAACAGTTACAGCAAGAAGGTTCTGCTGCTGCTTTACAGGGAATTATCGCCGCCTTAGAACAGCAACCACAAATATCAGCAGATAGCGCCCAAGAGATAATTAAACAAGTGGTCAAAGGACAAAATGTGAAGAAAGGGCTAGTAATGCGATCGCTCAGAGCCGCCTTAACAGGAGATGTACATGGCCCAGACTTGATCCAATCGTGGTTACTGCTGCATCAAATAGGTTTAGATCAACCACGGTTAACTAGAGCGATCGCACTTAGCAATTAGCAGTCAAATGAAGTATGAAGTATGTAGACGCCTGTAAGGCGGCTTGCCGCAGGCTAGGCTGAAGGATGAAATTACCCTAGTACAGCATGGCGTAAATAAGGCTACTATTGTAAAACTGTAAAAAGCATATAGTATACACCCTTACTTTCATACTTCAGCCTTCTTGTACTAGCCATCAGGGGATGACGCATGAATCAGGAAAAACTTCACTTTTTTGCGTCTGCGGAGGTTGCTGCTAATTCTTACTTCATCCTTTCTTCTGTCAATCTCAGGTTTTACGAATATTTTAGATTTTGAGGGCGCACTCTAGTGTGCCCTTGTTCATAATAAAGTCAAGCAGTTACAACAATTAGACTTGCTCCTAATTCCTGTACAGCACCAGGAGAAATTATTTACTGTTCATCCTCAAACTCAGTCTTCCCATAGGTATTACCGAGTTGTAGTCCCTAATCTAAAACAACTAGTCAATTATGCTAATTTAGGGAACTTTATATGTAAAATTAATGTCCTTACAAACACTTAGACAAACATGTAATCAAAATGCCGAAATTAGCGTTTAATAAAGAGATTAAATTATCGTTGATGATATTTACACTCTTGGTCGCATCGGCAATTCATGCCGGAGCTGATGGGCAACAACTGCCGCCGATATTTGGAGATATTACCATTGGCGAAAACTTTTCTCCAGACCCTCTCACAGTTCGTGGTATGAGTGGCGGTTCAGTACCGGGAAACCAAGTAGCGAAAAGAGTTGAAACCGCCACTGGCCCATGCACAGGGTTTGTTGATGCAGCACCAGATCACACATTGCAATTAACAAGTAGATTTGATCACCTCAAACTCAATTTACAAAGTCCCGCAGACACTACACTGATTATTAGCGGCCCTGGTGGCACATGGTGCAACGACGAATTTGACGGTCAAAATCCGGGTATGGTTGGTGAATGGCTACCAGGTACTTACCGAATTTGGGTTGGTTCCTATGAACAAGACAGTTATCTTCCTTATACTCTGCAAATTACGGAAGTGAAGTAGTAGAGCCTTGGGCATAACAGAAGAAGCATAGGAGCGGGGAGCAAAGGAGAAAAATTTCTCTGTTGTGCTCCCCTGCTATTTTTTAGCCCCTAATCCCTAGCCCCTTTTTTACATCAGGGAAATGACCTCAACATGAGAAAATTAAAAGCTTCATAGCCCCTCCCTTCATAGATCGTCGCCATTGATCGCTTTTATGGCGCAATTATGTATTAAAATCAAGTTAACTTTAATTAAGATTCTTGTTGTCGTCATGGATCTGCTGTGATGCCTGAAAGCTGCTATGGCGATGCGTGTGAGACACAAAATTAAGCAAAATGGATTAGTTAAAATCCGTTTACTAAATAAAGCTGATGATTCGTATTGGCATCTAGAGGCAAATTAAAATGAAATTATCCTGGAAAGTCCTATTACTCTGGACATTGCCTGCTTTGGTAATTGGCTTTTTCTTTTGGCAAGGGGCATTTGCTGGTGCTCCGGCCGACAATGCTAAGAATACAGCCAATACCCGCATGACCTATGGTCGTTTTCTGGAATATTTAGACGCCGATCGCGTCACCAGCGTCGATCTTTATGAAGGCGGTAGAACAGCAATTATCGAAGCTGTAGACCAAGACATTGAAAATCGCGTTCAACGGTGGCGAGTAGATCTACCTGTGAATGCGCCAGAGTTAATTAGCAAGCTCAAAACCAAAGGCATTAGTTTTGATGCTCACCCGATGCGGAATGATGGCGCTATCTGGGGACTTCTGGGCAATTTGGTTTTCCCCATCCTCTTGATTACAGGATTATTCTTTTTGTTCCGTCGTTCTAGCAACCTCCCAGGTGGGCCAGGACAAGCCATGAACTTCGGCAAATCTCGCGCCCGTTTCCAAATGGAAGCGAAAACCGGAGTCAAATTTAATGATGTCGCCGGGATTGAAGAAGCCAAAGAAGAACTGCAAGAAGTTGTTACCTTCCTGAAGCAGCCAGAAAGATTCACCGCTGTCGGTGCAAGAATTCCCAAGGGTGTGCTGTTAGTTGGGCCTCCTGGTACAGGTAAAACCTTGTTAGCAAAAGCGATCGCTGGTGAAGCCGGTGTACCTTTCTTCAGTATTTCCGGTTCAGAATTTGTAGAAATGTTTGTGGGTGTAGGTGCATCCCGCGTCCGCGACTTGTTCAAGAAAGCCAAAGACAACGCCCCCTGTATCATCTTTATTGATGAAATTGACGCCGTAGGTAGACAACGGGGTGCGGGAATCGGTGGTGGTAACGATGAGAGAGAGCAGACCCTCAACCAACTGCTCACAGAAATGGACGGTTTTGAAGGTAACACCGGCATCATTATTATCGCCGCTACCAACCGTCCCGACGTATTAGACGCAGCTTTATTGCGTCCGGGACGCTTTGACAGACAAGTAACTGTGGATGCACCAGACATCAAAGGACGCTTGGAAATCTTGCAAGTCCACGCCCGCAACAAAAAATTAGATCCTAGCGTTTCCTTAGATGCGATCGCTCGTCGCACTCCTGGCTTTACCGGTGCTGATTTAGCTAACTTACTCAACGAAGCAGCAATCCTCACCGCCAGAAGACGCAAAGAAGCCATCACCCTCAGCGAAATTGACGACGCAGTGGATCGGGTAGTTGCAGGGATGGAAGGTACACCCCTAGTAGACAGCAAGAGCAAACGCTTGATTGCTTACCATGAAATTGGTCATGCTTTAGTAGGAACTTTATTAAAAGACCATGACCCAGTGCAAAAAGTTACCTTAATTCCGCGAGGACAAGCCCAAGGTTTAACTTGGTTCACCCCCAACGAAGAACAAGGATTAATTTCCCGTTCCCAACTCAAAGCCAGAATTACTGGTGCTTTGGGTGGTCGGGCCGCTGAAGAGGTGATTTTTGGCGCTGCAGAAGTCACCACTGGCGCAGGTGGCGACCTCCAGCAGTTGTCAGGAATGGCGAGACAAATGGTAACTCGATTTGGCATGTCTGACCTAGGCCCTCTTTCCTTAGAAAGCCAACAGGGAGAAGTATTCCTAGGTCGGGATTGGATGACCAGATCCGATTATTCCGAAGCGATCGCTTCTCGAATCGATTCTCAAGTGCGAGCGATCGTGGAAGAATGTTACGAAACTGCGAAAAAAATTATTCGTGACAATCGCGCGGTCACCGATCGCTTAGTCGATTTGCTCATCGAAAAAGAAACCATCGACGGACAAGAATTCCGCCAAATCGCGGCTGAGTATACTGATGTACCTGAAAAACCACAATACGCACCAGTTATCTAATAACTGTCTCTAACATATAACAATCAGGGTACGGGCGACACCGTGCCCTTTTTTTTAGGAAACAAAATACAAACTGGGCATCTACTTTCAGGGGGAAAATTATTAGTCTGATTTATGTCTTCAGGTTTATGAAATTATCGTCAACGATGCCTATAGTTAAGGTCTGAGGTGGTAAGCCACCCAATTTTATCAGTTAGGCTAACAATCATGTCCAATCGAATCAATACTGATGAGCAAAGAAATTTGCCAAGTAGCACTAATTATGGTATGCGTTACATCAGCAGTACCCACGACTCCCAAAGACGCGGTACTTGTAATCGGTAAGCAGCAAAGATAGAGTGAGCACAAGCACAAATAAGTTTAACAGTACCATTTCCACAAGTGAATCATCACCTGCCATCACACAGCAATTAGTCTATTTAAGGTAGGGGACGGTGCATGGGGGCTGTTAAAGCACTAAGCGGGAGCCATATTTCCCCAAACAAGAATTTGCCAAGATTTATAATATCTGACCACTACAGAATTTACCCGGTTTAGCTTTTTGCTGCTCATTATTAAAATTGCCACTGCGATCGCCGATCACAGATAGTTAACAGCGTGGGCGTTGCTGACGGTGTGATAAAAACACAATTGCGCGCAACGCCGACAACCTTTGTAGAGACGGAAAATTTTCCGTCTCCACATCTCCAAATACATCTTTCAATTCAGCAACACTCACAGCCGAGTGTTGACTGACATATCGTCGTTATTTTAGACGGTTGGATCACCTTGGCAGAGACTTTGCAATCGAGCCTTCGCCTTCGTGTCATGGCGGCCCGAAGTATGAGCAGTCAGCGTGAATTCTCGCGTTGTTCTGTGCTTTTTTTGACTGCATACATCACTACAGTAAAGGTACAATGTCGTGAATTCCTTACAACACGAGGAAAATTATTATGGAGATGGATTGAATCAAGACCATCTCAGTTTAGTGACAGCTAACGAGTTTTTACCCCAGATTGGTAAATGGATTAATATTGGTGGGGGAGTTCTAGTCAGTACTTTTGCTCTTGCTCTGGGTCTAACATCTGTTCTCAATTACAATGTCACAGTCAAAGTTCCTGCAAGCATCCGACCAGAAGGAGAACTACGAATCATCCAGCCAGCGATTACTGGAACTGTACAAAAAATTGCTGTTCAAGACAATCAAGTCGTCTACCAAGGTCAAGCTATTGCTTACTTGGATGATTCCCGATTGCAAAATCAAAAGAGTCAATTAGAAAACAGTATATGGCAAAGTCAATTACAACTAAGTCCCATTGATGCTCAACTTGGCGAAATCAACACCCAGATTGAAGCGCAGACACACTTGATTAACCGTACTATTATCGGTGCACAAGCAGAACTAGGCGGTACTCAACGCAACTATGAAGATCAGCAGATTAAAGCCACAGCAGACATGACGCGAGCAAAAGCCACCTTGACCTTAGCCAGGGTACAACAAGAGCGATTACGACGCGAAAAACTTTTAAGCGCCACTGTCCAAGAAGCCGCAGCCGCCTTAAATTTAGCAAAAGTACAACAAGAGCGATTACAACGGGAAAATCTCCTCACTGCTAATATTCAGGAAGCCACAACCGCCTTAAATGTAGCAAAAGTACAACAAGAGCGATTACAACGGGAAAATCTCCTCACCGCTAATATTCAGGAAGCCACAACCGCCTTAAATGTAGCAAAAGTACAACAAGAGCGATTACAACGGGAAAATCTCCTCACCGCTAATATTCAGGAAGCTACAGCCGCTTTCAATTTAGCGAAAACACAACAAGAGCGACTACAGCCTGTAGTAGTCTCAGGTGCAATTTCTCTGAGTTTTTTTGAAGAAAAAGCCCAAGCCGTCAAATCTGCACAAGCCAAGCTAGAACAAGCCAAAGCCAACGCTAAAAACCTCCAAGAAGAAAAAGCCCAAGCCGTCAAATCTGCACAAGCCAAGCTAGAACAAGCCAAAGCCAACGCTAAAAACCTCCAAGAAGAAAAAGCCCAAGCCGTCAAATCTGCACAAGCCAAGCTAGAACAAGCCAAAGCCAACGCTAAAAACCTCCAAGAAGAAAAAGCCCAAGCTGTCAAATCTGCACAAGCCAAGCTAGAACAAGCCAAAGCCAACGCTAAAAACCTCCAAGAAGAAAAAGCCCAAGCTGTCACAGTAGCGCTAACCAACCTAGAAAAAGCGCAAACCGCCATCAATCCCAGCAACGCTAACGTCACCGTTGCATCCGAACGCATTCAACAAGAAAAAGCCAGAGGTGAGGCTATGTTAGCAGCTTTGAAAAAAGAAAAAGAAACTCTGCTGCAGCAACGCCTAGAATTTCAAAAGCAACTAGATAACATCCGCAAACAATTACAACAAGTAGAAATTGATCTCAATAAAAGCATAGTCAGAGCGCCAGTTACAGGTACATTATTGCAATTAAATCTTCGCAATCCCGGACAGGTGCTACAACCAGGAGAAGCACTGGCTCAAATTGCACCCCTCAACGCCCCCATAGTCATCAAAGCTCAAGTCCCAGCTCAAAGCATCGACAAAGTGAAAACTGGTCAAAAAGTCCAGATGCAAGTGTCAGCTTGTCCGTATCCAGACTTCGGCACTCTCAAAGGCACAGTCAAAATCATAGCACCAGATGCCTTACCAACAGACACCAACAGCCCCAATTCAGAAAAAACAAAAGTATCTAATTATCAAGTCACTATTGAGCCGCAGACTACATATCTGAGCAGAGGTTCACGCCAGTGCGCTCTCAAATCTGGGATGGAAGGTAAAGCCGATATCATTTCTCGCAAAGAAACAGTACTCCAATTCATCCTCCGCAAAGCACGATTAATGGTCAATTCTTAATACCGCAATTGGCTTTTACCAATTATCAAATTATCAGAAAGTCGCTGTATCAGCTTCTGGGCGTTTCGTCTGTCGTATTCTTTTTTCAAATTGATATGAGTTCTATTAACTTTGAATTTTGAATTGATATCACCATGTTTCATCTCTTCAAACTCAATAAAAACTACCAATCTGTTTTACAATCAAGCGAAGAAGACTGTGGCGCCGCTTGTCTCGCTGCAATTTGCAAACATCACAAACGTTTCCTGAGCATCACTAAAAGCCGAGAAGCAGTAGGGACTGGACAACTCGGAACAACTTTGCTCGGTCTAAAACGTGGATCTGAGGCGCTAGGTTTTAACGCCAGAGCAGTGAAAGCTTCACCCGCAGTTATCGACAGAATCAAAGAATTACCACTGCCAGCGATTATACATTGGCAAGGCTATCACTGGGTTGTTTTATACGCCCAAAAAGGCAGAAAATACGTAATTGCTGATCCATCGGTGGGTATTCGTTATGTTGACAGAGAAGAGATAACAGCAGCTTGGAATGGAGTCATGCTCTTAGTAGAGCCAGATCCAGAGCGTTTTTATGAACAACCCCAAGAAGAAAATAAAAGCGGATTCGGACGCTTTTTTGGGCGTATTCTACCCTATCGGGGACTGCTTGGTCACGTGTTGTTACTCAACATTGTCATGGGTTTACTCGCTTTGGGTACACCCGTTTTAATCCAACTGCTTACCGATGATGTTCTAGTGCGGGGAGATACTCAGCTACTGACTGTCGTAGTCTCAGCCGTAATTTTCATGACCCTATTCAGCAGCAGTTTACAGCTATTGCAAGCCACTATGGTGGCTCATTTTAGTCAAAGGTTGCAATTGGGGTTTGTCTTGGAGTTTGGGCGCAAAATGCTCCATCTTCCTTTAAATTATTACGAAGCCCGGCGCAGTGGCGAAATAACTAGCCGACTGCGGGATATCAATGAAATTAACCAGTTAATATCACAAGTTGTGGTGCTTTTACCCAGCCAGTTTCTGATAGCAGTGGTTTCTTTTTGCGTGATGCTCTTTTATAGCTGGCGTTTGACACTGGCGGTGATTTGTATTGCTGCAGTCATGACTCTTTCTACTGTCCCTTTTTTCCCAATTTTGCAACAAAAAACCCGTAGTTTATTAGTTTTAAGGTCGGAAAATCAAGGTGTTTTAGTAGAAACCTTTAAAGGTGCACAGGTACTGAAAACTACGAATGCAGCTCCTCAATTTTGGGACGAATTCCAAAGTCGTTTCGGTCGTCTTGCTAATCTCACTTTCAGCACTATTCAAATTGGAATTATCAATGATACTGTAGCCCATTTTTTCTTCACCATTGGTGGCGTGCTTTTACTTGGACTAGGAAGCATATTGGTAATTCAAGGAGACTTAAGTATTGGTCAAATGCTAGCTTTTAACGCCCTACAGGTGAATGTGTTGACTTTAATTAGTTCGTTGGTAGGTTTTGTTGATGATTATGTTCGTTCTCAAACTGCAATTTCTCGTCTTCTGGAAGTGATTGATGCTACACCGGAAGTAGTGGGAGGTGGTCAAAAGCCGATTGTACAAATTTCCGGTGATGCAGATATTTATTGTTCTCATTTGCAATTTCATCACGCTGGTAGAGTTGATTTATTAGAGAATTTTTCTCTCAAACTTCCGGGAGGAAAAGTCATTGCTTTAATTGGTCAATCAGGTTGCGGTAAAAGTACTTTTGCTAAATTATTAGGAGGTTTATATCAAGCAAATTCAGGAAATATTCGCATTGGTTTTTTTAATATTCAAGACTTGGCTTTAGATTCTTTGCGTCAACAAGTCGTTTATGTACCCCAAGAACCTCATTTTTGGAGTCGCTCAATTTTAGATAATTTTCGTTTGGGAACACCTAATATTTCTTTTGAAGAAATTGTCAAAGCTTGTCATATTGCTGACGCAGACGGCTTTATTAGTCAACTTCCCAATCAATATCAAACTGTTTTAGGAGAATTTGGGGCTAATCTCTCTGGTGGACAAAGACAAAGATTAGCGATCGCTCGTGGAATTCTCACTAATCCACCCATACTAATTTTAGATGAAGCTACCGCTGGACTCGACCCGGTTAGCGAATCTCAAGTACTAGATCGTCTCCTAGAACATCGAAAAGGTAAAACCACGATTCTGATTACTCATCGTCCCAGTGTGGTGAATCGAGCAGATTGGATTGTGCTGCTCAATAAAGGTGAAATTCAACTACAAGGTACTTTAGATACTTTTCTTTCTCAACCGGGAGAACATCTGAAGTTTTTAACTATTTAATCCTTTTTGATTTGCCATAATCATCTTATTAAATAACTCTTATCAACTGCAGTTAAACGACTTAAATTTTAAGTTGGTTAATTGCTTTTTTATTTATTTTTTTATTCTATATTTTCTTATTTTAAATTGTCTAAAAACTTTATTTTTCATGAGTCAAAAGAAATAGTTTTATTTATGGTTTTATTCTAACTTTAGACTAATTAAATTTATTCGATATTATCTAATAATAAAAACATAGGTGAACGACAACACCTATGTTAACTAAGAGAGGTAAAAAGTCTATGTCAACTCAAATGATGTCTGATTTACTCGTTGATTTATCTGCTGACGAACAACAGCTCCTAGCTGGTGGACAAGTCAGCGAAAGTGAAAAAGATGATGATGATAGCGATGATGATAGCCGGGAAACTGGACGTCGCACAAAACTCTACAAAATTAGAAGTTCTGCCATTGTGAGAGTCACAAAGCTGCGCTAAGTCTTGCGTGAGTGTGGTCAGGAGAAATTTTCAAAACTTAGGTGTTATTAACAACACCTAAGTTTACAAATTATCGTCACCTCAAATGCAAAATGTGTGGACAAAATTAACGCTATTACTGCTAACAGTGTGACTGATATTAGCACAGTTAATTATCCATCCAGGTATTTTACTTGTATGGATTCTTTCCACAACTGCGGCAAATCAGAAGATTACAAAATTGAGGTAATCAATTATGTCAATTCAAACTGTCGAATCAGATTTGCTAGTGGATTTATCCACAGAAGAACAACAGGTACAATCGGGCGGATATTACGGCTCGGGCTTCGGTTTCGGTCGTGGCTATGGTCGTGGTTATGGTCGTGGTTTTGGTTTCGGTCGCGGTTTCGGTCGTGGCTATGGTCGCGGTTTTGGTTTCGGTCGCGGTTTCGGTCGCGGTTTCGGTCGTGGTTTCTACTACTAGACTAGTAGAGCCATAAAGTATAAAAAAACAAGGGTTAAAAGTCTTACAAATCTGGACTTTTTGACCCTTGTTTTGTGTGTGAAAGAATTCTTATGTATCAGGATGCTTAAAAACCCTGTAAGAAACTGGGCGTCTTAATGTTAGGTTTTCTCCATCTCTTTTCATTTACGCCGACCTGTTAGCAACATCTGCAATCCAATCTCTTAAAATTGGATTCACTAATTCCGGCGCTTCATCTTGAGGACAATGACCCACTCCTTCTAGACGAATAAACTTTTCTACTTGTGGATAATTGGCGAACTCTTTACCCAAATCCACTGGTTCCCAAGGGTCAGCGGTTCCCCATAAAATAATTGCTGGACAAGGTAGCTGCGGTAGCAAGTCTTCGGGTAGAGGCCCGGTGGAGTAAGCAGTAAACGCTAAAAATACGGCTACTGCACCCGGATCACTGGCTGGTGCTGTTAATATATCAACCAGTTCGTCTGTTACTGCTGTTGAATTTGCATAAGCTTGTAGGAGAATTTTCCTGACGGTCTTGGGTTTGGCGACTTGATTGAAAAAAAACGTACCCACCGCTGGGATAGATAATAAACGTTGCAGCACAGGTGCGCCAAAACGACGATACCACGGTAAAGTTACCCGTTTGCGATCGTGTAATAGCCGTAATGAACAGTTGAGTAGAGCTACTCCTAAAATGATGTCAGGATTGCTAACTGCAGCTTGCATAGCGACAATACAGCCAATGGAGTTTCCCACTAAAAAAGCTGGTTCACCCACTACCTCTCGACAAAAATCTGCTACCTGCTGTCCCCAGGTTTCTAGGGTATAAGCAATTTTTTCTCCTGGTCGGGGTTTAGCAGAACTACCAAAGCCAATTAAATCAATCGCATAAACACGGAAATTTTTTCCTAACTCAGGTATATTATGTCGCCAGTGCCACCACGAAGCCCCAAAGCCATGCACCAGAATCACTGCTGGTCCAACTGTTCCCTGGGTTTGGTAGCAAATAGAAAAGCCTTGCCAAATCCAAGTTTGCGGTGCGGTAAATGCGTTTGTAGTTGCTGTCATGATTTGTTAAAGATATAAATATTTTCATGCCTGTGATGTTACTTATGGTAACAATACTTCACATTTCGCAATGTTAAGGCAACATTAATCATGTGTTATCTAAAATCCTTGTAAAAATGTAAAATTTGACGTCTTGATATCCAGATTTAGATCGGGATTTAACAACACCCTTTTTGCAACCACCAAGATTTAGCATGATATTAAGCAACGCAGTGATCAAATGACTACCAGTATGAGATTCAGTAGTTTTACAATTTACGGCGATCGCATTGGTCTATAAAATTATGGGATATCAAGCATCTGCTAAGGAGTGGTTTCTAACTGGAAAGTGACGCTGAATTTCACAAAATTTTCTTGTTTTTAGTTCCTTCAAGCTACAGAAGATGACCATACTAGAAACAATCGACACTCCAATCGGCAGCTATGCACCAGACTTTGAACTGCCAGGAATTGATCATCAGGTACACCATCTCAGCCGCTATCTGAATAAGTTCCGCGCAGTCGGCGTCGTCTCTATGTGTAACCGCTGCCCTTATGTAGAGTTATATCTAGAAAAATTAAAAAGCATTCAAGCGGAATTTAGTCAAGTCGATTTTACATTAATTGGCTTGAATGGCAGTGAAGCTAGTGGAGATGCTCGCTCCAGCCTCGAAAACATGAAAGCTTTCGCCCAAAGTCACAATTTGAACTTCCCCTATCTCTGGGACCCCACTCAAGATGTGACCAGAAGCTTTGGTGCTCATAAAACACCGATGGCTTTCTTAATAGATAGTCGTGGTGTAGTTCGCTACAAAGGACAAATAGACGCCAGCTACAAAAATCCCTTAACAGCGGCAGAAGATTATCTGCGAAATGCGATCGCCTGTCTGTTGCAGGATCAAGAAATCCGTTATCCAGAAACAGAAGTCATCGGTACGCCATTGATATGGCGTGATTAGACACAGATAGTCACCAGTACTGCTATCTTAAATTGGAGGCAATTGCAACTTTTTTGATAAAGCGTAACTTCATGGGAACGAATTACCGACGGATTTTACTCAAACTGAGCGGTGAAGCCTTAATGGGCAACATGGGCTATGGGATTGATCCAGAAGTGGTCAAAGAAATCGCCCAAGAAGTAGGAGAGGTGGTAGCCACTGGCGTGCAAATCGCCATTGTTGTTGGTGGTGGCAATATTTTCCGCGGCGTGAAAGCGGCGTCAGCGGGGATGGATCGAGCAACCGCCGACTACATCGGGATGATTGCCACGGTAATGAATGCCATGACGCTACAAGACTCGCTAGAGCGAATAGGGGTACAGACGCGAATGCAAAGTGCGATCGCAATGCAAGAATTAGCGGAACCTTATATTCGTCGTCGAGCCATCCGTCACCTGGAAAAAGGGCGGGTGGTAATTTTTGGTGCAGGTTCGGGAAATCCCTTCTTTACCACTGACACAGCTGCAGCCCTCAGAGCCGCAGAAATCGATGCAGAAGTGATTTTTAAAGCCACCAAGGTAGACGGCGTGTATGATGCTGACCCCCATATCTACCCTGACGCCAAACGATTTACTAGCCTGACATACGCTCACGTTTTGGCTAAAGATTTACGGGTCATGGATTCAACGGCGATCGCTTTATGTAAAGAAAATAATATCCCCATTCTTGTATTTGACCTCACGGTGCGAGGTAATATCTACCGTGCAGTCCTAGGAGAATCTATCGGTACCCTTGTGGGAGGTTCTTGTGAAATTAGCTGAAGCTGAAAGTACGATGCAAAAAACCGTTGAAGCAACTCAGCGGGCATTTAACACGATTCGCACTGGTCGCGCCAGTGCTAGTTTACTCGATAAAATAGCAGTAGAATACTACGGTTCACCCACTCCCCTGAAATCCCTGGCTAACATTACCACGCCAGACGCCTCGACTATTTTGATTCAACCATACGAGCGCAGTAGCTTGAACATCATCGAGAAAGCGATTTCTCTTTCTGACTTGGGTCTAACCCCCAGCAACGATGGTTCTGTGATTCGGCTGAACATTCCGCCCTTAACAAGCGATCGCCGCAAAGAATTCGTGAAAACTGCTGCCAAGTATGCTGAAGAAGGACGTGTGAGCATTCGCAACATCCGCCGCGACGCTCTCGATTCCATCCGCAAACAAGAAAAAAGTGCGGAAATTTCTGAAGATGAAGCACGGGATCAGCAAGACAAGCTGCAAAAACTGACAAATAAATACACCACCAGAGTAGATGAATTGCTGGCAGAAAAAGAAAAAGATATCACTACTGTCTAAAATCTGCCAGCACCGCAAACATTTATTAATTTAATCTCTTAGTGGTGTAATATCAAGGCTGAAGGATAAAGTCACAATTCTTCAGCTTTTATTTTGTTTATTTTTACCGAAAATATCTTAAATGTAGACCAGGGAACAGGGAACAGGGAACAGGGAACAGGGAGGAAGGAATAAAAGTGTACTGAGTTTTTTTCGTAAATAAAATATGAGTCCTATAGTAGAAAACAAACTAAAAAATCTTTTATTGTGCAAGTTTGATGATTAGTTGATTTCGTAACTGATTCCACCACTCCTACGGCAGCGTTAATGAGAAATACATCCAGATAAAAACTGCCAAAAATTATATTCACAATGGGAACAAGTCACCGGAGAAACACAGTCAACACGACACTGAAGCACAAAAAAATTACTCTACATTGACCAAAAAGTTGCTTTTTTGTCTTTTTTACTTTAAATTTAAAAACTCATTTACCCAAATTTTCAAATCCACAGCAAATTAACTAATTGAGGAGCATAAAATCAGCCATATGTACGACTGCATCATCGTCGGCGCAGGGCCAGCAGGTGGAACGGCTGCCTATCATTTAGCCAAACAGGGACGCTCAGTGTTAGTGTTGGAAAAGGAATCACTACCCAGATATAAACCTTGTGGTGGGGGTGTATCACCGGCGATCGCTCAATGGTTTGACTTTGACTTTAGCCCCGCAATTTCTGTCAAAGTGGACTCATTGCGTTTCACCTGGAAATTAGGCGACCCCGTAGAAGCAAAAATCGGCATCAAAGAACCAGTTTGGATGGTGCGACGAGATGTTTTTGACCATTTTTTAATTCAGCAAGCCCAAAAACAAGGCGCCGAATTACAAGACAATACAACCGTTACTGGTATTGAATTTAAAGGCGACTCTTGGCAAGTTAACACAGCTAATGGCTCAATGAGTGGTCGCTACCTAATCGCCGCTGACGGTGCTAAGGGTTCAATGGCGAAATGGCTAGGCTTCAAAGACCGGAAACGTCGTTTAGCCGGCGCCTTGGAAGCCGAAGTGCTTGCAGATGTAGAGAACAAATCTACAGCACACTTTGAATTTGGCTTGATCAAAAACGGTTATATTTGGAATTTCCCCAAAGCTGAGGGTTATTCCATTGGTGTCGGCACATTTTTTGGTAATGAACCCCAAGATTTTAAGAAGATTTTGGACGAATACGCCCAGTCTTTTAACGTTGATGTTAAAACCAGCAAACAATATGGTCATCCGCTTTGTCTATGGGATGGCAATCAAAAGTTACATACTCAAAATGCAGTTTTAGCCGGGGAAGCAGCTTGTGTAGTTGACCCGATGACAGCAGAAGGTATCCGCCCCTCAATTTTTAGTGGTTTGCTAGCAGCAAACGCCATTAATGAAGCCCTTGCTGGTGATATCAACGCTTTAGAAAAATATAGCGATGCCGTTAATGAACAATGGGGCGTTGATATGGCTTGGGCACAAAAACTAGCAGGAGCGTTTTATCGCTTTCCCAGTGTCGGTTACAAAGTTGGTGTCAAACGCCCCTCTAGTCCCCAGGTTATGGGTAAAATCTTGTGTGGTGAACTGCGTTACGCAGACGTGGCTAATCGCGCCCTCAAGCGTTTAATTCCTGGTTTTGGTGGCTAGTTAACTTTTGGATAATTTACAAGTCAAGAATTTTGTTTTTTTAGAGGCGTTACGCTGTAGCGTCTCTACACTAAATTTTTAGACAACAAACCTGGAAAGGGCTGCAATAAAATTGCGAGAATCTTATCCACCTCCTTAACGTATGCCATTGGCTTTTTCTTTTTGAGGATATGGGAGAGTTAGCCTTGTGGTTAAAAATACTGAGGAAGCAGCCAGAGAATCACCCCAGTTCCCAAGACGCAAACAATTCCAGCTAAACCCGCTAGGGGTTTGTTATTTTTACCTGTGCACCAGTCTGAGACTTGATTAGTGTAGGTGATTAGTTCTGCTGTGTCGAGAGTGGCGATCGCCCATACCCACCCTGCATGTAATCCCCAAGCTATTCCTAAATTACCGCGATCAGCAAACCTTGCCAACACTAACACCATCCCCATTAACCATAGTCCCGGTAGCTGCGGTAGAGTTTCGTGTTGCTCCCAAACCAAATGCAGCAAGGCGAAAATTAAGCTAGAAATTACTGCTGCTATCCAAACTGGATAATCTTGCTGTAATTCAGTAAATAGGAAGCCCCGAAAAATTAACTCTTCTATCCCACCCACCAATAACGCAATCAAAAAAGTGGGTAACAAAATGGGTGGTAATCGCTGGAAATTAGACTGCTGTATTTTGCACCAACCAAAGTAAAGTTGACAAGCAAATACAACTGTCAAGCCCAGTACTCCCAAGCTAACACCCAATACCAAAGAATTAATAATTGAGAAATTGCTGACCAAACCGTAATCAGAAAATGACCCCAATCCTAACCAATTCATCCCCCATAAAACTAAGGGGGCTAATAGATACAGGGGTATCAGTAAGGGAATTTTTTGCTCTGGTTGTAAAGTTTTCCCAGGTCGCCAATTTATTATCATCGCTGACACAACTGCAATTGGCAACCAAAGTAGTATCCAAACAATAAAATAAGCCATCACCACAAACAATACTGGTACATTTTTCACAAATGCCAGTAAGATGTCGGCTGATGGCTCTGATAGAGTGATGAAAATAGACGCGAAAAACATGATTAATTTCTTGCTCAAGTAGACTTCTTGGTTGTTAATCAAGACTCTACTAAAATTGGTGACTTATGCAAGAGGCTCCACGAGCCGCGCTCACAAGGAACAATCAAGCAGGTCTTACCTTAGTCCCTAACTTCTAGTTCCTCACCCCTTTTTTTAAAGCAGGTTTAACCGGATTTTTTTGCTTCTAGCACATTTTCAAGATATGAGTAATATTTCCCTAAAGAAATAGAGATAAATTATCGAGTATTCACTGCCAATTTATCCCTATTATCAGAAAAATTTACTCTTCTTCGTCTAAATCTTCTTCATCTGCTTCGTCGTCTACATCGATATCTGCAGAGCTTAATTTTTTGTCAGTTTCCCCAAGTTGAATCAGGTGGATATGCTTGTATCCTAGTCTGATTTCAAATTCATCTCCTGGCTTTAAACCCATTGCTTTAGTGTATGTCGCACCAATCACAATCTGACCGTTTTGATGCACACTAACTCTGTATGTCGGTTCACGACCGCGGCCATCTTTGGGTGCTTCTGGACTGAGGGGAATTCCTCTAGCCGATAGCAAAGCGTCATAAAAATCAGTGAGATTAACACGAACTTGGTTATTCTTAGTCACAGTGTAATAGCCGCACTGTTTAGCTCTTTCCCGACGCGGTAGGCTAGAAAGCTCTTTGACTTTCGCAAGCAGTGCTTTTCCGGTTAATGGTGCGGTTGCGGTTTCAGTCATTATGCTCAAAATTTCCTTACTTTCTCCAAACTAATAAACTATGTTGTTGTCATGCCAGCATTTAGCTTTTTAGCATTTACACAATGTAAACACAGACCCTAGGTGTAGGGTCGATTGCTACTGATAGAGAGGAACGATACACACATCTGTTGTGGCCATGGACAATAGATAAGAATTTATGGTGATCACAGGCATTAATTTCGGTGATTTTCCAGTCCTTCTCGTCATCATTTGCCATTGAAAATCAAATTGTTTTTTCTTTCGGCGCTACTTTAGCGGTCTAACTTTTAGCCACCTTTACAAATTATGTTGGTTCTACGACGCATAAGCCATAGTCCCAAAAAACTGCAGGTATTTGACTTTTAGTGCTTACCTTTTTTGGCCTTGAGTTGTATGGTTGACACCACTAGTCCTCTCTAGATGGGGACAGCTTGTATTTGAATTTGATTCTACAGGCATACACCCTTTGATCCTGCCAGCAGAGACGTGAAATTTTTTGTCTCTACATTACGAATCTACAAAGTGCTAATAGCCGTGGTTATACGACTATTGTTACTGGTTTTGTTGCTTCGTAATTTTATATTAAATACTAGCATGGACTAATAATAGCAAAATAGTTGATTTATTTTGAATTAAACTTACAAGTAATTTTTTATCTAAATATCCTAGCTTCTGGAGGTAGAAAGCGGAGAAAGGGTTGTCTGGTTTCCAGACAAGCTATTTTTCAAGACAGAGGTGAGGATTTTTCTAAAGCTTTATTAAGGTATGGAGGAGCGCAGTGCGATTTTTATAAAAATTCACCTAATTGATACGGGCACAGTTCACAAGTGATTGACATCTATCGATTTTCACAGATTGAAAGGAGCCAAAAAGTGAAAGTCTCTGTCTTGTGGGTTTTTTAAGTCCAGCACTTTTCAAGAAAGTCAATCATCCCCAAATCCCGTAACCAAGGATGGGACTCCTTTTTTCCTGATTCCTAATCCCTAATTTATAGTCTTTAGCTTCTGTTCTCAAGCTAGGAATCAGGGTTTTTCTCTGTTTGTTGATAGCCATGAGGCAAAAAGCAACCTGTATTTTCTGCACTTGTGTCTGCGGGAAGAATCAATTTTTATGCATCTGTCTGGTGCTTGATGGGGGCTACCAGATATAATCAGCAGGTTTAACATTTCTATAAATCCAAAAATTACCATTTTTGTGGCTCATTGGGGATTTTTACTGCCAATGACGCTGATTATTGTAAAAATTCAGCTTTAGCGATCGCCTCATGTAGATTGCATTTGATGATTTTCGCCATGCAGGTAATCAATACCAATTCCTTCGTAACCCAGCAATTCCGACTGACCGCTGGTCAATAAGTAAATAAAATACCAAACAGTGATGACTTTTTTTGCCCTGAGTCCGAGAAGTTGAGACAAATATCGCTACTATTACTTCTACAACTAAAATTTTAATGGTTATGCTGGAACTAAGATTAGCAGATCATTAATCATCAGCCTATTAACAGCTAGCTTGAAATAAAGTGCTAAAAAAGTATAGCTCATTTTTAGCAGTAACCTGCCTGTAGTGATGATTTCTCAGGTAGATGCGGTAATTTCCAAATTTTGGTTAGTGACAATGGAAGTTCTTTTTAAAATCGTTCGACAGCAACAAAATTCTTCCCCATCCGTACAAACTTACCTTTTGCAGGCAGAACCCAGCAATACAATCCTGGATTGTCTCAACCGGATTAAGTGGGAGCAAGATGGGACTTTGGCGTTTCGCAAAAATTGTCGCAATACCATTTGTGGTAGCTGTGCAATGCGAATCAATGGTAGATCAGCTTTAGCTTGTAAAGAAAATATTGGCAGCGAAATTTCCCGAAGTCAGCACATACTGTCGCCAGAACAGGAGCTAAATCAGATTCCAGAAATCATAGTTGCTCCTTTGGGTAATATGCCTGTGATTAAAGATTTAATTGTGGATATGAACAGTTTCTGGAATAATCTGGAGGCTGTTACTCCTTATGTGAGTACAGCAGCGCGACAAGTACCAGAAAGGGAATTTTTGCAAACACCCGAAGAGCGATCGCGTCTCGATCAAACTGGTAACTGTATTATGTGTGGTGCTTGCTATTCTGAATGCAATGCTCGTGAAGTTAATCCCGAATTTGTAGGGCCTCATGCTCTGGCTAAAGCTTATCGCCTGGTCGCAGATTCCCGCGATCAGCAAACTGAAAATCGCCTAGAAAATTATCACGAAGGAACTCAAGGAGTCTGGGGTTGTACTCGTTGTTTATACTGTGACTCGGTTTGTCCTATGGAAGTAGCACCACTAGCACAAATCACCAAAATTAAACAAGAAATTCTCGCCCGCAAACAAGCCAGCGATAGCCGCACAATTCGCCACCGCAAAGTCATGATAGATTTAGTCAAATCAGGCGGCTGGATCGACGAACGACAATTTGGTTTACAAGTCGTCGGTAATTATTTTCAAGACCTCAAAGGATTGCTAAGTCTTGCACCTCTGGGCTTGAGAATGCTATGTCGAGGAAAATTTCCACTCACCTTTGAATCCTCCCCAGGAACTCAACAAGTGCGAAATCTCATTGAATCTGTGCAGCAATCTGAAGGATGAGGGATAAAAAGGAACTCGATACAGCAACAGCCATAGGCGAAAACATCAAGCTTTTTTCCTCAATTCCAGCTCCATCCCTGTCTTGAAAAGTTTTATGCTCCTGTTACTTGGATGCGCAAACTTTTCGCTTGAAGGATAAAGTAATTTCATACTTCATCCTTCATCCTTCATCCTTCATACTTCATACTTCATACTTCATACTTCATCCTTACCTAGGATCTTGTGGGATATTCAATGGTCTTCCCGAACGGTCATAAACTAAAATATCCCACTGTCCGTTGTTACTAGACTCGAAGGCAATTCTACTACCATCAGCGCTGATCGTGGGATGGCGAATTTCTGCTTGCAGATTAGCAGTCAAATTCCGTGATTGGCGCGTTTCGCGATCGTAAAGAACAATAGCCGATCGCCCTTGACGACTAACTGCAAACACAATGTAGCGACCGTTCTCAGAAACACTGGGATGAGTGGCGATCGCATCTAAGGAATTTAATCCCGGTAAATCAATGACACTGCTAGTCAGCCGATCAAATAAATAAACATCTTGGCTACCCCTACGGTCACTGGTCAAAACAATATATCTGCCAGAAATTCCGGGATTTGATTCCGAAGCCAGACTATTGAGACTTCTACCTCCCGGATCAAAAGGATAACTCAGCAGCCGTGGGTAGCCAACACAACCAGTTAATAAGCATAAACAAGAAAAAACAGAGATAAAAATAGGGCGGGTCATTTGTTATTTGTTGTCTGTTATTTGTTCTCCCCGTCACCCCATCTTTTCCTATGGTATTCCCGGTGGTGGGGCCACAGTGGAACCATTGGGGATATCTAACTCCATATTTGGCCCCCGGTCTAGGACTTCAATATCCCATTGACCACGACTGGCGGTTTCAAACACGACATAGCGACCATCGGGGCTGATAGCAGGGTTTCTCACCCAGCCGCGATAAATGGGGGTGAGGATTTGTGACTGTTGGATAGCGCGATCGTAAAGCGCCACTACTGGTCTACCTTGGTCACTAGTGAGATAAACAATATAGCGCCCTGTGTAGCTGAGACTAGGGCTTTCGGCTATTGTCTCTCGTCGGTTTAAGCCAGGAGTGGCGATGAAACTTTGGGTTTCCAAATCATACACCAGCAACTGCTGATTACCATTACGATTAGAAACGAACGCCAAAAAACGCCCATTACCACTCAAACTTGGTTGCTCCTCAGTGTAGCGACTGTTGAGGGAAGTAGAGCCAAGAGGGAGATTATTAGGACTACAAGATATCAGCACACTTGCCAAACTAAAAAACAGGCTCCAATGAATCGGTCTTTGGAGCCAAAATCCTGACGTAAATTTGTTCACCTCAAAATTTTTCCGTCGCCCCTAAGCTGAATCTCCACCTTCGTTGTGTTAATAATTATCAAATTTGGTTGAATTATCTTCATCCTCATCTGGTTTTTCCAGTGGTTTGTAATCTACATAATCAGTTGGTATGGCTTCATCATCATCACGCTCCCGGCGAGGAACCGAGTCACTTGGTGGACGACGCCTTCTCGGTCTAGAAGCAACATCTTCATCACGACTTTCTGGACGCTGGGGTGCATTGTTATTACGACGAGGGGGTTTTCTCACTTCCCCGCTCGACGACGAGTCGTCCCAGTCATTAACCTCTCTGGGACTAGAACCCCAATCTTCTTGATCAACTCTCTCCGATGAACGAGTTGTGGGACGTCCGGAGCTACGACGTCGCCCTCTATCCGTTGGTGGTTCCTGTTTTTCTTGGCTACTACGGCGCTCAGAACGGCGGGGGGGTTGATCTTCATAATAATCATCACGAGGCGATCGCTCATCTCTACTCCCTCGAATCCGCGGGCGTGCAGGGCGCTCCTCTTCTTCTTCATAGGGCAAAGGGTCTAACTCTGCATCCACCTCCGCCTTATAGCGCCGATCATAAGAATACTTGTTGCTCACTGGACGGTCTTCGTCCACAATAGGAGTATTACGTTTAGCTTGCTGAGTAGCTATACTCCGCAACCGAATACTTTCCACTGCAAAAAATACAGTCGTACCCACTAACAGCAGCTGACCAAATTGCAAAATCGGGTCTAGCCGCCAACCTTGAAAAATCAAAATAAAGCCGCAAAGCAAGCCTACCGCCGCAAAAAAGATATCTTGATCTCGTGACAGTTCTGGGCGCACAGTCCGGAGAAAATATAGTGCTGCCCCAGCCACAGCCAGGAAAATTCCTAGAATACTGGCTGAGTTCGTCCCGAAATTTACCTGAGCCAGAATACTGGCTGAGTTCAGCCCAAAATTTAGCATTGCTGTTTTCCCAATATCAAATCTATGTTAGCGAGTCACAATTAAAATCACTACTTTAATCAAGCACAATATATTAAAGCGTCAAAGCATCTGCTAAACAGAGCTGATGAAGCTATTCACCACAAGCTAAAAATGTTTATGTCTGTCAGCTAAGTATACCTTGTCCTTTGTAAGCGGAATTGCCGCCCTGAGAGCAATTAGGTAAATAGCTGACAGACAATCAGTGTTGAGAGTCAAATCGACTCACTAAAGGATTATGAACGCTGGATTTTATCTTTTTGGCTAATGAAAATCAACCCAACTATCACTGGAATCACGACAATTACAGTGCCCCAAAATAGACTCCAAAGGAAATTTGCTAAAGCAGGCGTCATAGTTCTCAACCTTTTTTTACATACCTCATCATAATTCTAATGGTGTATCAGTTCCTTGAGAAGCCTCCAGAAATTACTTGAGAAATTAAAATCAGCCTATCAAATCACAAATTTAACTGTTGTGCGCCTTTGCTTTTCGATTCTCAAGAGTAAGTGACAGCATTTAGCTAAAATTATAAATAGCGCTTTACAAAGCTTAAAGTTGTCTAGACTGCGCCCAAGTTGTTTTCTGTGTTCACAGATAGTACCTCAAACCGATGACTGGTGTTAACTTGACTGCTTGGATTCTCGGAATTTTGTTGGGATTGATGATATTTCTGTTGATTTTCCGCATCATTCTCACTTGGTATCCGCAAGTGGATCTGAATCGTTTCCCTTTGAACTTAATTACTTGGCCTACTGAACCTTTTTTAGTGCTGTTGCGAAAACTCGTCCCACCCATAGGAGGAGTAGATATCACTCCCATCATCTGGGTGGGTATTTTCAGCTTGCTACGAGAGATTTTGCTTGGTCAGCAAGGATTATTGACCATGCTGTCTCGTGTAAGTTAAGGAAATGGAGCGCGGGAAATGTGGGGAGACTGGGAGATAGGGAAGTAGTAGTAATAATTCCTTCTCGTCCCTAACTCCTCTAGCTATCTCCTCCCTAACTCCTAACCCCTAACCCCTCTAGCTATTTATATCCTGCACAAAACTCGTATACACATTACCCTGTATAAATTGTGGAGTTTCCATAATTCGTTGATGGAATCCAATAGTTGTGGGTAGCCCAGTAATAGCGCACTCCCGTAAAGCTCGTTTCATCCGGTTGATGGCGGTGGGACGGTCTGGGCCCCAGACAATTAACTTACCAATTAAAGAGTCGTAGTATGGTGGAATTTGGTAATCTGTGTAAACGTGAGAATCAATGCGTACACCAGGGCCCCCAGGCGGAAGATACCCGCTAATTTTGCCAGGGGAAGGACGAAAATCATGGTCAGGGTCTTCAGCATTAATGCGACACTCGATCGCATGACCCCGTAAAACCACTTGGTCTTGAGTTAGTTTTAATCTTTCGCCTTGAGCAATCCGGATTTGTTCCGCAACCAAGTCTATTCCTGTAATCATCTCTGTCACAGGGTGTTCGACTTGAATCCGGGTGTTCATTTCCATAAAGTAGAATTTACCGGATTTATCCAGGAGAAATTCTATAGTACCTGCCCCAGTGTAGTTAATAAATTGGGCAGCTTTCACCGCAGCTTGTCCCATTTTCTCCCGCAGGTCTGAGTCCAGAGCCGGGCTAGGGGCTTCTTCCAACAGCTTTTGATTACGGCGCTGGATGGAGCAATCCCGTTCGCCTAAATGGATGACATTACCGTAATTATCGGCGAGAATTTGAAATTCAATGTGGCGGGGACGCTCAATAAATTTTTCTATGTAAACGCCGGAATTACCAAAAGCTGCACCCGCTTCGCCTTGAGCAGCTAGATAGAGTTTGACAAATTCGTCTTCAGAGCGCACCAAGCGCATACCCCTACCCCCACCACCTGCGGTAGCTTTTATCATCACTGGATAACCAATATCCTTGGCGAGTACTAATCCTTCCTCCTCAGATTCTACCAACCCATCGCTACCTGGTACCGTCGGTACACCAGCCCTCTGCATAGTTTCTTTAGCTGTGGCTTTATCCCCCATCAAGCGGATAGCTTCGGAAGTAGGGCCAATAAAAGCGATGTGATGGTCGGCACAGATTTCTACAAATCGAGCATTTTCCGCTAAGAAGCCGTAACCAGGATGGATGGCACTAGCATTGCGTGTCAAGGCAGCAGCGATGATATTGGGAATATTCAAATAACTTTTACTACTCGCAGATTCTCCAATGCAAACCGCTTCATCGGCTAGCTGGACGTGTAGAGCATTACGGTCAACAGTGGAGTGAACAGCGATTGTCGCAATTCCCATTTCTTCACAAGCTCGGAGAATACGAAGGGCGATTTCTCCCCGATTGGCGATTAATATTTTGTCAAACTTCATTTTTTAGTTTCGATATCAGTACCAGTAGATTGACATTCTCTCCTATTCGACTTGCAACAATGCTTTCGCCTTATTTCAAATTATGACAGGAGATTCCCAAGCTTCATCTGGAGTATGAAGTATGTGGCTACCATACACTTCAGACTTCTTCGCATCCGGCGATCGCTCTACCTTTTTTAATATCACCTGTCGAGTCACCACATTTCTGTCAGTCTGGTATCCACTGGCAAAAAATTTATGCTATATTCTTTATTCAGACAAACCGTGCGGATGTGGCGGAATTGGTATACGCGCACGCTTGAGGTGCGTGTGGCTTTGCCTTGCGAGTTCGAGTCTCGCCATCCGCATTTTTTGAATGTAAAGTCAAAAGTCAACGGTCGATGGTGGTAAAACCTCTACGCCGTTGGCTTTTGTTTTATGGTGTTGCTGATTTAATTTATGAAGATGTAGCCGTAGATAATTCCCTCTCCCGCACGAAATTGATTATTTTTGACTAGTAATTAATGCTAATTCAATGTTATTTTCATTTGGCTGGATGATTTGAATTTCTACTCCGGGGCCGAAATAGCTAGTCATTTTTTCTTGCTTTTGCTGCCAAGTATTAATTGTCATTTGTGGCGAATCAAATTCTAAAATTAAAGCATAAGCCCCATCAATTTCTGTTTCTCGCAATCCTGTAACGATTGGTCGTTCTTCATCTGTGGGACTGAGGCCCAGATAAGCTAGAGCGCTATCTAAATGGGCATCTTGACCATAACAATATCGGGTAATATCTTTGCGAATTTTATTTTGAGTTACGGTTGCTTGTTGCTCTCGCAGCCGCAAAACAGATGGTGTTGTTGGTTGACTAAAGGGTATGGGCTTGAGCTCGTTAGCTTTGAGTGCTAACCCTCCCAACAGTAAAGGAAATCCATAAAAGAAACCGACAAGATTGAGTGTGGCGTTGTTAGCAGCATAAGCAATAAAACCCATGACAGTTAAGATACTGCCGACACTTAAACCGATTGTTCCCAAAGAAATTTGGCGTAACATGATTTTAGACTAGTATAAATTCTTAACACTTCAGCTTTTCTATCATCGGCTATGAGTAACAATTTAGGGAAGAGCCACTGGACAATTGTCTTGCTGTGCGCTGAACCTCGGATACTTGACAAAGTGAAGTAAAGTGTGTTTTTTAGCTGGAAAAGTAAGTTGGGTCAAGCCAAGCGCCACCCACTGAAGCGGCTAGAATGTTGGCGTCTCGGTTTCTTATTTTGCGTTAATTTTAAATTTGAAGTTAGTTAAGGATTGCAAACAGCATGGATTTACAGACTATAAAAGAACGAATTGCCGTAGTTCAAGGTAAACGCCAGTATTTACTGAGTTTATTAGAGCAACCAAATTTGGGAACTTTAAGAATTGATGTGAATCAGGCGCTAGAGGAATTAGATGAGTTAATTGATGAGTTCAGACGCACAATTCCGGAAACAGAAAATAATTAAGCTGAACTAAGCAATCTTAAAAAATAAAAATTGCGTCGGTAAACCTTTGAGTTGTGGCTTTACCGACGCCCATAATAGAATTATTTTGCTGCCCTTGGGTGACGATACACCCAATTTTCGGAGAAAATCTGCTATCAATCAGCTTATTCTACAACTGATTTTTCTCCTCGACGCTGTCCTAACTGCCTGACTACAGCAATCAGCTCACTGGTGGGTACATCTTTCTTGCAAAATTCGTCAAAACTAGGCACTGCCTTCGTTTCTGGAAAATTTGGGTCTTCGACTGAGGAGTAAGCCAGGATTTGAGTCTGGGGAGAGATGGCTTTAATATAACCAGATGCGCTCCAGCCGTCCATGACGGGCATCTGTAAGTCCAGAATAATCACATCAGGGCGACAGCGTTTAACTATTTCTATAGCTTCTTGGCCATTGCTGGCTAGACCTACTACTTGAATATTTTCTTGGCAAGAGAAAGCTAGTTGTAAGGTTAAACGAGTCAGTTCGTGATCATCAACCACTAAAACCCGCAAGGTAGAAGACTCACAAGACAACATCAACATTTAAGGAGAAAAATTGATTACTATAACTTTTATAGTTTATGGGAACTAGTAGTAGCGATCACTCTATCCTATGGTTGAATAATTGATCTCGATTGGGAGCAGTTAGTTTTAGCTCGCCTGTCATCAAAATCAGGTTGGAAAAAAAACTATTTTTAGTTAGTTGTCAAGATAAAAAGAGTTCTTTTTTGAATCCATGAGATTAGAAGCAATACTAGTTGAGCGTAACGCCATATTGATGAGAGTTTTTTGTGAATTAGTTTCTGGGGCATCATCACCGGGGCGTCGTTGAATATAATTGCCATTAGGTTGTAAATCCCAAGTTTGGCGGTTATCTGCTAGCATGATTCCTAAAATTTCTTGCAAATCTTTAGCAATATCTGGGTCTTTCACTGGGGTGATGACTTCGACTCGGCGATCTAAATTGCGGCGCATCCAATCAGCACTGCCAATATAAATTTCTTCTTGGGTATTGTTATAGAAATAGTAAAGACGGGAGTGTTCTAAAAAGCGACCGACTATGCTAATGACGCGGATATTTTCACTGATGTCTTTAAGTCCTGGACGTAAACAGCAGACACCCCTGACAATAAGGTCGATTTGCACTCCAGCGCGGGAGGCTTCATATAAAGTAGCGATGATTTGCGGATCAACTAAAGCGTTCATTTTAGCGACAATTCGCCCTGTGAAACCTTGTTGAGCATTTTCGATTTCTCGTCCAATGAGTGCGAGAAAGCGATCGCGCATATTCACCGGCGCAACTAACAATTGACGATAGGATTTTTGCCGAGAATAACCAGTCAAGAAATTGAATAAATCTGTGATGTCCGCGCCCAATTCCTCACGACAACTAAATAATCCTAAATCTGTATAAAGTCGGGCTGTTTTTGGGTTATAATTACCAGTGCCGATATGCACATAGCGACGCATCCGGTCTTTTTCCCGTCGGACTACCATGACGGTTTTGCAATGGGTCTTGAGTCCGACTAACCCATAAACTACATGGACTCCCGCTCTTTCTAAACGCCTCGCCCAGTAGATATTATTTTCTTCATCAAATCGCGCTTTTAATTCTACCAGTGCAGATACCTGTTTGCCATTTTCGGCTGCAGCAATTAAGGCATTGACTATGGGTGAATCACCCGAAGTCCGGTAGAGTGTCATCTTGATCGCCAGCACATTTGGATCATGGGCGGCGTGGGTGATAAATCTGACTACAGTTGAGGAAAAGGATTGATAGGGATGGTGTACTAGTAAATCCTTTTCTCGAATTACCGCAAAAAAATCTTTACCTTCTTCTAGCTCTTGTACATTTGAATCTACATTTGGTTCGCGCAACCATTGGAGACGGGGAGGGACTACAGACTGTCGCGGTGGGTCTTTGAGTTCGGGTAGTGGCAATGCCATAAAGTACATTAAATCACGGAGTCCCAAAAGTCCGTCTACTTCATAAATATCGCTTTGTGTCAACTCCAAATCTTGCAACAACCGCGATCGCACTGCTGGGGGAGTCTGGGGGAGAATTTCTAACCTGACTGGACTTCCTCCCAAGCGCCGTTTCCTTAGTTCCTGTTCGATCGCTAACAGTAAGTCATCGGCTTCGTCTTCTTCTAAAGCTAAATCGGCGTCGCGGGTGATGCGGAAGGGATGATATTCTTGGATATTCATTCCCGCAAACAGGGAATAGAGATTGTGGGCGATCGCTTGTTCTAATGGTACTCCCGTCCAGTGGGCTGGTTGTCCGTTATGCTGCACTCCCAATTCTGGCGGTAACGGTAAAAACCTGGGTAAAACGCTAGGAACTTTCACCCTTGCAAAAAATTCCTCTTCAGTTTCCGGATTTTTCACCACCACCGCCAAATTTAAACTGAGATTAGAAATGAAGGGGAAGGGATGGCTAGGATCAACCGCTAAAGGAGTCAGAACCGGAAATATTTGTTCTTCAAAGTAGTTGTCTAAATAATTGCGCTGTTTTTGAGTCAAATCCATGTAATCCAAAATGTGGATACCATGATTTGCTAGCAGAGGTCGTAGTACTTCCTCAAAATGTTGATGCTGTTTTGTTACCTGGGGACTGAGCGCCAACCGAATATCGTCTAGCTGTTGTTGTGGTGTCCGGCCATCAGGGCTTAACTGAGTGACTTTCGCCTCTACTTGTTGCTTTAAACCCGCAACCCTGACCATAAAAAACTCATCTAGGTTAGAGGTGAAGATTGCCAAAAATTTCAGTCTTTCTAAAAGAGGTGTTCTTTGGTCGGTGGCTTCATGTAACACCCTGCTATTAAACTCTAACCAGCTTAACTCTCGATTGAGATAGTATTGCGGGTCATTTAGATTGATAGGAGTAACACTCTTCTTCGATTTCGACATTATGACCCTAGGGTAGGCGGACACAGCCCATTCAACAGGAGAACATTAAATATAGTAAATGATTTAGTGAGCTAACCCCAGCCCTATTTTTAGAGGTTATGGGGTTGGCAAAAAATCTGTCTGATTTGTTACAAAATCCCGTGTAGTTACTGAACTTTTTCGATTGGCGCCGAGGTTAGATTGAATACGCAGAGATGAAAACCCAAAGGGTTTTAAACACATGAAAATTTCCACCATTGTTAAAGGCGGCTTTTGTGTATTAGGTTTGGTTAGCGTTGGTAATTTGTTCGCGGCGCCTGCAAATGCAGACCAAGCCTCGGCTCGCGGTGCTGTTACTATAGTTAGACCTTCAGGTTCTTCTTTTAGTGTTAGTGGTGAGTTGACTGCGCCTAGTGGTACTCAATTTACAGGGCCAGCACTAACTGTTACACCTACTGCTACTGGTGCGGGTACAAATGCAGAAGTTGCAACTCTCTCAATTGATCCAGGTGCGCCTATCGCCTCAACATCAGGTGCTGCTACTCTCACAGTAGAAGGGGCTACTGCAGCAAAAATAACCGCTGCTACTGCTACTACTGTTGAAGATGTAGCAACCCTTGTCAGAGCAGCTCGCAGCGGTGCTTTAGAATAGACTAATTCTTGCTCCACAAACAACAAAAGTGTAAAACCACATTTGCTTGCCGGCTCTGTGTTCTTACACCTTGCGTTGAATATTAACATCAGTCAAGAATATATTCTCTTGAGTGAAGTTGAGGTGCAATATTCTCGAAATCATCTACCATCTTATTATAAAAACCCAGTTTTTTCAATAAACTGGGTTTTCGCTTTTGGATGAGTTTGTAGTCCGCACTTTAGTGTGGGAGAATCTTTCTGTTAAGCGCTAAAGCGCACACTACGAACTGATGAAAATTAAGGTGACAGGCTGCTAGTTTGCTACTTCGGCGAGTTCAATGACGCGTGCTTCGTAATCTTTGACCAAAAAGTTTAGGGGTTTTTGGTTGCGAATCTTGAATTTTAAACCGCGTGTTTCGACGCGCATTAAAATCATTTCTAGGCACTCACGGTCGAAGCAGACGTGACGTTGCTGATTTTTTGCACCCAAGCTAGCACCAGTGATCACGTGTAGCTGAGTATTTTTCTTTAGTTGATACCACATTCCTTCGCTGGCATTACTCATAGTTCTACCAGAAAGACTGGGTGCTGCGGACATGTAAAGAGGGTCAACGCCTGTTGCGCCTATGGTTTGCTCGTAGTTGTAATAGTAGTGTAGAGGCACTTCGGCTGCAGGTAAGTCTAGCAGTCCTTCATATAATTGTCGCGCAATTTCCAAATCTGACACCATGACGGTGTAGACTTTGGGGGCGCTAGTCAGGAACATCCACATCGCACCAGCATAAGCGGCTAATAGCAAAACCATTATGCCTTGGGTGGAGAGGAGGCTGTCCAAGGGTAGGGAGGGGAGAAATGAGCCGAAAGTATAAGAATTAATCAGGAAGGGGAACAAGTTAGCTGCTATAACCATGAACTAAGCAAATATTGTATAAGTGAGACAGTTTTCTTATTGTCGATTAAGACTAAAAATTCAGTCCTTGTTTATAGTGTATCAAGACTCAACTTGTCTGAGTCTGAAGTACAAATTGACCAACATCAAGATATTATGCGCTGACGTGGGCAACTTGTATTCCCAGGAATGTTTTAACAACTAGTTACTCTCCCCCCAAACCCGTGCATATCCCTTATTTTCCTGAAGCGAACCATCCTCTGGTTAAGTCTCTGTTTCACCAAAGTGACGATGAGTTGCTGAGTCTGCTGCAGCGTTATCCGGATACTGGCAAATATTTTATGGCGATTTTTTGCCGCTATAGTCCAATAGTTTATACCTTAATTAGCCATTCTGCGCGATCGCCTGTGCAAGCTGATTATCTGTTTGCTTTAACTTGGCGCCATATCTACTATGAGCTGGGCGGGTTAAATTTAGCTGATGCGGAACTGGGTAAAGAAAGTTTAACTCTGCAAAATTGGCTGATTAATATGACGGCTTTGTGCATTAATGAGATTCAATTACCGCCGACTGAAGCTATTCATTATTCTCTCAAAACGACTTCGCCGCCTTTATGGTGTTATGTTGAGCAGGCGTTGGAACAGTTACCACCTATTTTGCGGTTTACAGTTTTGATGGCTCAAACTTTCCACTGGAGTGAAACGAGAATTGCTGCTTATCTACAAGCTGAGGGTGAAAATATTACGCCAATTGAGGTAGCCAATTCTCTCAGGGAAGGATATCGTATGTTAGAGGATAAATTACCTGGAGATATACGCGCCATCTACCTTAGCGATGATTTTCGGTAAATTATTTTTTAAATATAAATACGTAAAAATTTAGGTTTAAGCTAAAAAATTACACTAGTGCTTAAACCTGAAAACTGAAGCCCAGAGTTTGACGCCAAGGAAACGCCCAGAACCCTACACAACAGCTGTGTGATCATCCAAAATCTCAAATCCAAAATCGAAAATTGTATTGTGGGTTGGTTCGATGAAACAAAAACGAATATTTCCAGGACTTCCCATTGCGGATTTTAATCCGGTGAGCGCATCCAGACGCTATGGGTTGGGGACTGTTTCTACTCGGCGCTGGCTAATTTTTTCTGGTGCAGTCTTGACTTTTTGCCTTAATTGTGGTGCTGCGGAAGCAGTAGATATCACTCAACAACTCCACCGTCCTGTAAATCGTTCACAATGGCGAGAATCAAGGGACGATGCAGATAGTTTACTGCGAGTTGGGGAGCAGCAATACAGTTCCGGCTCTGCACAGAAGACGATTGATTCTGGTTTGCGGGCGCTGGAGATTTATCATGATGTGGGTGATTTCAAAGCCCAAGGTGTGACTTACGATTTACTGGCTAGGGCTTATATACAGCTGGGTTTATTAAAGGAAGCAGAAGATGCTTTGCGTCGGCGTTTAGCGATCGCCCGTGATACTCAAGATTTCCAAGGGCAAATTTTCGCTCTCAATAATCTTACTACTTTATTTTTGCAAAAAGGGGAATTGACGGCGGCGCTGAAAACGGTTACAGAGGCGTTGACAGTTGCTCGCAGTGTGAAGAATATAGCAGGTGAGGGGTTGTCTTTGAGTAATTTAGGTTTAGTAACTGCGAGATTAGGAAATTATCATCAGGCGATTAAGCTGTATGAGCAAGCTTTGTATTTTCGGCGTCAAACTGGCGATGCTGTTGGTGAAGCCAATACTTTGAACAATTTGGGTGATGCTTATCTAGCAGCAAATAATTATCAAGATACCATAGGTGCTTATGGGGTGGCGCTGCGAATAGCTAAAATCGGGAGCGATCGCCTAAATTATTTACGAGCGATTGATGGTTTAGTCTCAGCGCACAGTTCTGTGGGACGCTATGAGCGTGCTTTTGATTTATTAGAACAACGATTAGCGATCGCTAAAGAACTAAAAAATCTCGGTGAAGAACTCAAAGCTTTTGAAACTTATGCTCAACTATATGAGCAGCTGGGTAACTTCCCAACTGCTCGTAATTTTTATGAGAGAGCGATTTTGCTGGCGCGGACGCTTGAAGACAGCAAACAGGAACTGCGATTAATTGACCGATTAACCAAAATCCTCAAGCGATGATTGCTGTGAGGTGGAGAACATTGGGAAAATGGGGACGACTAATTTAAGTAAACTGATCCATTTTCCCCAATTCTCATCGCACGTCTATCTGTACCTACTTCTGTAGTTTCGCTTAAGGTGACTTCGAGAGTTCCTTGTGCGGAGGTTCTTTGGGGTATCGCTGCTAGCAATCCTCTATCTTCGCGGTAAAATGTCACTGTTACTGGTGCACGTAAGCCTTGCAGTAGAACATTTGATTTACCTTGTAGCGATCGCGGTGCAGTATCTCCCACTACTTGATAAGTTATATTCGCCGCAGTACTATTCACCAACCGCACATCCACTCTCCCATTCATCGGTGTAATTGTAGCGATGGGAGCTTGTTCCCGTGGTGGTTGTGTTTGAACACTGGGTGCTGGTGCGGGGAGAGCGCTAGGATCTGGTAAAGTTTGTGGAGCACGATTAAAAGGTGCTTCTTGGAAAATACTAGGGTTTGGATTAAGTGCTCCAGAATTAGTTCTATTCGGTGCTTCACCACCCACACCCAGTCTTGTTTGTGCTGGTGAGGGGTTAGATTCAGTCAGCAATCCTTGGTCTAAATATCTCTGTGTCAGAGCGTTGGGAGGACATCCCTGGGGAACTAACACTCTTTCATTGTGTGGTTCTTCGTAGAAAATGCTGGGACAGGGGTTAATTTGGGGGTTAACTTGGGTGTTAAGCTGTTGTGCTGTTGCTATTTGCGGAATTATCGGGAAACTCAGCAACAAACCTCCAGAAACAGCGCCAATTAACTGAGCACATTTGCGAATTTTTTGATGTTTTTGATTCATTGCAACTCCTATTAAAGGTTTTAGATTTTTGATGACAATGTTTTTTGTATTTAGCTGCTTTTATTGGGTGGTGATTTTTAGCGTTTTGCTTTCTGTATACATGTGGAAGTGCAACATATTTACGAAAACATAAACATAATTAAATAATCTTTCCTATGCCGATTTTGAATGACTCTTTAGTGGATATGGTCAGGTATTTCCATATTTTCAGCATAGCAATCAGTCTTGATTTTTATATCTGACTACTGGCTTAAGAATAAATGAAACTGTAAATAGATATTTCTGTCCCCAGTCAGAGACGATTAAATTAGTTGAACTGTATTGTGTGAAAATGTGAAAAAATTAAGATTCAAGTAAAATTGGTAAAGTGACTGTGAAAGTAGTTCCTTTACCGATGGTGCTTTCGACTTGAATCAGACCGTGGTGATGTTCAACCACAGCTCGAGCGATCGCTAGTCCTAATCCTGAACCAGTAGTACTGTCTTTGGCTGTGTTTCCTGTACTATGGGGACGTGCGGGGTCTACTCGATAAAACCTGTCGAATAAGCGTGGTAAGGCTTCTGCGGGAATTCCTATCCCTGTATCGCTGACTTTAACTTGCAGTTGAGCGGTTCCGTGGCGTAATCCTGAGACGCGATTGATTCCCTCTAAACGGGTTATTTCTACGCTTATTTTGCCATCGGCTGGTGTGTATTGTACAGCATTACTAATTAAATTCGTAAATAGCCTGATGAGTTGATCCCAATTGCCCATCAGTGTAAACCAATTTTCTAACAATTCGGGATTAGTTTCGGAAATAGCAGGAGCAATTAAATTTAAAGCGAAAATAATTTTTTTTTCAGCCGCTAATAGTTGTTGTTCTTCCAGAACTTCCATCAACAACGCATCTAATGGACAAGGAGCAAATTTATTTTGGCTAATTCCGCTATCTTGTCGTGCTAAAAACAACAAATCATTAACTAACTTGGCTAAACGCTGAGTTAGTCTTTCCATCAACTTTAATTGTTGGCGATAATTTAAAAAAGTTGTGGTTTCTGTTTCTGCTAATTCTAAGTCAGCAAGAGCAACTTGGACATTAGTTTGAATTAAAGTAATGGGACTTCTCAGTTCATGAGAAGCATCTGCAGTAAATTGTTTGAGGCGTTGATAAGAATCATAAACTGGTTCCATTGCTTTACCAGAAAGAAACCAACCGCTAGCTGCTACAGATAGCAACATTAATCCAGTTCCTAGCGCCAAATCAAAAATCAATTGATGACTGGGTTTAGTCACTTCAAACCAAGGATGACTAACGCGCAGATATCCTAACACTTGCCGTCCCAGTTGTACACGCTGCGTAATTTGTCTTAGCAAAAGTCGGGAATCTTCCCATATCGCACCCTCTTGTTTCCCCACACGCACGGTTTCACCAGTACGGTTAGCGTGGATGGGAATATTTAGCGGTGCTGATAAAGTTGACCACAACAATTCACCGGTGGGACTAAACCATTCTAAATCGATATGGTCATCTTCTACGGTGTCAGTGCGATCGCCAAAACTCGCTTCCAAATTCAAACGTAATTTATCAGTATCGCTGTTGAGGGGGTCAATTACCAGCGTTGATGCACACCGACTAGTCGTCAAGCATCGCTCTACCACTTCCACCACATGATTGAGAGTATCATCAATGCGCTCAATTAGGGTGCTGCGTACGTATAAGTATACTCCACTAGCAAATAACAACAGTAATACAGCTGTAACTGCGGTGTACCAAATAGCCAGACGGCGACGAGTAGCTAAGAACATACCACGAATATAGATGATTTTGTTTAATTTCCGCAATATTTTTTACGTAATTTTGCTGAAATCAATCGATTGAATTTAATTAATTAAGGGGTTTTGCGGAAGTTTAACACTAGCGTAAGAGTTAAAGTCTGTTTGCAGTCAATGTGCGAAGACTATTTGATTGTCCATAGCCAGGGTGCAAAAATCGGCTTTCTTTGATTATTTGGATCAAGATTCTCTTGAATGCATCTCAGTCCACACAAAATAAATCTAATTTTTGGGACTCAAACTAAGATTTACTTTGAAAATTGATCACTATTATTGCGTGATGAAGAAAGACTTAATTCCTTGTCTCTTAAGAATTGACGGGGTTTGTAATTTGTCATTTGTGAGCAAATGCGGACAGAGAGAAATATCCATAAATAGCTGGCTTGATTGGTGATAATTTCTGGTGTGTTGGCGTTGGTGAAATTATCAACGATAAAGCCTAGCATATTTGGGTTTGGTTATTAATTATTTATGGAAATTTGATGTATCCAGAGACATTGCACTGCAACATCTCTCAATATTGATTAATCAATTCGTAATGAAATGTAAAACAAAAACACAGATATTGACATCAGTTTTGCTTGCACCAGCTATTTTTAGTGAAATAATGCTGGTAAAATCATCTGCGATCGCTTCAGAAAAACAAATTACCCAGCAGTTAAATTCTCAGGTCGTCAATTCTGATGATGCTCAAGATGCTTTGCCAAAAAGCTCAATCGATTCTGAGCTAGAACTAAAACAAAATTCCCAATATACAACTCCTAGTCTACCAGAAACAGACCCGATAGTTGAATTTAGAGTATCTGATATTATCCCGATTGAAAGGTATAAGGTAGAGCCACCACCAAATGAGCAAGACGAAAATCAGCAACCTCAACCAAATACATCTAATCAACAACCGAAAAAAACCTACACCCTAACACAAAAAATATTAATCTATAAATTACGTCAATCAAAAAAAGTAGTTAAAAACCAGCAATTAATTTTAATTGATGCCTTAAGTTTGAGTGCTAATAGATATCCTTGGATTATCAATCCCACAGATAAATTCACTTTTTCACCTTCATTATTTAAACCTAATAAACATGAAAATTATGGAGATACAGACTTAAGCGTCAGATTAACTGAAGATAATCAAGTTCTTAATAAATTTACCTATGGCAATTTTTCTAAAAATAGCCAGTTTTACTGGGTACTTGACCGCAATCGTTTAGTAATTGAAACTAAAGGTACACAAGCAGGTATTACTTACCAAGGGAGAAGCCGGGAAAGCTACAGCACCCAAAATATGACATCAACTCAAGGATTTTGGGGATTACAGTATATTAATACTTTGCCGACAAATTTTGAAGAATTAACTGGACAAGTTGAAACTAATGATTTTTCTATCACTTCCATCGCCGGACAACTAATTAATCCTCCAGGAATTCCCGCCGGTGAAGTTATAATTAACAGCGGTATTAATCTTCAAAACCCTAATGTTACACTGCTGAAAAATCCTACACCAATTCTTGGTAGCGGTTCCACTTTAAGTCCTGATGGTGGTGGAGCTTTATTTGCAGCTTTAGATGCTATCAATGCTCCTAAAATTATCCAAGCTTTCCCGACTACCAATTTAAAACCTCTACTAAATAACGGTAGTGTCAGATTAAGAAAAGGAGAGATTATTCCTAATTCAGTGCTAGAAGCTACGGGGATTTTGTGGGGTGATATTTTAACTGGTGAAGGTTTTGGTTTTACTGCGCCTGTTTCCTCCACACCTGGAGTAAAAATAGCCCAGCTTAATAAATTTGACAACTACGATTTATTAAATATAGCCATTAATCCTTTTCTCACACCATTAGAGAGAGACTTACATTATCTTAATTCTTTATTTTGGGTATCTTTCGGAAAAAGAACGCCCACATTTAAAATATTATCGGAAACTCAAAACACTGCTAATTGGTACAGATTATATATTAATTATCCTCACAACCGCAGCATTATTCAATATGACCCTGTGAAAGCTAGTGCTACTTATGCCAATATTTTTTCTAGTCCAGGTTTATCCCTCACAGCCAATTTTGGTAATTTTAGTTTAGATAGTATCCAAACAGCTAATTCAACTTTAGGTTTTTTAATGGGAGGAATTTTTGAAGCAATTAAAATAGATAATATTGACCAAAGTTTAGCCGAAGCTCAACAGAAATTTAAAAACGGTGAAGATTTTGCATCCTTAAATACCCAAGCTAGCGCAGAACAAAGAAGAGAAATTAATAATAGACTAAATCGCACTTTAGCTTACTCTTATTCAAATAGCGGACTAGAACAGGTATCTGGTATTTTCACCATACCCAGCACAATTACTCCCAATGAGTCTAATATCTTGCAAATTAGGACAGGAAATTATAAACGCGCAGTTCAGTTTTTACAAAGAAATATTGAACTTCTGGTTCCAGGTGATAGCTTCTTCTCAACTATCAGACTTTCTAACGAAAAATTTGGCCCCCTAACTTTCATCGGAAATCAAATTCCTTTAAATAATACTTCCATAACTCCCATTAACGAGTCATCTGCTGCGGAAGTAATTTTGACTAATTCCCAAGGAAAACAATTTGTACAAAGATTTAGCTCCGCAGATAATTCTATAGTTCCGATTCCTGTCCGCACCTTTGATTTGGCTTTTGATTATTTTGAACTTACTAGAGTTGACCTCATAGGTGTGAGTTTTAAAAACTTTAATGGTTATTTATATTTACCATCAATTGAATTATTAACGTCTGGTTCAGTAGGTGATTTGAACTATAGCGCTAGTGTAGGAAGTTGGTTTAATTTAGATGCGAAGTCAGCCCCTGGGGTTAATAATAATAATTTAGGATTGGCGGAACCAAGCTTTGGTATATATACTAATTTCTTAGTTAATTATATCAAAACCAGTGTCCAGTTAGACGCAAATAAAAAACCTATAGCAATTAATACTCACATACCCAGCTTAAAAGTTGACTGGAATAGTGCATCCAACGGAAATAATCCTTTCTCGACTGTTATCAGCTATTACTTTAATCATCAACAAAGAAATTTGAGTTTTTCTTTGGCTCCTGCGGTTGCTTTTATTGAAAATAATAGTAATGGCGAATTTTTAGGGTTATTTAACGCCGATTTCACTACTAGTACAGGCTTTAAAGTGAGTACAAACATCGAAATGGGTAAAGATATCTACTATGATTTACAGAGTTTGCAAAGACTGGGGACAAATTTTTCTATTGGTGCTTATGTAAAAAATTACGGAACCAGAAATTTGGGTTTGAATAGCCGCGTTTCTGGTTTAAACTATGGCGCTATTTTTAGATATCAGTTTCCAGATAACAATGTTTTTTTAGAATCGCAAATTGGTACTGGAGAGAATGGATTTGATCTAAAAATTCAAGGTGGTTATCGGTTTTAACTTTCTTTGTTAATAGCTATTCTAATGCACCAGAGCTATTAGTGTTGTTAATTGTCTGCTGGATAGATGCTGGATTAGCTGTTAATTGAGGATTATTAATTGTTTGTACAGCTTGATTCAAGAGTGAGTTGTGATTGTTTGTGAATACGGTGCTGGAAGTTTCAAGGGTGAGAGATAAAGAAGTTATTTTTTCATCAGTTGCGCCGAAATTTGTGAAAGTAGGTGTGATTGTTAAAGTAGTTTTTGTACCGGGATTGAGAGAATTGCTTACAGGTAAAAACAGTTCTCCGCTAATTCCTTGATAAGCGCCTGTGGGCGAAACTATAGACACAGCACCACTCGCTACAGCTTGTTGTGCGTTTGCTGGTGCTGCTATCAAGTTGTGCAAA
Organism: Fortiea contorta PCC 7126; assembly: GCF_000332295.1. Classification (GTDB taxonomy): domain Bacteria; phylum Cyanobacteriota; class Cyanobacteriia; order Cyanobacteriales; family Nostocaceae; genus Fortiea; species Fortiea contorta. The sequence goes on along the minus strand of NZ_KB235930.1, from coordinate 63,525 downwards.
TTAATCAAACTCAACAAACAAATACTAGTTTTTATAGGTAATTGACGAAATACGTTATACACGATTCATCCTTTCTTCTTGCTTTTTTAAATTCGCAAGAGAAATATACCTATTACTAAGAAAAAAGTTTGATGCTTAGACTACTAAAAGTTGGTATAAGTATTTACCCTGAAGCAGGGGCTAGGGAATGGGTAATAAGAAAAGACATAAGGAACAATAAAAATGTTTTTCCCTAGTTCCTAGTCTCTAACCCCTATTCCCTTTTCTAAAATAGGTTTATTGTCCCCGATTTGTAGGATGGAGATAATCCACCCTACTTTTAATTCCTATTAATCGCCAGATATTAACTTAATTGTTCTTCGGAAAATTTGCCTTTAATAAACTTATTAAAGTATTGACCATCTGACGGTGCATTTTCTAAGGCTTCTTTGATATCAACGGGGACTTTGTAATACTCATAAACACTACCACCGCTAAATTCAATAGTTAGTGTTTGAGTTTTGGAATCGTAACGAAATTCTTTGATGACACTGCTGGTAGGTTTGAGTAAAGGAAATGCGATCGCATCTCGAATACTGGCACAATTAGTTAATAGCATCACCAATCTATCAATCCCAATTCCTAACCCGCCTGTGGGTGGCATACCATATTCTAACGCTGTCAAAAAGTCTTCATCAACTCCTTGAGCTTCTAAATCACCAGCCGCTTTTCTCGCTGCTTGTGCTTCTAAACGCTCTCTTTGGTCAATCGGGTCGGTAAGTTCTGAGAAACTATTAGCTGTTTCTCTCCCTACAGCAAATAGCTCAAATCGTTCTACTAATCCTGGTTGGGAACGATGGGGTTTAGATAAAGGTGAAATTTCCACAGGATAATCGATGACAAAGGTAGGCTGAATTAAGTTAGTTTCTACCTTTTCTTCAAAAACTAAATTGAGTAATTTTCCTATTGATTCAACTGTATCTGTGTCGGGAATTCCAGCATTTTTACTCGCTAATTTTGCTTCTTCTAATGTAGAAAAAGCATGGAAATCTAAGCCTGTATATTCTTTCACTAAATCGTGCATTGTTACCCGTCGCCAAGGAGCAGTTAAATCTACAGTTTCCCCTTGGTAGGTAATTTCTAATGTGCCGAGCACTTCTTGAGCGACGGTAGTAATAATCCCCTCAGTCAACGCCATCATATCATTGTAATCGGCGTAGGCTTGGTAGATTTCAATTGTGGTAAATTCGGGATTGTGTCGAGTAGAAATACCTTCATTCCGAAAAATTCGCCCCAATTCAAAAACTTTTTCAAACCCACCAACAATCAATCGTTTGAGATGGAGTTCTGTCGCAATTCGCAGATACAACTCCATTTCTAAAGTGTTGTGATAAGTAACGAAGGGACGCGCATCCGCACCACCTGCTTCACTTTGCAAAACTGGTGTTTCAATTTCTAGAAAATCTCGCTGTTCTAGATAGCGACGAATTCCCGCCGTTATTTGAGCGCGACGACGAAATGTTTGGCGGACTTCAGGATTAACTATCAAGTCAACGTAACGCTGGCGGTAGCGTTTGGCGACATCGGTTAACCCGTGCCATTTATCAGGTAAAGGCAACAAAGATTTTGTCAGGATGCTGTATTCTTTAACGTAGACCGATAATTCGCCCTTTTCAGTCCGTTTAATAGTACCTTTGACTCCCAGAATATCGCCTGCATCTGTGAGTTGTTTGATGTGGTTGAAGGCTTCAGCATCAATCTGTGCCATACCTTCCTGGATGCGGTTTTTCTCTAAATAAAGCTGAATTGTGCCGGTTTCGTCTTGTAGGGTGAAGAAAGCTAGTTTACCAAAGACGCGGCGCGCCATAATGCGTCCAGCAACAGCAACTTCTAAATTAACTTCTTCACCACTGGGTAAATCGGCAAATTTTTCTTGTAATTGTGCTGCGTGATGAGTAGATTGCCAACTGTAAGCATAGGGATTAAAACCTAGTTGCTTGAGTTGTTCTACTTTTTCGAGTCTAGCAGCACGGATATCTTCTTCCGCCATGATCACGAACTAAAGAGGGCAAGATTAATTATAGATGCTGTGATCAAATAGGGCGATTATCTGCAGTCTTGATAAAATTCTGATTTTGTGCAGTCATCAAATATTACTAAAAATTTGCCTTCGGGTATTAAGCGTTGTATCACTCGCAAATAGCCTTACATTCCGTAGGGGCACAGCAGTGCTGTGCCCTCTGTGCCCTCAAAAGCACAAGTCTGTTGACGAGCAAAGTCATAGGGCGATTCGCATTAAGAACGGTACAGCATGATATTGCTTGGTGCTAGGGCACGACATTGCCGTGCCCCTACGGTTGCACCTCCCATCAACGAGAATCACCATCAAATTTGGTAATGACCGATTGTTGTCAATGCATATTATGATTAATTTGTACAGTGCGTAAGTCTTATAATTATGCTCTGATTCAGTAGTATGCGATCGCCAGAGCAAATATACTATGACACAAACAAGAGTGCGCTTGTGGAGTGTAAACGCATATCACCGCATGTTTGCTGACTCATTTGGGTAGATTTAACAAGCAAAACCTTTAAATGCTTTCTCATTTCGGTAGATTTAACAAGCAAAACCTGTAAATGCTTTCTCAAACTGGAGTTTGCTTTCTGATTTCGGTAGATTCAGCAAGCAAAACCTTTAAATGCTTTCTCATTTTGGTGTTTTGTGTTAGCAAACAGGTAGATTGCTTTGTGTTTCAACCTGTTTGCTAACTCAATTCAGGAATTTACTGAGTAAGGGGAGCGAACGAAGCTAGGTTGTGGTATTTTCACTTATGTGCTACTGGTAAGGCGTGACGTAGAGCGATCGCTCTCAATTTCAAATTAGTCAATTGGACGATCGCTTTGATAAAATCCTGCTGTTCTGGTCTTAAGTTCAGGGTTCTCAAGGCTTGCGTTAAGTCATCCCCATGTCGTAGGTTATGAGCAAGTTGAGCGCGTTGGGATGAGTCTAGAATATTGACTATTTCCCGATTTCTGCGCTGGCGTATAGCTTGCAGTTCTTGTTTTTGTAAGGGAGTTAAATCAATATCTAAGTCTGAGGTCGTAGCTTGAGCCAGAATTACAGTGTGGCTGCTATCAAATCTAGTTGGTGTAGCTAGAACAATTTCTGGGACGAAAAGAATTAATACCAGAATCGTCGCTAGTATAGGCAGTAGTTTTGTAAAGTTGCTTGACATCTGAAAACATTCCTGAATTAAATTGTTCGTCAACTGAAAGCTCTAGGTAACCCCTAGCCCCCAGCTTGATCTTGCCTTAGTTTGGATACATAGAAATGCTTGCTGCAAACAACTAAAAATGTGTTATTGCATTTAGCTGATTTAATTTGATCATGCCAAGTTTCTGTATCTTGTTTCTCTGTTTTGACAACAGACAAGATTAAGTAATAATTAGTACAAGCAAACGTGGGCGAAAAACATTAATTTGTTTCTAATCGATGCTCCATTCTTTGACAGATGTAGTAATTTGCGACTTTAGACTTTAGCTTTGGGCTGATACTACCTACTCCAAATAAATATTTAAGTTACTCAGACTAAAAGCACCACTCATTGCCCACATCGCTATTTGAATTAAAATAGTATGACCACATTGAATATGCCCCAGTTTCAGGGCTAGCACAGCCCGAATGTTTATTTATGCCAGTGAGTCTGGTATCCCCGTATTGATAACTATGTTGAGGATGCGCTTGTCTTCATGCATAGCGATTTGACAGAGGGCGATCGTAGATAAATTTCACAAATCTATGAGCGATTGCATTAAACCCCGGTAAACTTCGTCAAGTTTGCTCGATTTGACGACCCAGCAGATGTCTGTAGGCTTCGCTGGAAATTTCTGTGTGAGGGTAGCATATTTCCTCTTAATTGGTGGTTTGTCATCAGTCATGAGCAACTACAAACAACCCGTGACAGATGACAAAATAATAGAGACGGGGCTTTGTGCGTAAAAGTCACTTTGTATGGGATTAAAAGCGTGTGATTGAGGCAGAAGTTCATTTGTCATTACATAACTTCCTGCGATCGCAGGCGGGGTTTCCTTCTTGGCACCATCATTTGACGATGGCGCGGTTGGTAGCAAGAGCCTTGCGCTTGGGACGTAGCGCCCTAATTCAAGTAGGAGCAGTTTGCGGTTATCAAGGGCGGTATCGCACTAGTTTCGTAGCATCAGCCTTGATGTGGCACGGGCCGGTAATTATTGTTGCCCCAGAAGCAGTACAGCAACGCTTACTCAAAATAGAAATTCCTCGCTTACAGCAATGGTTACAAGCCAAAAAGACCATCAGAACAGGCGACACTTGGCCGGGTACTGAGTTTCAAGGGTTACTGCTGATTTCCCCCGCAGCTTGGTTAAAAGGACAACTAGAAACTGCTGAACATTTTCCCCCAGGAGTACCGACAATTATTGATGGGGTGGATGATTTAGAAGATTGGGTACGTGACCAGCTGACCCAAATTATTCAACCCCAGGACTGGGAACAACTCATGTTGGCTTGTCCCCACGAAGCTGAGTTAATTCGTTCGGCGCGATCGCAATTGACCCGCGAACTTTTCCAGCATCCCCCCAATCCTTACGAGTGCTATCTGATTTCTCAGCCGGAAGTCGAGATTCTGCACCATCTTTATTCGGCTTTAGACCAAGCTCAACTCCCGGATTCTTGGCAAAATTTCTGGCAACAATTCGCAATTAGTCATGAAAGCTCTCCCCACGACTCCATCTCCCCATCCCTTCTCTGGGCGACTATTACCCGTCGTCAAGGTTTATTTTCTTTGCACTGCGCTCCCATTGAATTAGATAAAAAACTGGCGCTAATTTGGCAGCGTCAACCTGTAGTATTAATTGGTAGCGCCCTAGAACCGGAAACTGAAGCGCCTCTGTTCCGTCAGCGTCTGGGTTTAGCAGATGTAACTTGCTTAAAGTTTGCTGCTGATAGTCAAGGGGAAGCAATTCAACTATATGTACCTTATAAGTTACCTTTACCCAACACACCAGAATTTCAAGCAGCATTTATTCACAAGGTACGGACGCTGTTATGTTTAAGCGCCACAGCACCAGGATTAACGGTGATCTTAGTAGGGGATGTACCACTCAAAGCGCAAGTAGCAGCGGTTTTAGCAGGTGAATTCGGTTCGCGGGTACAGGTAGAAAAAACTTGTTTAGATGAAAATGGGATTTTAATCAGCGGTTGGGAATTTTGGCGTGAACACCAAGGTGTTTTACCTGCACCTCAGCTGTTAATTATTGCTACTTTGCCTTTACCATCTTTGGAAAGTCCTTTAGTAGCTGGTAGAGTAGCTCACTATAAGCGATCGCATCAAGATTGGTTCCGTTTATACTTATTGCCTACAGCTTTAAATGAATTACAGCGCGCGATCGCACCAGTCCGCGAAAATCAAGGGATCGTCGCTTTACTTGATAGCCGTGTAGTTAACCGCAGCTACGGTGCTCAAATTCTCTCGTCCCTCAGTCCTCTAGCACGAATTAACTACCTCGATCCCAGTTTATTTGCTCATCCCCATTCGGAAGATTGATGGGGGGATGGGGGGATGGGGTGATGGGGGGATAAAGTTTACGCCTTTAAACCTGAAACTTGAACATCAAAACTCCCCACCTCCCCACCTCCCCACACTCCCACAGTGTCAAATTTTATCAACGGCAGTGCGATCGCTCCACTTCAAACGCTATCATCATCACATCTCTGGTTTATTCCAGATATCTAGAAATCTCAATTCATCACCTAAATTAAATTTCAATTGCTAACTATGGGTGAAGCAAAACGGCGCAAAACGTCACTGGGAGAACAATACGGTCAAGACACTCGCATCTTACCTTGGATACCCATCACCAAAAATCAAGCAGATTTGTTTGTGAGTTGGTCAACTCGCGGTGCTTGGATTGGTATTGGTGTTATGGTTGTCGCTTGGGTAACTATCCGGTTTATTGGCCCAGCTTTTGGTTGGTGGCATGTGGTATAAAGGTTGAAAAAAAGCTCTACTTAGTCTACACACCACAAGAAATGTAGATGAGATGAAAATTTAGGAGGAATTAAAGCATTTATCCTCATATTCAGTCAGATAATCATATAACCTCAAAATATTGAGGTTTTTATTGTTTTTTACCCTACTTACCTCTAAATATCGCTAGACTACCAAAACTCCACTCTTAAATACTATTAATCAGCAGGTGACAAAATAAACTCTTCTGGCTTTGGGATGATTAATCAACTTGGTATTTGATGTCATACTGAGACCTGACCACAACAGAGGAACTACACCACCCAAAAATTAACTGTCTGAACACGAATACATTCTGTTAAAAACCAAATTTTTGTATTTTATGCAACCTTTCATTGCATCGCCATGAAACTTTTGGTAGCTTATGCAACGTTTTATCCCTAATCTCAGGAGGTGCGAAAATACTGGCGAAATGGCAACATTGACTGCTTGAGTTTAGTTATTCTCAGTATTGAATCTATTAATTTTGAGTTTTACATATTGCACTTGATTGACCACAATACTCTGTATAATCAGGAACCTATTAGTCAATTGCCCGTCTCTAGTCTCGAATTAACACAGTCAACTGCAAAATCTCACCCATCCAACACAACCAAAGTTAGTAACACCCCAGCAGTGGGTACACTAACCATTTGTAACCAGCAGCCTTAACTGCATATAAGTGAGAAAAATGCAATATGTAGCCTTTATGTAGTTGACAGATGGCAAATTTAAGTTAATCTTAAAACGGATTGCTCTCACAAGCATCAATGGTGACAGGAGTGTATAAAGACAATCTTAAGTTTGACAAACCTGTCGGGTATTCTGATTTCTAAAATTGAATAGTTTGATACGGCACGCGAAGCCGTTATCTACTACCCTAAGCAAGGTAGTCAACAAACAAATCCTGACCGACTGGGAATAGTATTCGATAGTTTACAATACCAGTGGATGAGAGAATCTAAAGAAAATATAAAATCAACACAAATGACTGTGGTGTCTGGAGGAAAAACGTGTTTCTAAGACTAGCGCATCAACATCGGCAATTTGTCCAAGACTTGGTAATGAACCTCCAAGCCTTGGCGATCGTTCTCGAACGGCGCGGATACTTGGCGTCCTGCTACACTTGCGGCGACCAAATGAACAGTGCATCATTTATGGTTAGCTTGGGAGACAATCACCTGATTCGGTTTTTAGTATCCGATTATGGGATTACTTGGACAGAAATGCGGGACGATCGCGAATTGATGAAATTAGAAGGTGCTGAAGCCATTAACCAGCTACAAGAACTGGCTAATATTGTCAAGCAACCTTTACCAGCCGTTGCGGAAAATAAAGCCCTAGCTAAGAAGTTTTAAAGCTTTTTTCTAGGATCCGGTGTCTCAAAAAGATGGTGAAGTAAGTAGTAATTGTGGGTTGGTTGTCAATCATCAATTACTGTTAACGATGATTAAGTGTTTGGCTCAGTATTAGTCCATCACATATTTTTTGGTGTAAGTCAGGAAATATCCTGTGAGATTAAGGTGTATCAGTCTTACCCTGACGGCAAAGTAAGATATTTATACTGGAAAAACGATGGCGACAAATAGGATGTCTTTGAGAGATTACCAGCGATAGCAAATGAGGATATCTGGAAATATCCGATCCCAAATCTCAAGTCCCCAATAATCTGAACATTATTGCTTGTTCTGTCGTCATTACAACCCATTGCCGATCAAAATAAAGGGTGCCCAATAATAAGGATGATGAAAGCTGCTGTTAACTGTTACCGTCATATTATTGTTACTTTTTATTTGTAATTTACCAGTAATTAAGGCAATTTGTGCTTGTCTTAAAGCTTCAGATTTTGTCAATTTACCTGGGGTTAACAAGCTATAAAAAGCACTCATCAAAGATTGAGTACCGCCATCATCAACAGCCCACAAAGAAGCGATCGCTGCTCTAGCGCCTGTTTTTTGTATCTGATAGCCAAAACCTAATATTTCTTCACCGTTTCCTAACCGTCCTCCCAGTCCTGTTTCGCAAGCACTCAAAACCACCAAATCGACACGGGGTAACGACCAAGTAGCGACATCTTTGAGGTGAATGCGATCGCCATTCCCAAATAAAATAAACGAATCTTCCGGTTTACCCACCACAAAAGCCGCGTGTGTAGCTAAATGGACAATTGTATAATCATCCATTTGCGGTACTGTCACCTTGGGGCTGAAAGCATTATTCAACAGCTTTTTAGTTTCGGGAACGATCGCTGCTACATTTTCCACCTCCCGCGCTGCGAATTGCAAACCAGAAAAAGCCACTTGGCGATTACCCACACGCACTTGATAATTACCTTCAGTAAAAGCACCCACTAAAACCCGCAAATTCGATTTCCTAGGAGTGTTCAAGTTAGTCAAACTGGCAGTAGTGATATGGTTAACACTGAAGCGCTGCACTAACCACTGCTTGCCATCATACACAGCACTCAAGGGAACATAACGCAATTGGTCATCTGGTGCATAAATGAGAGTTTGTGTCCCAGAAAGCTGCAAATCATTTTCTATAGGTTTGATCAGCCATTCATATAACTGGCGCGCTGGTGTTTTGACATCCCGGTTGGGATTAGCTAAGGCTTGACGGAAAGATGAAATAGTTTGGTGAAGCTGGGTGCGGGTAACAGCAACTGTACGATGAATGGGTACAGAATCTGGACTGACCAAAACTAACTCTAAGCTATCCTGCAAAATCAATGGATAAAGAAGTGCGGATTTTTGGGGTAATCTTGCCAAATTATCCCGAATTTCGTTGACGCTTTCCAAATCTAAATTTTGTCGCCTAGCTGTCTGGCTAATTTGCTCCAACTGTGCTTTAACTGCGGGACTAGCGATAAAATTGTTAAATTCTCCTAAGAGTTGCTGCTGACTAGCGACTAATTGCTCAACTCGTTGTGTTTGTTGGCGCGATCGCTGTTGGGGAGGAATTTTGCGTAAAGTGGTTAATTCCTTCCCTAAGACGACAGCATCATTTAAAGTTTGCTCCAACTTTTGCTTGACAGGTTTTTCTGTAGGGATAATTTCTATTCCCTTCGCAGTTCGTTGATTACCCGGAACACCAGGAAGATACTCCTGTAATTCTTCCACCTTGAGTAAATCCATAGTCCGTTGCGCTTCTTGAATACGTCCCTGTTTCAACAAGCGAGCAGCCAAAATTCGATAGGTTTGAGCAACCGTGATACTATAAGCGTCCGGTTGGGGAGCAGAAAGCACCCCTGGATTGAGCCGAGCACGCTCACGATTAATCAGACAATGCTTGTAGAAAAAAATTGCCAACTCTCTTTGGTTTTGGACATCGAACAAGTAGCCTAAATTACTGTAAGTTTTGCCTAACCGGACTGGATCTCCTAGCTCCTTATCAATCAATAAAGCTTGTTGATAAGATTGCAGCGCTTGGGAATATTGACCTTGACTTTGGTACACTCTGCCAATATTATTAAAAATTACAGCTTCCCACGGACGTGCTCCCATGTCTCTACTGATGCTTAAAGCTGTTTGCAATCTCTGCAATGCTGCGGAAAAATTACCTTGCCTAGACAATCTTATTGCCTGTGCATTTAACTGTCCCAAATTAGATTCGCTATAACTCGGCGATAAAGTCTGGGCGATCGCTATTGGGTGCGTCGTCCCGAAAGCCAAGAAAAAAACTACAGCGACATGGACTGTAATCAAATACTGCAAGATTTGCATAACAAAACGCACCCGATTTTGGGTAGCGTAGGTAGATGCTAAATGAATAGATTCTACAATGCAACGAATTTTTATGCTATTCCAGAAGTGGAAAATACATAGCTGTGTAGAAACTTGAACATGTCCCAAGATAAATCCAGTCAACCAACACTACCACCAACCGGTGCGATCGCTCGACCATCCCATCGAGAATTTGATCATTGGTTTGCCTATCCAATTAGAGTACAACCACACCACACCGATTATTTAGGCGTTGTCTGGCATGGTGCATTTATTGCTTGGATGGAAGAAGCAAGGGTAGAATGCTTACGCTCCATTGGCATCAACTACGCCGACTTAGTAGCTTTAGGTTGTGATTTACCAGTGGTGGAACTGTCCATACGTTATCACCTTTCCATTCAGTTAGGCATGGCAGCAGTAGTTAAAACCCGCATGGCAGAAGTTACAGGTGTCCGCATCAATTGGGACTATGCCATTGTCTCACCGGGTGGGCAAGAATTATATGTCACCGCTAAAGTTACTTTAGTCGCATTAGACCGTGAGAGAGGTAAGATTATGCGTCAGTTACCGCCCAGCGTCAAGGATGCATTAGCTAAAATTTCCGGATTACATCAAAATTGATGCAAAGTTATAAAAAGTTACATTGAATTATCTTTTTCACACAGAAAATATTTACTACTGAGTAAACTAGTGGCAATACTAGCCGTCCTCATACCAATTCTCTTGATACGTGCAACATATTTTTGTTGTAGAGGCTCTGCTTTTGCTTCGTCTCTACACTACCGCGATTAACGGGAAATGGGATGACAGACGATTCCCAGAGGTATAAAAAATGATGAAAACAAGTTACGACTTTGACCAAGCTATTCTCCCTGCAGGTCATGCATTAAAAACCAATATTTTGCTGCGATTTCGTGCTGATATAGCCCAATCTCCCCGACGTCAGCTCAATCTTTCGCTTGTAATTGACAGATCAGGCTCAATGGCGGGTGCGCCTTTACACCATGCCCTCAAAGCTGCAGAATCTGTAGTGGAGCAACTCCAGCCTGCAGATGTGCTTTCAGTGGTAGTTTATGACGATGAAGTGGATACAGTAATCTCACCCCAGCCTGTAACTGACAAAGCGACGCTGAAAAATTCTATCCGCAAGGTGAGAGCGGGTGGTATCACTAATTTGTCGGGAGGATGGCTCAAGGGATGTGAATATGTGAAGGCGCAACTTAATTCACAAAAAATCAACCGAGTGCTATTGCTGACTGATGGTCATGCAAATATGGGCATTCAAGACCCTAAAATATTGACAGCAACATCGGCACAAAAAGCTGAGGCGGGTATCACTACAACTACCTTAGGTTTTGGTCAAGGTTTTAACGAAGATTTGTTGATTGGTATGGCCAGGGCTGCTAACGGTAACTTCTATTTTATTCAGAGTATTGACGAAGCAACGGAAGTATTTGGTATTGAGCTAGACTCTCTGAGAGCAGTAGTTGGTCAAAACCTCCAGGTGACAATTGAGTTAGCTGATGGTGTGAGCCTTGTTGATACTTTAAGTTTGGCAAAAGTCAGCCAAAACAACGCTGGTCAAACAGCGATCGCTCTGGGAGAATTATACGAAGGTGAAGACAAACTTTTAGGGTTGAGTGTAGCGATCGCTGCTGCAGAAATTGGCGATTTACCTGTCATGAAGCTACACTACACCGCTGATGTCGTGCAAAATGATGTGATTGCCAGTGTCTCTGGTACAGTGGATGTCGTCGCCAAAGTCGGGACTGTTGAGGAAGCAGCTTTAGCCTCCACCAGCCGGATCATCATAGAATTAAGTCGTTTGACCATCGCCAAAGCCAAAGAAACTGCTCTCGATTTAGCAGAACAAGGTAAGCACGAACAAGGGGAACAAACACTGCGATCGCTAGTACAGCAGTTGCGAGAACGAGGATTGCATGAGAATTTTGAAATTGCCGAAGAAATCGAACAGCTAGAGTATTTCGCCAGCAGAATCGCCCAAAAAGCCCTGGGAAATGCTGGACGCAAAGAGCTACGAGATCAAACTTACCAGACAATGACACGCAATCGCAGCGATTTAGCGGGACGGGGTGTCACTGCTGGTGATGAAGTATATGCAATGTCGGTTGTCAACGAAATCGGTTCTGGTGTGGAATTGAGTTGCGTTCGGGAAGGAGGTAAGCTACGGGTTAAGGTCATTTCGCAAGCGCACGACACAACAAAAAATGTCCAATTTCCCAGGGCTATTCGTGCCGAGGGAGCACGTTATGTCGTTGAAAAGTTAGAAATTTCCAACGATGGTACTTTCTACCGTGTAGTGGGCAAAATCAATCGATTTGCTCAACCAGGAGAAACAGATATCTTTATTGCGCCCAGGCGATCGCCATCAACCAGCACCAGCAAAGCCGCCAAAGGCCCAGCCAGCGCCGCAGATTTACCCACAACCGACACCATAGCCGATGGTGTTCTCGTCCAGTGTGTCAAAGATGGTAGCAAACTGCGGGCTAGGGTAGTTGCAGATGGATATGAACCAGATTGGAATATGCGATTTCCGCGATCGGTGCGGGAAGAAGGAATGCTTTATGTAGTCGATGAAATCAAAACAGCACCAGATGGCAAATCCTACATTGCTTGTGGTGAAATTAAGCGCTTTGTGCAACCTAATATTACTAGCTAGGAGCAATTCATATCTAAATCATGAGACGTTGCTTTTGCTTCGTCTCTACAGTTAGCTTATCTCTGATGGCTCGCCTGAATTTAATATACGACCGCTTCGTTTCATCAAAAAGCGATCGCTCTTTGCATCTATCTGAGGGAAGTAGCTTGATCCAAAGCCAGATTTAGCTTCAAAACATTTACCCCAGGCTCACCAAATATACCCAGAAAACGACCATCGGTATTTTGGGTAATCAAAGTTTCTAAATCATTGAGTTGAAGATTCCGCGCCCTAGCTACACGACCAATTTGTGCTCTAGCGGCTTCGGGTGTGATGTGAGGGTCGAGGCTAGAACCAGAAGTATAAACTAAATCGGCAGTCGGTTGCACACCTGCAGTTTTTAGCCGATTCAAATCGCCTTCAACTCGTTTTGCGGGGTCGGGGTCATCTTTACCTCTGATTCGTTCCAGCAAAGCAATGTTACTGGGAGCCAAATTACTAGCGCCAGAAACCCCAGTTTGTAAAACTCGCGCCTCATCTTTTTGCGGATCAGCAGTACTATAACTGGTAGTGCTAGGACGACTGTTAAAATAGCGGTCTGAAGTAAATGGCTGACCAATCAAAGCCGAACCCACAACTTGACCTTGAGCATTTTTAATTAAACTACCATTCGCCGCAAACGGCAGTAAAATTTGCCCAAAAGCAATCATCACAAAAGGATAAATAATAGCTGCGATTACCCAGAGCACCAAAGTAGCACGAATGGCTCGGTTTGCTTCTCTTGCAAAACTCATCAGAATTTCTCCGGTACAAACATCACAAAAAACAAATAAACAGAAAGCCCCAGTATCACTAGACCTAAAATTCCCAAAGCCCAAGATTGAGTACGGGAAAGTTGTTGAGCAGTAGCACCATAGACAACAGGAGCAACCACAAGGTTAAAACACATCGCCAAAAACAGATACAAAGGTAGCTTTTGACGACGCCATTGCAACCAGATTTCGTCAATTGCTTCTAGTATTGGTAAAGCTTTTGGCGCTAAAGTAGTAATGCGAATCGGTTTCATAAAATTTTTCACTACACAAAATTAAGATAAAGGCAAGATCACATCAATGATTTTGATGGCAATAAAGGGAGCAATAATCCCACCCAAGCCGTAGATAAAGATATTACGCCGTAGTAGTTGGTCTGCAGTCAACGGCAAAAACTTCACACCTTTGAGTGCTAAAGGAATCAAGACAGGAATAATTAAAGCGTTGTAAATTAATGCAGAAACAATTGCCGATTGAGCACTTTTCAGCGCCATAATATTCAAAGCTCCAATTCCCGCTGCGGCAAAGATAGTGGGAATGATAGCAAAATACTTCGCAATATCATTAGCGATAGAAAATGTTGTTAATGCCCCACGGGTAATTAATAACTGTTTACCAATAGTTACCAAGTCAATCAACTTAGTGGGGTCAGAATCCAAATCTACCATGTTGGCAGCTTCCTTCGCAGCTTGCGTCCCGGAGTTCATGGCTAAACCCACATTTGCTTGCGCCAAGGCCGGGGCGTCATTCGTCCCATCCCCAGTCATCGCTACAAGTTTACCTTGGGATTGTTCCGAGCGAATCACCGCAATCTTATCTTCTGGAGTCGCTTCAGCGATATAATCATCAACCCCAGCTTCTTGAGCAATAACAGAAGCCGTAATTCTGTTATCACCTGTCAACATAATCGTACGCACACCCATACGCCGCAGTTGGTCAAATCTTTCTCTGAGTCCAGGTTTCACCACATCCTTGAGGTAAATAACGCCATAAATTTGGTCATCTTGACAAACCGCTAGAGGTGTACCACCCAACCGCGAAACTCGCTCATAAGCCGCATCTACATCGTCAGGAACAGGACCACCACGGGAACGGACGAACCCCTTAATAGCATCTACAGCCCCTTTGCGAGCTTGTTTACCATCGGGTAAATTAGTCCCACTCATGCGAGTTTTGGCGGAAAACTCCACACCTTCCAGTTGTTTCGGATCAAAATCTACCTTCACCTTATATTTTTCTGCTAGTCCCACAATTGACCTACCCTCCGGCGTATCGTCAAACACGCTAGCCAGTAGAGAGATACGCGCCACCTCTGGTTGTGAATAATTATTCAACGGAATAAACTCATCAGCCATGCGATTACCTAAAGTAATCGTACCTGTTTTATCTAACACCAAGGTGTTGATATCACCGCAGGCTTCCACCGCACGACCAGAGGTAGCAATAACGTTAAATTGGGCGACTCTATCCATCCCCGCAATTCCAATCGCACTGAGCAAACCACCGATAGTCGTGGGTATCAATGCTACCAGTAACGAAACCAAGATGGCGACACTAGCACCAGCCCGCAAGCTATTAGCAGCCTCAGCCCCAAATACAGTACTGATAAAACTGGCAATATAACCGACAAAAGGTGTCATAGTCGCCACTACAATCAAGAATACCTGAGTCAGCACTGCTAAAAGTACCGTCAAAGCAACCTCATTCGGCGTCTTACTCCGTTCTGCACCCTCAACTAAAGAAATCATCCGGTCAATAAAGCCTTGACCAGGATTAGCGGTAATCCTAATCGTCAACTCATCCGAAAGTAGACGAGTCCCTCCCGTCACCGAACTGGCGATATCTGTACCCGGTTGCTTAAGAACAGGAGCCGACTCCCCAGTAATCGCCGACTCATCCACAGAACCAATACCTTGCATCACCTCGCCATCAGCCGGAATCATATCACCAGCAATGACTTTCACTAAATCCCCTTGGCGCAGTTGCGTAGAATTAACTTTCTCAATCGCGCCATCAGGCAAAATTTTCTTAGCCTCAGTATCAGACCGCGTTGCTCTCAAAGCATCAGCCTGGGCTTTACCCCGACCTTCAGCCACAGCTTCCGCAAAATTAGCAAAAACCAAAGTAAAAAATAAAATTAGCGTAATCAACCCATTCAACACACGCTGTTGATTAACATCCGCCTGAATCGTACCAAACAAATTCGGGTCGAGAGTCACCAAAAAAGTCACAATCGTCCCCACCCAAACCACAAACATCACCGGATTTCTCACAGTAATTCGCGGGTCAAGCTTGACAAAAGACTCACGAACGGCCCTTTGATACAGTCCCCGCATATCTGCTTTTGGCGTATGTTTGCGAGAATCACGAGTCCTTTGGGGTGTGCGGGGCGAGGAAGGATTTATGTTAGCTGTCATATTTTTTAGGGATTAGAGATTAGGGATTAGGGATGAGAAACTCAGCCAACCTCAGCGCTCCTTTGCGTTTCCAATCAAACCCATTATTTCTGCTCAACCGATACCTTTAGCAATCCAAAAAGCCTCACCAATGGGGCCCAAAGCCAGCACCGGGAAAAACGTCAGCGCACCCAGAATTAAAATTACCCCAGCGGTGACACCCGTAAACAGCCCGGTGTTGGTTCGCAGTGTCCCAGTTGTTAAAGGTACGAGTTGTTTGCGAGACATACTGTCGGCGAGTAACAACAAACCAATCACAGGGATATAGCGCCCAGCTAATAAACTGAAACAAGTGCTGAGATTCCACCACAGAGCGGTAACAGTTGTTTGAGCACCCGCAGCTATAGCTATTGGCGAGGGTTGCGAATCTGCTAAACCTTCTAACCCAGAACCATTGTTAGCTGCAGCCGATGCATATTCATACATCACCTGGGAAAAGCCGTGGAAGCCAGGATTACTAATCCCCGCCAGTTGTTCAGGAAATGCTAAAGCGATCGCAGCGGGAATTAAAATAGCGATCGGGTGTACCATCAAAATCAAGAAACTAGCCAACACTACCTCTCGCTTCTCAATTTTGCGTCCCAAAAATTCCGGTGTCCGTCCCACCATCAATCCAGTGACGAATACCGCCAAAATCAAGTAAGCGAATAAATAAGCGGTTCCTGTTCCTTGTCCACCCCAGATAATTTGTAGAAACATATTCGAGAGGGTGACAAAACCACCGTTAGGCATGAAGGAATCGATTAAGCTGTTGACAGCACCGCACATAGTCGCAGTTGTACTCACTGCGAATAACGCAGATTGCGCCCAACCAAACCGGACTTCTTTTCCTTCTAAATTTGGTTGCTGACTTCCTAAAAGTGTGTTTACAGCCGGATTTCCGTTATATTCGCCAATAGCAGCGATGATAATAAATACCGCAAACAGCACAAAAACCATGCCGTAGATTAGCCAAGCTTGTTTGATATTGTTGGCAAACACACCATAGGTATAGATTAGGGCTGTGGGAATAGAAAGCATCGCCACAGTTGCAATCAAATTAGAAAATCCGCTGGGATTCTCGAAAGGGTGTGCGGAGTTGATAGCGAAAAAGCCGCCGCCGTTCTCTCCTAGCTGCTTGATAATTTCAAAATGGGCGACAGGGCCACGAGCGATCGCCTGACTAATGCTAGGATTTTCTAGTGTGGGAAATACTGCTGGCCCGGCGAGGGTTTCGGGAACGCCGGCGATCATCAGAGCGATCGCCCCTACAATACTAATAGGTAATAAAATTCTCGTAATGGCGCGAGTTAAATCTACATAGAAATTGCCTAATGGTCTACCAGTTAAACCCCGAATAAAAGCAATCCCTACAGCTATACCCGTTGCCGCCGAAGTAAACATATGATATACCAGTCCCCACATTTGACTGGCATAACTCAAATAGGTTTCACCAGAATAATGCTGCTGGTTGGTGTTAGTAATAAAAGAAATTGTGGTGTGCAGTGCTGTATCCCAGGTCGGCGCACCTATCTTTGTCGGATTCAGTGGTAGCCATCCCTGATTCACAATAATCAAAAATACCAGCAATCCCATAGCTACATTGCTGTAGAGGATCGCCCGCGCATACTGCCAACCCGTCATGTTTTCTTTGGTGGGAACGCCAACTAGAGAGTAAATGACTCGCTCAACTGGGTTCAAAACTGCATCAAAAAAAGTACTTTGTTCCAAAAAGACACGGGCTATATACTTACCGAAAAAAGGAGTAATTGCTACCACAATTAGTAGCGTTAATACAATTTGTATCCATCCTTGTAGCATGAGTTAATCTAACTCCGAAGTCTGTAAATTAGTGCTTTTAACACCAAAAAATAGAGTTCTGTTCACCAGATGTTTTTTATACTTCTGATTCAGATTGTCTGCTTTTATGTTGTTATTCGCAGTTTCTGCGTTAAGTTATTACTCAACTAATGATGAAGTTTTTCTTACTAAAAAGCAAGGTATAAATTAATATTTGAATTTGCGGAATTAAAATATATCTGTTGATATATTGCTAATTGTTTAGAATATTCACATTTGTCTATATCTCAGTATAAACTGTCTTTTTAATTGTATAATTAAGCACTTAAAAACAAAAATTCAATTAACTGCGTTTTTCTTTGCTCGATACCAAGTTCCCAATGACCAATGCTCTAAAAGTGATATTCTATTCCGCTCTCGCTGCGTTATCAAAGCAGACGCAATATCAAACTTTTTACGCATCGCTAGATTTATTGTTGCAAATATGAATAGAAAAAAAGGTTTGGCGACGAGCCAAACCTCTATATAAATCCAGTGCATAACAACATCCCGGATTAATCTACCCTTTATTTTTTTGTTTTGTATCTTCCTAAAGGATGTGTCCAAATCCATAAATAACTGATAGCAGATTGTGCAACTCAGTAGAATCACGATTGAAGATTTATGGAACCAAATTTTAGACAATTTGCCACTTAAATAACATCGCTTATTACACTGTCTGCAAATATTAATCAAGACCTACGCAACTGTGTCATATATTTTAAATTTCCGGCAAAAAAGAATTTTTGTATTCTCTTTTATGCCCCTAAGACCCAACGAACACTTTCTTCTTCCCAGCAGAAAAGGAAGTGTTTGTCGCGCTAACACCTATGCAGCAAAATTGCTGCAAAATCTTTTCACCGCAAATAGTTGAGGATACAAAAGTATTCTCCTATGCATCAGATAAAAAAATATGTATGCAAAAAACTCCATGAGCCGCGCTCATAAGGAAAAATCAAGCATGACTTTCCCTACTCGGCTACGAAGCAAATAAAGCAACCATTGCAAATTCATGAAAGGCTTAAAATACAAGTTTATTGGTTTTAAACTTCAAACTTGAGCATTTTTGTACTAGTCCCTAATTCTATTCATAAAAACTGAAAATAAAGGGCGGGTTTGACCCCGCCCAAATAGCTTGAAAGTGGCAATACACCTTGGACTCTGGAAAAAATACACAAATAAAATTCAATAGGTTGTCAGGATCATAAAGTCAGCCAACACAAGGGACGGTTATTGATAACGTATTTAATGTTGTAACTAACGTTAATCCTAGCAATTCTTATGAAGGTATCATAATCAAAATTTAATAGGTTGCCAAAATGCCAAATAACCAAAAACCTAAGAAGATAGATTGAATTCCATCTTCTGGATAGCAGTTAAAAATATCTTTATTAATGTCTGCAATATATCAACTTTTGCTGATAGTTTAGTTGCCAAAATGCCGAAAATACTTGTTAGTTGTTAGCTGTTATTCTGATATCAGCCTCACTCTTCATCCTTAATCTTTCGTTACGGTTTAATACAACGTATCTTTTTTGACTAAAAAAAATGCTCATTTACATGCAGCCGCTAAATTTAGGCTAATTTTTTCATAATTTATTTTTTCTTGCCGTAAGAAATACCTCCCGTGTTGAGACTGCATATGAGAAAGCATTAATATGGAAGGCAAAAGTAATTTAAATAACATATCTTTATGTATTAGAAAAAATTATTCTCTACATATTTTTGTAAAAAAACATACTTGTTTTATCAGAAGTAATTACGCAATATTGTATGCAGATATTTTGCAAAACCTCTATATTTTCAAATTAAAAGGAAAAAGTAAATCATTAATCATGAAGATTTTCTAAGTATTATATCTTAATTTGTGAACTTTATATTTTGCCTTTAATTATGTATTTACTCGCAAAATAGTTTTTGTAGAAAAAAATACTGGCTTAAATAGGAATTGGAGCTAAAAATTAACAATGCACTGCGAATTTATGGTGTAGTCAATGTTAAATTTTCATAAGAAAAGTTTTACTTATCACAAGAAACGTTACACGGGCGAAATCCGCAATTGAGCAAGGTTTTACCCTTGAAATCAGACTTTGAATTTGGTACAGTTACCAAGACTTACGCTAAAACCCTGATCCCCAGGTTCAAAGGTTCGTGTTAGTCTGTTGCAGTTACAAATAAAAAAGTGAAAGCGGAACGAGTTCGAGTTGTAGAGGGATGCCACAACCAGTGGTCAAGAATCCCACGAATCGTGAAACTGCTGTTCTACAGTCGCTTTAAAATCGGACGCATGAATCAAAGACATTTGTGGACTATTGTCGCGCTGTTTCTCACCGTTGTAGGAGTACCCTCAGTAGGTCGTACTCAAGCTCCCAAAGGGAAGGTTGAAGTTTCCCAAAATTCACCCGCTCGTGATGTGGTGAAGGTAGGAGAATATCAATCCTCAACGGGGAAACCCGCCTCAGATGCTGTGATTACAGAAATTCACGCTCATAGCATTGAAGGCCGCAAAGCGACAACCCTTTTCATCCGAAATATTCCTGTTCTTACCTTTTTGAGTTCCATACCAGTTGCCAACGCTGATAGTAAAGTTGGGGTAATTGGAGATTCTCGGGGCGTGCAAATGTACGCCCCTATTGCTAACAACTCACCCAAGGTAGCAAGTGTCGGGAATGTAACAGAAGTCGGTAAACAAATCAGTACCGGCCAAGACGACCCAGTTCAAAGAGCTAGCATAGTCGCAGCTAGGATCAACCAGTTAGTTCGAGATGGTGCAGACGCTAGTCAGATTAGCGTCAGTTGGAAGGGAAAAGACAATTCCCAAGTAGCCAACCAAGCCCAAAACAAGAGTTTATCGAACCAGGAACAGTCAAGCGATCGCTTTGCAATTAAAATCAATAGCCAAGAATTGGTGGAAATCAATCAAGACACCCGTCTATCTGATTTCACCAATAATCAGGCCAATGATGCTTTACAAGCTACTAATCGCTTGCGGAGACTTTTAGGTAATGCTTCTCCCATCAGCGAGATTGCTGATTTACCAGTACGCTTACCTGCTTCATTTCCCAAACTACCGCAAGAAATTGCTGTCGGCAAAGTTAGACTCAATTTCCGGGGTATAGCATCTTATTATGGCTACGATGGTTCTGGTAGTCGCACTGCCAGCGGTAAAAGATTTCATCCAGAAGGTATGACAGCTGCCCATCGCAGCCTACCCTTTGGCACAAGAGTACGTGTTACCAACACCCGCAATGGTCGTTCTGTAGTGGTGTCAATTACTGATCGAGGCCCATATATCAGGGGGCGGATTATTGATCTTTCCGTGGGTGCAGCTCGGATTATCGGCATGATCGGTAGTGGCGTTGCACCAGTGCGGATCGAAGTTTTGGGAAGATAATTCTAGACCATAAAGCACAAAGCAGAGGGCTACTGAGGAAAACTTATATTGCCCGATGCTCTATTCCCAATTGCTAATTCCCCTAGTTAAACCATCTCTTCCCCCTGTTTCAGATATAAACTAACGGGGGAGGGATCGAGAAAACTAGGGGTATTTTGTGCGCCTGTTGAGAACAGTTGCAGCTTTACGCTGTTATTTAAATAAAGACCGCTCGCAGAACAAGTTTACAGTTCCAGAAGACCTGGTACTAGATGAGAAGACTAGTTGGGATCAGACAGCAATTGGTCTAGTACCAACTATGGGAGGGTTGCATCAAGGTCATTTAAGCTTGATTCAACGAGCGCGGCAAGAAAATTCCACGGTGATTGTTAGTATTTTCGTCAATCCCCTGCAATTTGGGCCTAGTGAAGATTATCTACGCTATCCCCGGACTTTTGATTTAGACGTGCAGCTTTGTGCAGCAGCGGGGGTAGACATAATTTTTGCGCCGACTCCGGAAGAAATGGGAGTGGGGCAGAAGAATATACAAGAATCGAAGGTTACACAAGTAACACCTCCATCTGCTATGATATCTGGCTTGTGTGGTAGTTCTCGGCTAGGTCACTTTCAGGGTGTAGCAACAATTGTTACCAAGCTTTTTAACTTGGTGCAGCCTGACCGAGCCTACTTCGGTCAAAAGGATAGTCAACAACTAGCTATTATTCGGCGGTTGGTAGCAGACTTGAATTTTGCCGTAGATATTGTTGCTTGTCCAACGGTGCGGGAAGCCTCTGGTTTGGCCTTAAGTTCCCGCAATCAATATTTGACTGCAACGGAGAAAGAGCAGGCTGCGGTGTTGTGTCGTGGTTTGCAGCAGGCTGAAGCTGCGTTTCTCGCTGGAGAACGTGATTCTAGCAAGCTGATAGCAGTGGTACAGCGAGAAGTGGCAATGGTCAGTGATATTTTCGTGGAATATATTGAATTGGTTGAACCGACTACGTTGATGTACTTAGAAACAATTGAGGAGGAAGGAATGGTGGCGATCGCAGCTCGTCTTGGTTCTACACGTTTGATTGATAATATTATCTTGTGCGATCGCCTACCCGTCATCGCTATTGATGGCCCAGCCGGTGCGGGAAAATCCACAGTGGCTCGTCAAGTAGCTACCAAGTTAGGTCTTGTGTATTTAGATACAGGCTCTATGTACCGGGCTGTTACTTGGTTAGTGTTGCAAAGCCAAGTCGCGTTGGACGATGAGTGTGCAATTGCTGAATTGGTTAGCCAGTGCGAAATCCAACTCACCCCCAGTCAGGACTTGCAATCTCCTGTGCGGGTTTGGATTAACGGTACTGATGTTACCCAAGAAATTCGCACTGTGGAAGTCACATCTAAAGTATCAGCGATCGCAGCTCAGAGTGCTGTGCGTAGAGCGCTGGTCAAACAGCAACAAAGCTGGGGTAAAAGAGGCGGTTTAGTCGCTGAAGGACGGGACATTGGTACTCATGTATTTCCCGATGCAGAAGTGAAAATTTTCTTGACCGCTTCTGTGAGTGAGCGCGCACGTCGGCGTCAGCAAGATTTTAAAAAACAAGGTCTACCCGAAGTCAGCCTAGAACAGCTGGAACGGGATATTGCTGAACGTGATTGGAAAGATAGCACTCGCAAAGTCTCTCCTTTAAAGAAAGCCACTGATGCAATCGAAATCCAAACCGATGGACTGAGCGCCTCTGATGTGACTGCACAAATAGTTAGCTATTGTCAGCAGCGTTTATCTCTGTAGTATTCATTGCCGCTTATAGTTAACAATTGTTAGCAGTGTTTATCCCTGTGGTAATCATTGCCTATTGCTATAGGTTCCGTTTCAACGCGTGGTTGTGAGTCCCAACTCACTCACAACCCTAAAAATGTAACTCCGAAACCCTTATAATCTCTCTTGGTAATTAGCTGTCTTTATTTAAAAACAGTATTGGCATCATCTATCTTAATTGATTACAAAATTAATTCATCTAACTAAAGACTGATTTTAGAGTAATTTAAAATATATCTGGCCAATACCACTAAGGTTAGAAGTTTTCCATCTGGGAGATTTAGCTTAATAAGTAAGTAGAGAGATAAAGCCCAAAACCATAAGCTCAAAACCGTAGGATTTAAGAGAGTTGAGAATCTCAGGTTCTCGCCCTAGGGCATTTGCAACTACTTTGTCTGAATCTTCACTTTGGTAGTAAAATGACGATGTTAAGTTTTATGTCCCAGAATTAAGGATATATAACTAGTAAACACAACAGCTGTAATTTCCTAATCTGCTGCAATAGCTCTAAACTGGAAAACGCTAAAGAGAGGATTTCACAAAATGGCATTCGCACAAGCTCCCCTTCCCTACGACTTTAATGCTCTAGAGCCTTATGGTATGAAAGGCGAAACCTTTGAATATCACTATGGTAAACATCACAAAGCTTATGTAGACAACCTCAACAAGCTCACTGATGGTACAGAACTGGCTGACAAATCACTAGAAGAAGTGATCAAAGCATCTTTCAAAGATGCATCCAAAGCGGGAATCTTTAACAACGCGGCTCAAGTTTGGAACCACACCTTCTTCTGGAGTTCCTTAAAACCTGCAGGTGGTGGCGCACCCAGTGGTGAACTAGCGGCGAAGATTGATCAAGATTTTGGTAGCTTTGACAAATTCAAAGAAGAGTTTTCTAATGCAGCTGCAACTCAATTTGGCAGTGGCTGGGCTTGGCTAATTGATGACGGTGGTACACTGAAGGTGACTAAAACACCAAACGCAGAGAACCCCTTGGCTTACGGACAAAAAGCACTCCTAACCTTAGACGTTTGGGAGCACGCTTACTACATCGACTATAGAAATGCTCGCCCCGCTTTCATTAAGAATTACTTAGAACAGTTGATTAACTGGGACTTCGCGGCTGAAAATTACGCTAAAGCCTAATTAGCTACAGCTGTTTTCTCAAAATCGGCGTTGCTGAATCTGGGGATAAATTTATCCAAATTTATTTTTTTATCCTCAATCAGCAATGCCCAAAAATAAATGTAGAGACGTTGCGTTTGCTTCGTCTCTACAATGCTTTTGTTTAAGGCATAAATCATTATTTCCGCAAGTCCATTTTTGGGAATTGCGATATTTTAGTCTTGCTGCGCTAGTAGTCCCCAAATTCCCCAAGCAAATATTATGAATAGCAGAGAACTAGCTCAATATTTAGAAGCAACGAACAGTATTGCTAAACCTTGGTTATTAGTGCAACTACGCCTCAAGAAACTGCAAGAACGCCAAGCGCTGATTTCCCCAGATACTTACGCTGAGGAACTGCAAGATATCTACCAAGATTTGATGAATTTGGGGGAATGGTGGCGCGGTATGGAAGATGAGGTGTTTTAGTTGTTAAGGCTCAATGGTCAAACTGGCGACTAATAAATTCCCTAAATCTCAAATCGACTGACTACCTGTAGCACCTAAATATGTAATGATAACCTTAGTTTGTCGCAGATTGTAACGGTGCCGTCAGGAATGGATTATCGGGATGCTGGAGTTGATGTTGAAGCTGGTCGAGCCTTTGTCGAGCAAATTCGCAATTTGGTTCACAGCACCTTTAGGCCGGAAGTGATTGGTGGACTAGGCGGTTTTGGTGGTTGTTTTCAGCTACCTAGCGGTTATCAAGAACCAGTGCTAGTTTCCGGGACAGATGGTGTGGGTACAAAGCTAAAAATTGCTCAAATTCTCAATAGTCATGATACAGTTGGCATCGATTTAGTGGCTATGTGTGTCAATGATGTCTTGACATCTGGTGCAGAACCACTATTTTTTTTAGATTACGTAGCAACAGGCGCTTTAAATAAAGAGCAGTTAACTAAAGTTGTGGCAGGGATAGCCGCTGGATGTAAACTGGCAGGTTGTGCTTTATTAGGGGGAGAAACAGCAGAAATGCCCGGTTTTTATCAAGTCGGAGAGTATGACTTGGCTGGGTTTTGTGTGGGGATTGTGGAGAAAAGCCAGATGCTGGATGGTTCTCAGGTACAGGTGGGAGATGTAGCGATCGCCCTCGCAAGCACTGGTGTACATAGCAATGGTTTAAGTTTAGTCAGGAAAATTGTCAGCGATCGCGGATTCTCTTGGAATGAATGCCCAGAATCATTAGCTGGTGAAACTCTCGGCGCAGCTTTTCTTAAACCCACGCGCATTTATGTTAAACCTGTCCTAGCTGCTCGTCAAGCAGGTATAGAAATTCACGGCATGGCTCACATCACAGGCGGTGGATTACCAGAAAATTTACCTAGATGCTTGGGTAAAGGTCAAGCTATAAAAATTGACCCCAACAGTTGGATTTTACCTCCTCTATTTGAGTGGCTAGCTACAGCCGGCAGTGTGAGTTCTGAGGCTATGTACAACACCTTTAACATGGGTATTGGATTTGTGCTGCTAGTACCACCCCATCAGGTACAACAGACAATTACTTACTTTCAATCACAGGATATCCCAGCTTTAGCGATTGGTGAGGTAATTGCTGGCGATGGTGAATTAGTGGGATTACTTAAATAAATTATCGAAATAATACATTAAATATCAAGCTATTTCCGCTTTTCTTGAGTGCAGCATAGTCAAAAAAGCCGGAATTATAAAGAATGCACGACAATTACCGTTTTTAACCTTAACTAGATTTAGAGAAACATTTTTTACATATAGTTATACAAGCAATTGAAAATACTCATGTCCGTCAGCGTTGAGATTTGCTAACGTAGTCTTAACATATTGAAAAAATTTGCTGATGCAGCTAATAAAAATAGCTACTAACACTACTTTCAAGTGTTAGTTAATTGTCATCAGGAAATCTGGTGCGTGGGCGTGTTGAGAATATTATATTTTGCCTCAGAGGGGGTTATGGTTGTAAATTTTGCCCGGACTTCTGCTCCTACGGAAATTTTGAAACAGGTATTTGAGAATATTGATGCTCAAAGTTGTCCGAGGTTATTTAACTTTCATATGCACACTGTTTTTTCAGATGGCAGATTGCAACCCCATGCTTTAATGGAGCAAGCGATCGCTATCGGATTACAGGGACTAGCCATCACCGATCATCATAGTATCGGTGGTTATCAAGCGGCGCAAGCTTGGTTAGAAGATTGGCAATGGAAAAATCCTGGTGTCAGCACTCCTCGTCTGTGGAGTGGGACAGAAATTAATGCTAATCTTTTGAACATTGAAGTTCATATTTTGGCTTATTCTTTTGAGCCAGAACACCCCAGCATGAAACCTTATTTACAAAGAAAAATTGCTACGGGTAATGAATATCAAGTAAAAAATATCATTGCAGCTATTCATCAAGCAGGAGGATTAGCAGTATTAGCTCATCCAGCGCGTTATAAGCGATCGCATCTTGACTTGATTCCCGCAGCTGCGGAAAATGGTATCGATGGCGTGGAAACCTTCTACGCTTACAACAATCCCAACCCTTGGAAACCAAGCGTGTTGGAATCAGAACAGGTGCAAAAGTTAGCCGCTAAATATAATCTGTTCAATACTTGCGGTACCGATACCCACGGTTTAAATCTGCTTCAGCGCTTATAAACATGAAGTCGATTTTCCCTAACACTCCTGGTTATTCCAGCCAGGGGAGTTAATACTAATTAGTAATTGGTAATTACAAAATTTCAATTTGTATTTGGTTTTAGATTATTGCTGAAATTGAGCCAGTAACCAAGCGACAACTTGACTTTGATTCATTTGACGAGTGCGACGAAAAGCTTCTTCTAGCAAAGAAATTGCTAATCCTGGTAGTACTTGAGATTGAGTAATTCTTCGACTACCGCCATTTTCCATAGCAAAAGCAATAACTTGAACATTCTGGACATCAATAATCCAGTATTCATCTACACCTAATTCTTCATACAGTAGCCGTTTTTCACCTTTGTCATCTGCTAAAGAAGTACTCGCAACTTCAATCACCAAATTTGGGGATGAATAGGTATCTAGGTTAATAATAGAAGTCCCCCAAGGAATCACATCAGCATTTTCACCAATGTAATAAGAAACATCAGGCTGTGCATCGTTAAAGCCAGTTTTACGGTAGGTACAGTTATCCTTTCCATTCATCGCAATACCTTTGATAGCCGCATAATTACTAGCAGCAAGGATAACAATTGTGTGGTCGCTAGCGTGGTCATTACCTATGGGTGGCATTTCAATCCTCATTTTATTGTTTTTGTAGTACCCTTTGGCTTTTTCATAAGCAGAATTTTCAATTACTTGAATATATTCATCCCAAGTAGCTGCTATCCAAGTGTCAGTTGGTAATTTTGTTTGTAGGTTACTCATAGATAATTTGAGTAGGATAAGACACTGCTTTTATTATGACTTAAGCATTATGCCTGGGTTAGTTGCTGATTAAAATTTTAATACATAACTCCTAAATCATTTATGAATAACTAGATCCCCGACTTCTTGAATAAGTCGGGGATCTGAAGCCATGCAATTTTTACAAATCAAGTAAGTATACTTTAGTCTGATTATACGTTTGATTTATCTTTAACCTTAAAATACCAATAAAGATTACCAACTGTTAAATCTGGTATTTTTTGCCAATTTGAGGGAGCAAATCCTTGATAGCCAAATTTTAATGCTTGCTGATTAATATAAGATTCGTGTTGTCTACGTAAATCAGGTTTAATCATAAATATAAGCTGATCGCGCAGAGATAAATAATGAGATTTTTGTTTTAAATTTTCATAAAATGCTAATTCTTCTGGCTCAGACACAACAGCTACTTCTTGCTTATTCTCCTCAACATTAGCAGACTGAATATGCGAACTGGCTAAAAGTTGCCGTTCATCTGCTGATAAAGTTTGTATCCAATCAACATGATTTTGCCATGATTCCAACACAGCTAAATCATTATTGCGAATACAGAGAATTTCCGGGAAGATAAAATCTAGTTCTTCCTCAGATTCACATTTCTCAATAACAGTTAGGCAATCTTGACGAATTTTGTGTTGGAGGTAAGAAAGGCGATCGCTCACAGCTGCTGACTGATTTTGCAATTGGAAAGTTAAAGCGATCGCCTGCTCAATTGACCAAGCACATTCTACTCTGCGAAGGTGTCCAGCCGCAGAGGTTTTGTCTAACAAGTGCGGATTATTATAATTTGCCAAAGCATTAGTCAATATCAGCCTTGCACCTCCCAGAGTATCATTTTTGATATTTTGGTCTTTACATAACAGAGCCGTTTTAATTAACATTAATGCTTCTTGAAATTGACCATAGGCTTGAATTAAGACTAAGCGATGATTCTCAAATTTAATATCTTCAGCAACTTGGTTAATCCGTTGAATAATTTCTGCTCCCTGGTCTCTTAAAGCTTGTTTTAGATTAATAAATCCATCTTGAACTTCTAATCTCAGTTGCTTTACATCTTCCCTAAGTTTCATAGTTTGGTAAAGGTTTACTGCTGACAGCACTCCCACTGCTACAGTACCAACACCAATTACAGATGTAGTTGCTTGTAAAACTCCCACACTGTTTTGTAAGGTTTCAAGCATTTTGTAGGTTTTTTGAAACCCCAAATGAGTTTGAAGCATTTGCAAGCCACCCATGACTAGCTGTGCGGGAGCAAATACGGTATTTAGCGGAACTCCTATTGCTTCACTTGCAATACCAACCGCGTGAGCTACAAATTTACCAGTTACTTTATCTCTGGCTATACCCAATAATTGTCCTGTTGCTGTATTACGAACAATTTCATAAACCCCAGACTTAATCCCAGCCTGTATTACGGGAGCAAATACAAACAGCATATTATCACTTGATCAAAAGATAATTTTTCTCAGCCTAGCTTTTGTAATCACCAAAAATAACCGTATTTTTTCGGAACATGTTACTAATGACGAAATTTGGGAATACTGTAATAGGAATAAGAATAGTAGGTGGAAAAATTCAAAAACTATTTTAAGTTGACTTCGACACGATTCAAACTTTGTCGCAGATTATTTAAAGGTGCAGTATGAACGAATCTTTTAAGGAATTACAAAATATCAGTAAATCTATAGATGAAATTTTGAGAGTTGATGAAATTTCCCAAGAAATAAAGGAATCTGCTAGCAAACTCAATAAAACAGTTGAACCATGTGTTAAAGAAATTCAACAATCTGCCAGTAGGCTCAATAATCTAGTTCAAGGCTGTTTTAATGATTTATCACAGGCTGAAGATATTTGGCATAGCAAACAAAGGATTGATCAAATAGCGACATCTGAAATATGGGAAGAAGTTGGTGATTTAAGTGGTCGTGTGTTGAGATTGCGTCGTCTAGGGAATGAATATAAATCCGAGACTGTGAAACAAGTAAAAAAATCTTGGTATAAAAGGATGGCTAGACTAGAAAATAGCAGCTTTTATAGCAACACAAACAAACCCAAAACTTCATTAAATATTTTTGAAAAAGACGATTTAATTAAAAATTTACAGTCAGAAGTAAATTTTCAATTAGCGGGACTTAAACAAAAATTAAGCCCAAATAAAGCCGAAACTGGCTTTATGAGAGGCAAATACGTCACGATTAATGGTTAGCCATTCAAAAAAACGGAAAGAAATCGCTGTTCTAAACGCTTCTAAAGCATCAGTAAAAGTGTTCAAAGGTTTAGTTGCCCACCTACGTCTCAAACCCCCAGTCAGCTGATGCCAAAGAATAAAAGTATAGGCACAAAAAACCAGGATAAAATGTCGTATGAGACTAGTTTTATCTCGGACTTGATATTCTTTTAATCCGAGAAAGCCTTTGGCTTCTCGATAGAAAACTTCCACCCAATTTCGTTGAGAATAGGTGTTGACTATCCATTCTGGAGTGACAACAGATGTAGAAACATTAGTGATAAAATAGTCGATATCAGTGGCATTTGAGAAAGTATCAGCATTCATCACGATAGCTATACTTCGCTGTCCCTCTAGACGTGATATCTCTACAAGTCTTGTTGCTACCCACACTGTTCGGGATTTATCTAATTTGAGTTTAATTTCGCTAAAAGCTTCTTGGGGCAACGTCTGTGCTAATTCATCTAGCCTGATTGTTTGTTGATAATTTCCTTGGTTACTAATTGTGACTTTCCGATTTTTGGCTACTCCTCCTAAATACTTTAAGTTTCGCTTTTCTAGTTCTAATAGGAATGATGTATTGTTACCATATCCCGCATCTACAATTACTATTCCTGGTTGATATCCTCGCTCTCTTGTTTGGTCTATTAACTTAATTGCTATCTCGGTTTTCTTCTCAAATAATGGGTCTTGTTTCCCCTGTGGTAATGAATCAGCGTGCTGATATAACTCTATATCTAATGGTAGGCTTTTTCTGCCATCATATAAATGACTTGTTACCACTACTATTCCATTATCAGTCTTACCGATTTCTCCAATATATTGTCTTCCAACTCCTTCAGTCAAGTTACCACTTTTCCTATGCCCTGAATCATCAATTATCAAGCTAAATCCCCGATTAATTCTAGTTTGACTACACTTGTTCATTACCTCCAAGCGTCTTTCATTCAGCTTTTTAGCCGACCAAGGTGCATCTGTTAAAAAGTGGTGTAATCTATGGTAATTCACCCCTATGGCGTTTCCTGCCATCTGTAACAGGTTTTTTCTCTCACTTTCCCCCAATAATCCCCCTAAATAATGTCTGAACTCCCTTTTTTGCGCTTGATGATTAAATACATCATCAAACCTTTGACACCATTTTTCAAAGCATGGGGGCATGGCTGTGGGAGTTGTCTCTTTCATCAGGCTTATTTTAACGTGAAACCTATGCTATATCTGCATTATAACCTCTTTTGCTCTCTTTTTTTGCTTAAGTCCCGTTAGAAGAAACACAATCTAGCTTAATGCAGAGTACAGCCTTAATACTTGAGCAAGAAATTCAGCCACAAATATCATTTATTCAAGTATGTGTTGACCAGCTAGATGAACAACGAAAAACAGAAATTAAACCTCAGTTCAATTCCCTTATTCAGTCAATTGTTCATCTAGTTGAAAGAGCGATTAGAGGGAATATTATATATATATTATCTGTTAATGTTAAAGATTTGATTGATTCTATTAGAAATGCCGCTGACACCTTAGCAAAACAGGGAGTTTTAGGGATCAGTATGGAACAGTTTACTAAGTGCTATGAGGAAGTTGCTATCAGGTTGGAGAAGATAGTTGTTGTAATGTTTGATGAATTAATTAGATTAGCTACTCAAAGAATTGAACAGGCGATCGCATTCTACAATGACTTTCTAGAACGACAGGCGCGATATCAGCAGGAAACACCCAAACAACGACAAGCTGAGAAAGCCTGGATTGATCAGCAGCGTTCGCAATTAGTACGTGTGCAAAATGGAATTGAGGATATATTGAATCAATCTGCTGGGTAGCGCTCGCCTACTCAAGTTGATCAAAGCGATCGCTACCTATCACTCAACCAAGCTTCTAAATCAGCAACAGTAGAAAAATCCAACAACGCTTCACCCAAATCCTCCAACTCAGCTACAGATAAACTCTGAATCCTTTCCTGTAACTGGGGAGTTAGGGAACCAAAGCGGCGATTTAGCAGGCGCTTAATCAGTGCTAATTCTCCCTGCTGTCTTCCCTGAACTAGTCCTCGTTCAATACCTTCTTGCATCCAGCTAGTAACAATTTCCATGACTTGTTCCTCCTGTCTTGGTTCAATGCTAGCAAGTTGTGCTTCAAAGGCGGCTTTCTCTCGGTCGTTTAACTTCAGGTAAGTATCAATAAAACCTGAAATTAACTGTACTTGTGCGGGGTTTAAGCCTAGATTTGCCAGTAACAGACAAGTGGGTGTTAAAATCTGCTGGAGAATGTGTCTGATTTCCCAAAAGAGTGGTACAAAAGTATTAGCTCCTAATTGCGATCGCTGATCACTCTCTCAAAATTTTTGTGAATATGTGAATAGCTGTAAGTATTACAACATCGGCTAATTGTGCCCTTGCTCGGAAAATTACCCCAAAATCAGCGTTGCAAATCCTCTCCACACAGATACACTTGTTTAACGAAACACTTTTGATAGCCGAAAAAGATGAAAGCATCTGCTAAGTTCGACTTTGAGGACGAGAAATTTAATGCACCCCCTTATAAAGTCATCCCCTGGTGTCAGATGATTAATCCTCGGTATGGCGCAGATGGACTCCAACCCCACGGTTTAGCGATTAAACTGGATAATGCGAATGCTGTTGGTTTTCAGCCTGATGAAAATTGGCAGCAAATAGAACATGAGTTTAGCTCTGGTAATGAAACGGTATTCATGAGTACCTCACCTAGCTTAGTGATCGTGCGCCGGGGGCCATTATCTGTCAAAGACAGGGAAACTGGTATTAAGTTAGGTACACTAAAAGATAATTATGATGCTTTTCTCGCAGACAAGCTGAAATTTAAAACCTTCACTCGCTACTTAATTTTTATAGTCGGAGAAAACAAAAAATTTCTACACGATTTACCACTGCAGTTAACTCTCAATGGTGCTGCTGGAGCGAGTTTCAGTAAATCTTATTGTGAATTTCAACAAGGCAAAGTCACTGGTGGCTTTGTTGCCGAATTAGAAAAGACTTATGCTGGATATCGTAAGCAACCTTTGACACCGAAAGGGCCGCTGTTCCACGCCCACGGGATTTTTTCGCCGATAATTGAGTGTGAAGAACGGGGTATCGAACCAAATACAGTTTTGGTTGCTTCTACCGTCAACTTCAAACATCCCACCGTCGGGACTTTAACTCAATATTTGATTGCTTCCGACTCCCAGGAATCTGCAATTATCTGCAAAGCTTTTGAAGAACACAAAGAGTTTGGTAAGGAAACAGTGAAAATAGAAACGCCTAAATTAGAAATGGCGGGGGTTTCTAATTCTTACGTTTACGCAGATGAAGACGATTTTGCATATCCGCCGTATTAGGATGGGGCACGGGGCATGGTAAAATCCTCCCCTAGCCCCTAACTGATACACATAGGGAAGCAGGGGAAGCTCTTGAGGCAGGGGGAGCGATAAAAGTGATGTGTATCAAGAATTTCGTGAAATGGTATAACCCCTATTCCCTAGCCCCTAACCGCTATTCCTTCAGCAGTAAATAATACAACGAACCGTTACCGCCTGTGACACCGGCGCGATCACCTGCTAATTTACCGGTACCCATGAAGTAATCTACTCTTCCCGGCCCTTTGATGGCGCTACCTGTATCTTGATCTAGTACAAAGCGGCTGACTTGACGATATTCTAGTTTGCCAGGGCGGGCAGGATAAGGTAAAGAAGTATTAACTAAGGCAAGGGCGCCTGGAGGCATGAGAGACTTGTCTGTGGCGATGGAACGCTCTGCAGTCACCGGCACATGAATACTACCTGTGGCTTGTGTACCGTTTGTTTCTTTGAAGAACACAAACCGTTCCCAACGGGGAAGATAATTGTTTAACTCTTTGGGATTTTGTTGGAAAAATTGCACAACACCTGGTAGCGTTAATTTGTTTTGCGCCAGCTTACCATCTTTTGCCAGTTCTCTACCGATACTTGTCCAAGGATAATCTGTGCCGCCTGCATAACCAACGGAGGTAGTTCTACCGTTTGTGAGTTTAATTTGGGCGGAACCTTGGATATGTACCATGTATGCATCTAGGCGATCGCGGAACCAAACTAGTTCTAAACCGCGTAGCTGGCTTTTGTTCCCCAATAAACCGTCTTTTCCTTCCAAATCTAGCCGTTTGGGGTGAGGTTTAGCCCATTTTTCAAAGTCTGGTGGTAGGCGATATAAGGGGTATTTATATACTGATGTTTTTACACGACTTGCCGTATAAATTGGCTCGTAATAAGCTGTGAATTTTACAGTTCCGTTACCATCGTTGCCCACGGATTTATAAAAAGCAAACTCTTGACGGACAGCAGCTTGTAGTTGTGCTGGAGATTTAGATTTAACTACCAACTGGCGGAAACGCAGTAAACTCCGACGCACGCGGTCGAGGGTAATTCCGGGAATGGGATATTGTTGATAGGTGGCGATCGCTGTATCCTTCGCTAAATAACGCAGACTGTTGTCAATCGATGCGAGTAGCGCTAGGCGATCGCCTTTTTTACCCCTGCTACCCCAAATTTGCTCATCCCAACCCAAACAAGCGTGGCGGGGGGTACAATCGCTTCCTAAGTCCATCAGTTTCAGCGGTGGTGATACTTCAGGAGTACTCGGCGGTACGGGGATGGGTATCACAGGGCTGGTCTGGATTGGCGGTGGTAAATTTGGCACTTGAGCCACAGCAGACCATAGTGTATTTACGGTGGTAATTCCTAGACTTAAGGAAAGCAAAGCAAGGGTTTTTCTCATCATTTATTGGTATCTTTCAACACTAGAACTAAAAACTGGTTCTACTCGCAGCGCTACAATTCGAGATGGGCGTACCACCATATACTCTCCTTGAATGTTCTTAATCGGCACGCTGATAAAGTCATGAGAAGCAGCTTTGGGCACAAGTTCGCCGCTATACCACTTCTGGAACTCTTGAATAGTCGGAAAACGTACTTCTTCCCGGTGTCCACTTTCCATGAGGATATGGATTATGTATTCATTCGGTGTTCTAGGCATAAGATTGAATCATTTGCAACATGTCCCACCCATTGTTAACCACGCTACCCCAGAATGAGAAGGGGAAGTATACGGGAGAGTGCTGAATTAATCAGCCATGACTCATCACACCTAACTCTTGACTTTAGACGGTAGAAGCCCTTACCAGTTCCTCAAAAAAGCAATCTGGATATTTCGGCGATTATCTCTATTTTCTAGCAAAAATGAGCCTAATTAGTATTAGAGTTATTTATGAAAAGCTGAGGATTTTTTTAAATTTTTAACTCTGCTAAACCCAAATACTCGACACCTTCTGGAGAGATATGAAAACGACAAGGTAAGACTTCTAAACCAAGAGCGATCGCACCGCGTAACAACTTACCATAAATTGGGTCGGTGATATCCCCTGGAGCAAATTCAGTACAGTCGCTGCGGTTAATGAAATAAAGCATAACTGCACGATTTTGGGGTAAAAGTGCGCTCAATTCTCGCAGATGTTTTTGTCCTCTGGTCGTCTCTGTGTCGGGAAATAGCGCTAAGGTTCCCTGAGAAAAGGTTGTATTTTTAACTTCCAAATAAATTGGGCGCTCCCCATCACTTCCTGTTAAATAGAAATCCACTCGACTTTTTTGATCTTGTCCATAAACTACTTCCCCTTTGATGTAGCTATAGTTGTCTAATTCTGGAAACAGATGCTTTTCTAAAGCCAGTTTAATAATTCGATTTGGTAGAGCTGTATTCACACCTACCCAAGTTGGCTGGATATCATTTACTTGGATTAATTCTAAAGTGTAGCCTAGCTTCCGATTCGGGTTATCGCTTTTGGAAAGCTGTACTACGCTTCCAGGGGTGGAAACTCCAGTCATTGGCCCTGTATTTGGACAGTGCGCTGTGACTATTTCTCCAGAAAGAAGTTGAATATCTGCAAAAAAGCGCTTGTAGCGTTTGAGCAGTGTACCAAGAAAAAGGGGTGGGTAGCGGTAAAGCCAGTTTGTCATTTTTTATGCGTCGAGGGAAATTTGCGGCTTTGTTGCTGTTGAATCTTCATATTCAATGTAGAGACGGAAAATTTTCTGTTTCTCAAAGGATTTTGGGTCAACACGAGATGCTTTTCATACATTCAATGAACAACGCCTATTGTGGGAATAATCTACTACCTAACCAATGTTACGTTGTTTTGGCTTTCGTTCTTTTGGAAGTTGCGAAAATTTTAGAGCAGTTGCATACCATGAAATGGTAATTTTTGTAGTCGTTTTTACGACAATTTAATAAAAGGTAGCATATACTAGGTATTATAAGCCTCCAAAAAAATACTGGAGGATGACTATATGCAAGGAGGTAAATCCTATGCAAACACTTCGAGAAGCAACGGAATTAGAATACGCCTTTTTATTTACGCTCAGGAAGGTAAATTCGATTAAGGTGGAGGGTTTTAAACCATTTTTTAACAATTTACCTGTTGATCCTTATATTAAAGGTAACTATCGTTTGAGAAGATTATCTCGTTTCTTGGTTTCTCAGAAACAGTTAATTAAATTACCTCATGGTTATCTTTTCCAAAGTAAACAATATAATCCCTTAGTGGGCGATGTCAAAAGAGAGTTTGCTGAGTTAGACGATGCGCTTATCGAATTAGATATTTTTAAAAATCTTGTTTTAGCTTTTGTTGATTCCTGTAAACTGCATCCAGAGGCGGAAATAGGAGTTCATCAAATTAGAACTACTTGTTCATCTGAAAATTTGGGTAATCCAGCGCCTGAAGGAATTCACAGTGATGGTACTGATTTTGTCGGGATTTTCTCTGTAGATAGAGACAATATCCAAGGTGGCGAAACACATTTATATACTGCGAGAAAAGAGAAGCCAATTTTTAACAAAATTCTCCATCCCGGTGAACTTTTATTGGTTAATGATCATGAATTTTTGCATTTTACTACTCCTATTAAACCACTAACTGATGCTCAGGGAACGAGAGATGTTTTTGTGTTAACTTCTCCTAGTTTACTTTTGGAATAATCAGGATGAAGTATGAAGGATGGAATGGAAAAAGTTGAATAGTAAAGCTGTTGTATAAATACTTTAGTGGCGCGCAAAGGAGAAAGCTGATCAGCTTGGAGATCAGGGAGTGAGAGTAGTTATTTACTGCCTAATTTGTTGAATAACTAGGCTACTTTTTCTAAATCTCTTTAATCTACAGCAAATATTCGACAATCTACAAGATACGGGGAATTGAAGTTAGTCATTTCCCCGGCTTTTTTATGGGGGATAGGAAATAATCTGGCTGAGAGGGGTTTATTAAGTTTGAGGGCTAAAGTCGCTAAATCTGTTAATATTGCTGCTAGTTTATCGGTGGTGATATCGCCGGGAATGGGAACTGTATCTAGTCCACAACCACAAACGGCTGAATATAATAATAAGTTAGTAATATTGTAGGTTTGCTCGTTGGCTCTGGTGGCTAAACCGATATCTTCACAAACTGGAAGCATTAAGCCAGAATAACCGCAGGTTTTGATAGATACGCTTTTTAAAACACGAGTTAACATCCCAGAAATTGCTAAAGTTCCTGACTGTCCAAATTTACCATGCATGAGTTTTTCATAGGCGAAAACAATGCTATGATTTTTGTCTAATGATGGAGCGAGAGAGGTGTCAATTCCTTGATATTCAATGGCGAATTGTCCAGATATTGTTTGAGCGATCGCCGCAATTTTTTGTAATTCAGTTTCTAATATTTCTTGCAGTTTGATTTCGGCTATTTGTAGATTTTCGGCTTGAGAAAAAGCTTGCATTACTAAATCACAACATTCTAAGCCGATAGCAAAAGCTGTTTGACCTCGGTGGTATGATGTAGGGAAGAAGGGGATACCTGGTTGACAGTTTGCCCATGTACAAAAGCGAAAGTTTCCATAGCCATTTTCGGTTTCTTGGGAAATGCGCTGAATCAGTTTTGCAGATGCTTGGATATTTTCAAAATTGATACCAGTTTCGCTATCTGCAATTTTGCTAGAACAGAAAATGAGCGATGTTTGTTGATTAATATCGGCGATTAAAGCGATATTTGCGGGTTGGCTGGTGTCACCAATGTTAAAGAAGCTGACATCTAGATTTTGACAAAGTTGTTCTATGGCTTGAATTTGTTTGATAATTTCTCTAGGAGATAATCCTGCTAGATATTCTTCCCAAGAATTAGTAGTTATTCTGGTGGTTTGGACTGTATAACCTTGTTGTGTAAATATTTTCTGGGCTTGTTGATTAAACTCAGCCGCTTGTTTAATTTTTGCGGTTTCTGTGGCAGATTGTAAAGAAATTCCTGTGGTGATGGTTCTAATTTTCATGATGACGGCGATGAGCAAAAAGGTAGATGTCATCCTATACTAATTCGTAATTAAGATACACTACCTGCTTGGGGGTATCATCGGGAAGATGTCGCAGCGACGGTGAATATTTATATAGATAGTAATCGACTGAATTAACTAAACAACAGCCATGAGTGATGAATTCTACAACCGGGGATTAGCAAAGGCTAGACAAAAGGATTATGCTGGAGCTATTGAGGAGTTTAACCAGGCTTTGCAGTTGACGCCATACTTTCCGGAGGCTTATCTGCAAAGAGGTCTGGTGTATTATGACTCTGGAGCAATTTTGCAGGCTGTTTCCGATTATACTGAAGCTCTGAGGCTCAATCCTGAGTGTGTGGAAGCTTATTATTCTCGCGCTTTAGCGAGGATAGCTTTGAAAAATCTACCAGGAGCACTGGAAGATGTTGATCGGACTATTCGTCTGCGTCCTCATTATGCTCCAGCTTATAGTCTGCGGGGAATTGTCCGGCGCAAACAGGGTGATATTCAAGATGCGATCGCTAATTTTAAAATAGCCGCAGAGTTATATCTGGCGCAAAAAGATAAGGAAAATTGTCGTCTGTGTATGGAAAGTATTCAGCAGCTAAAACCTGTGGAAAAATCTGCGATTTCTCAGCCTAAATCTGCAAGTGTCACCATTAATTCCACAAACGAATATTTTACGCAACTATTAGATAAGGCGGAAAAAGGAGATACGCAAGCGGCGATCGCAGATTTAAATTGGGTATTACAAGCTGATCCAAAAGACGCTCAAGCCTATTGCTGTCGGGGGGTGGTGCGGTGCAAAATGGGGAATTATCGAGAAGCGATCGCGGATTTTAACCAAGCGCTACAGTTGAATTTTCAAGATGCGATCGTCTACCGCAACCGTGGTAAAGCTCGTTCGTTTTTAGGCGATCATCAAGGGGCGATCGCAGATTTTAATCAAGCGCTACAAATTCAACCCCAGGATGTTTTAGTTTATGTGGCTAGGGGTAACACTCAACGATTAAGCGGTAATTATCTCAGCGCTATTCAAGATTACACCCATGCTCTGCAAATTAATCCCCATGAGGCTCAAGCTTACTACAATCGTGGCATTGCTTACACTCTTTTAGAAGAAATGCAACAGGCGATCGCTGATTATCAAAAAGCTGCGAGTATTTTTTGTGAACAAGAAGACTGGGAAAATTATCAACTAGTTACTAATAGTCTTGAAAAAATTCACAAATCTATTCCTGAATCTAGAAACCAAAAATATAATCTGTTGCGACAAAAATTATTACGCTTAGTTGGGGGACAATGGGAAATTGCTCAAAGGTTAATTCAGCAGAAAAAAGATTATTATCCTGGGATGTTGGAAGAATGGTATTTGCAAAAAGTGATTGCGGAGTTAGAGGGCGATCGCTTGTAGGGGCGTAGCTTGCTTCTCCGTTTCGGAGTACGGTTGTTCGCTTGTAGGGGCGTAGCTTGCTTCTCCGTTTCGGAGTACGGTTGTTCGCCCTGAGCAACCATTCATGTGTTGCAAAGATTATTTGAATTGGTATGAGTTAATTTTTTTAACGCAAAGGGACGCGGAGGTAAGCGCAGAGGTACGCAGAGGTTTTTCGCGGCTTTTAATAAATGTCATCCTTGTTTTTTCTGGGGATGCATCCAGGTTTCTAAACGACTAAATGCTTGAGAGGAAAGTAAAGTTAAACAGAGATAAATTATGGCGACAGCGGTGTAAATTTCAAAGGCGCGATAGTTATCGGCGACTATTAGCTGTCCTTTGCGAAACAGTTCTTCAAAACCGATGACAGCAACTAAGCTGGTATCTTTCAATAAGCTAATAAATTCATTGCTTAATGGGGGTATCATGCGTCTTATGGCTTGGGGAAAAATTACAAGTCGCATAATTTGGAGAGGATTTAAACCTAATGATTTTGCAGCTTCTGTTTGTCCAATTTCTATAGATTGAATTCCGGCGCGGACAATTTCTGCAATGTAAGCGGTGCTATTTAAACTTAACGCTAATACTCCAGCTACCCAGCGGTCAAAGGTCAAGGTGAAACCTAATTCTTGCGCGATCGCTGGGATTCCAAAGTAAATCATAAAAATCTGTACTAGTAAAGGGGTTCCGCGAAAGAAATCTACATAAGCTCTGGTTAACCAACGCACGGAGATAATGGGAGAAAGGCGGAATATCCCAATTAAGGAACCTGCAATTAAACCGATTAATCCAGAAGATATTGTCAGTTGTAGTGTGACTAAAACTCCTTGGAAAAGAGTTGGAAAGGAATTAAAAATTAGTTTAATTGAGGTAAATATTCCTGGAATTTCTGCTCCAGTTTGATTTTGATTTAAAACTGTTTCTGGTAAATCTGGTGGTGTATCTTTAAACCACTTTTGATAAGTTTGTGTGTAAGTTTTATTTTTAAATACATTGGTCAAGCTTTGATTAATTAAAGTTAAATATGGTGAATTTTTGGCAGTTGCAATTCCATAAAATTCTTCTGTAAGCAATTGTTGTACAACTTTAATACCTCGAAGATTACCTGTATTAATTGCGTATAATGTCACTGGCGCATCATTAATTACTGCATCTACATTTCCATTGAGTAGTTCTTGCAAAGCTAAAAATGCTGAATCGAAAGTACTAATTTTTGCACCAGGAATTTCTTGGGCTTTTTTAGCACCAGTTGTACCAATTTGGACGGCGATTTTTTGATTTGCTAGGCTAGCGAAATTAGTAATATTTTGATTATCGGTGCGAATAGCGATCGCTAAACCTGCTTTAATATAAGGACGAGAAAACGCAATTATTTTCGCCCTCTCTTCAGTGATGGTTATGGAACTAATTGCTGCATCTACTGTTTTAGCTCGTAAAGCGGGGATAATACCATCAAAAGGCAGACTTTGAAAGTCTACCTGAAAGTTAGCCGCCTTGGCTACTGCAGACATCAAATCAATAGAAAAACCCTGCAATTCACCACCAGTCCCTTGAAACTCAAAGGGTGGAAAAGTCGGTTCAGTCGCAATTCGCAGACTTTTTACGTTACTAGGTTGAAAACTACAACCACCTAAGAATAAACAACATAAGCTGACAACCAAACACCAACGCCACCAATTCCCAAAATTAAATTCCCTGCTCTGGAAATGAGGCGATGGAAAATTTTGACTATGCTCTATTCCCCATTGCCAATTACTTAATTTACAGATATTCACGCAAAAAATCAAAGGGGTCATCTTCCCAACAAGGTTCTGGCGGTAGTAACAACAAACTACCATGAACATCTGCTTCAATTTCATCTACATCATCTCTGTCAAAAAGTTCAATCAAAGCTTTCCAGTCGCGCTTTCTTAGAGCAATTGAAGGTGCAGCGTATATTTCTACATTCATAACTCTAGCTTTAACAAGCATATATTAACCAAATATTTTAGCTATATTTAATATCTACATATTCAGTAATTACACGTTTAATTTATCTGCACCGGAAAAATTATTCACGTTGTGCATCGATGAACTCTACGCCAAACACCTCTGCAAAGCAATTTGACACATGAGAACGTACCTCTTGACAAGTAATACCGGGAATCCATTCTGCTAAACTGCTTACAGCCTTATCAGTGATTCCACAGGGAACAATTTGTTGAAAGCCAGTCATATCCGGACAAACATTGAGTGCAAAACCATGCATAGTAATCCAACGGCTGACTTTAATTCCTATGGCTGCAATTTTGCGCCCTTCTAACCAGACGCCAGTAAAAGGTGGAAACCGTTCTCCCCGTAGCCCATAAACAGCCAAGACGCGAATTAAGATTTCTTCCAATTGCCGTAAATACCAATGTAAATCTTGGCGATATCGTTGCAGATTTAAAATTGGATACCCCACCAACTGACCAGGACAATGATATGTGACTTCGCCGCCTCTTTCAACTCTGTGTACCTGATGAGAAACCTCGTCAAGGTTAAATTTGAGGAATTCCAGACTCGCGCCTTGTCCTAGGGTATAGACGCTTGGATGTTCCAGCAAAATTAATACATCATCCAGATGGGGATTTTGTCGCCGATCTTCAAATAGCGATCGCTGCCATTCCAGCGCCTCTGCATATGCTATCAGTTCTTCGTTATATAGTAAACAATTGTATTTTTTAGACTCAGTACTACGGATCATGCTAAAAATCAACTAGTAATAGGGA
This sequence comes from Fortiea contorta PCC 7126, assembly GCF_000332295.1. GTDB lineage: Bacteria > Cyanobacteriota > Cyanobacteriia > Cyanobacteriales > Nostocaceae > Fortiea > Fortiea contorta. Next base: position 21,548 of record NZ_KB235930.1, on the reverse strand, counting down.
GAAAATATGTTGCAAGTCAGCAACTTAGAGTGAGCAAATGTCAAGCTATGCAAAGGATTTTAAAGGAACATCAACGGAACCCACTTTAGAAAATACAAAGTGCTAGTTTGAATATATAACCTCAACGGTGTTAGGAGGAATTCTCTGCAATAAGCATCACACCAAAACAAAGAGGAAGGAAAACACTGATTGATGATGAAGAATGAATGTTTGCATCCCCAAGGACTAGTATTCTCTATCAAAAGCAGGCAAACCACCGATGATAGACAAAGAAGGGTGTTAACAAAACCGGATATAAAAACACGATTTTAGGCACACAAACAGTCAAATAAAAGGCTGTCCTTCTCAAGTATAAAGAATGAAACTGCCCAACCAACCATCAGGATGGGGCAAATAGCAACTTTTTCATTCTTTACCCTTGGCTTTAGTTCCAAAAAGACCCTCAGAGACTGTTTTGGTGGTACTGATAGACCTTACCGCAACTCCATTTCTTTCAAAACTAATTCACATAAAATATCGAGCGGGAGAGTTTACATGAAGCTTGTCATCCACGGCAAAAATATTGAAATTACCGATGCGATTCGGGAGTACGTGCATCAAAAAATAGAAAAAGCAGTTAATCATTTTCAGAACATTACGAATGAAGTTGATGTTCACCTCAGCGTAGCCCGCAATCCCCGGATTAATCCCAAACAAGCGGCTGAAGTTACTATCTACGCTAATGGTAGCGTGATTCGTGCCGAGGAAAGCAGCGAAAACCTATACGCAAGTATTGACTTGGTGGCAGATAAAATTGCCCGACAATTGCGTAAATATAAAGAAAGACGACAAGATAAAATCACTCAAGCCCAACCAACAACCGAAGCCGTAGTTCCAGAGACAGCAGCGACAGATTTAATCGGCGATCGCACCCCTGAACTGCCAAACGAGGTCGTCCGCACTAAATACTTTTCCATGCCACCCATGACTCTAGCAGCAGCCTTAGAACAACTGCAATTGGTAGGGCATGACTTCTACATGTTCCATAACGCCGAAACTGGAGAAATTAACGTTATTTATGAACGTAACCACGGCGGTTATGGCGTCATTCAACCCCGCCATAACAACGGTCACACCAACGGTCATAGCAACGGCAAAAACGCTAAAGCTTCCCACCCTAACATCATCTTACCGGAAAAATCACACGCAAATAAACCCTAACTAAAACTAGAGGAACGCATATAGCTTTTGCGTTCCTCTGCGATTACCTCCCGAACTTTGCTCAACGCGGGAAACCCGCGCACGCAAGTTCTCTCCGCGTTCCTCTGTCTTGAAAAGTTTGCTCAACGGGGGGAACCCCCCTTCGGGTTCACCACTTTGCTTATGCCGGGAAACCCGTCCACCGCAAGTGGTTCACCGCACGCAACTTTTCGCTGCGTTAAAAAAAATCTTACTTCGCCAACGCCTGTAACCTTGTCAAAGCCTCCTGAACGTGGCCTTGAAAATTAAACATGGAGTCAAACACGTATTGCACAACTCCCTCTTTGTCAATCACATAGGTAACTCTCCCAGGGAATAAACCAAAAGCCGCAGTGGCGCCATAAAGCTTGCGGATGCGATCGCCCTTGTCACTCAACAGAGTAAAAGGTAAGTTGTATTTGGCTGCAAATTTTTGATGCGATTCGCTAGAATCACCGCTAACGCCAATCACCTCAGCCCCAGCAGACTTAAACACCTCATATTGATCACGAAAAGCACAGGATTGGGCTGTACATCCTGGGGTGTCATCCTTGGGATAAAAATAGAGCACCACAGCATTTTTACCGCGAAATTGATTCAGACTGACTGTGGAGCCATCTTGAGCAGGTAAATTGAAATCAGGTGCAGTATCGCCTACTTTAATTGCCATGTTAATAAAAAAATTCCCGTTTTAAAATTACAAAAACAGTATCTAGTTTAAATCAATCCCACACTTCAGACAGCGCAGTAATAGCTGCATTTCTAGCCTTAATTTCCTCTAGGTATCTGTCAGCGTCTTCTTCTCCAAAATGTTTTTTCAGTGTCAAGTACTGATTAATTGGTGCATAGTACAAAAGGATAACAACCTCATAAGTTTTATCTTCTGGTGTGCAAATTTGCCAAGTTTGCAAGGTATATATATCTGCTTCATCATCTGACCTGCCATATCCCCAGACTCTGGTAAAATATCGCTCGCTTTGATTTTTTACAGCTTTATTTAAATCATTAATAAAGCTATTAACAGACGTATTAGCACAACCACCACCAGTTAGAGGTAGATAGGGAGCAGAAGGCATAGGTAGAGAAACAAGCTCAATTCTCGGAGGATTTTCACCCCAATCTTGATATAATAGGGCGTTCATGACTAACTCCAAAATTTAAATCGACAATCATAATCTTTTCCTCCTTTGGGTTCAATCTCAGCATCAAAACCATCATATTTCGCTTCTTCTTTGCATCGGGCTTCCGCATTTTTTCTATTATTTGCTTGAATATGAATTTTTTCTGTCTGTAGCGTTGCTTCTTCATCAGGCAGATATTCGCCGTAGTCTTGACTACTTTTTTTACTCAACCAACTCATTTGATTATTCCTGGGCATTTTGCTTATAAAATTTTACCTTGTATTTCAGTCTATAAATTTTACTTGCTCGTCTGGGTTAAGAAGAGTAATGTTGAATCCTTAAAATATAAATAAAATATCAAATCTTGTCTATGCGCCTAACTTCTCTTGATGTCTTTCGCGGTCTCACCATTGCGGGGATGATTCTTGTCAATATGGTGGGAGTTGCTGAGGATAAATATCCGTCTTTAGATCATGCTGAATGGAACGGTTGCACACCCACAGATTTGGTATTTCCGTTTTTCCTGTTCATTGTGGGTGTGGCAATGACTTTCTCTTTATCCAAATACACTGAAGGTAACGAACCTAATTCTACCGTTTACGGGCGAATTTTCCGCCGCGCAGCGATTCTCTTCGCTTTAGGTTTATTACTCAACGGCTTTTGGAATAAAGGTTTGTGGACTTTTGATTTCAGTAGTATTCGGTTGATGGGAGTGTTACAGCGGATCAGCTTGAGTTACCTGTTGGCATCTGTTGCCGTACTCAATTTACCACGCAAAGGACAATGGATACTAGCTGCAGCGCTACTGATTGGTTACTGGTTGTTGATGATGTATGTACCTGTTCCCGGTTATGGTGCGGGGGTGTTGACGCGGGAAGGAAATTTAGGCGCTTACGTTGACCGCTTAATCATACCCAAAGCCCACCTGTATAAAGGAGACGGTTTCAACTTCATGGGAGATCCAGAGGGATTGTTTAGCACAATTCCCGCCGTAGTCAGCGTCCTGGCTGGCTATTTTAGTGGACAATGGATACGCAGCCAACCAGTGCGATCGCGCACAAGTTTAGGATTAGCATTATTTGGTATTGGTTGCCTAATTATCGGTTGGGCTTGGGGATGGACATTTCCGATTAATAAAAAGTTGTGGACAAGTTCTTATGTCGTCTTCAGCAGTGGTTGGGCTTTGTTACTGCTAGCTGCTTGCTACGAACTCATCGAAGTGCGGCTGATCCGGCGCTGGAGTCAACCATTTAAAATTATGGGATTAAATGCGATCGCTCTTTTTGTCGCTTCTGTGTTACTAATTAAAGTCTTAGCAAAAACCAACATCGGCACAGGTGAAAATGCCCAAAGTATTTACAATTGGCTTTACCAAAATGTTTTTGCTACTTGGGCGGGTACATACAACGGTTCACTGTTATTCGCCTTAGCCACCGTTTTATTTTGGTGGATGGTTGCTGTTCTCATGTACCGACAACACTGGTTTATTAAGGTTTAATCTTCATTCGTAACTCACAAATGATCCAACCCCAATTCGGCTTTCAAAGCTTCAGGAACATTTAGCGCTGTCTCCAATCCCCGCACCCCTTCCCACTGTTGCTTTTCACCCCAATTCATTTTTTCTAAATTAGCGTCACTCATATCCGCCCCGCCCAAAATAGCGTAGCTCATATCACTCTGACTCAGGTCAGCGCCATTGAGCAGGGCGCCGCTGAGGTTGCTACGACTAAGGTTAGCTCTGTTGAGGTTAGCATAGCTCAAGTCTGTACCAAAAAGCACTGCATTACTGAGGTCTGCACCGCTGAGGTCGGCGTCGTTGAGAATCACACCGCTAAGGTCGGCGTCGTTGAGAATCACGCCGCTGAGGTCTACTCCACTCAAGTCAGCACCTAAAAACATAGTGCCGTTAAGTCTGGCAAAGTTGAGCTTGGAACCGTTAAGTTTTGCATAGCTGAGGTCAGCGGCGGTAAGAATAGCATTTCTCAAGTTGGTATTAAATAAAATTGTGTCACTGAGATTTGTACCGTTGAGGACAGCGTTACTCAGGTCAGCCCCACTGAGGTCAGCGCGACACAAATCACCATGGTTGAGATTGACGCCGCTGAGGTTGGCGTCACTAAGGTTAGCACCAAAGAGGTTGATATGACTGAGGTCGGCGCGGTTGAGATTGGCGTCTTTGAGATTAACGCTGCTGAGGTCGGCGCTGCTGAGGTCGGCGCGGTTGAGGTCGGCGCTGCTGAGGTTCGCATGGCTGAGGTTGGCGCGGCTGAGGTTCGCACTGCTGAGGTTAGCGCCACTGAGGTTAGCGCTGCTGAGGTCGGCGCTGCTAAGGTTCGCGTGGCTGAGGTTGGCGCCACTGAGATTCGCATCACCAAAGTTTGCACCTGATAGGTTAGCTCCGCTAAAGTTAACGCCTGTAAAATTAGCATCTCCTAAATAAGCATTGCTGAGATTTGCACCGCTAAAATTAGCACCTGTGAGATTAGCATCTCCTAAGTAAACACCCTGAAAGTTGCCACCTTTGAGGAATTCCCCGACAATACTACTAAAGTTACCAATTTCTATCGCATCGCTGTAGTTGATGATCCGGAGTAGTTGGGAGGTGAAGAAACTTTCTGTGTCCGGTTGTGTGGAGGGATAGAAGTTAATTTGTGGCTGGAGTTCGTTTTGTTCTTGGGCGTGGCGATGTAACTCCAATAATAAAATTAATACATTTAGTCCTGCGTATATATCTACTTGTCTAAGTCCGATGACAATTCCTTGCGCTCTCATGCGGAGCATTTTTTTCTGAGGTAAATTGTCACTGGGCACAGCGTCGATGAATTCTCCCTCACACCAGCGGCGATAAAAGTCTTCTAAGCATTGGTATAACTGCACTGGACGAAATTTTTTCCCCGCAATCAGTAAGTTCATGACTTCGGCGACAATTTCCGTGGTGAGGGCGCCGTTACCTAGGACATCATAAATCTCTTCATCAAGTTGGCGATCGCCTATACGGATTCTACTGATCTGCTTGTTGTTTGTCTGCAGTTTCCCACCACTGGGTTTTGTCCATTCTTCCAAGCTTTTTTGTAGTCTTTGTACCAGTGAGGAGCCGGATAAATGATCTACTGTAGTTTTAAGAATTTTATCAGGCTCCGGAATTATGTTTCCTGAAGTGAAGTTTCCTTCCACTGCCAAAGATGTTTTCTGCGGTATTTCTTCTGAGCATGTACCCTGCATGTAATTTCTCAAATACTGCCAAACCTGAGATAATTGCGTCATGTTTTGTATCCGCTAACACTATACAACCACTGATGAAATAGAGCCTAATTGCAATTTTTTCCTTTATCAACAGCTTTTGGGCTACAAGATAAATTAGTGTAATATATGACTTAAATTAGAAAAAAGCAGTACTACGAACTTAATCTCCAAGAGTTTTACATTTTGTCACCAAGCTAAAGAAATTATGTATTTTTCTCTAAGTTTATGGGTTTTGCCGCAATTGTTATACTTACCTCCAGCATGATTACAGCCTGATGTCAAAATCATACGTACTGTTTGCTACAGAAGCAATTGTTAGCCAAAATACTACAGCAAAACAGTTCAATCATGGTGATGATCATTAAATTAAAAAGTTGATGGGTGAGGATCAAGCGATCGCCGGTGCTTTATTGACGCTGTGGCGTACTAAGCTGTAGAAATTTGCCAAAATGAAAATCTAGCGATTTATTTCGTTATCAGGGGTAGATTAAATGCATAAACTAACGTTTTATGTCCTCTTATTGCAAGGTTTATTTTTAGGAATAACAACCGCTAACGCCAAGTCACAGCCCATGAAGGTGGTAAAAACTGATTTAGCTCACCAACAGACAGAGATGGTACGTGTGAGCCAGTCAGCGAAGGAATTATTAGGTATTTCTACTAAAAAGGTTGCCTCAACGCCGGGAAAAACGCCCAAACAAGTTTGGGTGCTGAATCAAAATCAACAAGTAGAACACCAAGCTTTTGATTGGGTAGTAGAAAATCCGCAACAAGCAGGAAAGCAACCATTTTTGCAAGCAAAAAAACCCACCAGCAAACCTGATGAAAAGCCTAAACCCAGTAGTGACAAACCACCCAAAAAGGATGATTTAGAACCATTTGAAGAAGTGGTGAAAGACACAGACAAAACTGAGGGTTTATTTACACTTTATCGCCAAAAAGACAAGAATAAAATTTATTTAGAAATTCAACCAGAACAACTGAATAAAAATTACCTAGCCACCTCAACTTTAGAATCGGGGATAGGTGAGCAAGGAATTTATAGCGGTATGCCTTTGCAAGATTTCCTATTTTATTTCAAACGAGTAGACAATAATCTGCATTTTGTTGTCCGCAATGTCAATTTTCGCACCAGAGAAGGCGATCCACAAGCGCGATCGCTCGCTCGCTCTTTTAGTGATTCTGTGCTCTACACTATCCCCATCAAAAGTATTCATGCAGAACGAAAAACCCTCTTAATTGACTTAGGTGATTTACTCCTAACCGATTTAGCAGGTTTATCTTTAAGTTTAGGTGTCACCGCTAGCACAGAACAATCTTATTTTGGTAACGCGCAAGCTTTTCCACAAAACGTAGAAATTGAATCAGTATTGAATTTTTCTGGTGGAGGTGCTGGTGCTAACAATCCTGAAAGCGAAATGCTCAGTTTTGCTACCTTACCTGATGGTCGCGGTTTCACTCTCCGTGTTCATTACAGTCTTTCTCAACTCCCCACCAGTAATTACCAGCCACGCCTAGCTGATGAGCGTGTCGGCTATTTTATCACTGCATATCAAGACCTCACCAAAGACGATCAAGGCGATCCCTTTGTCCGTTATATCAATCGTTGGCACTTAGAAAAGCAAGACCCCCAAGCAGCAATTTCCGCCCCCAAAAAACCAATTGTTTTCTGGATTGATAATGCTGTTCCTTTTGAATACCGCGACGCCATTAAAGAAGGCGTTTTAATGTGGAACCAAGCTTTTTTAAAAGCCGGATTCAAAAATGCAATTGAAGTCCGTCAAATGCCAGATGATGCTAAATGGAATCCAGCCGATATCCGCTACAATACAATCCGCTGGATTAACACCGTTGATGGTTTCTTTGCAATGGGGCCATCCCGCGTCAATCCCTTGACTGGGGAAATTTTGGATGCAGATATTTTAGTAGACGCGAGTTTAGTTCGCTTGCTCAAAAATGAATATCGCCAAATTGTCCAACCCAGCCAAGTCCGTAGTTCTTTGTCAGCTTTGATGCAAAATCAGCAAATTTGCAGCCCTGGTCAACCCCAGTCTAAGCAAAAGCCTTGGTGGAGTCGTTTGTCTAGATTGGCTAGTGAATATGACTTGTGCTACAGCATGGAAGCTGGTCGTCAGTTCGCCTTGGGTTCGGTAGCGATGTCGCTTTTGCAAGACGCTCCCCCGACCCAAGACCAATTGAAAGCATATATCCATCAACAAATACGTTTAATTATTGCTCATGAAGTTGGTCATACCCTGGGGTTACGCCATAACTTCCGTGGTAGTACCTTGCTACCACCAGAGCAGTTGAATAGTAAAGACATCACTAACAGCAAGGGTTTAACTACTTCGGTGATGGATTATCTCCCTCCGAATATTGCTCCCCAAGGTACGCCCCAAGGTGATTATTTTCCCAATGTTGTAGGGCCCTATGACGAATGGGCGATTAAATATGGGTACACACCAATTCCCACACCCAGCCCCCAAGCTGCTAAACCTATATTGGCAGAAATTGCCGCGCAATCGGAACAGCCAGAGTTGAGTTACTCCACAGATGAGGATCGGTCAGACCTCGATCCCACTGCTAATGCTTGGGATAACAGTAACAATGTGCTGGTTTATTCACAGTGGCAATTAAATAATTCTCTGGTAATGTGGGAGCGGCTGAATAAGCGTTATCCTATTGAGGGTGAGAGTTACAGCGATGTCAGTAACCGATTTGTCACCATTTTGTTTAACTATTTTCAACATCTTTTTTATACAACAAAATACATTGGTGGTCAGTCTTTCTACCGTATTCAACCTGGTAGTAACTTCAACTCTCAACGTCGCTTACCATTTGCAGCCGTACCTGTGGAACAACAAAGAGAGGCTTTGAAGACGTTGCAAAAATATGTATTTGCGGAAGATGCGTTCAATTTTTCACCAGAATTGTTGAATAAATTAGCACCTTCTCGCTGGCGACATTGGGGGAGTTATCCGGCGATTGGGCGTTTGGATTTTCCTATCCATGATTTAGTGCTGTCTTTGCAGAGTGAGGTATTACACACTTTACTGTCCAGCGATCGCCTGACTCGCCTCAAGGATATTGAATTGAAGAATAACTCAGAAAAAGCACTGAGCATTCCGGAGTTATTTAATACCTTACAAGAAGGAATTTGGACAGAAGTGCTCAAACCCAAAGGAAATTCCTTAAAGATTTCCAGTCTGCGGCGCGGTTTACAGCGAGAATACCTAAATCTGTTGACGGCGATGGTGTTGCGACAAGAAGCCGTCCCAGAAGATGCGCGGACAATAGCTTGGTATAAAATTCGACAATTACGCGACAGATTAGGGTCAGTTAGTGCCAATGATGAGTATACCAAAGCGCATTTGTTGGAAACACGCGATCGCATTGAGAAAGTCTTGAACGCGCCCATACCAGGGAGTTAGTGGGAATGGGGAGAGGGATGCAGTTATGTTCCTAATCCCCCTACTTTTTCTAGATTTATTCAACTACTCTGGGGAGTGAGAAGAATGATTTGCTGTTTTTGGAGCGATCGCACATCTGCTAAACTCGCTCCTACTGATAGCAAAATGTCCCTGACTGTTTGCTTGCCATCACAAGCCTGCAAAAATTGCCACTCAGCTTCACTAATATTTACAATTTGATAGTCATGGTTAAAAAATTGTTGACTATCTCGCCATCCCTGAATACAGGGGCTGGGTTCAGGAATTGCAGACATCAGTTTGGTGTCAGAGTCCCAATTTTCTCTGGTGATGGGGCTACGTCCTAAGAAAAACTCATAGTGGGTAATCATTTGCGGATCGAGCAATTCTATCAGACGATAGCGCTGGCGATCGCTTAAAGTCTGCGCCCGTTCAATTAACTCTGGTGCTTTGCTAATTAACCGCTCTAACTGCCAAATTTGGGGGTTAGAAAACCCGAGAAACTCTAACCCAGATGCGTCAATTAATTCAAAAACCGTATTGATGTTGTAATCAATTTCCTGGGGATGCACATACATATCTGCAAAATAAGCATCTCGTTGATTTTCCCACGACCAGCGCTCCTCTTCCCGTTTCCGCAGGCGGTTATCTTCCGGTAGGGAAGCAAACAATTTTCGCCCAATAGCTACGCCATCAGTATAATCGCCTTGTTGGTCGCCTTGCAAAAGCGCGATCGCCTCTTGCATCAACTGAATTTCCCAGCGCCCCAGTTCCCCATACACAAAGATGTGTATTATACCACCAGGTGAGAGCTTTTTAGCCAAGGCTTGAATGCCACGAATCGGGTCTGGGGTATGGTGGAGTACCCCCACACAATTAATCAAATCAAACTCACCCGGAAGCTGTTCCACATCAAACAAACTCAAGTGATGAAACTCCACCCGCGTTGCTCCTGATTTTTGACAACGCTCCTGAGCAACACTCAACGCCCCACTACTCAAATCAATACCCACAACCGCCGCTTCCGGGTTGAGATGCACCAAATATTCTGTACCTACCCCCGTCCCACACCCAGCATCTAAAATGCGGACATTGTTATGAGAAGGTTTTTGTCCGGTACAAAAGTTATACGCCGCTAGCCAATTCCAGCGCCAGTTATAACCTGGAGGCGGTTCATCTAATAACGGCTCTGGCGGAAAAGGATAGGTATTGTAAAGTTTAGCAACTGCTGCACTAATATTTTGGGAATCTGGCGTCATTGTAGTTACGTAACTGGTAATTATCTTTCGCCGCGCTGAAACTTGACTGTCATTTCCAGGCGAGACAATGCACTAATGGCGGACTCGCGGACGTAGGAATCGGTGGATTCATCAGCAATTAAAGACTGTAGCACCTCTACACCCCGACTATCGCCAATGGAGGCGATCGCATTCACTAAAGAAATTCCCAAGGCTGGGTTATCTGTGGTTTGCAATGCTTGGATTAAAACATCTACCGCCGGCGTACCAATTTCACCCAAAGCCATAACTGCAGCAATGTGTACCACAGGGTTGGAGTCTTGGAGAGCCGTTTTTAAACCTTGTATACCTTCATCTGGGAAGGGTTCTTCTGGATGATTGATGGCTACTTGGGCTAGTGCTTTCGCCGCACTTCCCCGGACAGTAACGTTATCGCTATTAAGAAGGGCTGCGACTAAAGGAGTGATAGCATCAGGGCCAATCGCTCCTAGGGCTTTGACTGCTGCTCGTCGATAGGTGGTATCTTCTTCATCGAGAATACTCATCAATCGCGGAATTGTTGTCTCATCTGGATTCTCAGCCAGCGCCCACATTGCTTGATCGCGGAGGTGGGGATTTGGGTGTTTGAGTTGTTGGAATAGTTCTTCTGTGGACATAGTTTTGAATTAAATAATTATAGGTCTGCACCATCAATTACGAGTGCTTAAGGCTTTTTCCCGAATCAACCAGTCACTATCTTGTGCTGCTTGCTCATAACCGCTGATATCGCCGAGTTTCTCTAAGGCCATGAAAGCGGCGTATTTCAGATCCCAAATTTTGGTTTCTAGACAGGCTTTGAGTTGGGGAATTGCTTGAGAATCGCCTATTTCACCAAGAGCGATCGCTGCTGCTGCTCGTGATTTTTGAAACTGTGGTTCTTTGTTGTTCAAGGCTTCTATGAGCAAATCATAGGCTGGGGCGTGTTTCAACCAGCCAAATAGTTTCATCACATGGAAATGGGCGCCGTAATCGTTGTGCGCTTCGGCGGCGTAGGTGGCGAACAGCGCTTCTGGTGCTGCATCAGGGTAACTTTCTAAAATGGTTTTGGTAGCTAAATAGCAGCGCCCAAAGTCGGTTTCATACAATCCCTGAATCAGAACTGGTAGAGTCGGGAGGCGATCGTAACTGTGGACTAAATTCAAATCCTGGGGGCGATCGTATAATGTCTGCTCTAAATGCGGTTGAATTGTGGCAAAATCCAACTTTCCGGCCGCAATCCCAGCTTCTGCTAAGGTGCGAATCCCTCGCAGCCGAAACACCAAGGATACTGGACAGCGAGCAATATGCGGAATGGCGTCATAGTACCGCGCATCCATTAAATCTTGGATGGACAAGCGCCGCCCTAACACGTTGGTGTGTTGCAACATTGCCACCACCTTCTGCATTTGAGAATAATCCCCGGTGAGGCGGCAGACTCCAGCGATCGCCGCGCTGGCTGTGGGTGGGTCTGTGTCATTGACAAATTTTTGAATTTGTGGTATTGCTGCTTGATAATTAAATTTGGTTAAGGTGTGGATAATGACGCGATAAGTTTGCCCAGGCTTGTCTAGCAATTTAGCTATATCTTCTAGGATATCGGGGTCTTGAGTGCCGATTTCCCCGATCGCCCAAACAGCATTTTCTACTGTGTAGCAGTCTTCATCAACCAAACAAGCGCGAATCACTGGTAAAGCCACCTCGGCTTGGAGTCGCCCTAGAGTTTCTACGGACTTGCGCCGGACGATGCGGTTATCTAGGGAAGAATCGGTTTGCTGGACTGCGCGCATCAAGGCGTTGATTGATTGTGCTGTGGGGAAGTTGACCAAATGGGAAGCGGCGATATAGCGGGAATCATCTTCGCTCAGTTGGTTTTGGGGCGTATCTAGCAGCGCGATCGCTTGGTCTTCTGTAAGATTAAATAAATTAAAAAAGCGTTTATCCATAAATATTGCTGAGTGCTGAGTGGGCGCGGAGCATTGTCTCTTGTCTCCCTTGCCGCCTGCCTTCCTCAGTTTAAAACAAAACAAACCCAGAGATTCTTTGCTATTACTCAACCTTTGCAGGAAAAGGAAAGAGCCAAGAATCTCCGGGCTAGAGGGTAACAATTACCCTGTGATCAAATCACGAGTCCAGGAATCAACTAGGACAAGGAGTTGATAGCGTAGTCAAGTAGTGCGTTGTATTCGGTCAATGCTTGAGCAGACATGTCGCGAGGAGCACAACCACGGTTACGAGCAAAGCTCAATGCTTCAACGTAAGGAGCGGTGGGCAAGCCCAAAGCGCGATAAACTTCACGTTGACCAGCAATACCCCACTCATCCAATGGGCCTGTACCACCAACTACCAAGCTGTATTGGATCAAGCGCAGGTAGTGTTTGATGTCACGAGCACACTTGGACTTGAAGGTGTCGGTGGAGTTAGCTTCACCAGCGTTGTTCAAGTAAGGATATTTCTTGATACAAGCGTTGTAAGCTTCGTTAGCAACTGCATCGATGTTGTTAGCTAGCTTTTCTGCAGCTTCCAAACGAGCAGATGCACGTTGGATAGAACCTTGTACTGATTCTAAATCAGAGGTGCTGGGGAAACGACCTGCAGCATCAGCAGATGCGATAACGGTGGTAACAACTGATTTCATTTCTTAATTCTCCCAAAAGGCTTTTAATTTAAACTGTGTTAGATGTCAATCTCTGGAGTTAATTGCTACTAGCAATTGACTAGCTCAGAGCAGAAATCACGCGATCGAAGTAGCTGGAAGCTTCAGCAACCAAGCTAGCGCAACGATCTTCGGTGACGATGGAACCCATCTTACGCAATTTTGCACCAGCAAACTTTTCACTGGGAGTGTCTTGGATGTGAGCAGCTGCTTGAGCCTTCATGATTTGAACGGCACGTACAGTTGAGGTGGTGGGTACGCCTAATGCTGCGTAGGTTTCTTTCAAACCGTTCAAGCAACGATCATCTAGAACTGAAGCGTCGCCAGCTAATAAAGCGTAGGTTACATAGCGTAGGATGATTTCAGCATCACGCAGACAAGCAGCCATGCGACGGTTGGGGTAGCAGTTACCACCGGCTTGGATCAAGCCTTGGTTTTCGCAGATCATACCAGCTACTGCATCAGAAACCATGCAGCTAGCGTTACTAGCGATCGCATTTACTGCGTCTAAACGTCTGTTGCCGCTAGCAACGAATGCTCTGAGGGCAGCAATATCAGATACGGTGGAAGTGCTGGCATCTGCTGAAACTACAGCTCTAGAAAAAGCGTCAAGCATTTCGCTCTCCTTGAAAATTGGTTATCTGTAAAACTTGAGTGCCTGTTCCTTGAACAAGACAATATAGAAGATAAAAGATGATGGCTATCTCAGTCTCAGTTATGAGAAACAAAGTAATAATCCTTAACAAACAATCCCCACTTAGGGGATTCCTAAGCGGGGAAATTGCTGAAAGTTTTTGGTGAGGAGCGAAACGTGATGGGGTTGGTGACTTTACTGGAAGTGTCACCTATACCTGTTTGAGAAGATGCTTAATCATGTTGTCTTTCACCATTAACTGGCGCAGCACTTCCAAAAGGAACTTTTGAGATTCTTCCTGGCTTAACCCCTTCACCTGTTCTTCGTAAAGTTTGAGGTTGAATTTCTGCTCTAAGTTCAGATCCATAGGGATATCCATAGTTTTTACTCTCCAGGGTTTCGCAATATTAGTTTTATTTAGCCTCTACAGCTTATATTAACAAAAATTACACATGCTTGACAAGTGAACACATTTAGACGTTATCGAATAAACGATCGCATTAAGGACTACCAAATCAAAAACAACCTCAACTTGCTTGAATAGTGGGTGTCCCCATTCCCCATCCCCTGTTCCCTGCTCTCTGCCATACATTAAATATTTTGCAAAAATCGCCAAAAAACCAAAACGCACCAGAGACGGAGATAACACATATATCTGAGTCTATCTACGGTGGAATTGCCAAAATTTGGACTGCCACAAAAGGTCGATGTTACAGGGATTACCCTCGCAGTTTTATAATTGATCAACAGAGGTTACTCAACTTGTTGTTTGAAATTGGCTGGGAAATTATGGATGCAATGGAGTTTTTTCAACTCAGCACGGGAAAATGGCGATCGCAGCGCACCACACACCATTTAGCCTTCAAGCGGTCTGAAGCTGGGGAGTCTGAGATCTATGTTGAAGCCCTAGCAGCTGACGCTCCGCAAGTGATTGAAATTTGCCAACTCCATCAAGTTGACCCCAAGTTGGCTGTGGGGGGTGCTTTCGTTTCTTGGGAAGGTGCAATGGGATGGGACAGAGAGGAGGAAAATCATAAAGGCTCAACAGTATTTTCTCTGATACCTGATGCTTCGCATCCCCGCCAAGGTTCGCTGTTGCGAGAGCGGGGTTATGCGGAAATTGTGCCAGTAGCAGGGCGCTATCACATGGATGATGAAGACGGATTAGTTTTGACGACTGAGTACGAAACTATGAGTTCCGTTGAAAGGTTTTGGTTTGTCAGTCCCGGTCTGCGGATGCGGAGCAGCACCGTCAAACGGTTTGGTGGTTTTAGCACCGCTACCTTCTGTACGGAATTCCGAGTTACAGACGCCTCGGAAATTGACCTGACAAATCTGAGTCCTGAGCAAATCACAGCGGCTAAACCCACAAAATACTTGTCTTTCTTTGGTGGGTAAATTAATCGCCACCACCAGTAACGATCCATTGGCGCGGGGGCTAGACTACCTGTACGCAGTCCGCAGTCTGGCTCTTGACGCAGAGATGATCGATGTGGTATATGATCTGCATCGTCGTGCACCCGTGTGTACTTGGATTGATGAGCATATTGATGCAGTTAACGCCCAACTCGCCAAATATCTTCAAGCTTGCCATGATTGTTTTCATGCTTGGGAGCAACCGCTAATTGAAATTTTTGCTGCTCCCTTGGCTGAGTCTTTTGGGATTGACGGTTTATGCAATCTTCAGACTCGCCCGATTACGATTTTGATTGATGTGGGGCGAGTGATACCAGAAGACTGGCTATTATTAGTGCTCCATGAGTATGCTCATGCTCATGTGGGTATTCCGGGACATCACGAACAATTTGCGCGCGCGCTCGCTCATCTGTGTTTAGGATTAGGAATTGCGCCGCTCGGTTGGCAATCTGGAATAGAATATCAACTGCGGTCTTATCCTGATTGTCGTCCCACTCGAAACCCGTTAGCTTTTTGGCTAGGGGAATAACACTCCCCGACCGTTGCGGACGGGGATAATTATCATCACGCTTCAACCGCAAGTCCTTTAGAGGCTAACCAATCGCGGTTGAAGATCCGCGATTGATACCGGGAACCACTATCACACAAAATGGTGACGATTGTATGTCCTGGGCCTAATTGTTTAGCGATCGCCACTGCAGCTGCAACATTAATTCCAGTGGAACCACCCATCAACAGTCCGTCTTTTCTCAATAACTGATAAACCACCCGCAACGCTTCTGGATCATCGATTTGAATAGCGTCATCAACGGGTACGCCTTCCATATTAGCAGTGATGCGACTATTGCCAATGCCTTCAGTAATTGAGTTACCCTCTATCTTGATTTCACCTGTTTTAAAGTAACTATAAATTCCACTACCAAAAGGGTCAGCGACAACACACTTAACCGCCGGATTCTTTTCTTTCAAATACAGCGACACACCCGCAAATGTGCCACCAGTCCCAGTTGAAGCTGTCCAAGCGTCAATTTTACCATCTGTCTGTGCCCAAATTTCCGGCCCAGTGGTTTCATAATGAGCTAAACGATTGGCTAAATTATCAAACTGATTTGCCCAAATAGCGTTGTCCAATTCAGCGGCGATTCTGCCAGATAGTTTAACGTAGTTGTTGGGGTCTTTATAGGGGACGGCGGGGACGGGACGGACTTCTGCACCCAATGTCGTCAGCGCGTCGATTTTTTCTTGCGACTGGGTATTAGGAATAATAATTAAGCATTTGTAGCCTTTAGCATTGCAGATATGGGCTAACCCAATGCCAGTATTACCAGCAGTACCCTCAACTACTGTACCACCGGGTTTGAGTAAGCCTTTTCTTTCCGCATCTTCGATAATGTATAGTGCGGCGCGGTCTTTAACGGAACCGCCAGGATTGAGGAATTCAGCTTTGGCGAGGATTTCGCACCCTGTTTCTGCACTGAAGCTGTTTAAGCGAATCAGCGGTGTGTTACCAACAGTACCCACGAAACCGTTTGTAATGCTCATTTTGATTATACCTAGGTTTTCTCTATAAAAATTTTGGCTGATAACGGTAACAAGATGGTACTGATTGCAGCAGAAATCAACTATTGGCGAATTTCTTTGAGAAACTCTGTCCGCGCTTCAATTATTGAAGGCATTAAAACACATCTGGTGAATAATTTTATATCTAATTCTGGCAGTAATTTACTTTGAGTAATTTGCTCATAACTATCATTGTTTAGATGATATAAAAATAATTGATTATTTTCCCAAAACCAGACTTCACTAATATTAAATCGCCGATATTTTTCCAATTTATTGATACTGCCACTAGTAATATTAATTTCAATTGCTAAGTCAGGATTATCTTTTTTTTCTCCTATATAATAAGATTCGTCAGGTTCAAAAGATGCACCTTGATCTTTAGCTCGACGAGTGGCACTACCCACAGGGATAAAGTTTATACCTTTTTCACACAGATATAATTCTATTAGAAAACCAATAATAGTTTTCAGCATTTCGTGTTGTTCGCCAAGAGTCATAAATTCTATAAACGTATCCAGATAAGTTAACCGTAAACCGGGGGCGTCTGCTGTGAGTGCTAAAATTTTCTCAAACTCTTCCCAGGTATAATTTCCTGGTAGAAGAAATCGCTGTTCTGAGAGGGTGGTAATTTTCTCTAAAGTTTGTGGAGTCATAACTCATGAGTTTGATTTTATAGATGGCTATGTTCGACTGGGGGTGGAAATAATAGACTTCTTGCTTTTATTCGGATTGTCTCCTCGTTGTTAAATAATTTTGTAACAGATTTCATCAGCCGTGTTCACAAAAAACAATAAAAATGTCTTTCTCTATTCCCTAGCCTCTAGTCCCTAACCCCTTTTTTTTACGTATGTCTAATAACTATTTATATTATATAATTAACAGCATAAGTTAAATATATTGGCTAGCGTTGAGTATAGCGATCGCTTACATTAATTGCAGAATAAATTATAATTTTCAATCTTCGTCAAATATGGATTCAATATCCCTTGCATCATGAATGACTCGGAGAATCTCAATTGTGGAATCGGTAACGCAGTAGAATATGAGATATTTTCTAAATCCTGTAATAGCTATTTGTCGAATGTTTTCTAGTTGAGGATGAACAAATTGACATAATTTTCCCATAGCTGGGGTTTTCGCTAATTGTTTAAATGTTACTTCTGCTGCTGTTAAAAAGTGGTCTGAAGCATCTAAGTTATCTTGTGCTATGTACGTTGCTAAGTCTATTAAGTCCCGGATAACTTGAGGTCTTTTTTTGATTTCAAGCATCACGGCTAAATTGTATCTTGACGTTTACTCATTCTTTGAAGTACTGCTTGACGAATATCTTCCCAATCTGTAGCCGTCATTTCTGTTGTATCTCCAGAATTTAATCCATCCAAAAGCATTGTTTCTAAACGTTCTTTAGCTCTCTGTTTTTGGTCTTGTCGCACTAATTCACGAAAATATTCGCTGACACTGCTGTAACCACCTTGAGCTACCTGTTCTTCTACATAAGCTCGCATAATGTCAGGTAAGGAAATATTGATACTTTTCACGAGGGTGATTTCCTAAATTTGTTTTTCTACATTATGACAGTTTTTGCCATTTTATGTCATTGTAAATTAGCATTGTGTAGAGCGATCGCTATTTTTTTTGTATAATATCTCAGGTTTGACGCGATCGCACTAGTTGAATGAAAGTGTCACTGACGGTATGATCTTTAGTTTCGGCGGCGTATTGAATTAACATTTCCCGCAAATTTTTAGCATCATCTATTGGTATTGTGGTAGCCAAGAGAAAATAAACACCGCGAAATCTTGGATCACTAATATGCTCAGTTACTCTATTATCTTTTTGTTCGCCTAAAAATGTCTGCACGATAAAAAATTCTTGGATTTTGTCGTGACGAAAATTCCATTTTTTAGTTGGTTTCTCCTCAAAATCGACCAACTGACGACTAATGACCATTTTGTGACGTTCCATGCACTGTAATTCTTCTAGCCACTCTTCAGGAGGGATAGCTGACTCGTCGTTGAGGCGCATTTGGTAGACAGTTTCTGAAAAAGCTTCGAGGGGAAAGATTTTGGCAAAATAAAGGCGATTGTAATCCTCTGCCATCATCTCATATTGTTGCTGTTGCAAATTCAATAGATTCGGTTTTTCTCTCTGCGCTATCATCAGGGCGACAACGGTCAATTCCATCGGGTTTGACAGCATCCGTCGGATAGCTTTTTGTTCTTCTTCTGACTGCGGCTGAGAAAGAATAGTAGCGAGATAGTTTTTACAAGCTTGCTCGTAATCTGACCCTTTGACCGAAGCATTCGAGGGTAAAATCTCTTGGCGGGATACGAGAAACTGTTCAATTTGCTCTTGATTCAGGGGTTGTATAATATAAGTCTGAGCGTTAGAGGGAGGAGTCCATTCTAAGGGCTGAGTCGCCAAGATAATATTCCCTTTAAAGTAACGCTCGACAAAACCAGTGATATTGGCGCGAGTATCTGGAGTAACTTCATTTAACCCATCAATACAAATATCTATTGCACCACTGTATATCAGGATTTCCAGAAAATTAGGGTCTTCTTTTACATGGCCATGCAGTTTATCTTTAATAGCTTCTATCACGCCTTGGGCGCATTTTTGAGCAGGTAAGTAAACAACAATTCGCTGGGAAGATTTGACTAGATGTCGCAGAAACATCGATTTACCTAATCCAGATTCGCCTTCGAGAATAACTTGCTCTTTAATCTCAGGAATTGCTTCTCGAATTGATTTAATATCTGTCGAACCTTGAAGTTTTACATCTGAATTGGCGAAATAAGTATGAACATCAAAGGTGTCTAAATGTGCATCAGAAAGTAAGGAATCTTTGAAGGGAATAAATAATTTATAACGGAGAAAGGGAATCCAAGTTAGAGCCAAATCAACATACCACAACCCCAAAATCTTCCGTACTTTTGGATTCCAAAAAAAGATTGCTTGAACTTGGGAAGATTTGGGATAAATAAAGATTAAAACAACCCAAAAGCCTATTTGTATCAACCAGCCCTTTCCTATCCAGTTGATGATTTTTACCCGCAAATCAGATTGTTGTTTTTGTTTAAGAGCAATAAGAGAGCTACTCAAGGTGTCAACTTGTGTTTTACTGAAAAGGTTACTATTCTCTTTTCTCACCTTGAGAGCTTTATCAAAAGCAGTGATACGCATAGCTTAATGTACACGATATAATTGCGATCGCTAATAGATTAATTTATAGCAGAGGCTAGAAAACGTGAGTATTGAAGAACTCATCATAGACAAAGTTAGGATATTACCTCCTGACAAGCAACAAGAAGCATTAGATTTTGTAGAATTTTTGCTAGCAAAAATACAAAAACAAGAGTTATCTATTCAAGAAAAAAAGTCAGGAATTTCAGCTTTGACTCTAGCTCAAGAATACATTGTTTGTGTCGAAGCAGCAGGTGACTTGTCTACTAATAAAGATTATATGGATGGCTACGGTTCGTGATGCAGCGGGGTGTATTGCTAGATACGGGGCCATTGGTTGCTGTAGTTAATCGTCGTGATCAGTTTCATCGCTGTTTAGGTCTATACTCCCAATTTTACCAATTCACTCTAGTCGATTATTGGGCATGGGGTATTACTCGTAATCCACTCGATCAGTCACAGCTTTTAAATTTTTCTTAAGCACTGCTTTGCACTGGTTGCAGGTCGTATAAAGCGATGAGGCTTCAAAGGGTGATATCTCCTTCCCGCAAACTGCAATAACAACAGATTCCCCGTTCCAGCCACCAGGGACAAAATGAACTATTTTTGACATCTCACCAACTCCCGGAACAATAAACGTGCAGCATAGGATGCAACCTTCATTCGCACCAGCTTGACCGGGCGTCCGGCGGCTTTTTCAGTATCCAGCAATCCACCCAAGGTGACGCCTATGTGATTAGCCAAGCGCGATCGCTTAGGTTCAATCCTGGTAAACACCCACTGCCACAAAGCCTTGCGGCAAAGGTCACTACCTCCAATTATCTTACTTTTATGTTTATCACCAGATGACTCCAAGCTGGGAGCTATGCCCAAAGCTTTTTGAAATCTCCTCAACGAAAGGTGACGCTTGGTGGATTTTTTGGAGTTACACCCCTG